>NZ_JBEOWJ010000001.1:21068-603915 GCF_040295965.1 Streptosporangium sp. NPDC002544 | reverse complement strand
TCACCCAGCACCCGACGGCAGATCTCCAGCACCGCCCGATGCTCAGCCACGGCCTCGGCCAACCGCCCCAGATCCCTCAGCACACCCGCCAGATTGCCCCGACTGGACAGCGTGTCTGGGTGCTCCTCACCCAGCACCCGACGCCGCACCTCCAGCACCACCCGATGCTCAGCCTCGGCCTCAGCCAACCGCCCCAGATCCCTCAGCACACTCGCCAGATTGCCCCGACTGGTCAACACATCGGGGTGCTCCTCACCCAGCACCCGACGCCGCACCTCCAGCACCGCCCGATGCTCAGCCTCAGCCTCCTCCAACCGCCCCAGATCCCTCAGCACACTCGCCAGATTGTTCCAGCCGGACAGCGTGTACGGGTGCTCCTCACCCAGCACCCGACGGCAGATCTCCAGCACCGCCCGATGCTCAGCCTCAGCCTCAGCCAACCGCCCCAGTCCCCTCAGCACACTCGCCAGATTGTTCCGGCTGGACAGCGTGTGCGGGTGCTCCTCACCCAGCACCCGACGGCAGATCTCCAGCACCGCCCGATGCTCAGCCTCAGCCTCAGCCAACCGCCCCAGATCCCCCAGCACAGTCGCCAGATTGTTCCGGCTGGTCAACGTGGACGGGTGCTCCTCACCCAGCACCGCCCTGTCGACGGCCAGGCCGTGTGATGCGAATGTGTGGGCGCGATGGTAGTTGCCCTCGCCCCGCTCGTAGCCGGCGGCTTCACGGAAGATCTGGACGTTCCCCAGAGATTCGGCGCTAATCGGGTGATGGCGGATTAGGCTTTCCGCGTGCGGGCTCAGTGTCCGCCACCGTATGCGCTGTTCAGACGGGGACAGCTCCGCCGAAGCTGTCCAGGCACCGGCCAACCAGGCCAGCGCCAGGTCCGGAGCAGAGCCCTCCTCAGTGGTCGTCCTGGTCTCGTCCTCGGCCGCGACCACGGCCTGAATGAGCCGGTGAACGGCCACGGCCCCCTCAGTCAGAATGATGAGGCTGTAGGAGTGCAGCAGCCGTAGCGCGTCCAGCACCATGGCCCTGTCGCTTTCAGCGCCCAGGATGTCGCGGGGGATGTCATCGGGGGCGTAACAGGCCAGCACGCGTAGTAGCTGCACCGCGTAGGCGTTGCGCTTGCCAATGGCGTCCAGGTGGACACGCCAAAGCCGGGCGATGGTGCGCTCGGCATCTCCCCCTTCGGGGGATGCGGCGTACATGTGCGCGGGATGGGCGGTCAGCAGGGACAGGTACGTATCGGGACTGATTTGGGACTCGCGAATGTAGGCGCCGGCCTGTTCCAGCGCCAGCGGCAAATACCCCAGTCCCGCGGCGATCGCCTCGACGGCGGGCCGGCCTTCGGACCGGTCCCGCTCGCCGACCCTGGCGATCAGCTCGGCCGATGCGCGCTTGTCCAGCACCTCCAAGGGAATCGGCTGGACGCCGGCGGGCCAGCGCACCAAGCGGCGCGTGGTGACCAGGATGTGCCCGGTGTGGAGCTGGCCCAGCAGATCCCGCACATGCGCTGGCTCCTCCACGTTATCGAGCACCAGCAACCAGCCCCCGTGGGCCTGCAGCCATCCCCTCGCCCAGTCGGCCGCCTGCTCCCCGGACAGGGCCAGCGCCGTCGGCGGGTGCAGCCGCTCGGCCAGCGCGGTAAGCCCGGCCTGGACCTGCTCGGCGCTCTCGGCGGTGATCCACCACCTCAGCCGGTAGCGGTCCCGGTTGGCGGTGGCGTACTGGCGGGCCAACTCGGTCTTGCCGATGCCGCCCAGGCCGTGGATCACCTGGCCAATGACCACCCGCGCCCGGTCCCCGGACAGCTCGTGGTCGAGCTGCATCAGCACGTTCTCTCGCCCGATGAACACCGCGGCGGGCGCATCAGGCAGATTCGTCAATGCCGCCGTCAGGTCCACCTCGGCCGGAGCCCGCAGCGTTCCCGGCTCAAGCCTGATCGTCCGGTTATCCACGGGCGAGTTGTCCCCCGTGCTCACCGGCCCGTGGATCTCCCCGCTGGCTACCGATCTATCGCCTGATGCCTCGATCTCGGTGCGGCGCTGCGGTGTCGTGTCCCCCATGATCGGCTCTCAGCGGTTGCCCGTGGCGTTATCTCCGGTGGAGACGGTTCCGGAGATGGTCTGTGCGGCGATCGACCGTTCCCCGGACGCGGTCACCGTCACCTGAGCCGCCCCGGCGGTTTGGGGAGCCTCGGTGGCAGGCGCGGGACCGGCCTGCGGGGCGTTGCCTGCCGGGGTCTTGTCCTTCTCGGCCGAATCAGGGGGCACGGTGTCGCCAGTAGAGACGTTCCCGGAGATGGTCTGTCCGGCGATCGACCGTGTCCCGGATGCCGTCACCTGCACTCCTGTGGCCTGCAGGCCGGATTGCAGCGCACGGTGGCTGAGCATCACCCCATACCCGGACAGGATCAGGCCGAGCAGTCCCACGAATACGCCGATCACGCTGGCCCACTTGTCGGCATCGTCGAGGCCGGCCTTGAACAGCAGCACTCCCAGCACCACCAGGGCGAGCCCTGCCGCTATCCTCCACCCGCGCATCATGGCCCCATGATGAACCGCACACCCAAGATCAGATAATTACTCCTGGAAAATCATGAGGATCGTTACATCCACCGTTTCAGCGCATCTCCCGCGTCCTGGTGCGGTCCCGCACGCTTCCCTGCCCTGATCACCTCGTACGCCATCGACCCACCGCGAAGCGGCAGCGGGCCGGGGACGGAGGATCAAGCCCGGCCTCGCGTGTACATGCGTCCCGGTGACCTTCCTCGCTTGCTGGTTGCCCTGCTTGCACAGCCGGGCTTGAGCCGGAGGAGCCGGTCTGCTGGGCTTGCCTGGGTCGATGGTGTGCGAGGTGATCAGAGACTCCTCAGCCACCCACAGCCTCGGTCCCGCGCGGCGATCACCTCGGGGCCGGAGATCCCCGCCGGAGGCGTCTCTTCGGCTCTTATGACAGTTCGCTGTCGGCCTATTGGCGCGTGGGCGGCGCTGGTCGCGACCGGCCGAAGAGCCGCAGCGCGACCAGCGACCGCCCGACGCGTGGCGAGACGCCGAAGGCGGCTCGCCTTTAAAGACGTAGAGAAAGTTCTCATCCGGAGTGAGTGGGCTCCGGTGATCTTGAGGCTGTAACAGCTACTCGGGGGCCTCGTCGGGCTCCGTGGTACGTTCCTCGGTGGTGGTGACGAAGCTGCCCATACCGCGTTCGGTGCGGATCCATCGGTCCTTGCGTAGGGCGTTCATGACCTTTTGTGCGGTCTGGGTGGCGATGCCGAATTCTTGGGTGAGGTCGACGACCGAGGGGATGCGTTGGCCTGGCTTGTACTGGCCGGCCTCGATGCGCTTGATGATGATGTCGCGCACCTGTCGCCACCTGGGCAGATCATCCCGCAACTCGGTCATGAGCACACGGTAGAAGCCCGTAGGGGAGGGCGCTCCAGCAGAACATACTGCTGTGTTCTATGGTGTTCTATAGAATTGCATGTCTATGATGCGGCCATGGCATCGGTGAGCGGTGGCCTACGTGCCAGCTCAGGACCGCTTCCCCACACCGGTCCCGTCCCCTGGTGCTGGAGGGCGCCAAGGGACACGGTTCCGGGTTCCGCTCGCCGATGTCCATCCACCAAGAGCTTTCGCCGACTGACGTGGAGAAGGGAGTGAGCCGTGACCGTGACCTTCCCCGACGACACAGCGGTAAGGGCTGCCGAAGAGCTCCGGGAGGCCCTGACTCGGTATGGGATCACTGCTGATGTGCATGACGGGTACGGGCTGGCGCTCGTGTCGGTCTGGGTGGATCTGATCGTGTGGTGTCGAGGGGATCAGTTCTGGTGGCGTACCGGCTGGAACCCCCGCCAGTACCGTCCCGTCTACGCCCGTCACCCCGTCGCAGAGCCTGGCCGGGCCGCGTATCGCGTTGCCCTGCGGTACGCGGAGTTGCGGCAGCTCCATCCGCTGCCGGAGCCGGAGCAGAGAGCCGCGTACCCGGCATGACCGCGCCTGATGGATGCGCGGGGTCGCTGGTGCTGCCAGGTCGCTCGCCTGGCCTGACTACCAGGGCGTTGGTGCGGCCTGCGGAAGAGCTCCGTCTGGGGGACCTTCTGGCCTTCGAGCGCGATCATGACCAGCCGTTTCGGATCACACCGGTGCGGGGTGATGAGTACGGGCGTGGACATCGATCCGTCGACCTTCTGTGGGGGCAGGTCACCCAGCTCGGCCGGTTGGACAGCGGCGGCGGTTGGTGGAAGCCAACAACGTTCCTGCTGTTGATCTGTTGTTCGTTCGTCTCGGATGCCTCCCTGATCACCACCTTGTTCAACCATTCCTCCGTGCTGCTGTCGCGGGGCGGGGTGAACCTCTGAACGGGCGTGACGGCGTCGCCCCTGGGAAAGGGGACCGTCACACCTCACCACACCGGTCATGTCTGGAACGGAATGAGGATGCGATGTCTGAACGGTTCGCTCAACGGCTTCCGGCTTGGCCGCTTCCTGCGGTGGGTGGTGGGCCGGTGATCGAGGGGTGGAGGACCGAACAAAGTGGTTGGGGCGTCTTCTCCGCGCGCCGCGATCCCGAACTCGTACTGACCGAACAGGAGATGCTCGCCGGGCTCACCGGGCACCTGGTCGCCGAAACGGCCGAGGAACTCCTCCAGCTGGCCGACGAACAGCAATGCATTGCAGACCGGCTGAACGATGTACCGCCGGTGTGTCCGCACTGCGGGCGCTCCCAGGGAGACGCGCCGCTGATCGTGACGGCGGATGAATCCTCGGTCACGGCTGAGCGGTGCGCCCGCAGCTACGCTCCTAGGTCTGACTGTCTTCACCATGAGGTGGAGTGGACCCATCCGAATCCTCTGCCTGATGGTGCCCGTTGTCGACAGTGCGGCACCTGGTGGCGGCTGGACCTGATCCCGGCGCAGGTAGCAACTCGTCTCGAAGGCGGCGCGCCTCCGCCTGAAACCAAATGGCGTGCCGTAGTCGATCGTAGGCATTCCTAATCTCGTGCGCTGCCGCTTCGGCTCTGCGACGGTCAGTGTGAATGCGCAGGTGAAAGAACCCGGCGTCGATACTTGTCTCCAGGTCGGTGAGTGTCTCGTCCCACGCGGCAAGGCGCTTCCCGGTATCGACGTCCCCGCGGCTTCGGGATCGCTGTTCGGTGACCTCACGCGGGACCCACAGCAGCACACGGAGCCATCCATCGGGGACCTTGCCGATGAGCTGCCGCAGATCACGGATATTGCCCATGTGCACGACGGGGACGTAGCCGGCGGCGTGGCGGCCTTCGATCGTCTGGCGGTCGATGGCGTAGACGTTGCCGTAGCGGTGGGTCTCGGCGACCAGTCGACCTGCCTGGCGGAGCTTGTCCAGGTGCTCGGCGCTGACGAACTCGTACCCGTCGGCGCGGCCGGTGCCGACCTTGAGCTTGGGCAACAGGGTGAACCGCGGATCCAGGCGGGTGAGGGCTGCGGTGATGGTGTTCTTGCCGCTGGCGGGCGGGCCGTAGATGACGATTCCCTGCGGGCTCACGTCAGGATCCGCTTGAGCGCTTCGCGGGTCTGGTCGGCCAGGCTGATCGCGGCACCGAGCCGGTTGTCGATGGTGACGTGCGCGGTGGGCGGGCTGGCCTCGACGTTCAAACTCGCGGCGTACTGCTCCCAGTTGCTCAGCTTCCACGCATCGCGGGCGGCTCCGCGGAACTCGATGTACTCGCGCATCGACTCGGGATCGCAGCGAACCCAGATCGCCGCGACGTCGATCCCCTTGGCGGCGCACCGGTTCTCCAGGCGGGCGAACCACGCCTCATCCTTGAGCTCGGCGATGAACGGGGCCGCCAGGATGGCCGAGGTACCGACGTTGAGGTTGTCCCACGCGGTCTCCATCAGGCACCGGTACTCCAGCGGGCGGACCTCCTTGAGGTACAGGTCGGTGTGGCGGTCGTTGGGGTCGCCTCCGAGGGAGACGAGCAGCCGCTCGACGATGGAGCGGGTCAGGGAGTCCTTGTCCAGGAACGCCCACCCAGTGATGTCGGACAGGAAGCGGGAGAACTCGGTCTTGCCAGATCCGGCGTACCCGCCGACCAGGGTGAGGATGGGGCGGGGACTGCCTCCGCCGTGGCGTCTGCGCCAGGCGTCGACCACGCGGTTACGAAGAAGTGCTTGCGGGGAGTTGCCCGGCTCGATGCCGCCGACGGAGACCTTGGTGAACGTCTCCTCGATGACCTGGGCGGCGGCGTTGTCGGCTGCGGGATCGGCGGGCGTGGGCAAATCGGAAATCACGATTTCCGCTTTCTGTGATTCACCGGGCAGAGGGGGGCGAAACCCTAGTTCGGGTTCGGTGGCCTGGTAAAGCAGGCAGTAAGCGCGCCGATAATGCGGTCCGGGGAACACGGTTCCTTGCTCGTGTCCCCACAGCGTTTGGAAGTTGGCGGCCGGGACGCTCAGGCCGTGGCGGGTGGCTGCCTGGCGGAGTCGTTCGCCTGCGCCTTCCAGGGTCAGGCCGTGGGCTTCGCGGTGTTCGCGCAGGCGGGAGGGGGTCCAGCCGGGTCGCTGGGTCGTCTTCAGTTGCATACTTTCGCCTTCACGCTTCGGGGAGGTGATGCGGTGTGCGGTCGTGCATATGAAAACGCTTGTGTAAATGGGTGTTGAGGAGAACTGAAGAAGCTTAACTAGATCGGTGTGATACCAGAAACCCCCAGCTCACGGTGAACTTAAGCCATCGCGAAAGGCGAAACGCACCGCAGAGCAAGGGGGGAACCTGTGAACGTCGACCCACAGCGGATCAGCTGGGAATTGGCCGCGATTCGGGCAGAGCTGGACGAGTTGGCGTGCCGGATCGGCGAGATCACTTCTGCTTTGCGAAGACTGCCGCCTCCAGAGCGGCGAGTCGATCACCCAGCTCCTTGACGCTCTGGCGCGTCTGGGCAAGCTGGTCCAGGATCTCGGCGTTCACATCCGATGCCTCGGGCTTGGAGGTCTCGGCGGGGGCCTGGCGGACGAACACACCCTTGCCCTGCTGGCCGATCACCAGTCCCTCGGTGCGCAGCACGCTGATCGCGGCCTTGACCACGCTGGCGGAGACGTCGAAGCGCTCGCCCAGCTGGGCGATGGAGGGCAGCGCCATACCGGGCGCGAGTGAGCCGGTACGGATCTGGCCGCGCAGCTCGTCGACGATCTGCAAGTAGGCCGGCTGGCCGGTCTTCTCCACCATCTACGTCTCGTCTCGTCTCGTCTGCTGCACCGTCTTGCACCACGGCGCACCGTAATGCGTACCGCAAGGTGCACCACGACTCCAGTTCAACACACCCCCGTAAAGAAGCCAACCAAGCCGCCGAAGAACTCATTGACAACATAGAATTCTAAGCGTTCTATGTACGCCAAGGCTTCCATCTAGCAAAGGAACGATCATGCGCGCCATCCCCATCCCCGTCGACGTCACCAAGCTTCAGATCACCTGCGTCAAGGCCGCCAAGCCCCGCCTCGTCAACAAGGACACCGGCGAGATCAAGCGCGACAAGGACGGCAACGTCATGTACGAGCTCACCTTCCTGTTCGAGGACGAGTTCAACCGGATGGAACTCGTTAAGGTCACCACCACCCCTGAGCCGCAGATCACCGCCGGTGAGGAGGTCGTCCCGGTCGGCCTGGTCGGCTACGTCTGGGAGCAGGGCGGACGCTGGGGCATCTCCTACCGGGCCGCCTCCTTCGTCCCCGCCGGTTCCGCTCTCTCCGCCGGGATGGGGGCGGACCTGTGATCGACCTCGGCCACCCGTTACTCAAGGTCCTCGCCGTCGTGCTCGTCCTGCTCGCCTGGCGGCGCTGGGCTCCCCTCTCCTACTGGTACGTCCTGGTCTTCCCGCGCAAAGCCGTCTGGCTGCGCTGGTCCTGGCGTCACGTCGCCTCCGGCTGCGGGCTGACCAAGAAGCGGCACCGCTGGTGGTTCACCACCGTCCCCGGCCTGGTCGCCTCGACCGGCGTCGTGCAGGTCAAGCGGCGCTTCCAGCGGGTCGCCGTCGACACCAAACCCTGGATGGGCCTACCCCGCCCCGTACGGCACGGCTTCCGCATCACCTTCCACCTCCTCGACGGCCAGGTGCCCGACGACTACGCCAAGGTCTGCGAACGGCTCGCGCACGCCTGGCGCATCGAGGCGGTTCGCGTCGTCGCTTCCCGGCCTGGCCGCGTCACCCTCCAAGGAATCACCCAAGACCCTTTAACCCACGTCGCCCCCGCCTCCCCTCCGGCGGAACCGCGCGACGGCTGGCGGGCCGAGGACCTGCTCCGGCCCATCGTCGGGGTGCTGGAGACCGGTGCGGCCTGGCGCATGGACCTGCGGCTCATTCCGCACTGGATGAACGCGGGCGCCACCCAGTCGGGCAAGTCCAATCTGATCAACGCGCTCATCGTTGGCTTGGCCCCGCAACCGGTCGCGCTGGTCGGCTTCGACCTCAAAGGCGGGGTGGAGCTGTCGGCCTACGCCGCTCGACTGACCGCGCTGGCCACCACCCGCGCCGAGTGCCTCGACCTTCTCAGTGACCTGATCGCGGTGATGGGTGCCCGGATGCTGGCCTGTCGCCGCTACGGGGTGCGCGACATCTGGCAACTCCCCGACGCCGGACGTCCGATCCCGGTCGTGGTCCTGGTCGACGAACTCGCCGAGCTGTATCTGACCGCTGACAAGGCCGAGAAGGATCAGGTCACCCGGACGGCTACCGCGCTGCTGCGCATCGCCCAGCTCGGCCGCGCGTTCGGCATCCACCTGATCCTGTCCGGGCAACGGATCGGCTCCGACCTCGGTCCCGGCGTGACCGCGTTGCGTGCCCAGATCGGCGGGCGGGTCTGTCACCGGGTCAACGATCCCGAAACCGCGGTGATGACGCTGGGCGACCTCGACCCCGACGCCCTCGTTGCCGCCCGCTCCATCGCACCGGAACTGCCCGGGGTGGCCGTGATCACCGGCTCTGACGGCCGGTGGTACCGGGCGCGGTCCGGCTACGTCTCCACCACCGCCGCAGAGCAAGCCGCGGACGCCTACGCCGACATGGCTCCGTCGTGGAACCAGGTAGCCGCCTCCGGCCTCGGTCACGAACTGCCCGGCGTCGACACCCCCGAACTCATCGCCTGACCTTTCGGACCTGGAAGGAGAACCACCGTGACCGCGACCGCGCCTCGTCTGGCCGTACGGCTGGCCGACTCCGCGCCGGTGCTGATCCTCGCCGCGATCGCCGGGGCCGGCAGCTTCACCCACATCCGCGACACCGCCACCGACCACGGACAGTCCGGGTGGATGGCCTGGGCCATAGCGGTCTGCGTCGACCTCACCTGTGTCATGGCCGCACGGGAACGACAGCGCGACAAGAAGAACGGACGCGAACGAAGCGGCTGGATCTCCTGGCCGACCCTCGTCCTCGTCGGCGGGATCACCCTGTCCCTGGCCGCGAACCTCGCCCAAGCCCACCCGTCGGCCTGGGGATGGATCACCGCAGCAACCCCGGCCGGAGCGTTCCTGATCGCGGTCTCCATGCTGGAGCGCCGCTCCACCGACCCTCGTTCCGAACCGTCCCCGGCACCCGTTCCCGTCCCGGACGCCGTGCCGGAAACCATCCCCGCACCCAACACCCTCCCTGCGGGCGTCCCCGGACCCTCAGCTCCTGCCTCGCTGTCCGGTCTCGCCGTCCCCGGCCAGAACGGACCTCAGAACGAACAGAACGGCGCCGAGAACGGCCAGAACGAAGCCGGTACGGCCGATGCGCTGCTCGACTACGCCCGCCGCGTCGCCGACGAACACCACGCCCGGCACGGCAGACCCATCACCCGCGACACCCTGCGCACCCGCCTCGGAGTCTCCAGCCAACTCGCTTCCGACCTCCTGCGCTCCCTGCGCGACAGCCCCGAACCCGTCTGACAGCGAAAGGACACCCCATGAGCACCACCGACCACCGCGCCGCGGTCATCAACGGACTCGTCGACCTGGCCGCCTTCCTGGAGGCCAACCCCGGCGCCCCTGTCCCGGCCTTCCCCAAGCTCCTCCACTTCGCCGCCGGAACCGACCCCGACATGTGCGCCGAGATCGACGCCATCGCCGAACTCCTCGGCACCGCCATCGACCCCGGCGACATCGGTTACGGCCACTACCGGACAAGCCGCGCCTTCGGGCCAGTGGAGTACTCGGCCGTGGGCATCCTCGCCCGCGCCAAGGCACGCCACGACGCCGACAGCTCTTACGCGGGCTGCGTCGACCCCGCCCCCGTCCCCTCGTCCCGTACCGCCTGACCAGAAAAGAGATCCCCATGCGCATCCGCATCGACGGCACCCACGCCGAAATCGCTTATGCCGTCAACAAGATCCGCACGATCCTCCCCATCGGCTCCGTCTCGCCGGTGCTGCCGCTGCGCGAGCGGCCACACACCTGGCGTGTGTTCCTCGATACCGCGCCCAAGCGCACCGGGGGGAGGTGGATCACGTGACCGACGACCAGGAATCCCCGCTCGTCGACATCGCGCCCAAGCGCTGGCTGTGCTGCCACTGCGGCGGGACCGGCGTCGACAGCTACGGCCAGACCTGCGAGCACTGCGAGGGCCTCGGCTTCAGCTGAGAGTCCTTGGCGCCCCCGGCGTGACCACACATCCGCCAAGACGTCCGCCACGTCGGGGGCCATCCCACACCGAACCTCGAAAGCCCGGAAGGGACACCCCCATCATGCCAAGCACCCACGCGGTAGCCGGGATGATCACCCGGCTCCACGACCCCCAATACGCCCGCTGGGCCTCCCAAATCCGCCGGACCGGCGGCTGTCGACAGCCCATCCACCTCCGCGGCCACGTCCACCACCTCGACCCCGCCACCGGCCAACGCCCGCACAGCTACACCACCGTGACCGAACCGGACGGCATCCTTCGCGTCCCCTGCAAGACCCGGCGCGCCTCCCGCTGCCCGGCCTGCGCCGAGACCTACCGAGCCGACACCTACCAACTCATCCGCGCCGGCCTGGTCGGCGGCAAGGGCGTCCCGGCCTCGGTCACCGCGCACCCCTGCCTGTTCGTCACCCTGACGGCTCCCTCCTTCGGGACCGTCCACACCCGGCGAGAGAAGAACGGGACCGTCCTGCCGTGCCACGCTCGACGCGATGCGGCCACCTGCCCGCACGGGCGCGTCATGTCCTGCACCGCTCGGCACGGGGCCGACGAGAGTCGCCTCGGTGAACCGCTGTGCCCGGACTGCTACGACTACGCGGGAAGCGTGCTGTTCAACGCCATGTCCCCGGAACTGTGGCGACGCCTCACCGAAGCTCTACGCCGACGCGTCGCCAGGAACGCCGGACTAACGCTCCGCGAACTCCGCGAACAGCTCACGATCTCCTTCGCCAAAGTCGCCGAGTACCAGCGGCGCGGCGTCGTCCACTTTCACGCGGTCATCCGCGTCGACGGCCCCGAGGGGCCGGCTACCCCTCCACCGGCCTGGGCGACAGCCGACCTGCTGACCAACGCCGTACAGCACGCAGCCTCCGCCGTCGCGGTCACCGTCCCTGCGGTACCTGGTGAACCCGCGCGGGCCTTCCAATGGGGCGCTCAACTCGACATCCGCGAGATCACCGTGACCGGTGACCTCACCGAACAGGCCGTAGCCGCTTACATCGCCAAGTACGCCACCAAAGCCGCCGAATGCGTCGGCACCCTCGACCGGCGCATCAACCCCCTCGACGACCTGACCGCCCTGCCGATCCGCGACCACGCCCGGCGGCTCATCGCCGAGTGCCTGCGCCTGGGCGCCTTCGACGAACTGACCGAGTTCCGGCTCATCAAATGGGCTCACATGCTCGGCTTCCGCGGCCACTTCTCCACCAAGAGCCGCCGCTACTCCACCACCCTCGGCGACATCCGCGCTGCTCGCACCGAGTACATGCGTGGGGAAGCGATCACCACCGGACGCCTTCCGCTCTTCGACGAGGACACCGTGCTCGTCGTCTCGCACTGGGAGTACGCCGGACAGGGCTTCTCCGCCGGTGACGCGCTTCTCACCGCTGCTCTCACCGGCACTCCCCTACCTCCTTCATGGCACGAGGGGAACGCTAATGGCCTCCATTGACAATCTCTGGGATGTCGAGGACGTCTCGCTCTATCTCCGCATCCCCGTGGCCACGCTCTACCAGTGGCGGCACCTGGGCACTGGTCCGAAGAGCCGTCGGATCGGCCGTTACCTGCGCTACGTGCCAGAGGACGTCGTGTCCTGGGTCCGGGAACAGGAGTAGGCCGTGGCCTTCGTCAAGGACCTGTGGACTAAGACCATCCGCCGCCCGGACGGCAAGACGGAGAAGGTTAAGACCGCGCGATACGGCATCGGCAAGCGCTGGCTCGCGGTCTGGCTTGATCCCGATGGGAAAGAAGTATCGACCGTGTTCGGGCGGAAAGCCGACGCGGAGAAGAAGGCGTCGTCCATGGAGACTGACGTCAGCCGCGGTGAGTACATCGATCCGAATGCCGGTAAGACGCTCTTCGCCGACTTCGCTGCACGCTGGCTGGACTCCCGCATCGTCGACCCGTCAACCAAGGTCCGATACGAGTACATCTATCGCCTCCATGTCGCCCCCACCTTCGACCGGCGGCAGGTGAAGAGCATCCTCCCCTCGCTCGTTCAGGCATGGATCAGTGACCTGAACGAGCGCTACGGGCCATCGACCATCAAGACATCGTTCCTCGTCCTGCAAGGAGTCCTGGAACTAGCCATCGCAGACGAGGCGATCAAAAAGAATCCAGCCCGATCGCCAGTCGTCCAGGTGCCCAAGCACAGCGGGGAAGAGCTGATCGCCTGGGCTGACGAGCGAGTCCACGCGGTGATCCATGCCCATCCCGATCTCTTCCGCCTGATCCCGATCATTGCCACTTCCTGTGGGCTCCGGCAAGGTGAGATCTTCGGCCTCGCCCTAGAGGACGTCGACTTCGACGAGGAGCTGATCCGGGTCAGGCGGCAGATCAAGAAGCTGGGCGCTGACCACGTCTACGCGCTGCCCAAGAACGACCGCGAGCGTGTTGTTCCGCTCCCCCAATGGGCCGCTGAGGCGATCCGGCAGCACGTGAAGGCGTATCCTCCGCTCGTCTGCTCGCTGCCCTGGGAGAAGCCAAGCGGCAAGCTCCGGACACACAACCTGCTGTTCCGCTGGACGGACAACAAGTTCATCAGGGCACGCAGCTACAGCGAACTCATCTGGAAACCCGCCCTCGTAGCCGGCGGCGTCATCCCGGCCCCTGAGAAGGACACCCGCGCCCGGAAGCGGTTCGCAACCTCCCGTAAGGAAGGGCTTCACCAACTGCGGCACTACTACGCGAGTGTCATGCTCGCCGGGGCCGTCTCTATTAGAGAGCTCGCCGAGTACCTCGGCCACGCGGACCCCGGTTTCACTCTCCGTGTCTACGCCCACATGATGCCCGGCTCCCACGACCGTGCCCGGAAGGCCATCGACGAGCGCATGTTCCGGCCGCGCGCCGTCTCTCACGGAACAGGGACGGAACAGTGATCGTTTAGCGTCGAAATCAGGAGACAGCGAGCCCCGCCCCTGAAGAGATGGGGGCGGGGTTCGTGCACTTCAGGGGTTACTTGAGGAGCTGGCGGGCCATCACCAGGCGCTGGATCTGGTTGGTGCCCTCGTAGATCTGGGTGATCTTGGCATCGCGCATCATGCGCTCGACCGGGTAGTCGCTGGTGTAGCCGTACCCGCCGAGGAGCTGGACCGCGTCGGTGGTGATCTCCATGGCGGCGTCCGAGGCGGCGCACTTGGCCGCGCTGGAGATGAAGGTGAGGTCGGCCTGGGGCTCGCCGTGCATGGCACGCTCGGACTTGGCCGCGGCGACGTAGGTGAGCTGGCGGGCGGCCTCCAGCTTCATGGCCATGTCGGCGACCATGAACTGGACGCCCTGGAAGTCGGCGACGGCCTTGCCGAACTGCTTGCGCTCCTTGATGTAGCCGATCGCGTAGTCCAGCGCGCCCTGGGCGATGCCGAGCGCCTGGGCGGCGATGGTGATGCGGGTGTGGTCCAGGGTGGCCAGGGCGGTCTTGAAACCGGTGCCGGGGGCGCCGATCATCCGGGAAGCGGGAATCCGCACGTTCTCCAGGATGACCTGGCGGGTCGGGGAGCCCTTGATACCGAGCTTGCGCTCCTTGGCCCCGAAACTGACGCCCTCGTCGGCCTTCTCCACGACGAACGCGGAGATGCCCCTGGCTCCGACGCCCGGCTCGGTGACGGCCATCACCGTGTAGTACTCCGACACCCCGGCGTTGGTGATCCACATCTTGGCGCCGTTGAGCACGTAGTGGTCGCCGTCCGCGACCGCGCGGGTCTTCATGGCGGCGGCGTCGCTGCCCGCCTCCGCCTCCGACAGGGCGTACGAGAACATCCCGTCGCCCCGCGCGACCGCCGGAAGATACTGCTGCTTGAGCTCCTCGGAGGCCGACAGCAGCAGCGGGACGGTCCCGAGCTTGTTGACGGCGGGGATCAGCGAGGACGAGGCGCAGGCCCGCGCCACCTCCTCGATGACGATGACCGTCGCGAGCGCGTCGGCACCGGCGCCGCCGTACTCCTCGGGAACGTGCACGGCGTGCAGGTCCGCCGCGACGAGCGCCTTGTAGACGTCCGAGGGAAACTCCCCGGTCTCGTCGACCTCCGCGGCACGAGGGGCGATCTTCTCGTCGGCGAGGGCGCGGACCGTCTCGCGGAGCATCTGGTGCTCCTCGGGCAGTGCGTAGAGAGGGTAGCTCATAGGGAAATAGTAGGACGTCCAACAAACACTGGAGCGCTCCACCCCATGTGGTATGTCCTTCCGCGTTTACGCAGGTGGCAAAGTGGAAGTGTCAGATGCCGATACTCTGACGGCAAATAATTGGGCAGAACCGAAAGGAGCACCAGTGGCCTACCGCCTGACGATGGTGGGAACCGGATACCTCGGTGCGACGACGTCCGCCTGCATGGCCGAGCTGGGCTTCGAAGTCCTCAGCCTCGACGTGGACGCGGAGAAGATCGGCCGCCTACAGGCCGGTGACCTGCCCATCTACGAACCGGGCCTGCAAGAGGTGCTGCGACGTAACCTGGCCAACGGGCGGCTGCGCTTCACCACCTCGTACGAGGAGGCCGCGGCCTTCGGAGACGTGCACTTCCTGTGCCTGGGCACCCCCCAGAAGCCGGGAGAGTACGCGGCGGACGTGTCCTACCTGGACGCCGCGATCGAGTCGCTGGCCCCTCACCTGACGCGCGAGTGCCTGGTCGTCGGCAAGTCCACGGTCCCGGTCGGCACCGCCCAGCGCCTGGCCGACAAGCTGGCGCGGCTGGCCCCCATCGGCGCGGGCGCCGAGCTGGCGTGGAACCCCGAGTTCCTCCGTGAGGGCTTCGCGGTGAAGGACACCCTGCACCCCGACCGGATCGTGCTCGGCGTCGCCTCCGACAGGGCGGAGAAGGTCATGCGGGAGGTGTACGCCTCCATGCTGGAGATGGGCACCCCGATGGTGATCACCGACTACCCCACGGCCGAGCTGGTCAAGGTGGCCGCCAACGCCTTCCTCGCCACGAAGATCTCCTTCATCAACGCGATGGCCGAGGTCTGCGAGGCCGCGCACGCCGACGTCAAGCAACTCTCCCTGGCGCTCTCCTTCGACGACCGCATCGGCGGCAAGTTCCTCAACCCCGGGCTCGGCTTCGGCGGCGGCTGCCTGCCCAAGGACATCCGCGCCTTCATGGCCCGCGCCGGAGAGCTCGGCGCCGACCAGGCGCTGACCTTCCTGCGCGAGGTGGACGCGATCAACATGCGCCGCCGGGCCCGCATGGTCGACCTGGCCCGCGAGCTGGCCGGAGGCTCTTTCCACAACTGCACCGTCGCCGTGCTCGGCGCCGCGTTCAAACCCAACTCCGACGACATCCGCGACTCCCCCGCCCTGGACGTCGCCGTCAAGATCAGCGAGCAGGGTGGCCGGGTCACCGTCTACGACCCCGTCGCCCAGGAGAACGCCCGCCGGGCCCACCCCCGGCTCTCCTACGGCGCCTCCGCCCTGGAGGCGGCCAGGGACGCCCATGTGGTGCTGCTGCTGACCGAGTGGCAGGAGTTCATCACCATGGACCCCGAGGAGCTGGGTTCCGTGGTGGCCTCCCGCAAGATCGTCGACGGCCGCAACGCCCTCGACGCCGAGACCTGGCGCGCCTCAGGCTGGCACTACCGCGCCCTCGGCCGCCCCTGACCGCGCCGCTCCTCTTTCAGCCCCTCGCTCGGCCCTCTGGCCGCGACTCGTCGTCACGCCTTCTCCCGCCACGGCCCGCTCCCGCGATGCGCGGGAGCGGGCCGTGGCGACATCCCGGCGTCCGGCCGGAGCACCTTGCGGGACGCACTCCCCACACCCTGGCACCGGTCACCGTCCGGGCGACTACTTCCCCGCTTCCGGGCCGTACCACTGGAGTGCCTGACCGGTGACCGCGGCTATGCGCTCGAAGTCGTGATCACGGTGTAGCAACGTGAGCCCTCGCAGCTCGGCGGTCGCCGCCAGCACGAGATCCACGGGGCCCGCGCTGCGATGCCACCCTCTCTCCGTGAGCAGGCCCTGAACCCGCCATGCCCGGTCGTACGCGCGGTCGTCAACGGGCACCCAGCCGAACAACTGGCGCATGTCCTCGATCCCCCGCTCACGATCCGCCAGAGATCGCGCACTGTAGAAGAACTCCAGTTCGGTGATCGGACATACGGCGACCAGCCCTGCCGCGACTGCCTGATCCCAGCCGTAGGTCTCGGCCTCACCACGCATGAGCCGGGCCAACGCGCTGGTGTCCATGAGGAACTGCGCGGCGCTCACCGCCGGTAGTTCCCTTTCTCGTCGAAGATCTCCAGGTCGAAGGCGCCTTCGGAAGCCGCGCCACGCAGCCGGGCCAAGGCCAATGCCCGGCGCCGGTTCTCCAGCACCTCACGCAGCGCGGCGTTGACCGTCTCCTTCTTCGTGCCGGTCCCCAACGCCTTGGCGACCTCGGCCAGCAGATCGTCATCCAGGTCGATCATTGTCCGGCTCATGAAGCACCTCCCGTGTATGCATCGATCTGAATCAAATATACATGGAGGTGTGCATTGGCGCCGAGGGTCTCCGATGCCACAGGTGAACGAGTGCGATCAGCCGACGAGCACCGCGCGGGGCCGGAACGACAGAGGATCCTCGGAGTGGGAGGACGGCGCGAACCGTCTTCGAACACGGCTACGGGTTCCCGGCATGTGCCGGGAACCCGTTCGAATGCGTGTTGACCGTTCGAGAGCCTCGTCGCTCACCACCACCAGCCCCAGTGACGCCTGCGCCAGTGGCGGCGATGGAAGCGGCGGCGCCTCCAGCCGCAGCATTCGACCCGCCCCCCTGCAGGAAAGATCATGTTGAAGTTCATAAGCCCTCCTCATGTCAATCCTTCGAATCCACCAGTAATCACAATATTCGCAATATCCATATAAACTCACAAAAAAACCCATAATTTAGTATAAGAATGCTTTTGGGGAATATTGTATTTTCAAAAACGCGCGGCCGATCTCACCCGCGCGGCCGGCCCCTCAGCCTCGGCTTTCCTGGCCGATCGGACGTTCACCCAGGTCAGGGTGGGTAACCCGGATTCCGGAAGGCACCGGTCGTGGGAGCTCCGCCCCCTTCAAAGCCAGGGAAAGGAATCGCGCCGGGGAGCCGGGCAGGACCCGGCCGCACAGACCCGGAAGGCCGGACGGGCCGCCATACGGGCGAAGCCGGCGAGGAAGAGCTACAGGCCCGGCCACCCGGACCGGAAAGACCGGACCGAGACCGGCTACCTGGACCGCCGAACGAAAAGACCCCCGTCTCGGACGGGGGTCTTCGGGCCTGGCTCCGTCAGTTGTCGAACTCGCCGAGTTTCACGCCGCCGACGAAGGCGTCCCACTCCGAACGGGTGAAGAACAGCTTCGGGCCGTCCGGGTTCTTGGAGTCGCGCAGCACGTAGAGGGGACCGGCTCCGGCCTTGTGCCCCTCGTCGAGGTCGTCGATCACGGCCACCTCGACACAGTCTTCACCGGTGTCGCCACCCGGAGCCGCCTTGCGCCAGACGGCGTTGCTCAGGTCCGCGTCCATGTGTCCATCACCTTCGTCTTGAGGTCGATGCTCGCTCGCGGGGGCGAGGCCTCCGTGCGGAGCTCTTCGAAACGGGTGCAGATCCAGGCGACGTCTCGGGAACGGTCGGTGACATGCCCTTCGACGGCGCGGTCCACATACACAGTATCCGGACCGCCCCGGCAGGTCCCCGGTATCGGCACCGCTCCCAGATCTCGTACGGAACGGGGCGGCCGGCGGGCCTTCGAACGGGCTGCCGGTGGTCGGGAGTCCTTCTCACCGGATGAGCTCCCGGATGGGTTCGACGCGTGGGTCGTCGATGTCCGCGTGGTAGTCGTCGGCCGAGGTCTGGTCGCGGCCCGCCGGCCGTTTCGCCGCCCGGAACGCGAGGGTGGCGGCCACGCTGACGGCCGCGTTCAGCACGCAGGCGGTCAGGGCGACGTAGCCGAGACGGCCGTCGCCGATGATCGGGATCTCCGCGAGCGATCCGCCGAAGTGCCTGCCGGTTCCGGGGTTGACGATGCCGTACGCGGTGACGGTGCCGTACACCATGCCGAACGCCCAGCCGACGAGCAGCGCTCCGGGGTGGAACCAGCGGGTGTAGAGCCCGACCACGATCGCCGGGAAGGTCTGCAGGATCCAGATTCCGCCGAGGAGCTGGAAGTCCAGCGCGAACTTCCTGTCGAGGAACAGCACGAAGGCCAGCGCTCCGAACTTGACGAGAAGGGAGGCCGCCTTGGAGACGCGCAGCTCGTCCTGGGAACTCGCGTCCGGCCTGATGAACTCGCGATAGACGTTACGGCTGAAGAGGTTGGCGGCGGCGATGGACATGATCGCGGCGGGTACAAGCGCGCTGATGGCTATGGTGGCCAGGGCGATACCGCTGAACCAGCTCGGGAACAGGTCCACGAAGAGCCGCGGGATCGCGAGCTGGGGGTTGGGCTGACCGTCCATGCCGACAGGGCGCGTACCGGCCGCGATCGCGAAGAAGCCGAGCAGCGCGAACAGGCCGAGAACCAGCGTGAAGGCCGGCAGAAGTGCGGCACTGCGGCGCACGACGTCCCGGCTTCTGGTCGCGAGCACGGTGGTGACCGTGTGCGGATACACCACCAGTGCCATCGCCGACCCGAGGGCCAGCGTGGCGTACGGCCAGAAACCGCTCGCTCCCGGGATGAAGACCCCGGTCGGTCGCCCCGTCTTCGGGTCGGGCGCCGCCATCCTCCCCTGGGCCGAGGCGAAGATCGTCTCAAAGCCGCCCAGCCGTGGGAGCAGGACGACGAACGCGACCGTCACGACGAGGCACAGCAGAAAGGCCTTCAGGACGGCGATGAGCGCGGGTGCCCGGAGCCCGCTGACGTAGGTGAAGGCGGCCAGCACGGCAAAGGCGACGGCGAGAGGCAGATCGTTGACGAGGGGGTTGCTGCTCCCCAGGCCGAGCACCTCGAACACGGCCTGGATCCCCACCAGTTGCAACGCGATGTAGGGCAGGGTGGCCAGCAGTCCGGTCAGGGCCACCGCCAGTGCGAGCCCCCTGCTCCGGTAGCGTCCGCGCACGAAGTCGGCGGGAGTGACATAGCCGTGCCGATGGGCCACCGACCACAGGCGCGGCATGACAGTGAAGATCAACGGATACACGATGATGGTGTAGGGGACGGCGAAGAAGCCGCTCACCGCGCCCGAGGCGAACATCGCCGCCGGTATCGCGATGAACGTGTAGGCCGTGTAGATGTTGCCGCCCAGGAGCAGCCACGAGGAGAGGGTGCCGAAGCCCCGGTCGGCCAGCCCCCACTGGTCCAGCGCGTTCACGGTGCCCGTGATGTGGCGGCCCTTCCTGCCCTGGACCGCGGCGAACCCCATGACCGTGACGATCAGAAAGAAGATCACGAGGATCGTGAGAGCGGTCCAGTCGATGCCGTCTCGGTTCATCGGATTCCCTCTCCGCGATCGGCGGGCCGGTGCGCGCCGGTGCGCACCGGGCGGGAGGTCGTGTGGAGGTAGGCGCACCAGGTGAGGCCGGAGGACAGGAAAATCCACAGGAACTGGTACCAGTAGAAGAACGGGAGGCCGAACAACCGTGGCTCCGCACCCGCGTAACCTCCGACCCAGAGCAGCGCCGGGAAGGGCATCCACAGCGCCACGGTGCTCAGCTTCGCCCAGGGGCCGGAGGTCCTGGACCTGACCGGCCGGGCCGGTGGTGACGATGGAGTTGCCACGTCGTCTCCTGAAGTGTCGTCGTCTCCCCCGAGGTGAGGACAGGGCGCCGGCCCCCTCCCACCCGCTCGCCCGAGGGTGGTGGGCGAACGAGCGGGAGGGGCCGGCGGGGATGGTGGATAGGGTGACGGATCCCGCCTCAGCAGCACCGGATGCCGGGACTCTTCTCCCGCAGGTCGGATCGGTGCCGCTCGAACTCCCGCCGTGACAGCGGAGGTGAGTGCGGATGGGATCGGTGCTGGGCGAGGTACCGGTCGTATTCACCGGAACCGGTGAGTTCGCGCAGGTACCAGCGGGCGAAGCGCAGCAGGGAGGCCGCGGTCATGATCGCTCGCTGTCCGCTCCGTTGCTCCCCGCCCCCACCTCGGCCAGCTCGCGCCGTTCCGCCGCGGTGGCGAACAACCCCGCGGGTGCCACGATGCTGGATTCGACATAGGGCGCCTCTGCCGTCGGCAGGGGGTTACGGGACAGTATGGCGCGCCGGCACACGACCACGGCGTTGCAGACGACGATGATGACCAGCAGCGCGAACATCGCCGCCAGCACGCCGTCGACCGTGGAGTTGACGACGACCGCCTGCATGTCGTCGAGGTTCTTGGCGGGCGCGATCACCTTCCCCGCGGCCAGCGCGTCGGCGTACCGTTCCCGCTGGGCGAAGAAGCCGATCTTGGGGTCATCGTGGAAGACCTTCTGCCAGCTGGCGGTCATCGTCACCGCCAAGTCCCAGACCAGCGGTATGCCGGTGACCCACGCCCACTTGAGCTTGCCCGACTTGATCAGGATCGTGGTGCCGAGGGTCAGCGCGATGGCGATCAGGAGCTGGTTGGAGAGGCCGAACAGCGGGTAGAGCTGGTTGATGCCGCCCAGCGGGTTGGTGACGCCGGTGTACAGGAAGTAGCCCCAGGCCAGCACGACCGCGGCGCTGGCGCCCCACAGGCCGGGCTTCCAGCTCACCCGCCCGATCGGCTTCCAGACGTTGCCGAGCGTGTCCTGAAGCATGAAGCGGGCGACGCGGGTGCCGGCGTCCACGGTGGTCAGGATGAACAGCGCCTCGAACATGATCGCGAAGTGGTACCAGAACGCCTTGAACGCGGCGCCGCCGAAGATCCCGGACAGGATCTCAGAGATGCCGACGGCGAGGGTGGGGGCACCGCCGGTGCGGGCGATCACGGTCTGCTCCTGGACCGCCGCCGCAGCGGCGCGCAGGTCGTCCGGGGTGATGACGAAGCCCAGCTTCGTGACGGCGGCCGCCGCGCTCTCGGGGGTGGTGCCGAGCAGGGCGATGGGCGAGTTCATCGCGTAGTAGAGGCCGGGTTCGAGCGCGCACGCGGCGATCAGCGCCATGATGGCGACGAACGACTCCATGAGCATCGCGCCGTAGCCGACCAGACGGACCTGCGACTCCTTCTGGATCATCTTCGGGGTGGTGCCGGAGGCGATGAGCGAGTGGAAGCCTGACATCGCGCCGCAGGTGATGGTGATGAACAGGAACGGGAACAGCGACCCGGCGAAGACCGGCCCGGTGCCGCTGAGCGCGAACTTGGTGATCGCCTCGTTCTGCAGGTGCGGCGCCGCGATGACCACGCCGACCGCGAGCAGCCCGATCGTGCCGATCTTCATGAACGTCGACAGGTAGTCGCGCGGCGTCAGCAGCATCCACACCGGCAGGACGGAGGCCAGGAAGCCGTAGACCACCAGGCAGATGACCAGCGTCTCCGGGCTCAGCGTGAAGGCGTCGGCCCAGGCCGAGTTCTGGACCCAGCCGCCGCCCGCGATGGCCAGCAGCAGGAGCACGACCCCGATCACCGTGGTCTCCATGACCCGCCCCGGCCGCAGAACGCGCTGGTAGAAGCCCATGAAAAGGGCGATGGGGATGGTCATCGCGATGGAGAAGGTGCCCCACGGCGAGTGCGCGAGCGCGTTCACCACCACCAGGGAGAGCACCGCGAGCAAGATGATCATGATGGCGAACACCGCGACCAGCGCGGCGGTCCCGCCCACCGGGCCGATCTCCTCGCGCACCATCTGGCCCAGGCTCTTGCCGTCGCGGCGCATCGAGAAGAACAGGGTGACCATGTCCTGGACCGCCCCGGCCATGATGACCCCGACGATGATCCATATGGTCCCCGGCAGGTATCCCATCTGCGCGGCGAGGATCGGGCCCACCAGCGGCCCGGCACCGGCGATGGCGGCGAAGTGGTGGCCGAACAGCACCCGCCGGTCGGTCGGATGGTAGTCGACCCCGTTGTCCAGCCGTTCGGCGGGAGTCGCGCGACGGTCGTCGACGCCGAGCACCCGGCGGGCGATGAACCGGGAGTAGAACCGGTAGGCGATCGCGTACGAACCGAGGGCGGCGGCCACCAGCCAGACCGCCGAGATCTCCTCTCCTTGGGACAGGGCGATGGCCCCCCAGGCGACCGCGCCCACCAGGGCGACCGCCGTCCATATGAGGATCTGCTTGGGGGTTGATCTCGATTTCGTGATGCCGTTTTCGGGCATGGCTGATTCTCCTGAACTCAGGGCATGGCAGAACAGCGCGGTACTACGAGGGAAAAGTCGCCCGGAGATCCGAGCAGGGTGATGTGGTCGGTGTTACCGGCGACGCCGGTCGTGGGTGAGATGACGATCGCGAGGCGGGCGTTCCGCGCTACGTCTCAGGACGTAGGCGATGGCCATGAACACCACGCTCCCCGGCACCCAGATGAGCTGGTACCAGAAGAAGAATTTCATTCCGGCCAGATGTGGCGCGTCGTAGGAATACCAGGGCACCCACAGGAGCGCCACGATGGGCAGGGCCAGACAGATACCGGCCGCGAAACGTCGCGCCCGCCGCGTCGGCTTCACCATCGTCGTCCTCCGGAATGTTCCCGCGTTCTTGTTGCAAGGGTTGCCGGCGGGTCCGGTCTGGTTTACACAGATTTCGGGGATGTTTCGTGTCAACCAACCGTGCGGATTACGCAACCTAGGGGTACTGCCAGGGCGTAGTGGACGGTGGCCGATGATCGATCCGATGAGTACGGCGACGTTCCTCGCCGTGCTCGGCAGCACCTCTCTGCTCGCGGTCGCCGCGCGCTGGTTCCGGCCGTCTCCCGAGCTGCCCACCCTGGAGGACTGGGCGCTGGCGCACCGCCAGTTCGGCACCCCGACGACGTGGTTCCTGCTCGGCGGGACGATATACACGGCCTACACGTTCGCCGCCGTACCGGGCCTGGTGTACGGCACGGGCGCGCTCGGGTTCTTCGCCCTGCAGTACACCGTGATCATGTGCCCGCTGGCGTTCGTGCTGCTCCCCCGGCTCTGGTCGGCGGCGCGCCGGCACGGGTACATCACCCCTGCCGACTTCGTCCGGGGACGCTATGGCTCCCCCGCCCTCGCACTGGTCGTCGCGGCGACCGGCGTGCTGGCGACCATGCCCTACATCGCGCTGCAACTGGTGGGCATCCGTTCGATCCTGTCCGCCGTCGGGCTGTATCCGAGGGGGGTGCTCGGCGACCTCGCGCTGGTCGCCGTGTTCGCGGTCCTCGCCGTGTCGACCTACCGGCACGGGCTGCGCGCGCCGGCGATCATCTCGCTGATGAAGGGCGCGGCCGTCTTCTGCTCGATCCTGGCCGTCTCCTTCCTCGTCCTCGACCGGTTCGGCGGACCCGGGCCGATGTTCGACAGCGCGGAGCGCGCGCTGTCCGGCGGGGAGGCGACTCAGGCGTCGTTGACGCTCGATCCGAGCCAGTTCCCCGTCTACGCCACCCTGGCTCTCGGCTCGGCCCTCGCCCTGCTGATGTACCCCCACGTGCTGACGGCCGCCTTCGCCGCGTCCGGCCCGGACACGCTGCGCCGCGCGGTGGTGGCGCTGCCCCTGTGGACGGCGGTGCTCGGGCTGTTCGCCATGCTCGGCGTCGCGGCGCTCGCGGCGGGCATCCAGCCCCCGTCCACCGGCGCGGAGACCGCCGTCCCCCTGCTCGTCAAGGATCTGATGCCCGCCGCCCTCACCGGTCTGGTCTTCGGCGCTCTCGCCGTGGGCGCGCTCGTACCGGCGGCGGTCATGTCGATCGCGGTGGCGACCTCGTTCGTCCGCAACATCTACGTCGAGTACTTCCATCCGACCGCCACGCCCAAGCACCAGACACGGATCGCCCAGATGGTCTCGCTCAGCACCAAGGTCGGGGCGGTCGTCTTCGTGTTCGGACTGCGCAACCAGGACGCCATCAATCTTCAGCTGCTGGGCGGCGTCTGGATCCTGCAGACCTTCCCCGCCGTGGCCCTCGGGGTGTTCACCCGCCGCCTGCACCCCCGGGCGTTACTGGTCGGGTGGATGAGCGGCATGGCCGCGGGCACCCTCCTGGTGGTGCACAGCGGATTCTCCTCGTTGGTGCCCCTGGGCGTGGGCGGCCAGGAGGTGCAGGCATACGCCGCGGTGGTCGCCATGACACTGAATCTCGCCGTCGTCGTGACGCTGACCCCGCTCTTCAACCGAGTGGGCAGATCACACGTTCCGAAACCGAGCTCTCCGGTCCCCATACCCCCCGAAGCGGAGACGATCATATGACCGGAATCCGGCCACCCGCACCATTACCGACGTTCGTCGAATCCGGCTCCGTATCGGTCGACATGCCACCCCCGGCACGGACCGGCGGGCCGTCCGCCGAGGGACCGCCGGTACCCGGCCCGCCGGACACCGGACGTGAGGCCGCGCTGACCCAGCTGTTCGAGACGCACTACACCGGCCTGCTCCGGCTGGCCGTGTTGCTCGGCGCCGACGACGCGGAGGACATCGTCGCCGAGGCGTTCTGTCAGCTGCACCGCCGCTGGAACCGGCTGCGCTCGGCCGAGGCCGCCCTGCCGTACCTGCGCTCGGTGGTCTGCAACCTGACCCGCATGAGACTTCGCCACCTGCAGGTCATCCGCAAGCACACGGATTGGACCACGGGCCTGGAACGGTCGGCTGAAAGCGTCGCCCTGCTCCACGACGACCAGAAGGCGCTCACCGAGGCCCTGCAGCGGCTCTCGGCCCGGCAGCGAGAGGCCCTTGTCCTGCGCTACTGGCTTGGTCTACGCGAAAGCGACATAGCCGAGGCCATGAGCATCTCCTGCGGTGCGGTCAAGGCGCACACCAGCCGCGGCATGGCCACTCTCACCAAGATCATGCAGGAGCGACGATGACGACCGGCCCCGCCAGCACCGAGGACCAGCTACGCGAGGTTCTCGACAAACTCGCCAACGGCGTCCAGCCGGCCCCGGACGCCTACCGCCGGGTCCAGGGCGAATGGCGACGGCGCGAGCGCAGACGCCGGCTCATCCTGGTCATCCTCGTGGTGCTCGTCCTCACGATCGCCGACATCGTGGGGCTGTGGGCGCTGAACCAGTACCAGGACCGGTCGCACATCGCCCCCAGGGAGCCCGTCTCGGCCCGATCGCACGCACCGCCCGCCGACGGCCTGCCAGACCTCCCGCTACGGTGATCGAAGCCAGGTCCGCGCAGTCCCACCCGGCCCGGATCCGGGCAGGCGGCGCCTGATGTCCAACCAGGGCGCCCTCCGCCGCGTCCGGCGTGGCGTTCCCCGCCGGAAACACGGATTCCCGTCGGCCCATGACACCAAGGGCGGGGAAGGTCGCCCCGACGATCTCAGACTCCCGGCCGGGCGCTCGCGATCTTCGTTGCGGAACGGAGCACTAATGCGCGGATACGGAGCTGACGCCGGAGTCGGCGGGCCGATGGCTCTCACCGGCGCCGAAGCTGCCGAACACCGCCAGTACGGCCGTCGTGATCCCGAGGAGGGCGCGGATCGCGTTCCTCATGATTCTCAACCTCCAAAGTCTCTGTCGGCCTCCCCCTTCCCGATGAGTCCTCGTATATCCGTGATGTCACCAAGCCATCGGTCAAAGATGGCGATATCAGGCACCGAGCTGGGCGGCCTCGGCGCGGAGCCTGGCGCCCTTGGCGTGAGCCTGTTCCTTGAGAGCAAGCTGGAACGCCTCCATCTTCGCCCGTAGTCCCTCGTCGGCGGCGGCGAGGATCCGGACGGCCAGCAGGCCCGCGTTGCGGGCGCCGCCGACGGCGACCGTCGCGACCGGGACCCCGGCGGGCATCTGGACTATCGAGAGCAGGGAGTCCATGCCGTCGAGGTATTTCAGCGGGACCGGGACACCGATCACCGGCAGCGGGGTCACCGAGGCGAGCATGCCCGGCAGGTGGGCGGCTCCCCCGGCACCCGCGATGATCACCTTCAGCCCGCGCCCGGCCGCCTGCGCGCCATAAGCGATCATCTCCTCGGGCATCCGGTGCGCGGAGACCACGTCGGCCTCGAACTCCACCCCGAACTCGGCCAGCGCCTCGGCGGCGAGCCTCATCACCGGCCAGTCGGAGTCGCTGCCCATGACGATGCCGACGGTGGTCATGCTCTCTCCTTGCCTCACGGCCCGGGGCCGCGCGCGTTCGCTGTGGTTGCGTGGCCCCCGCGGGTGCGGTGGCGCTCCGTGCTGTCGGGGCCGTGACGGTGCGGCGGTGCCCCGGATGGGTGGGCGACCGGCCTGCGGGCTCGGACGCGTTTCCCCCCGATGAGACCCGCTGGGCTCAGGTGTATCTTCCCTCGGTGAGGTAGACGGCGGCGTGCCGGGCGCGCGCGCGTACCTCTTCCAGGTCGGTGCCGAGCGCGGTGACATGGCCGATCTTGCGCCCCGGTCGCACCTCCTTGCCGTAGAAGTGAATCTTGATCCCCGGGTCGTGCGCCATCACGTGCTCGTACCGGGAGAAGATGTCGGAGTCGTCACCGCCCAGGAGGTTGGCCATCACCACGACGGGGGCGGCCGGCGCGGGTGAGCCGAGCGGGAGGTCGAGGACCGCGCGCAGGTGCTGCTCGTACTGGGAGGTGCGGGCCCCCTCGATCGTCCAGTGGCCGCTGTTGTGCGGGCGCATGGCCAGCTCGTTGACCACCAGGCCCGAGGAGGTGGCGAACATCTCCACGGCCAGCAGCCCGGTCACGCCCAGTTCCTTGGCGATGTTCAGGGCGATCCGCTGGGCCACCGCGGCCTGCTCGGGATCGAGGCCGGGTGCGGGGGCGAGGACCTCGACGCAGATGCCGTCACGCTGGACGGTCTCCACCACCGGGTAGCTGACTCCCTGGCCGTGCGGCGACCTGGCGACCAGCACGGCGAGCTCCCGCTCGAACGGCACGAACCCCTCGGCCATCAGCGGCACCCCGGAGGCCAGGGGCTCGGCCGCGTCATCCGCGGAGCGGCAGATCCAGACGCCACGCCCGTCGTAACCGCCCCTGATCGCCTTGAGCACCACCGGCCAGCCGTTCTCCGCGGCGAACTCCTCGATGTCGGCGGCCGTCTCGATCCGTCGCCACGGCGGGCACGGGGCGCCGATCCCGGTCAGCCGCTCGCGCATCACCGCCTTGTCCTGGGCGTGTACGAGCGCGTCGGCGCCGGGGTGCACGGCGAAGCCGTCCTCGACCAGGGCACGGATGTGCTCGGTGGGCACGTGCTCGTGGTCGAAGGTGACCGCGTCGCACCCCTTGACGAAGTCGCGCAGGTCCGCCAGGGACCGGTAGTCGCCCAGGCGTACGTCGGCGATCACGCGGGCGGCGCTCTCGTCTGACGAGTTGGCCAGGACCCGAAGCTCGACGCCGAGGGCGATGGCCGCCTGCTGGGTCATCCGGGCCAGCTGGCCCGCTCCGATCACGCCGACGACGGGTCCGATGGGACTGGCCAAGGAAGGGCTGCTCACGGGGGTTAAGTTTACCGGCACGCGGTACGGGGGCGGCTGGTGGGAGGCGCCCGGCCGATCCTGACAGCCGCTCCCGGCGAGGCGGCAGGCCGCCGTGCAGGCGGCTCGCCCGCCAGGAGACCCCCAGCAGGGTCGTACGAGGGAGACCGCCGAAGTCCGTCGGGGGCCCCGTCCCCGAGCCCGTTCCGGGGCTCTCAGCCCGTCGTGAGGGTGGCGAGGCCGCGGCGGAGGCCGGCCGTGGTGAGTTCGGCACCCGTGCCGGCGATCTCGGTGGCGACGAGCACGATCTCGGTCCCGGTCAGCTCGGCCGCCCTGGCACGGCCGGTGAAGCCGCGCAGGTCGGCCTTGCCGTAGATCGGGTGGGCCAGGGAGGATCGGCCGGAACGGGCCCGCTGCCGGTATTCGATCTCCAGGGCGTGGATGACCAGCGCGCCGCCGTCGGGCAGTCGCAGCGCGCGCTGCGGGCCGACGAGCAGGCGGACGTCCGCGGTGAGCCGGTCGGGCCGCACCTTCTGCGGGCGCCCGACCAGCTCGCCGAAGAGGTCGCGTACGGGGTCGTCCTTGGGGAAGGTCACCCCGCTCACCCCCGCGGGGTCGGTCAGGTAGGTCAGATAGCGCTGCGGGACGAGACGGGCTCTGACCCCCATGGCGGGGTCGTCGGTGGGCACCGCCCCCTCGGTCGGCTCGCGGACCTCGCCCCGTATCGGGATGGGGCCCGCGCCCAGCCGCCACTCGCCCCCCTCATGGACGAACAGGAAGTAGGCCGGGTCGGGCTCTCGGGCCAGGGCGACGAACCAGCGGTCGCCGCCGGCCGTGCCGGGCAGGTAGAACTCCGCCTCGGTGTAGGACTTCCTGGCGGGGGCTGGGCGGCCGTTCCGGGTCGCCTCACAGGCACGACCGCCCAGCGCATTCTCCGCCCAGGTGGTGAGCCTGCCGACGGCCGCGCAGTCCCGGTCGCGCCAGGCGTCGTCAAGCTTTCTCAGCAGCGTGAAGGCCTGGATCGCCTCCGCGAGCTCCACCCCGGCGGACGTCTCGCGCGACGGTCCGGCCTCGGGGACGGCGCCTTGCTCGTCTCTCCGCGCGCCACAACCGGTCATCATCGACAGACCGAGGATCAGAGCGAGGAGTCGGCGGCGCAAGGGTTGATCCCCGGGGTAGTGGCCGTCGCGTACGGCAGTCCGTCAGGACCGATCACGGTTCTCCAACGGCATTCCGCGATCTACCGGATTAGCGTAACGTCGGACGAGCCGATTTAACCGGCGTTATGCGATATTTATTGAAATAGCAGTTGATGACGGCTATGTGCACCGGCGGAGCGATGTCGCGCGGACCGTGGCCGAGCACCGGTAACCTGGCTCGACAGTGTTCCAGGTCCTCCAACGTGGCGGATCAGTGGCCGACCCCCGAAAGGACCGTGCAGGAAACGTGGAGTTTCTCCGACACGCCTACCGGCGGCTCGCCGAACTGGCGCGAGAACTGGCCAAGTTCGGCACGATCGGTGCGGTCGCCTTCGTGATCGACACGGGCGGCACCAACCTGCTCCGGTTCGGCATCGGCTGGGGGCCGCTCACCTCCAAGGTCATCGCCACGATCATCGCGGCCACCTTCGCCTACCTCGGCAACCGCTACTGGACCTTCAGGCACCGGGAGCAGAGCGGCCTGGCCCGCGAGTACACCCTGTTCTTCATACTCAACGCCATCGGCCTGCTGATCTCGCTGCTGGTGATCGGCTTCGTGACCTACACCCTGGGCCTGGAAGACGCCCTGAGCTACAACATCGCCATGCTCACCGGCACCGCCCTGGGGACCCTGTTCAGGTTCTGGTCGTACAAGAAGTGGGTCTTCCTGCCCGGTGTCGACGCGAGTCCGCCGGCGGCGTCGAAGAGCCAGGTCAACGGCCACGTGTACCTGCTGAACAAGAGCTCGGAGGAGAACTCGCCGCCGACCCTGCCTCGCTAGGGCACGCTCAGGCGGGCCCCCGGACGATCCGGTTCCTGCCCGTGTCGCCCACCGGGCGCAGGAAGAACGCGAACGCCGCGGGACGCGGCCTTATCAGCTCCAGGCGCCCCCCGTCGGCGGCGGCCAGCGCCCTCGCGAGGGGCAGGCCGAGACCCGTACCGCCGGCCCCGCTCACGTTCCGCTCGAAGATCCTCGGGGCAAGGTCGTCTGGTATGCCCTTGCCCTGGTCCACCACCTCGATCACGATGGACCTGTCCTTGGCGCTGGTGGTCACGGTCACCGTGCCGCCGCCGTGCTCCAGCGAGTTCTCCAGCAGGGTGGAGATCACCTGGCTGATGCCGCCGCCGGTGCCCAGCGCCTGGAGCTCACGCGTACCGGCCAGCCTCAGCTGCCGCCCGACCCTGCGGAACGCCGGGCCCCACTCGATGAACTGCTGGTCGAGCAGCGTGTCGAGTCTGACGCTCTCGGCCTGCGCCTGACGCTGTCGTCTGGCGGTGGCCAGCAACTCGTCGATCACCGCGGTGAGCCGCTCGGCCTGCACGATGGCGGCCTCGCCCTCCTCCTTGACGATCCCCGGCTCGTCCGCGGCGGCGACGATCTCCTCAAGCCTCATGGTCAGGCCGGTGAGCGGGGTGCGGAGTTGGTGGGAGGCGTCGGTCGCGAACTCCCGCTCCCTGGCCAGGAGGTCGGAGATGCGGGTCGCGCTACGGTCGAGCACCTCGGCCACCCGGTCGAGTTCCTGGATGCCGTAGCGGTGCTTGCTCGGCCTCGCGTCACCGGAGCCGAGCCGCTCAGCGATCATCGCAAGGTCGCTGAGCGGTAACGTCAGGCGGCGCGACTGCACGATGGCAAGCCCGACCGCGACCGCGAGAGCAGCCGCGGCGAGCCCCAGGATGAGGAAGAGCCATGCGCGGACCTCACGCTCCACCCCCGTCTTGTCCCGGCTGACCGCGACGTACACGCCGTTCTCCGACTGTGCGTCCGCGGTCATCCTCTGGCTCTCGGGGGGCTCGGTGCCCACCGTTATCACCTGGGGAGGCGTGCCTTTTGCATAGATCTGGATGTAGAGCTGGGAATACTTACGCTCCAGCTGCTGCTCGTCGATGGGCTGATCCTGGATCCGGGCGTACTCGACCTCCCCCAGCAGGCTCTTGGCATGGGAGGTGAGCTGCTGGATCGCCTCCTCCTCGATGAGCCTGTTGACCGCCACAGCGAGGGGAATGCCAAGCAGCAGCACCCCGATGACCGCGACAAGGAGGGTTGAGGAGAGCAGGCGTCGGCGCATTTCCTACTCGCGCTCGAACCTGAAGCCGACCCCTCGAACGGTTGTGATGTATCGGGGCTTGGCGGCGTCGTCACCGAGTTTCCGGCGTAGCCACGAGATGTGCATGTCCAGGGTCTTGGTCGAGCCCCACCAGTTGGTGTCCCACACCTCGCGCATGATCTGCTCGCGGGTGACCACCTTTCCGGCGTCGCGGACCAGGACCCTCAGCAGGTCGAACTCCTTGGTGGTCAGATGCAGCTCCTTGTCGCCCATCCACGCCCGACGGGAGTCGGCGTCGATGCGCACGCCCTGGACCACGGGCGTCTCGGACGTGCCGCGCCGCAGCAGGGCGCGGACGCGCGCCAGCAGCTCGGCGAGGCGGAACGGCTTGGTGACGTAGTCGTCGGCCCCGGCGTCGAGGCCCACCACGGTGTCGACCTCGTCGACGCGGGCGGTGAGGATCAACACCGGAGTTCCATGGCCTTCGGCGCGGATGCGCCTGGCCACCTCCAGGCCGTCCATCTCGGGCAGTCCCAGGTCGAGAACGATCAGGTCGATGCCACCCGACAGAGCCCGCTCCAGAGCCTGCGGGCCGTCAGGGCTCACCTCTACTTGATAACCCTCGCGGCGCAGAGCTCGCGCCAGTGGCTCGGAAATCGAGGTGTCATCCTCGGCGAGTAGTACACAGGTCATGTTGCGATCGTAGGACCTTAGAGGATCGTTTCCCGGGTACAGCGCGCGGTTTGACTCGTCGTTGACCTATCCATTGACCTGGGCAAACACTGATAAATCCCGGATAGTCATCCCGCAACGGCCGAGGGTTTCGGAGTAGGTCTCCCACCTTGGAAGTTCCTCGAAAGCACAGGCGCACCAAAGGATTGACCGGCAAAGCAGAACACGCCCTACCAGAGGGGATCCGGTGGGCGTGTTCTACTTAATTCACCTCAAGACGGTGACGGCGGCTCGGCGTAGCGGGCGAGGTAGAGCTGCTCTCCAAGACTCTCCATCAGACCCAGTTCGGTCTCCAGGTAGTCGATGTGGTGCTCCTCGTCCTCAAGGATCTCCTCGAAGATGCGGGCCGAGGTGACGTCGCCCTTCTCACGCATCAGGATGATGGCGGGCCTCAGCCGGCTGACCACCTCAAGCTCGACGTCCAGGTCTGCGCGGAGCTGCTCCGCGACGGTCTGGCCGATATGCAGGATGCCCAGCTTCTGGTAGTTGGGCAGTCCTTCAAGGAAGAGGATGCGGTCGGTGAGCTTCTCCGCATGCCGCATCTCGTCCATGGACTCTTCGCGAGTGTATTTCGCAAGCTTGGTGTATCCCCAGTTCTCCTGCATCTTGGCGTGCAGGAAGTACTGGTTGATCGCGGTCAGCTCCGCGGTCAACTGCTCGTTGAGCAGCTCGATGATTTTCTTGTCGCCCTGCATGGCGGGCTCCTCGTGCTATGCGGTCGGAATCAGATCCTCAGACCGCTTCAGGATCGCACAGATCTTGCGCACGCAAGAAGCACAGTCGCCACCGGCACCCGTAGCGTCGCGAATCTGGCGCGCGCTCTTCGCCCCTGCCGAGATGCAGTCGTGCACCTCGTTTTCGGTGACCGCGCGGCAGACGCATACATACACGGGGGTGCGACCTCTCATGAGAGTACCATAGGTTAGGCACACCTAAAGTAACTCATTTGGTTAGGCTTGCCTACGTGAGCTACGACACACACCCCTAACCTACCCGTCATCGCCGCGAAGCCTCCATCCCGCACGGCGCCGGACACGCGAACGCGCCCCGGCGCGGGCCGGGGCGCGTCGCGGCGGACTTACCGGTCAGTGTCCCCTGGCCAGCCATTCCTCCAGGTGCCCGGCCTCCTCGCCGATCGAGGTGGAGTCGCCGTGGCCGGTGTACACGGTCGTCTCCGGCGGCAGGGTCAGCAGCCTCCCCTTGATCGACTCGATGATCGTGTCGAAGGAGGAGAAGGACCTCCCGGTCGCGCCGGGACCACCGCGGAACAGGGTGTCGCCGCTGAAGAGCGCGCCGATCTCCGCCCCGTACAGGCAGACCGCGCCCGGAGCGTGACCCGGCGTGTGCAGCACGGTCAGATCCACACCTCCGGCCGAGATCACCTGACCGTCCTTCAGCGGGGTGTACGGCAGGTCGGCGTAGACCATCTCCCACAGCACCTGGTCGGCCGGGTGGAGCAGGATCGGCGCGCCCACCCGCGTGGCGAGGTCGGCCGCCGCGTCGATGTGGTCGTTGTGCGCGTGGGTGCAGACGATGGCCTTCACCTCGCGGTCACCGACCCGCTCGGCGATCGCCGCGGCGTCGTGCGCGGCGTCGATGACGACCACCTCGTCGGCCGAACCGACGATCCAGACGTTGTTGTCGACCTCCCACGTCCCGCCGTCCAGCGAGAAGGTGCCGGAGGTGACCACCTTGTCGATCACAGGACCACCACCGAGCGCAGCACCTCGCCGCGGTGCATCTTCGCGAAGGCGTCCTCGACGTCGCCGAGGCCGATCGTCTCGGAGACGAAGCGGTCCAGGTCGAGCCGTCCCTGCAGGTAGAGGTCGATGAGCATGGGGAAGTCGCGGCTGGGCAGGCAGTCGCCGTACCAGGAGGACTTCAGCGCGCCGCCGCGGCCGAAGACGTCGAGCAGCGGCAGCTCCAGCGTCATCTCCGGAGTCGGCACCCCGACCAGGACCACGGTCCCGGCCAGGTCACGGGCGTAGAACGCCTGCTTGTAGGTCTCCGGGCGGCCGACCGCCTCGATGACCACGTCCGCGCCGTTGCCGCCGGTGAGCTCCCTGACCGACTCGACCATGTCCGAGGTGCGGGAGTTGACCGTGTGGGTGGCGCCGAACTCCTTGGCCCACTCCAGCTTGCGGTCGTCCACGTCCACCGCGATGATCTTCGAGGCGCCCGCCAGCCTGGCGCCGAGGATGGCCGCGTCACCGACGCCGCCGCACCCGATGACCGCCACGCTGTCGCCGCGGGTCACCCCGCCGGTGTTGATCGCGGCGCCCAGGCCCGCCATCACGCCGCAGCCGAGCAGCCCGGCCACCTGCGCCGGCGCGGACGCGTCGACCTTGGTGCACTGCCCGGCCGCGACCAGGGTCTTCTCGATGAAGGCGCCGATGCCCAGGGCGGGGCTGAGCGGCGTGCCGTCCTCCAGGGTCATCTTCTGGGTGGCGTTGTGCGTGTTGAAGCAGTACCAGGGACGGCCGCGCAGGCATGCCCGGCAGTTGCCGCAGACGGCCCGCCAGTTCAGGATCACGAAGTCACCGGGCGCCACCTCCGTGACGCCCGCACCGACGGCCTCGACCACTCCGGCGGCCTCGTGGCCGAGCAGGAACGGGAATTCGTCGTTGATGCCGCCCTCGCGATAGTGCAGGTCCGTGTGACAGACACCACAGGCCTGCACCGTCACCACGGCCTCGCCCGGCCCCGGATCGGGCACGATAACGGTCTCCAGCGAGACGGGCTCGCCCTTGCCACGCGCGACCACGCCTTGGACGGTGTACGGCATGTCCTGCACCTCATCTGTTGCGAAACTCACCGAGCCCCACGGGGCTCGCTTACCGGTTGGACGGCCTTGGAGAAGCCCCCGCCTCAATCATTACTTACCAGCCCTGCGCAGCACGTATGGCTGCACCACCCCCAGACCCCGGGCCGGCCGCCGCCGGATGCGGCCGACCTCGACGCCCGGCGCTCCCTCCAGCGCCTCGGCCAGCTCGCTGTCGACGACGATGGTGCCGGAGCGGGCGATGGCCGTGAGCCTGGCCGCCAGGTTGACCGTGGTCCCGAAGACGTCGCCCATGATGGGCACCACCGGGCCGTACGCCAGTCCGATCCGCACGTCGGGCCCGCCTCTGCGGATGACGTCGACCAGGTCCAGGGCGATCACGGCGGCGGTCCGCGGGTCGGCCGCCGTGAAGAGCACCTCGTCGCCGAGCGTCTTGACCAGCCGTCCCCCGTGCCCGGCGACCACGTCCGAGGCCCGCGCCTCGAAGCGCTCGACGAGCTCGGCCAGGCCCCGCTCGTCCAGCTCGCGGGAGAGCCGGGTGAAGGAGACCATGTCGGCGAAGCCCACCGCGAGGGTGAGCCGGGTCGGCATGATCTCGTCGGTGATATCGGCGATCGTCAGCAGGCGGGTCCCCGCGGCGGCGAGCTGGGCTCGCCAGACGTGGATCAGGACCTGCTCGAAGTCGGGGAGCAGCCGGCGCGCGGTCTCCATGACCCCCGCCAGGTCCTCGTCGGTGGGACGCCGGCCGGGGTCGAGCATGGCACCGATCATGATCTCGGCCTGCCACTGCGCGAGCCTGGCCGTCGTCTGGCCGAGCGCCCTGGCCATCCGGATGACGGTCCGGTCGTCCAGCAGGCCGCTCTCCATCATCATCCGGACCCGCTTGAGCGCCGTCACGTCCGCGTCGGTGAAGGCCACCTCGTCGTCGGGGAGCGTGGCGAACCCCAGCGCGCGCCAGATCCGCTCGGTGAGCTCCTGCGGGAGCTCGGCGAGGCTCGCCACCTGGATCCGGGTGTAGCCGGGAGAGGTGCCGACGAACAGGTGCTCGATCTGCTCGGCCGTGGGACGTCCCGCGAAGATCTCCTCCTCTCCGCCCGCGCCTTCCCCGGGGCCCAGGGGGTTACGCCCCACCGGTCACCGCCCGCCGTGTTCCGATGGCTCCCCGTCGATCGCGTCGTCGAGCGCGCGGAACACCTCGGCCCGCACATCCTGGATCCGCGGGATGTCCCGCAGCGTGATCCGGCCGTGGTCGCCCGCCGACTCGACGACGAGCGTGCCGCAGCCGAGGACCCTCTCCATCAGGGTCTGGTCGGCGCTGACCGTGTTGACCTTCGCCATCGGGATGTCGTCTATGGATTTGTTCAGCACCCCCGTACTGATGGTGAACCGGTGCGAGGTGAGCACGTACGAGGTGTTCTTCCACCTCAGGTACGGCACGAACGACCACACGGTCAGCAGACCGACGGCGACCACGGCCACCGCGATGCGCGCGTAGGAGTCGTATTCGAAGGCGGGCATGAAGAAAACGGCGGCACCGGACCCCGCGATGATCAGAATCAACGCGAGGAACGGGCCTATGAGGCGCTTCCAGTGCGGGTGGAACGACCGGATTCGCCGCTCCCCCTCCGTCATGTGGTGATCGGGTAGACCCATGGGGCAAATCGTGGCACGCCTTCATGCCCCACGTCATGAGCTGTGCGGACGAACATGCACGACGTCTCCCGCGCTGAGCGCGTGTTCCTGCCCCTTGGAGCTGACGAGCAGGTGGCCGGCGCCGTCGACACCGGTGGCCGTGCCGGTGAGCACCCGCTCACCCGGCAGCTCCACCCGGACCTCCTGGCCGACCGTGGCGCTGATCGCGAGATAGGCGGCCCGCAGGCCGCACGCCTCGGCGTCGCCGTCCGCCTCCGACCACTCCCGGTAGTGGAGCTCGATCTCCCGCAGCGCCGCCCGCAGGATCGGGTCGCGGTCGACGCAGACGGCCTTCTCGATGGCCAGGGAGGTGGCGGTCTCCACCGGCAGTTCCTCGGCGCGCACGCTCACGTTGAGCCCGACACCCACGATCACCGCGTTGTCGATCCGCTCGGCGAGCACCCCGGCGACCTTGCGCCCGCCGATCAGCAGGTCGTTGGGCCACTTGAGCCGGACGTCGACCTCGGCGACCTTCCGCACGGCCGACGCGACCGCGAGGGCGACGAGCAGGGACAGCCAGCTCTGCCTGTCCGGGGGCGGGTCGGGGCGCAGGAGCACCGAGAAGGTCAGGCCGGAGCGCGGCGGAACACTCCAGGCCCTGCCGAGCCTGCCGCGCCCGGCGAACTGGGCCTCCGCGACGACGACAGCTCCCTGCCGCGCACCGTCGCGGACGGCCTGCGCGAGGTCGGCGTTGGTCGATCCGGTCCTGGCGACGACGGCGATGTCGGACCAGAGGCCGCCGGGACGGACCAGCGCGCGGGTGAGCGCCGCCTGGGAGAGCGGCGGACGGTCGAGATCAGTGAAGGGCGAGTCGAGCACTTAGCCATCTTGCCTCCCCTAACGACCCCCTGTTACCGAATTAGGGCAATGACCAGGGAATACTGTTAACGAAGTCTGGGTGCGCAGGCGAAGCCCAGCTTTCCAAACGGGGATGAAACCGTTCGGACGGCAGCGAAAAGAGAAAATGACCGCATGAGCAGAGACCTTGACCCGCGGGACGGCATCGAGGTGGAGGCCGTGCGGAGGCCGGGGCCCACCACGCGGGCACGGGTCGGGCAGATGCGCTCGGGGACGCTCCACGAGCGCCGGGACGACCTGGCCACCGAGGAGCCGCTGGAGATCCGGATCCAGGCGGGCGAGGAGCGCCGCACCGTCGCGATCACCATGCGCACCCCGGGGCACGACTTCGAACTGGCCGCCGGGTTCCTGTACGGCGAGGGCGTCGCGGCACCCGCCGACGTGGCGTCCATCGCCTACTGCACGGACGACGACGTGCCGCCCGAGGCCCGCTACAACACGGTGACCGTGCGGCTGCGCGGCGACGCCCTGCCTGATCTGCCGTCGCTCGACCGGCATTTCATGACGTCGAGCGCGTGCGGCGTCTGCGGCACCGCCAGCCTCGACGCCCTGCGTGGCCGCTGCTCACCGCTGCCCGCCGCCGATGACCCGCTGCGCGTCTCCCCTGAGGTCCTGTACGGCCTTCCTGGCCGGCTGAGGCAGGCCCAGGGGGTCTTCGGCAAGACCGGGGGGCTGCACGCGGCCGGGCTGTTCACCGCGGAAGGCGAGCCGCTCGCGGTCCGCGAGGACGTGGGGCGGCACAACGCGGTGGACAAGCTGGTCGGCTGGGCCATGATGACCGGGAGGCTGCCGCTGGGCGGGCACGTGCTCATGGTCAGCGGGCGGACCAGCTACGAGATCATGCAGAAGGCCCTCACCGCGGGCCTGCCCGTCGTCTGCGCGGTCTCCGCGCCCTCCTCCCTGGCCGTCGATCTGGCCAGGGAGTTCGGCATGACGCTGGTCGGCTTCCTGCGCGAGGAGCGCTTCAACCTCTACGCGGGGGCGCACCGCGTCGGCCGGTGAGCGCCGCCCGCCGGCCCGGTGCGGGGCCCGCGGGCGGTGGCGAGAAGATCAGCCCGTGTTCTGCAGACCGGCGGCGACGCCGTTGACCGAGAGCAGCAGCAGGGTGGACAGGCGCTCGCGATCCTCCTCCGACAGCCCCTCGTCCGCGCGGAGCGTGGACAGGGCGCGGAGCTGCAGGTGGGAGAGCGCGTCGACGTACGGGTCGCGGAGCTGCACCGCGCGGGACAGCACCTTGCGGTCCTCCAGCAGGCGGGTGTGGCCGGTGATCTCCAGGACCAGGCGGCGGGTCAGGTCGTACTCGGCCAGGACCTGCTCGACGAAGTCGTCCCTGGCGCCGAGCGCGAGGTAGCGGGCGGCGATGTCGCGGTCGGTCTTGGCCAGCGACATCTCCACGTTGTCCAGCAGCGAGGCGAACAGCGGCCACTCCCGGTAGGCGGCGCGCAGCTCGTCCAGGCCCGCCTCGGAGATGACCGCCTCCAGGCCGCTGCCCAGGCCGTACCAGCCGGGCAGGTTGACCCTGGTCTGAGCCCAGGCGAAGACCCACGGGATGGCCCGCAGGTCGTCCAGGGACCGGGGCGCGCCGAGGCCGCGCCGGGCCGGACGGGAGCCCAGGCGGAGCGAGCCGATCTCCTCCAGCGGGCTGACCAGGGAGAACCACTCGGGGAAGCCGGGCGCCTCGGTCAGCAGCCGGTACGCCTTCTCCGAGGCGGAGGCGACCTGCTCGGCCACCGCCCGGAAGCGTCCCGCGGCCTCGGCCGTGCGCGCCTCGATGGACGGGGTGGAGGCGAGCAGCACCGCGGAGGTGACCTGCTCCATGTGACGGCGGGCGATGGCGTCGTGGCCGTAGCGGGCGAAGATGACCTCGCCCTGCTCGGTGACCTTGAACCTGCCGCCCACCGACCCCGGAGCCTGCGCGAGCACCGCCCGGTTGGCGGGACCGCCGCCCCGGCCCAGGGCGCCGCCCCGGCCGTGGAAGAGCGTCAGCGGCACGTCGTGCTCGGCCGACCAGGCGGCCAGCGCCTCCTGGGCCTCGTACAGCTTCAGCGTCGCCGCGGCCGGGCCGAGCTCCTTGGCGGAGTCGGAGTAGCCGAGCATGACCTCCAGGCGCCGGTCGTCGGCCAGCCTGGCCTGGACCTCGGGGATCTCCAGCATCCCCGACAGCACGGTGGGGGCGGCCGCCAGGTCGGCGCCCGACTCGAAGAGCGGGACCACGTCGAGCCGGGGGGCCCGCTCGCCCAGCGCGTGCGCGGCCAGCGCGTGCACGGCGGCGATGTCGCCGGCCGAGCGGGTGAAGGAGACGACGTAGCGGGAGCAGGCACTCACCCCGAACCGCTCCTGGATCCAGGCGATCGTACGGATCGTGGCCAGGACCTCCTCGGTCCGCTCGGAGGTGCGCCCGGCGGCGATCTCCTCCAGCGCGGCGGCGTGGACCTGCGAGTGCTGGCGGACCTCCAGCTCGGCCAGGTGGAAGCCGAACGTCTCCACCTGCCAGATGAGGTGCTGCAGCTCCCCGTACGCCTGCCTCCTCGCCCCGGCCGCGACCAGCGACTCCTGGGCGATCCGCAGATCGCCCAGGAGCTCCTCGGGCGAGCGGTAGGCCAGGTCGAGACCGCGCTGCCTGGTGGCCGCGATGCGGGCGGCGACGAACATCAGCCACTGCCGGTGCGGCTCCTGCGGGGAGCGGGTGGCCATCTCCGAGACCAGGTCGGGGTGGTCGTTCACCGCGGCGGACAGCGCGGCCCGCAGCTCGGGCGAGGCGGGGGCGTAGCCGGCGGCGAGGGTCAGCGAGCGGCCGATCCGGCCGGCGGCGGTCTCCAGGGCGATCAGCACATGCTCGGCCTGGATGAGCACGGCGTCCCTGGTCACCTTGGCCGTGACGTTCGGGTTGCCGTCGCGGTCGCCGCCGATCCAGCTGCCGTACCTGATGAAGGCGCGGGCCCGGGGCCTCTCGGTGCCGCCGCCCCCGCCGAGCGCGGCGTCCAGGGCGCGGTAGACCTGCGGGACCACCCGGAAGAGGGTCTCGTCGAAGGCCGCCATGGCGGTGCGGACCTCGTCTCGCGGGTCGAGCTTGGTGGATCTGAGCTGGGCGGTCCGCCAGAGCAGGTCGATCTCCTCCAGCAGCCGCCGGCGGGTCTCCGCCCGCTCGGCGGCACCCCGCTCGGGGCTGTTGTACAGGGCGAGCTGGCCGCTGATGCGCTGGATCGCGGTGACCACGGCGCGCCTGCGGGCCTCGGTGGGGTGCGCGGTCAGCACCGGGTGCAGGCGCAACTCCTCGACCAGGCCGGCGACCTTCTCGCCGCCGAGTTCCTGGACCGCCTGGGCCAAGGACTCCGGCAGCGGCTCCTCGCCGGTGTCGCGGACCCTGAGCGTACGGATTCTGAAGTGCTCCTCGGCCAGGTTCGCCAGGTGGAAGTAGCACGTGAACGCGCGGGCGATCTGTACCGCGCGATCGACGGGCCACTCGGCCACCATCGCGGTGATCTCGTCGACCGACACCTGCCTGCGGCGGGCACCGATGACTGCCTTGCGCAGCCGTTCGACATCGGCGAGCAGGTCATCGCCACCATGCTCGGCGATGACCTGCCCCAGAAGCTCGCCGAGCAGTCGCACGTCCGCACGCAGCTCGTCGGGCATCTCGGTGACAGCGGAGGAACGCTCTACCTGATGAGACACGGTGGCTGGCATGTTCGTCAGCGTACCCAGTCCGTTTTCTCCGGCGGAGACCGGTCTCACCCATTGGACTAGACCACTCAGACGGCCTTGGAGATCGCCTGCAGCAGCGCTGGATACCTGGCGAAAGCGGCTTTACCCGCGATTCTCCGGCCGCCGGCGGAGAGCAGCAGTCCGTACGGCACCGCCAGCGCGGCGACCCAGGTGAGGCCGAACAGCACCGGCAGCACGATCGGCAGCACGAGCAGGCCGGTGCCGATCAACGCGCCGAGCGAGGCCGCGAAGGCGATGCCGCCCTGCCCCGGAGCCGCACCTGTGAAGGCGTTCAGGCGCTCCGGCACGCTGTAGGGCATATGCACGCTGGTCAGCGCGCCCACCCCGAGCCCGACCCCGAGGACGCCCCAGGCGGTCAGGGTGGCCGGGACCGCCCAGCCGACGTCTCCGGCCAGCAGGGCCGCGACCAGGGAGAGCACCAGCAGCACCGGAACCCCGATCGTCGCCACGGCCAGGTGCCGCCCCGCGATGTCGGTGCGCCAGTCGCGGTCGGTGCCGTAGGCGACGGCGTTCATCCACAGCGAGCGGCCGTCGATGCCGAAGGCGTTGCACCACTGCATGCTGATCAGCCCCGCGCCGATGCAGGCGGGAGCGACCGCCAGGGCGACCCCGGCCGGACCGCCCTGCCCGTTCAGCGAGAAGGCCATGATGCCCGCGACCGCGACGGCGGCGAACCAGCCGACCCTGCCCCGCGGATCACGGCGGGCGTACCTGAACTCCTTGCCCACGACCGCGGCGAGCGGGCCGTCGGGCAGGACCCTGGCCAGCAGGCCCCGGGAGTTGCGCACCGAGGAGCTCTGGGTGGAGGCGTCAGGGGAGACCAGGGCGCGGCGCAGCGCCGCGATCCACAGCCACCCCACCCCGGCGACCAGGGCGGCGAGCACGACGATCGCCAGAAGGGCCGCCGCTCCTCCGTCGGCGACGGCGTGCGCCGCCATACCTGACGGGGTCCAGCGCAGCACCGAGGCGGTACCGCGCAGCATCGCCCCCGGGTCGGCCGACAGACCGCCGTTGAGCAGCAGGTTGGGCAGCTGTGCCGCCAGCACGACGAAGATCACTGAGACGGCCAGCACGTCACGGCCCCTGCGGGTGCGCAGCACGCCGGAGAGCGCCGTGGTGACCAGCCGGGAGAGGACGATGCAGAGCGCGAAGTGGAGCAGCACCGCCACCGTGCCCAGGAGCACCCCGCCGGCCCCCGTGGCCAGCCCGGCCACGGCCCCGATCATGACGACCAGCGTGGCGGCCGGCCAGACGCCGGTGATCGAGGCGGCGAACATGCCGGTGGCGAGCTGGCCGGTCCGCAGCGGGAAGAGCGCCAGCCGCGACGGGTCGAGCGTGTCGTCCAGCCCGAACGCGAGCAGCGGCACGACCGCCCAGCCCACCAGGAAGGCGGCGAACAGCACGGTGACGACGTCGCCTGCGACCTCGGCGGACGCGAGACGCAGCGTGGTCATGGCGAAAAAGCCCAGGGCGGCGAAGACGATCGCGGCGATCGTCGTGAAGACGAACCCCAGCAGGTGCTGGACGCTGCCGCGCAGGTTGCCGGCGACGAGCCGGAGCTTGAGCCGTACGAACACCGAGGGCCCCACCCGCACGGTCCCGGGCACCGCCCGCTGCCGATCCGGCGCGCTCATGCCGGGGTCGCGCCCAGCCATGACAGGCCCTCCTGCCCGCTCGTGCCGTCACCCCGGGCGCCGACCAGCCCCAGGAACGCCTCGTTGAGGCTGCGGCCCGCCCTGACCTCGTCCAGCGGCCCCTGGGCGACGATCCGCCCGCCGTCCATCACCGAGACCCAGTCGCACAGGCGCTCGACGAGCTCCATGACGTGGCTGGAGAAGACGACGGTCGAGCCGGAGTCGGTGTAGCGCCTGAGCACCTCGACGAGCGTGTTGGCGCTGACCGGGTCGACGCCCTCGAACGGCTCGTCGAGAAAGAGCACACCGGGGTTGTGCAGCAGCGCGGCGGCCAGGCCGATCTTCTTGCGCATACCCGTCGAGTAGTCGACGACGAGTTTGTCCGCCGACTCGGTCAGGCCCATGACCTTCAGCAGCCCCTCCGCCCGCTGCTCCACCTCGGCCCTGGGGATGCCTCGGAGCTGGCCGTTGTAGGACAGCAACTCCCTGCCGGAGAGCCGCTCGAACAGGCGCAGCCCCTCGGGGAGCACGCCGATGCGGCTCTTGACCGCGACCTGGTCGCGCCAGACGTCGACACCACCGATGTGGATCGAGCCCCCGTCGGGACGCAGCAGGCCGGTGACCATGCTGAGCGTGGTGGTCTTTCCCGCCCCGTTGGGACCGACCAGCCCGGCGAAACTGCCGGCGGGCACCACGAGGTCGACACCTCCCACGGCCACCTGCTGCCCGAATCTCTTGAACAACCCCTGCGTTCGCACCGCCTCGATGGCGTCCGGCATGTTCCCCCCTTCCAGGATCACGGCTCCGGCGATCAGCCGACTCATCCGGAAAACGAACGGTCGCCCCCGATAGTTCGCACTGTCAGAGAGCGGTTTACCCTGCTGGCATGAGCGAGCCCTTGAGCGCCGAGACCACGGCCGCCGAACCCGATATCCGTACGACGGCCGGGAAACTGGCCGATCTGGAACGCCGTCTGGACGAGGCCGCCCACGCGGGTTCCGCGCGCGCCATCGAGAAACAGCATGCGAAGGGCAAGATGACCGCCAGGGAGCGGGTCCTCGCCTTTCTGGACGAGGGCAGCTTCGTGGAGTTCGACGAACTCGCCAGGCACCGGTCCACCAGCTTCGGCATGGAGCGCGAGCGTCCGTACGGCGACGGGGTCGTGACCGGACACGGCACCGTCGACGGCCGCCCCGTGGCGGTGTTCTCCCAGGACTTCACGGTCTTCGGCGGTTCTCTGGGCGAGGTCTTCGGAGAGAAGATCGTCAAGGTCATGGACCACGCGCTGAAGACCGGCTGCCCGGTGATCGGCATCAACGACTCCGGCGGGGCGCGCATCCAGGAGGGCGTCGTCTCGCTGGGCCTGTACGCCGAGATCTTCAAGCGGAACGTGCACTCCTCGGGAGTGATCCCGCAGATCTCGCTGATCATGGGCCCGTGCGCGGGCGGCGCCGTCTACTCGCCGGCCCTCACCGACTTCGTGCTGATGGTGTCGGAGAAGTCGCACATGTTCATCACCGGCCCCGACGTGATCAAGACGGTCACCGGCGAGGAGGTGACGTTCGAGGAGCTCGGCGGCGCGCACACGCACAACTCCCGCTCGGGTGTCGCCCACTACGAGGCCTCCGACGAGGCCGACTGCCTGGAGTTCGCCAGGGCGCTGCTCTCCTACCTGCCGTCCAACAACATGGACGAGACCCCGGTGTTCGACGCCGAGGTGGTGCTGGAGACCACCGACTCCGATCGGGAGCTCGACACGCTGGTCCCCGACTCGGCGAACCAGCCCTACGACATGCACACGGTTCTCGAACACGTCCTGGACGACGGCGAATTCCTTGAGGTGCACGCGCAGTTCGCGCCGAACATCCTGGTGGGTTTCGGCCGGGTCGAAGGGCGCTCCGTGGGGATCGTCGCCAACCAGCCGATGAGTTTCGCGGGCACGCTGGACATCGCGGCCTCGGAGAAGGCCGCGAGATTCGTACGTACATGCGATGCCTTTAACATTCCGGTACTGACATTTGTCGATGTCCCCGGATTCCTTCCCGGCACCGACCAGGAATGGAACGGGATCATCCGCCGCGGCGCCAAGTTGCTCTACGCCTACGCCGAGGCGACGGTGCCGCTGGTCACGGTCATCACCCGTAAGGCGTACGGTGGAGCCTACGACGTGATGGGTTCCAAGCACCTGGGCGCCGACATCAACCTGGCCTGGCCGACCGCGCAGATCGCGGTGATGGGAGCGCAGGGCGCGGTCAACGTCCTCTACCGGCGCGAGCTCGCCTCGGCCGCCGATCCGGACGCCCAGCGGGCCCGGTTCATCGCTGAATACGAGGACACGCTCGCCAACCCGTATCTCGCGGCCGAACGTGGGTATGTGGACGCGGTGATCCGCCCCTCCGACACCCGAGTCCAGATCGTCAAGGCGCTCAGGACCCTGCGCAACAAGCGCGCGACCCTGCCGCCGAAGAAGCATGGGAACATCCCGCTGTGAGACACCTGAAGATCATTAAAGGGGATGCGACCCCCGAGGAGATCGCCGCGGTGGTGATCGCCATCTCTGCGCACACCGCGGCCGCGACTTCGGGCCCGAAAGCCCTGCAGACGCCAAAATCCTGGAGCAATCACTCACATGGCATGCGAAAACATCTTCCTACCGGACAAGGTGCGTGGAGATCGAGCGCACTGCCGAGATAGATCCTCAGAACGGGGTGTCAACTTGCACGAGAGTTGGGACCATCTAAGAAATGGGCGCATATAGTCAGCCGATCAGCTAGTTACGAGGCCTGGAGGACGACATGACCATCCTGGACCTCACGTCACACCCCATCGCCGCGAAGTACGCCGTCCTGGTCGACGTCGGGTACCTGTACGCCGCGGCGGGGGAGGTGCTTCTGAGCGCCAAGGAGCGCAAGGAGTACCGGGTCGCGGCGGACGAACTGATCCAGGCGTTGCAGAAGCACGCGGAGGAGCGAATCCACGGCGAGCTGCTGAGGATCTACTGGTACGACGCCGCCCGCGACCGGGTGCCGACCGTCGACCAGCGGGTCATCGCGCAGCTCCCCTGGGTCAAGGTCCGCCTGGGCAACCTCAACGCGAGGGGCCAGCAGAAGGGCGTGGACGCGCAGATCAGGAGCGACCTGGAGGCGCTGGCCAGGCACCACGCGGTGAGCGACACCATACTGCTGGCCGGGGACGAGGACATGGTCCCCGCCGTCGAGGCCGCCCAGGCCTACGGGGTGCGGATCCACCTGTGGGGGGTGGAGCCGCCGTACGGCACCAACCAGGCCGAGCGCCTGGTCTGGGAGTCCGACACCGTCGAGATCATCAGTGCCGACTTCCTGCGCTCCTTCTTCAGCCGGGCCCCCGCGCCGGTCCCGGTGCCGGCCGCCCCGAGCGCCCCCTCCCCCGCCCAGGTCTTCGCCGGGCGCACCGCCGCCGCCACCGCCACCGCCAAGCCCAAGGCCCCCGCGGGCCAGGTCACCAAGCTGGGCCCGAGCCGCCCGCGCGTCGAGGAGGTCGGTGAGCACGTGGCCCAGAAGTGGATCCTCACCCGCGGCCGCGACAACATCCGCGACCTGCTCCCGGGGCCGATCCTGCCCACGGTCATCGACACCGAGCTGCTCATCGAGGCGGAGAAGGAGCTGGGGCACTCCCTCCGTCCCTACCCCGAGGCACGCGTCTGGCTACGCGACGGATTCTGGGCCCGCGTCTACCGGGAGTTCGAGATCGGGGTCGGCGTCTCCTCCAAGTGACGCGCCCGCGAGGCACGCCTCAGCGGATCACCGCCCTCCCCGCGACGACCGCCACGACCATGTCCGATTCCCGCCAGCCGTACGAAGTGGGCTGCGAGTAGCGTCATCAGCATGTCCGTGAGAGAGCTCGACTTCGACGCCTGTTACCGCGCGGTGGCCGCGAGGGACGCCCGGTTCGACGGGCGCTTCTACACGGCGGTCACCTCCACCCGTATCTACTGCCGGCCGATCTGCCCGGCACGCACCCCTGCCAGCCGCAACGTGCGGTTCTACCGCCACGCGGCCGCCGCCGAGGCCGCCGGGTTCCGGCCGTGCAAGCGGTGCCGGCCCGAGCTGAGCCCCGGCGATCCCGGCTGGGACCACCGGGGCGACCTGGTCGGCAGGGCGCTCCGGCTGATCGACGAGGGGGTGGCGGACGACGGCGGGATGGCCCGGCTGGCCGGGCGGCTGCACATCACCGGGCGGCACCTGCACCGGCTGTTCACCACGGAGATCGGCGTGGGGCCGCTGGCCGTGGCCAGGACCAAGCGCCTGCTGCTGGCCAAGCAACTGCTGACCGAGACCGGGCTGCCGATCGTCGACGTGGCGTTCGCGTCGGGTTTCGGCAGCGTCCGGCAGTTCAACGCGACCATGAAGGACACCTACGGGTTCACCCCGGGCGAGCTGCGGGCGACCACGCGACGCAGCACCGACGTCTCGGGCGACGCGCTGACCCTGCGGCTACACCGCAGGGAGCCGTACGACGCCGCGGCCCTGATGCGGTTCCTGGCCGCGCGGGCGATCCCCGGTCTGGAGCACGCGGACGGCACCTCCTACCGCCGCGCCGTCCCCGGTGGCACGGTCACCCTGACCCCCGAGGCGGACCACGTCCGGCTGGACGTGAGCGTCGACGACACCAGCCACCTGGCCAGGATCGTCGCCCGCTGCCGCCGCCTCCTCGACCTCGACGCGGACCCCGAGGCCATCTCCGCCGCCCTTGGCGAGACCTCGCTGGAACCGCTCGTCGCCGCCCGTCCCGGGCTGCGGGTGCCCGGCGCCTGGGACGGCTTCGAGGTGGCCGTCCGCGCCGTGATCGGCCAGCAGATCTCCGTCGCGGGTGCCCGCACCATCCTCGGGCGCGTCACCGCCCGAGCCGGGCGCCCGCAGCCCGGGACGGGCGGCGACGAGGGGTTGACCCACCTGTTCCCGACCGCGGCCGAGCTCCACGAGGCCGATCTGGGCGGGCTGGGCCTGACCGGGCGGCGGGTGGCCACGCTGAAGGCGCTCGCCGCCCGGGTGGCGGACGGCGAGATCGACCTGGACGGGGCACAGCAGCCCGCCCAGGCGGTGGCCGGGCTGCTCGAGGTCCCCGGGATCGGGCCGTGGACCTCGGGTTACATCGCGTTGCGGGCGCTGCGCGACCCGGACGCCTGGCCTGGCGGAGACCTCGGCCTGCGGCGGGCCATGGCCTGCCTGGGCATCCCGGAAGACCACATCGAGCGGTGGCGTCCATGGCGGGCGTACGCCGCACTGCATCTTTGGAGTTCCGAATGATAGAAGCACAGGTACTCACCACCCCGACCGGTCCGCTGGCGCTGCTCGCCCGCGAGGGCGTCTTGGTCGCGGCGGGCTTCACCGACGCCCCGGACGAGATGTTCGCGCGGCTCTCCCCCGGCCTCCGGTCGGAGGGCCTGGTCCTGACCGCCGACCTGGGCCACCCGGCGCGTGCCGTACGCGACTACCTGGACGGCGACTTGAAGGCCCTCGACTCCGTGGCGCTGGAACAGCCGGGCACCCCCAAGCGGCAGCGGCTGCTCACCGCCCTGCGTGAGGTCCCGCCGGGCGTCACGATCAGCTACGCCGAGCTCGCCGAGCGGGCGGGCCTGCCGAGGACGGCGGCCAGGGCGGCCGGGGGCGCGTGCGCGCAGAACCTGATCGCGCCGTTCGTTCCCTGCCACCGCATCCTGCCGTCCACCGGCGGGTTCGGCGGCTACTACTACGGCACGCCGGTCAAGCGGTGGCTGCTCATCCACGAGAAGGCGATCACCGGCGAGTGACGCCTGCCGTCTTCGACCATGAGGCGCGCCCGGCTCGGTCAGCGGGGCGTCACGGTGCGGCATGAGGGCCTCCGGCAGATGTGAATCCTGGTCGACTCACACCACGTCACGAGGCCCTCGCCCATTTCGAGATCATTCGACCGGGTCGCCATCACCGACGTCCATGGGTGGCGCACCTATCCGGTCTTCCTGACGGTGCTCTGTACCTCGCCCACCGGGACGTCGCGGGTGACCCCGACCTCGACCGGGTCGTAGGCGAAGGGCACCACGTCGCCCTCGACCTCGATGGGCCAGACCGAGGTGACCGTCAGCACGTAGGCGTCACGCGGCTGGTCGATCGAGGCCCGCAGGTAGCGCACGCCGCAGGTGAACGCGGCGCCCTTCGCGTACGGCTTGCCGCCGGGGCCGCACTCCTCCTTGACCTCCGCCCGGTCTGCGGTGGTGCCCGCGTCGATCCGGATGTCCTCAAGGGTGGCGGTCACGGTGGCGCTCATCACCCCGGGCAGCGTCGCCGTCACGGACCTGGTGGTCTCGCCGATACCGCTCAGCCAGACCCAGGTCGGCAGGTTGACGTAGCTCTTGGCGTCCGGGTTGAGCTCGACCTTCGGCTCGGGCACGGTCAGCGCGGCGCGGGCGATCTCGACGAGTTCGGCGATGGTGATCCCGGCGGGCGGCGTGGTGCCGGGCGGCACCCACACGAACGGCTCCAGTTCGCTCCAGCAGGACTGACCGTCCGGATCGGCGCCGTTGTACGCGGGCGCCCACCAGCGCCCCTCCTTGCCGATCTTGTCCTGGAACTGCTTGAGGAACTCCTGGTACTTCTCCTCGGTGGGGTTCTTCGTGTAGCGGAACCAGTGGTCCCGCACACCCTGCTGGCTCGACAGCATGTCCGCGGCGTTGTTTCCGGGTTCGTACCAGCACGGGCGCTTGATCCGGTAGCCGTCGCTCTTGCCGGTGAGCCCGGTACCGGTGATGACGATCTGGGAGTTCTCCAGGCGGACCCCGGCGGTGCGGCCGTCCTGGTAACCGGTACCGGTGCTGCCTCCGAGGTCGGGGGGCGCGAACAGCAGCAACCCCGCGACGATCACTTTTCCGATCATCGAACACCTCCGGTTTCGGCGCCGGAGCCCGGCGGTGGGGAGAGAGTCATCGGAGACAGCCCTTCGCGCGCTCGTGGGGGAGTTCCGCGTTGCGGAAGAGCACGATGCGCCGGCTCCCGTCGTCGTGGTGTCTCATCGTGGCGGCCTGCAGGAAGGGCTTCTTGGTCCATACGGGCTGCTCGGGGACCTGCTTGCCGGTGGAGGAGTCGATCAGGCGCATCTTCGACTCGTCGACGCAGGCCTCCAGCTCCGCCCCCGCGCCGTAGGTCGAGCTGACGTTCAGCGCGTACAGCCGGGCGGTTCCCCGCACCGACCTGCGCTGGTCGAGGAACGCCTGCACCCAGGCGTAGGCGTCCGGGCTCGCGTCGCGCTCGACCAGACCGAGGTAGTCGGTGTCGCCGCCCCCGCTCGTGACCGCCCTGAAGACCCCGACGAAGTAGTCACGGAGGAGCTCGATCATCGCGGTCGTGTCCGCGTCGGGCTCGGCGGGCCACTCGACCACCACCCGCACCCCCGGTGCGACCTGGACCGTCTCCACCCTCGGCCCCGTCCGCGTGGAGCCGCTGGGAGAGGGCTGCGCGGCACCCGGCGTGGAGGTCTCGGCGGGAAGATCGACGGGACTGAACGGCTCGGCCTCCGACGGGGCACAGGCCGCCGACAGGAGCACGAACAGCGCGACCACGACACGCACACCGATCACGCTAGAAGCGCCCGGCCGCCGCAACCATCGATATGCACGATTCGGCATGACTCTTCCCTCAGCCTCGCCCGCCACGCGATCTCCCGCACCACGGCCCATCACCTCATTCCGTGCCCGACGACATGACGGGCCGTCCTGCGCGGCATCCGACCCGCCGCGACCCCGCATGACCCCCGGCGCGCGGACCGGGCCCGCCGGGCCTGTCATGCCGTCGGGGCCGAGCGCATCCGCCACGAGGGCAGCAGCTCGTCGATGAGGGCCTCGGTCTCCGGTGCCATCCCACCGCCGTAGGGGTGGGAGGCGGCCCGCCGGTGCAGGGCGTCGGCCACGGCACGCAGGCGGACGGGGTCGTCGGTGAGATGCGTGGCCCGCAGCAGGTCGCGCCAGAGCCCCTCGTCGTCGGCGGCCAGCAGCAGCCCGGCCCGCACCGCCGCCACCGCCTGGTCGGTCTCACCGCGGGCCAGCCGTACCTCGCAGAGCCGGTGCGCGGCGTCCGCGACACCCGCGGTCACGTTGTACTCCAGGTCGTCGGCTGCCAGCCAGGCGTAGCGGCCACGCGGGCGGCCGTTCAGCAGCGGACCCCGTACCAGGCCCAGTGCCCGATCGAGGAGCTCGGGACGCCCGCCGGGGTTGGCGTGCGACTGCCGGACGAGGTCGCGGAAGAGCATCCAGTCGGTGCGCACCTCGGGGCCGAGCCGCAGGCGCCCCGAGGTGTCGGCGTAGAGGTTGGGCCGCCCCTGGCTGTCGGTGCCCAGCCACGCGACGACCCTGGCGATCGTGGCGTCCCTGACGACCGCCTGCACGCCACGTGGCCAGAGGATGCCGCCGAGCACGACGGGGTGGACGCCGCCGGGGTGCGTCGCCAGGTAGACGACGAGCTCGACCGCGATCACGACCCGCCCCTCCTCCATCGGCGAGGGACCGACGACCTCGGCGGGGCCGAGGATCCGCACCTCGACCGAGGGTGTCTGGGTGACCGGTTCCGGCTCGTCGGCCAGCGGCTCGCCCTCCAGCCGTTCGGTCGCCAGGAACAGATCGATCAGTGCCCGGTACTGCCGCCGTGGCAGCAGCTGCGCGGCCACGTCGAACCCGAGCGCGTCCACCCTGGCACGGCCCTCCTCGGTGATCGTCCAGTTCCAGGTGGCGTGCGGCACGTCGCCCGCGATGACGTACCCGGCGGCGGTCCTGACGCCCTTCCTGGCGAGCAGCGCCAGGCGGCGGCCTTCCTCCTCGGTGGGGGCGATCGCGGACAGCAGGTAGTGCGGGGTGCAGACCGGGTCGGCGACGCGTCCGTGGATCCTGCCGGTGAGCACCTCGCCTCGGTTACCGCCGTCTTTGCCCGACGCCTCCAGCTCGGGCAGGATCTCCGCCAGGCTGCCCACGTACCTGATCCGCTCGGAGGCGATCACGGTCAGCTCCTCGCCGAAGCCGACCAGCGTGACGCGCATCCGGTCCGACCAGCGGTTGGTCGCCAGCTCCACGGCGAGCGCCGCCAGCGCAGCGGTGGCCTGCGCGCCCCCGATGCTGATCGGACCGTGGGCGGCCTCCAGGTCGACGAGCACCCGGCCCTCACCGCTGGAACCGAGCGAGACCAGCCCCGGGTACGGCGCGGGCGCGTCGGCGAGTGCCTGCTCGTCGAGCATCCGGCCCTCGTGCGCGGGAAGCCGCCAGACCTGGCCTCCGTCGTGGGCACTCCAGGGCGCGGGCGCGTCGGAGTCCGGCGGATGGATCCACAGGTCGAGGGTCTGCGGTGACAGGTGGGCCGCGTAGACCGTGGGCGGGACGCGGTTCTGGGCGGCGAGGGACCTGCCCAGCAGCCGGAGCCCGACGTCGAGCATCCGGCTGCCCGGGGCGTCCGCGCCGAGTCTGAGCGCCAGCTCGGCCTGGGCGGCGTCGTCCCTCGGCCGGGTGATCCGGCGCCCGAACGCCCGGTGCCAGAGCTGCCGCCTGCGCCTGCGGCCGAGCGCCACCAGCAACCCGGCCGCGGCCAGCGAGGCCCCGGCCAGGTAGTCGAGCATCTCCAGCCCGGTGTGCTGCCCGTTCTCCGCGGGCCCCGCCACCGCCGCTCCCGGGTCCGCCGCGCCGGGATCCTGCCGCCCGGGCGCGGTGGTGGCGGGCGCGCCGGTGGCCGCCGTGTCCGGACCGCGCTCGGCGGTCGCCTTGGGGACGGGCACCTGGCGCGGGTCGTGCGAGGCGCCGCGCTCGGCGGCGGTGTCGGGACGGTGCCCGGCCGCATCGTGGCGCCCGTTCTGTCCCCGGCCGGTCTCCCGTGCCTGGCCCGCGCCCTCGCCGGGTGCGGGCTCCGCCGGGAGGTCCGCACCGCCCGGGGTGAAGGTCTGGGTACGGCCGTCCAGCTCGGCGGGCTTGCCGGGGTGCTCCTTGAGGGTGTCGTCGCGCGGCTGGGACGCCGGGACGATGTGCACGTTGCGCGCGTCGTCCGGCATGTCCAGCACCCAGCCCGGCCTGATCAGGTCGGCCATCCGCAGGCGACTGCCGTCCGGCTGCTCCCGGTGCTGGTTGAGCCGGTAGATCTCCGGATACCGCCGCCCGTCACCGAGGCACTTCTCCGCGATCTCCCACAGGCTCTCGTGGTGGCGGCCGTGCGGCGGCTGCACCACGTAGACCTTCTTGGCCTTCTGCACCGGCGCCAGCTCCACCCGCTCGGCGCCGGCCGGGGCCGACGCCGCCGACAGCCCGGTCGAGACGATGGCGGAGGTCGCGGGCGGCAGGCTGGTCAGCTTCGCGATCGGCAGGGCCACCGCCGAGACGGTGAACAGCAGCATGGCCGCCGAGACCAGCCGGTTGGCGAACATCTGGGTGCCCCCGGAGAACGGCACCCGGGCCGGCATCCCGACCCGGCGCACTCCGGCGTAGATCTCGACCAGTACGCAGACCACCATCTGCAGCCAGGCGAGCCAGACCAGCAGCACGAGGATCGCGACGATCGTGCTCGTGCCCACCTGGCTGGTCAGCAGGTCGAGGTCGCGCAGCTCCGGCGGGAGCGGCGGCCCAGCCAGCCGGAACAGGGCGTAGGGGACCCCCGCGATGAGCGCGACCAGGACGGCCAGCGCGCCGAGGCCCGCCAGCAGGTCTCCCGGTGTGCGCCTGTCCTTGATACGCACGGGCTGTCGCGTGGGCATTCGTCTCCCTCCCCGTCCAGATTCGTCGTCGGTCAACCGGTGGGCCAGCGATTCACGGCAATTGGTCTGCCCCGATGTCCGGCCCCGCCGCGGCCAGGGCCTCCATGTCCGAGCCGGGGAAACCGAACGCGGCCAGGAAGAACGCCTTCCAGGTGACGGAGACGTTCACGGTGACCTCGGCCTGGGCGCCACCGAGCGCGCACTGGGTGAGCCGGACGTCGCCGGCGCCGTGCGCCGAGACGATCTCCTCGGCCTTCGCGCAGACCTCCCCCTCTCCCAGCAGCCGGGCCTGGCCGGTGGCGCGCAGGTGCTCGACGTCGATCTGGTCCGCGGCGGCCCTGGCGGCCTGCTCGGCGATGTCGGCGGCCCGCAGCCGGGCGTTGATGGCGGCCCCGCCGTCCACGAGCAGCCCGGCCAGCAGGAACACCACCACCGAGAAGATCACCGTGAAGATCGACATCGACCCTCGCTCGCCGTGGCGTCCTCTCCCGGCGCCCGAACCCGCCGGACGCCCGGACGTCCGGCATGCCACGGGCAGGGGTGCGAGGCGACACGGAGCGGGCGAGTGCCCGGACGTCCGGCACACCGTCGTTGGACGGGGGAGGCCCCGGTGCCGCGAGGGTGGGTTCACGAGATTCACTCGACTCTCCGGAACTGCTCCAGCGGGACCACCGAGTCGCCCTTCATCTCCTTGGCGGCGCCGAAGCCGAGGAACTCCAGATCCAGGGAGCAGGTCACCTGGGCGTGGACCCGGCCGCCCTCCTTCCAGTCGGTACCGGCCAGGCTGACCTCGGGCTCGCACTCGCCCGACAGCGCGGCGCGGGCCACCTCGGCTGCGGCGTCCTCGGCGTCGGCCAGCGTGCGCTCGACGGAGGCGGCCCTGGCGGCGTCCCTGGCGGCGCCGTTGACCTCGCCCTGGGCCTCCACCACCCTTCCCGCGCCGACCAGGAACAGCAGGAAGAGCAGGAAGACCGGGGCCAGCAGCACCGTCTCGGCGCTGAGCGACCCTCGATCGTCCCCGGCCACGGGAATCAGCCGGCTCACTCGCATCCTTCACTTCCGTCGTCGGGCCGGAAACACTCGATGGGACCGCCGAAGCGCGCGGTGACCGTGAACGTGGTGGAGGGCAGCAGCGGGACGACCTGGACCGCCGAGGCGGTCACCTCGACACCCCGCTGGTCGCCCTCCGCCCAGGCGGTGACCGTGGCGCCCTCCAGGAGCTTCGGGCCGACGGTCCGGATCACCTCCTGGGCGCGGGACTCGGCGTCCTGCTGCCAGGACTCGGTGTCGACCCGGGCCAGCCGCGCCCCCTCCCTGGCCGCGGCGTCGGCGATCTGGCGCCCGTGGAACCAGAGGGCGGACTGCACGATGAGCAGGATGACGACCAGCACCACCGGCATGATGATCGCCAACTCGATCACGGTGGCGCCGCGTTCACCGCTCCGGCCCCGTCGGCGCGCGGCCGAACGCGCACCGCGTCCCGTGGCGCCGCGTTCACCACTCCGGCTGCCGTCCCGGCCGGGCTTGGCCCCCCCGTTCCCGGAGCGGCCCCGCTCACGGTCACGGGTCTCCAAGGTCGCCGCCCCCGCCCCCGCCGCCCCCGCCGCCGAACTGACTGGAGATCTCCGCCTGCTTCCCCTCGACGAGGGTCTTGATGAGCGTGGCGAGGCCGAGCGCCACCCCGGCGATGATGGCCGTGATGATGACCCATTCGACGGCGGAGGCCCCCCGGGTGGGGGCGTTGCGCGCCCTGGTGATCCGGACGCTCAGAACGGCGGTCGCGTAAGTGATCCACGGATGGCTCAGCATGGTCAGGACCCCAACATCTTCATAGCGGCCGGAAAACTTAGAAAGATCACGAAACCCGCGCAGAGCAGGAGCTGGGCGACGAGCATCGACTGGGAGCGCTCGCCCGCCTGCCCCTCGATCTCGGCCAGCTCGCGGCGGCGCATGGTCGCGGCACGGGCGGTGAGGGACGAGCGGACCTTGGCGCCGTCGTCGGCGACCAGGCCGAGCGCCGCGGACAGGTCGCGCAACTCGTCGACGTTGATCTCGTCACCGAGCTGGCCGAGGGCCTGCCAGGGGGTGATGCCGACGATCCTGGCGTTGCCGAGCGCCTCGCGGATACGGGACATCGCCCAGTTGGCGCCTTCCTCGTCGGGGCCGGGACTGCCCACCGAGACCGCCATCATCAGCGCCTCGGGCACCCCGCGCCCGCCCGCCAGGTTCATCGCGACGAGGTCCAGGAAGGAGCCGACGACGTGCCGGAAGTCGCGGCGCATCCGCGCGGCGTCCCGCTTGACCTGCAGGTCCGGCAGGACGAAGAAGACCCCGGCGACCACGAGTGCCGCCCAGAGCGGGACGGTGAGGGAGACGCCCCAGTCCATCAGCACCAGCCAGCCGACCAGCAGCGGGAAGGCCAGCAGCCCGGAGACCGCCAGCAGCACCTTGGTGGCCAGGAAGCCCTCGAACGACCTGCCGAGCAGCGCCAGGTCGGCCCTGGCGGAGCGCGCCTCCCAGCCCCTGGCCGCGTAGAAGCGGGCCATCCGCTCCCCCAGGCCGCGCCGGAAGACGCTGACCTCCTCGTCGGGCAGGATGAGCCGGGCGCGAGGCGCGTCGGTGCCCTCGCGGGCCGCGTCGAGCGCCAGCAGCCGCGTCACCAGCCCTGGGCGGGCCGGGAACAGCGCCCGGAACAGCAGGAACAGGCCCATCCCGAGCACGGAGCCCGCCAGCAGCGCCTCAGTCATCGGACACCTCACCCCCGGAGGGCAGGCCCAGCAGGCGGGCGGGTTTGTCGAAGCGAGCCAGGCGGCGCATCCAGGCGAACCCCGCGCCGAACAGCCCGGCGACCACCACGAGCACGGCCTGGCCGAGCGCGTTGTCGTACTCCTCGACGTAGGAGGGGTTGAACACCACGAGCATGACGGCGAAGGCGATGGCCGTGCCGACCACGATCTGCACGCTCCGCCGGGTGGAGCGGCGCTCGGCCTCGACCCGGCGGCGCATGTCGAGCTCCTCGCGGGCGGAGACGGCCAGCGCGCCGAGCACGTCACGCAGGCCGGGGCCGCGCAGCTTGGAGTTGAGGATGAGGGCGGCCACGACCAGGTCGGCGGAGGGGTCGTCGAGCTCGTCGGCGAAGCGCCTGAGCGCGTCGGGCAGCGCCATCCTGGTGTGCAGGCGGTCGACCATCGACCGCAGGTGCGGGCGGAGCGTGGGGGCCGCCGCCCGGATCGAGGACGGGATCGCCTGCTCCAGCCCGGCCGCCCCGGCGATGGTGTCGCGGAGCGACTCGGTCCAGGCGGCCAGTGCCTCCAGCCTGCGCATCGCGGTCCGCTCCTCGGCGGCTCCGCCGGACAGGCCCCGCCAGGCCAGGGCGAGGAGCACGGCTCCGACCGCCATGACCGGCCACCCGGTCACCACGAGCACGACCACCCCGACGATGACCCCCACCGCGGTACGGGTGGACAGCGTGCGGACGAACTCGCGCCTGCCCGCCTGCCTGCCGGGGGACGACGGGCGGGGGCGCACCCCGTACAGCGCGACGACGAGCAGGAACAGCCCCGCGCCGATCGCGATGCCGGCCAGCAGCACCAGCGGGTCGAACAGGCCCGGAGGCAGGGAGGTCATGTCCAGCCTCCCGGGTCGTAGCCGAAGTGGGCGAGCTCCTCCAGGCACGACAGCGGCGCGTGTGGCGCGACCCGGCCGTCGGGCGTCATGGCGAACACCTCCGAGGAGAGCACCCTGCCGTCCACTCCGGCCACCTCGCGCACGCTCGACACGAAGCGCCGCAGCCTGCCTCCCACCGCGTAGTCGTTGCGCTTCTCGATGAACACCACGAAGTCGATCGCGCCCGCGATGAGCATGTGGGTGGCCTCGATCGGCAGGCGCTCCGTGGCCTGGAGCGCGTAGGTCGCGATGCGGTTGAAGACCTCCATCGAGGAGTTGGCGTGAATCGTCGACAGCGAGCCGTCGTTGCCCTGGGTCATCGCGTTGAGCATGGTGACGATCTCGTCGCCGAGGACCTCTCCGACGATCACCCTGGACGGGTTCATGCGCAGGGAGCGGCGGACCAGTTCCGCCATGGTGATCTCGCCCTGGCCCTCGGAATTGGGCAGCCGCTGCTCGAAGGCGACCACGTTGGGATGGAGTTCCGGGAATTGGTCGAGGCCGAGTTCGAGGGCGCGCTCGACGGTGATGAGCCGCTCGGAGGGCGGAATCTCATTGGCCAGGGCGCGCAGCAGTGTCGTTTTCCCGGCGTTGGTCGAACCGGAAATCATGATGTTCTTCCTGGCCGCCACCGCCGCCGCCAGAAAACGCCCCAGCTCCGGGGTCAGGCTGCCGTTTCCCACCAGGTCGCTGAGGAAGACCTTGCCCAGCCGGGAGCGGCGGATGGAGATGGACGGGCGGACCGTCACGTCCATCACGGCCGAGAGCCGGGAGCCGTCGGGAAGGCGCAGGTCGAGCTGGGGGTTGGCGGTGTCGAACGGCCTGCTGGACAGGCCGCTGTAGGCGGCGAGGATCTGGACCAGCTCGACCAGTTCCTCGTCGGACTCGGCCACGGGCTCACGCATGATCTCCTGGCCGTCGGCGTAGCCGACGAACACCCGGTCGCAGCCGTTGATGTCGATGTTCTCGACCTCGGGGTCGTCCAGCAGGGGTTGGAGGCGGCCGACGCCGAACAGGGCCGCGTGGATCCCCGCGGCCAGCGCCTCCTCCTCCTCGGCGGTGGGCGGGGTCCTGCCGACACCGATCTCGCCGCGGGCGAACTCCTCCAGGATCTGGGCGATCAGCGCGCGGGCGAACTGGCGTTCGTCCTCACCGGTCATCGGCTGCAGGCCGCTGGCCTGGTCCAGGCGGCGCTGGTGGGCCAGCCTGTCTCCGACGTCCTGCCGGAAGCGCTTCACCAGCGTGTGGTCGATGGTCACGGCCTGGCTCCGCTCGACGGCTCGACGGGCACGCCCATGACCGGCTCGGGAGCGCTGACCTGTGCGGCGAGGCGGCCGCCCAGCTCCCGGGCGGTGCGGATCAGCAGGGAGCGGTCCAGGCGCCCGCCCCACTGGCCGCGCAGCAGCTCCGCGCCCTTGGGGTCGTGCGCGAGCCCGCTCACGAAGGCGAGGTTCCTGCCGGTGCCCACGACGATCCGGCGGACCTCCTCGATCGTCGTGCGGTACTGCCGGGGATCGGCGATCACGACCACGCCCACCTGCGGCTCGCGAGGCATGATCTGCAGGCGTTCCCGCAGGTGGGCGACGTGGTCCAGGCTCGCCCTGGTGAACAGCACCACCAGCGAGGCCTCCGCGGTCAGCTCGGCCAGCTGGGGGTGGCCGCCGAGGCGTCCGCAGTCGGCCAGCACGTCGGCGCCGGGCATCGTGGCCAGTGCCCGGCCGAGCGGACCCCAGAGCCAGGTCAGTCCGGCCGCCTGTTCGCCGTGGGTCAGCCCCGCCAGTATGTCCAGACCACCGATGATCTTCTGGGTGTGCTCGTGGATCTGTTCCGGGTGCAGGCCGCGCCGGGCCGTGGCCCCCAGGGTGAGCAGGCCCCTGGCCGGGTTGAGCACGCCGCCGTCGGCCGCGGGCAGGCGGTAGGCGAGATCTCCGCCCGCCGGGTCGCACTCGGCGAGCAGCACCGGGCGCGGCCAGATCGCGCCGAGCGCGGTGGCCGCCGTGGTCACTCCGGGTGCGCCCTTGTCCGCGGCCAGCACGATGAGCGCCACGTCAGCGTGCTCCCGGCAACTCGGCGAGCGCGATCTCACCGGTGGAGGCGTACGCGACGACCTCCGGTGAGATGGAACTGTCCACGATGATGGTGACCAGGCCGTTCGCACCGCTCCTGCCGGGCGTGCCGACCTGGTGGACCAGGGCGCTCTGCGCCAGCACCCGCCGCTCCTGGCCGGCGCCGCCGCCCCTGCTCGGCACGTAGACGACCTGGACCCGGTCTCCGCGCTCCAGGGTGCCCGGTGACTGGCCGGGTTTGAGGGCGAGACCGACCTGGGCCTTGCCGGGGCCCAGCTCCCTGCTGGTGGAGACCACCATCTCGCGGGTCAGGAGCGTTCCGGGGATGAGGGTGACGCGGGCGAAGTTCTCCGCGACGCGGGCGCGCTGGGACCAGGCCACGTAGCCGATGCCGGTGTCGGCGATCTGGACCTCCTTGAGCATCGCCTCGGTGAACTGCTGGCCGGCGCCGATCTGCTGGGAGACGGCGATCGCCGAGACGCGGTCGCCGCTGCGCAGGACGAGCAGGGTGGTGGCGAGGGCGCCGCCCAGGATGAGAAGGACGGCGAGGGCGGCGAGGGCTGGTTTGCGCTCGCGTGGGGGCACGGGAAGCTTGCGCGACGCCGGCCCGGACAGGGTGCCCGCCGACGACTGGCGCTCGGCGTTCACCGGGACACGGCCCGTTGGCTTCTCACTGGTCCTCATGGGTAGGGGGACTCCCAGAGTGATCATAAATATGGGGACTACTGGTCGAATTTACGCCATTATGCGCACCATGCCGACGGGCTGCCGGACAAAAACCAGAACCCATGCTCGTTTGATAGGAACACGTCTGTCAACGCCGCTTCAGAAGAAAGTGGCGGTTTCGCTAGATGACGGGACACTTATCTGGGTGATAAGGACGGTAATTAACTCCTGCACCAATCGTCCCAGCATTTACCTCCATCATTACGGCACCCCATCTCCTCCTTCACTCCATCGCTCACGGGATGTGCGCCCTCCTTAACCCTGAACCTGTTCAAAATGTGGCACCCTGGAAAGATGGCCACATCATCCGGGCGTGACGCCTCGGGCGGGGGACGGGTCAGGCTCCTTTTCCGCTCGGCGGCCGGGCGAATGCGCCGTCGCGGGGTCGAACGCCTCACCGCCGCCCCCGCGACGGAGCGAATGATCGAGAGGCTGCACCGCGCGGCCGTCGGGCTGGCCGAGGTGACCTCCGAGGTCAGCGCGTACGCCGGGCTGCTCGAGGAGAAGACGGGCGAGCTTCGGGCCCGGACCGCGGCCCGCCGTTCCGCCGGTTCTCCGAACAGGTTTTCCACAGCTCCATACCGCGGGCAGGCCGGCCCCCAGGAGGTGATAAATCACCAAATATCCCCATAAAGCGGTATAAACAGCCGCCGCCTACGGAGAGTTATCCACAGGCTGGGATGTTTTCCACATACCGGGTCGCGCGCCATGAGATTGCCGCGAACACCCTCTCGGACCCCGTTTCCACTCTGTACGGTGGATCCGGGGCCTGACCCGAGGAGAGCGTCGATGCGGATCATGCTCACCGTGCTCAGCGAGCACGCCGACCGCGATGTCGTGGTCGAGGGCGACGAGACGACCACGGTGGCACGGCTCGCGGAGTCACTCGCGGGCCAGGGCGGCGAACGTCCGAGCAACGTGGTGCGGCTGACACGCAGCAAGGCCCCGTACGGGCTGGGCCGCGACTCGGCCGGGGCCGAGCCCCCGGCGCTCTGGCTGGACGGCCGCCCCCTCGACCCCGCCGCCCCCGCGCTCGGCCTGCTCCGCGACGGCGACCTGGTCACCCTCGACCGCTCGCTCGCCATGGCCACCCTCGCCGAGGAGCCCGGCGGGATCGTGGAGATCCGGGTGGTCGGCGGGCCCGCCGCCGGGTCGGTGCACCGCCTCAGCCTGGGCGTGCACACCATCGGCTCCGACCCCGCCTGCTCGGTGGCCGTGTCCGACCCCCGGCTGCCCGCGCTGGCCGCCGTGGTGCGACTCACCCCGGACGCCATCACCGTGGAGCCGGGGGACCCGGGGGGCCCTGGGGACAGGGCCGGGGCCCTGCTCGACCGCGAGCGGCTGGCAGGTCCGCTGCCCTGGCCCGAGCACGCCCTGCTGAGCTGCGGCGGCAGCGTGCTGACCCTCAAGGCGGTGGAGCCGCCCGACGCGCACCTGGACGCGCAGCCGGACGGCGGCCTGGCCTACAACCGGCCGCCCAGGTTCCGCCCGCCGGGCGGCGCGCGGCGTTTCGAGGTCCCGGCCGAGCCCAGGCGGGCCGAGACCATGCGGCTGCAGCTGCTGACCGCGTTCCTGCCCGCGGCGCTGGGGTTCGGCATGGCCTGGGCGCTCCAGACGTGGTACTTCCTGCTGTTCGCGCTCATGACACCGCTGATCATGATCGGCCAGTGGTGGAGCGACCGGCGGCACGGCCGCAAGCAGTACCGCCGGCAGCTCAAGGAGTACCGGGAGCGGCTGAAGGTCTTCGAGGCGGCCGTGGAGCGCGCCTGTGCCGACGACGAGACCGCCCGCCGCGCCGCCGCGCCCGACCCCGCCGAGGTGCTGCTCACCGTGACGGGCCCCCGGCGGCGACTCTGGGAGCGGCGCGACCACGACCCCGACGCGCTGCGGCTCCGGGTCGGCCTCGCCGACCTCCCCGCCGACCTGGAGTTCACCCCCGAGCGCTCCGCGCCGGCCGACGCCCCGATGCCCGCCCCGCCCACCTGCCAGGCGGTACCGGTGGCACTTGCCATGCGCCGCCTGGGCGTCGCCGGTCTGACCGGGCCCAGGGAGACGACGGCCGGGCTGGCGCGCTGGCTGGTCGGCCAAGCCGCCGCCCTGCACAGCCCGCGCGACCTGGCGATCGTCGTGCTCTCCGCGCACGGTGACGGCGAGGAGCACTGGAGCTGGGTACGGTGGCTGCCGCACTGCGCCCCGCGCGGCGGCGAGGACTGCGTGGTCCTGGTCGGCGCCGACCCCGAGGCCGCGGCCCGCAGGGTGAGCGAGCTGGCCGCGCTGATCGACGAGCGCCTCGGCGACGACGCCGCCGCGGGGCCCGCGGCCAGGCTCGGCCGCGTACCGGCCGGCTGGGGCGATCTGGGGGGTGGCGGGTCCGAGCAGCCGTACGCCGCCCCCGTCTACGACGAGCGCCCCTACGACGTGCTGGTGGTGCTCGACGGCGCGCAGGTGCTGCGCGCGCTGCCGGGCATGCCCCAGGTGCTGCGCCAGGGACCCCGCGCGGGCGTCTACACCCTGGCGGTGGACGGCGACCAGCGGCTGCTGCCCGAGGAGTGCGCCACCGTCGCCGCCATGCAGGCCGACGGCACCGTGCGGCTGCGCGGCGGCGGCCTGGACGACCTCGGCGAGATCCTGGCCGACCAGGTGACGGCCGCCTGGTGTGACCGGCTGGCCCGCTCGCTGGCGCCGATCCGCGACGTCAGCCGCGACGACGCCGGCCTCGCCCTGCCGGGCTCCGCGCGGCTGCTCGACCTGCTGGAGCTGCCCTCCGTCTCCGGTGCGGCCCTGGCCGAGCGCTGGGGCCGGGCGACCGAGGCCGTGGTGGGGGTGGGCTCCGAGGGATCTTTCTCGGTCGACCTGCGCAGGGACGGACCGCACGCGCTCATCGCGGGCACCACCGGCGCGGGCAAGTCGGAGCTGCTGCAGACCCTGATCTGCTCGCTGGCGGTGGCCAACAGGCCGGACGAGATGACGTTCGTGCTGATCGACTACAAGGGCGGCGCCGCGTTCAAGGAGTGCGTGCGGCTGCCGCACACGGTGGGCATGGTCAGCGACCTCGACGGCCACCTGACCCAGCGGGCCCTGGCCTCACTGGCCGCCGAGATCCGCCGCCGTGAGCGCCTGCTGCTGGCCGTGGGAGCGAAGGACATCGAGGACTACCACGAGCTGCGCGACGCCCGCACCGCCCGCGCCTCCCGCGACCTGCTCGTCGCCGGGGGCGGCGCGCCGGTCAGGCCGCTGCGCGGGCGCGCCGAGCCTCCGGCCCCGCTGCCCCGGCTGGTGCTGGTCATCGACGAGTTCGCGGCCATGGTCAGCGAGCTGCCCGACTTCATGACCGGACTGGTCGACATCGCCAGGCGGGGGCGCTCACTCGGCATCCACCTCATCCTCGCCACCCAGCGCCCCGGCGGGGTGGTGACCGCCGACATCCAGGCCAACACGTCCCTGCGGATCGCGCTGCGGGTCACCGAGGCCACCGAGTCCACCGACGTCATCGACCGTCCGGACGCCTCGTACATCCCCAAGTCCGCTCCCGGCCGGTGTTATGTGAAGTCGGGCGCGGGCGCGGCGACGGCGGTGCAGACCGCGCGGATCGGCGGACGGAGCCCCGGCGTCTCGGGCGGCGAGGCCAGGGTGCGGGTGACGGAGGTCGGCTGGCAGGCGCTGGGACGCCCCAGGCCGGCGCGCGCGGGAGTCGAGGGAGGCCACGTCACCGACCTGTCCGTACTCACCGACGCCCTCGTCGAGGCGGCCCGCGTCGCCGGAGTCGCGGAGCAGCCGAGCCCCTGGCTCGAACCGCTCCCCGAGCTCATGGTCGTCCCCGGCCTCTCCACACCGTCCACCGGTCTGCCCTACCGGGCGGGGGCCGAGGAGGTGCCGCCGCTGGCCTTCGGGGTCACCGACATGCCCTGGGCGCAGGACCGGCGAGCACTGGCGCTCGACCTCGCGGGAGGAGGGCACCTGCTCGTCGCGGGCGCCTCGCGGAGCGGGCGGTCCACTGCGCTGCGCACGCTCGCGGGGGCGATCGCCGGCCGGACCTCCCCCGACGACGTGCACGTGCACGCGATCGACTGCGGCTCGGGGGCGCTGCTGCCCCTGATGGCGATGCCGCACTGCGGTGCCGTGGTGACGCGCGACCAGCTCGACCGGGTGGATCGGCTGCTGGCCCGGCTCCGCGCGGAGGTGGGGCGGCGCCAGCAACTCCTCGCCGAGGCCGGGTACGCCTCGCTGGCCGAGCTGCGCGCCGGCACGGACGGCCCCCGGCTGCCGTGGCTGGTCCTGATGCTCGACCGGTGGGAGGGATTCGTCGCCGCGTTCGAGGGCTACGACTACGGGCGGCTGATCGATTCGCTGATGCAGCTGCTGCGGGAGGGACCCGCGGTCGGGCTGCGGGCCGTGGTGACCGGTGACAGGTCCGTGCTGCTCGGGCAGATCTCCACGGTCTTCGACGACCGGCTGATCCTGCGGCTGGCCGACCCGTCCGACTACGGCCTGGCCGGGCTGCCGGTCAAGGACCTGCCCACGACCCTCGCGCCGGGCCGCGCGCTGTCCGTCGGCGAGTACGGCACGACCGAGAGCCAGATCGCGCTGCTCTGCGACGACCCCTCGGGACCGGCGCAGGTCGCCGCGCTCCAGGCGCTGGCCCGGTCGGCACCGGAGATCACCGCCGACCCGCCGATGCGGGTGGACGCGCTGCCGATGCGCGTCACCGCGGCGCAGGTCCTGGATCTGGTGCCCTCCTTCCGGCCGCCGTCGCCGTTGTGGGCGCTGTTCGGTGCCGGGGGCGACTCGCTGGCCCCGCTCGGCGTCGACCTGCTCGCCCACGGCCCCGGCGCGGTCGTCGCGGGGCCGCCCAGGTCCGGCAGGTCCACGGCACTGCTGACCGCCACCCACTCCCTGCTCTCCCAGGGCACCCCCACGGTCCTGGTGACTCCCCGGCGCAGCCCGCTGTGCACGCTGGTGGACACCCCGGGCGTGCTGGCCGTGCTGGACGCGAACGGTGACCTGCACGAGGCCGTCGCGGGGCAGGACCGCTACGTCGTGATCGTCGACGACGCCGAGCTGATCTCCCCGGACTCCCCCCTGGGCACCGCGCTCGAACAGGTGCTCCGGAGCGGCAGGGACGGCGAGCACGGCATGATCATCGGCGGTACCACGGGCGACCTGACCACCGCCTACCGAGGTTTCGCGGCCGAGACCCGCAAGGGGCGCACCGGCCTGCTGCTCTCGGTCCAGAGCCCCGCCGACGGCGACCTGTTCACGGTCCGGCTGCCCCGCGGCGCGGTCGGCGGCCCCCCGGGACGCGGCCTGCTGGTGACCCTGGGCTCGGTGACTCCCGTCCAGGCGGCCATCACCTGAAAATGCCCCGGTCTTTCCAGAACCGGGGCATTTCGGCGGGCCGTTTCCTATCGCGTGGCGGACTCGATATTGCCGCGGTAGGTGTTGATCACCCGAGAAGCCTCGCCAAGCTCCTCGGACATGCGCTGGAAAGCGGCGCGGTAGTTCTGCCAGGCCTCGCTGAAACGCTGGGCGCCGGGCCCCGTCCAGGCCGTTCCGACCTTCGCCGCCTCCCTGTCAAGGGCGGCCACGGTGGCTCTGACCTGGTCGGCCTGCTGGGTGAACTGGGTGGCCATCTGCTGCATTTCCGCGGGGTTGCCGCCGAGCAAGTTCTGGCTCATGCCAGTCTCCTTCGGATCGGTGTCGGGGGTTGGTCACCAAACGAAATCACGATAGGCGTACGGATCACAGGGGTATCCGGGATATACCGAGCGGCTATGGACGTTCCCTTCCCCACTGAGAGGCTAACGTTCTTCATTGTCTTGATTTTTAGTGATTCAAGGAGATATGGGCAGTGCGTGAGATTGTGGTGACGGGCGGAGGCACCGGGATCGGCTACGCCATCGCGACGGCGTTCGCCGCGCAGGGCGACCGGGTGACCGTCACCGGGCGGCGCGAGCAGGTGCTCAAGGAGGCGGCCGACCGGCTGGGCGTCTCGTACGTGGCGTTCAACGCGGCCAACCCGGTGGCGGTGGGCGAGGCGCTGGAACGGCTGCCGGCGCGGGTGGACGTGCTGGTCAACAACGCGGGCGGGAACACCAACCTGGACCGCGTGCCGTCCGGCGACGACCTGATGGACGTGGCGGAGGGCTGGTGGGCCAACCTCAACGCCAACCTGATGTCGGCCGTACTGGTCACCAGCGCGCTCATCCCGCGCCTCGCCGAGGGCGGCCGGATCATCACGATCGGTTCCATCGCGGCCAGGGGCACCGGCTCCGGGTCCTACGGCGCGGCCAAGGCGGCCGTGGAGGCGTGGACCGCCGACCTGGCCGCCGAGCTGGGGCCGCGGGGCGTCACCGCCAACGTGGTCTCCCCCGGTCTGATCGTGGACACCGAGTTCTTCCGGGGCCGTCTCACCTCAGAGGGGGTGCGCCGCAGGGTCGAGGGCACCAGAAACGGCAGGGCCGGGACCCCGGACGACGTCGCCGAGACCGTGAGGTTCGTCGCCTCCGCTGAGGCACGCCACGTGACCGGGCAGGTTCTGCACGTCAACGGCGGCGCGTACCTGGGCAGGTAGGACCCCCCTCGGTTTCGCCATCAAGCGCCGCTTACACTCCGTTGGAGGCCCGCCAGCCCCCTGTTCGCACGCCTGAAGGGAACGACGTCGGTGCATAAGGTCTTGATCGCCAACCGTGGTGAGATCGCGGTGCGAATCGCCCGCGCGTGCAAGGACGCCGGGTTGGCCAGCGTCGCCGTCTACTCCGACCAGGACCTGGACGCACTCCATGTCCGGGTCGCGGACGAGGCGCACGCCCTTGGTGGCCAGACGCCCGCGGAAACCTATCTCGACATCACCAAGCTGCTGCGGGTCGCCGCGGAGACCGGGGCGGACGCCGTACACCCCGGCTACGGCTTCCTGGCCGAGAACGCCGACTTCGCCCAGGCGGTCATCGACGCCGGCCTGACCTGGATCGGCCCGCCGCCGGCCGCGATCACCGCGCTCGGCGACAAGGTGCAGGCCCGCCACATCGCGCAGAAGGTCGGCGCGCCGCTCGTGGCCGGCACCAAGGATCCGGTCTCCGGGAGCGAGGAGGTCGTCGCCTTCGCCGCCGAGCACGGCCTGCCGATCGCGATCAAGGCCGCCTACGGAGGCGGCGGGCGCGGGCTGAAGGTGGCGCGCACCGCGGAGGAGATCCCCGAACTGTACGACAGCGCGGTCCGCGAGGCGGTCACCGCGTTCGGCAGGGGCGAGTGCTTCGTCGAGCGCTACCTGGACCGTCCCCGGCACGTGGAGACCCAGTGCCTGGCCGACACCCACGGCAACGTGGTCGTGGTGTCCACCCGTGACTGCTCGCTGCAGCGCCGCCACCAGAAGCTGGTCGAGGAGGCACCCGCCCCCTTCCTGACCTCCGAGCAGCTCGACCTGCTCTACACCAGTTCCAAGGCGATCCTGCGCGAGGCGGGCTACGTCGGGGCCGGCACCTGCGAGTTCCTGGTGGGCCAGGACGGCACGATCTCCTTCCTGGAGGTCAACACCCGGCTGCAGGTCGAGCACCCGGTGACCGAGGAGGTCGCCGGCGTCGACCTGGTACGGGAGATGTTCCGCATCGCCGACGGCGAGGAGCTGGGCTACGGCGACCCGGTGCTGCGCGGCCACTCGATCGAGTTCCGGATCAACGCCGAGGACGCCGGGCGCGGCTTCCTGCCCGCCCCCGGCACGATCACGCGGATGAGCGCCCCCTCCGGCCCCGGGGTGCGCCTGGACGCCGGCTACGAGGCCGGCATGACCGTCCCGCAGTCCTTCGACTCCCTGGTCGCCAAGCTGATCGTGACCGGAGCCAGCAGGGCACAGGCCCTGGAGCGCTCGCGCCGGGCGCTGGCCGAGTTCGAGATCGACGGCATGCCGACCGTGCTGCCCTTCCACCGTGCCGTGGTGGCCGATCCCGCGTTCACCGGTGAGCCGTTCTCGGTGCACACCCGATGGATCGAGACCGAGTTCGACAACACGGTCGCGCCGTACGCAGGAGAGCACGGCGCGGCCGAGGAGCCGGGCGAGCGGCAGCGGATCACCGTCGAGGTGGCCGGCAAGCGGCTGGAGGTGGTGCTCCCCGCGGGGTTCGCCGCCGGGAACCCCGGCTCGGGCGGCGTGGCGTCGAAGGCGCCGCGCCGGGGCGGCGGCGGGGTGGCCAAGAAGGCCGCGAGCGGCGACTCGCTGGTCAGCCCGATGCAGGGCACGATCGTCAAGGTCGTCGCCGCCGACGGTGACACCGTCGCGGCCGGTGACACGATCGTCGTGCTGGAGGCGATGAAGATGGAGCAGCCACTCGCCGCGCACAAGGCCGGCACCATCACCGGACTGGCGGCACAGGTCGGCCAGACCGTCACCTCGGGCGCCACGATCTGCGAGATCAAGGACGTCTGAGGTCCCGCCCGGCGCGGTGTCCGCCCACGTTCACCGGCTTCGGCATGCCGTTCCGGTCGCCCCGGAGATCCGGCGGGGATTCATGGACATCGCGCCGAGGCCAGGCTCCGGAGCCCCGGCCACCCTCGCTGAAGCCTTCGCGTGCGCGGACCCGCACGGACCGTGGCACGACGATCACACACCGGATGCCCGGGTAGACGTCTGACGCGGTTCGGAAAAGGATACGGTCGGGATGTAGGAACTCTGCCGTCCACTCATTCGTCTTCAGGACGAAGGAGGCTTTCTGCCGTGACCACGATTAGAACCGCGCCAGGCCGTTTCGGTGCCATGCTCATGGCACTGTTCGCCGGGCTGCTGGCCGTTTTCATGCTCGCCCCGGCGGCCCACGCCGCGGCGCCAGACCCCAGCGCGATCGTCTCGGAGCTGAAGGACGGGGACCGCTTCTACGCCGATCCCGCGGCGGGCCTGCCCGCCAATGCCGTCGACGCCATGCGCAGCGCCACCGAGAAGACTTCCTCCGTCTACGTGGCGCTGCTGCCCGAAGGCTCGATCAGCAGCCAGTCCCAGGCGAAGACGCTGCTGAGCTCGGTCCTTAAGGGCGTCGGTCCCAAGTCGACGGTCCTGGTGATGAGCGGCAGGACCCCGTTCGGCGTCACGAACATCAAGGGCATCGACGTCGACGAGCTGCTCGGACGGGCCAAGGCCAACAGCCCGACCGACAGCGTGATCAACTTCACCAAGCTGGCGAACGACGCGGGGATCGGCGGCGGCGCCCCCGCCAACTCCTCCGACTCCTCCAGCTCCAGCTCCTCAAGCGGCTCCAGCACCGGCGTGCTGGTCGGCATCCTGGTGCTGGCCGCGGCCGGTGGCGCGGGCATCTTCTTCTACTCCCGCAAGAAGAAGAAGGATCGCGAGATCCGTGAGGCCGCCGAGCTGGCCGCGGTCAAGCAGACCGTGGACGAGGACGTCACCAAGTTCGGCGAGGAGATCACCGACCTCGACACCGACGTCAAGCTGCTCGGCGACAGCGCCGACCACCTGCAGGACTGGCAGCGCGCCCTGGACTCCTACGAGCGGGCCAAGGTGGAGCTCGCGGCGGTCAAGCGCCCCGACGAGCTCCGCGGCGTGACCACCGCGCTGGAGGAGGGCCGCTACGCCCTCGCCTGCGTGAAGGCGCGCGTCAACCACCAGCCGCTGCCCGAGCGGCGCTCCCCGTGCTTCTTCAACCCGCAGCACGGACCCTCCGTCCGCGACGTGCGCTGGGCCCCGCCCGGCGGCGCGCTGCGCGACGTGCCCGCCTGCGCGGCCGACGCCGAGGCCGTCGAGCGCGGCTTCGAGCCCCAGACGCGCGAGGTCATGGTCAACGGCGAGCGCCGCCCGTACTACGACGCGGGACCGGCCTACCAGCCGTACGCCTACGGCTACTACGGCGGCTTCGGCGACGTCATGACCGGCATGCTCGTCGGCACGATGATGGGCAGCATGCTGAGCGGCGGCTTCGGCGGCGGCTACGGCAGCTACGGCGCCGGCTACGAGCAGGGGGTCGCCGACAGCGGCACCGACTTCGGCGGTGGCGGCGACTTCGGCGGCGGCGGCTGGGGTGACTTCGGCGGCGGAGGCGACTTCGGCGGCGGAGACTTCGGCGGCGGCGACTGGTAGTCCCACCCGCGTAGAACGACGCCGGGCGCGCTTCCCCTTTGGGGGAGCGCGCCCTTCGTCCTTCTACGCGTCGTTACCCCGGAGCCCGCCGCCGGACTCCCCGCGCCGGGCTCCGGGTGACGCCATCCCGCCGTACGGAGGCTCTCAGGTGCTGTCGCGCACGGTGAGCCGCGGCTGGAGCAGGGTGTCCTCGGGGACGACATGGCCCTCAAGCTTCTCCATGAGCAGCCGGACCGCCTGGCGGCCCACCTCCTCGGCCGGGATCAGCACCGAGGTCAGCGGCGGACTGGAGCGTTCCGCGATGTCGTCGGGGCAGATCGCCACCACGGCGACGTCGTCGGGCACCCGCCTGCCGTGCTGGCGCAGCGCTCCCAGCACGTGGTTGACCGCGGCCTCGTTGTGCACGACCAGCCCGGACAGGCCCGGCCTGGTGTCCAGCAGCTCGGCGATCACGGCGGACACCTGGTCGAAGTTCTCCTCGCACGACAGGGCCACCCCCTTCAGGCCGGTGTCGGCCACGGCCGCGGCGAAGCCCTCTCGGGTGCGGCGGGCGAAACCGGTGCCCCGGTCGTAGACGACCGAGGGGGCACCGAGCAGCGCGACCTCGGTGTGCCCGCGCTCGGCCAGGTGCTCCACGCAGAGCGCGCCCGCCCTCGCGAAGTCGAGGTCGACGCAGGTCAGCCCGGCCGAGTCGGCGGGGAAACCGATCAGCACGCTGGGCTCGGCGAGCTCCCTGAGCAGCGGCACCCGGCTGTCGTGCAGCTCCACGTCCATCAGGACCAGCCCGTCGACCAGCGCGCTCGCCGCCGCCCTGCGCAGCCCGTCCGACCCCTCGTCGGCGGTCAGCAGCAGCACGTCGTGGTCGTACTGCCGCGCGGCGGTGACCACCGAGGTGGCGAACTGCATCAGCACCGGGACGTGCATCCCCACCCGCAGGGGCAGCACCAGCGCGATGACGTTGGCCCGCTTGCTGGCCAGCGCCCTCGCCCCGGCGTTGGGGTGGTATCCCAGGACCCGCACGCTGTCGAGCACCCTGCGCCGGGTGTCGGCCGAGATCGCGCGCTTCCCGCTGAGCACGTACGACACGGTGCTGACCGCCACCCCCGCGTGCCTGGCGACCTCGCTGATGGTCACCGCCCGCTCGCTCATGCGGTCTCGTCGAAGCTCAGGGCGGCCACGGTGATCCCCATGTTCTCGAACACCACATAAAGATCGTGGACTCCCCCCTGCTCCGCAAGCCCGGCGCGCACCTCGGTGAGGTCGTGGCGGCCGGCGCGGGGGACGGGGAGGTCGCCGACCACGGGGCCGTAGAGGGGGTCGTCCAGGCGCAGGGTGATCACGCCGCCCTCGGCACTGGTGGCGCTGACCGAGCAGGAGGCGGCCCCCTTTCCCAGATCGACCGAGCGGAACACGATCCACGCCCCCTCGGCGGTGGAGCGCACGGCGTCGCCGGAGACCCTGGCCGCGTCCACGAACGCCACCGAGTCGTACTCGTCGTGGTCCACCGCGGCGATCGGGCCCGCGAAGGCGTCGCGCGGCGGGATGCGCTCGCCGTCGACGTGGAAGGAGGCACAGAGCCGGATGTCGCGCGCGGAGCCACCGATCATGATCTTGTGGGACGCGTCCTCGACGACGAACCGGCCCCTGGTGACGTCCCAGAAGGCCAGTTCCCGAACGTCGAGGTCCCAGTCGACCCGGGTGCTCTCGCCGGGGGCGAGCCGCACCTTGACGAAGCCTCGCAGGCGGCGCAGCGCCTGCTTGACCCGGGAGCTCCGCTGACGGGTGTAGATCTGGACGACCTCCACTCCGGCCCGGCCACCGGTGTTGGTGACGGTGGCCGAGGCGGTGAGCCGGCCGTCCCGCACCGAGACGGCCAGGTCGGTGTAGTCGAAGGTGGTGTAGCTGAGGCCGTGGCCGAAGGGGTAGAGCGGGGTGCCCCGGAAGTACTGGTAGGTCGCGTCGGCGGCGATGATGTCGTAGTCGAGCAGGTCGGGAAGCTCGCACGCGGAGCCGTACCAGGTCTGGGTGAGCCGCCCCTCGGGGTCGGCGTCGCCGAACAGCACCTCGGCCAGCGCGTGCCCGTACTCCTGCCCGCCGTGCGAGGACCACAGCACCGCGGGCGGGTCGTCGCCGTCCCAGGTCACCGGGTAGCCGCTGCTGATCACCATGACGGTCCTCGGGTTGACCGCGCGTACCGCCTCGACCACCGCCTGCTGCCCGGCGGGCAGCGCCAGGTCCAGGCGGTCCTCGGTCTCCCTGCCGTTGACCAGCGGATGGTCCCCGACGACCACCACGGCCACGTCCGCGGTCGCGGCGAGCGCTGCGGCGGCCTCGGCGCCGCTGACCACCCGCTCCACGGTGAGCCAGGCGGCGGCGTCGGCGTCGTCGACCAGGCGGAGGACCTCGCCGTCCAGCGCGACGTAGCGGCCCGTGGAGATGTGCCGGAGCGCCAGCGTGCCGCGCGGGCGCTCCTCGGTGCGGAAGGTCTGGCGCACCTCCCAGCCGTTGGGCCCCGGCTGGTCGTTGACCAGCACGCCGTCGTCGCCGACCGACAGGTGGCGCCCGGTCGCCACAGCCCGCAGCGCGTAGCAGCCGCCGCCCCAGTCGAACAGGTCGAACAGGCCGGGTTCGGCACCGATGCCGAGCGGCCCGCCGTCGAGGTCGGCGACGATGTGGCCGCCGTCCACCGAGAGCGTGATCCGGTCCACCGCCTCGCAGAAGACGGTCTCGCACCGCTCGGCGAGCCCGGCGCGGGCGGTGACCGCGTAGGGGAGCGTCCCGGAGTACCAGTCCTCCATGAGGGTGTCACCGAGCTGGCCGATGACCGCGATCCTGCGTACCGAGGTCAGCGGCAGGACTCCGTCGTTGCGCAGCAGCACGATCGAGCGCCGGGCGGCCTCGCGGGCCAGTTCCTGGTGCTCGGGGCAGTTGACCACCGCCTCGGTGATGTCGTCGTACGGGGTGGTGGGGTCGAACTCGCCCAGCCGGAAGCGGATGGAGAGCGCGTGCCGGACCGCGAGGTCGACGTCGGCCTCGGCGAGCAGGCCGCGCTCCAGCGCGGCGTGGATGTGACCGAGGGTGGCCCCGGTGCGGTCGTCGTCCTGGGTGAAGCTGTCGAGCCCTGCCTTGATCGCGTGCGCGTAGGCCTCGGGGAGATCGTCGTGGTAGGCCTGCAGGCCGGTGAGGTTGGCGGGCGCGTAGGCGTCGCTGACCACGAGGAGATCGTCGGGCGCCCAGGCCCGCAGCACCTCGCCGATCAGCGGGCTGAGGTGGGCCGGGCGGCCGTTGACCAGGTTGTAGGAGGGCATCACGGCGACCGCGGCGCCGCTGGTCAGCGCGGACCGGTAGGCCGGGAGCTCGTACTCGCGCAGCACCCGGGGTGGCAGGTCGCTGGAGGTGACGCAGCGGTCGGTCTCGTTGTTGTACCCGAGGAAGTGCTTGAGGGTGGGAGCGGTCTTCAGCACCGTGGGATCGCTCCCACGAAGGCCGGAGGCGTACGCCGTCGCCATCACACCGGTCAGCCACGGGTCCTCGGAGTAGCCCTCCTCGTTGCGGCCCCAGCGGGGGTCGCGCAGCGGGTTGACCACCGGCGCCCAGACGTTGAGCCCGGCCCCCGCCGGATCCTTGTGGTGGAAGGCCAGCACCTCGTCGCTGGTGGCCTCGCCGACCCGCCGTACCAGGTCGGGGTCCCAGGTGCTGGCCAGCCCGATCGCCTGGGGGAACACCGTCGCGGGGCCGAGCCAGGCCAGGCCGTGCAGCGCCTCGGTGCCGGTACGGAAGGGGCCGAGCCCGAGCCGCTCCACCGGCCGCTGATACTGGTGCAGCAGCCCGACCTTCTCCTCCAGCGTGAGCCTGCCCCGCAGGTCCGCGATCCGCTGCGCGAGGGGAAGTTCCGGGTCACGGAACGGTTCGTTCATCGGGGACCATCCCTTTGAGAGCGTCGAAGCGCTTCGATTTTCTGTCCTGGAAAAACGCCTCTGTCGAAGCGCTTCGATAATCGGTCCGGGAAAACTCCGGTCGTCACCCGTGCGTTACGCGCGTGTTTCGAGCGGAGCTTCCCTGAAGGGTGCACTCCCGTGCGGCCCAGGTCAAGAGATCCGCGGCAAACGGCCCGAATCCACCGAGTCGAGCACTCGCGCGGCACCACCCAGCGCCCCCGCGCCGTAACCGAGCGTGGAGGCGACGACCCGGCAGCCCCCGGCGTCCGGCGCGATCACGCGCCCCCGCGTCTCGGTCTCCACCGCGGGCAGCAGCCACGGCGCGAGCGGCACGTAGTAACCGCCCAGGATGACCACCTCGGGGTTGAGCAGGTTGGCCAGCACCGCCACGCCCTTGCCGAGGTTGCGGCCCACGGTGTCGAGGACCCCGAGCGTGCGCGGGTCACCCCCGCGGGCCAGCCGCACCACCTCGTCGAGTTCGAGCTCGACCTCGGCGGGCGAGATCGTGGCGTGCTCCAGCACGGCGCCGATCCCGGCGACGGCCTCCAGGCAGCCCAGACGCCCGCACCGGCACTCGGCGCCGAGCGGGTCGAGCTGGATGTGGCCGATCTCACCGCCGTACCCCTGGCCTCCCCTGCGCAGCCGGCCGTCGAGGATGATCCCGGCCCCGACCCCGATCTCGCCGGTGAGGTAGACCAGGTTGGCCGTTCCGGCATGCGGGCCGAAGCGGTGCTCGGCCAGGGCCGCCAGGTTGGCGTCGTTGTCGACCTGGACCGGGAAGCCCGGGTCACGCAGGGCCTTGGTGAGGTCGCCGCAGAGGTCGGCGTCGCGCCAGCCGAGGTTGGGCGCGATGCGCACGGTGCCGTCGGTGCCGATCAGTCCGGGCACGCCCACGGTCAGCCCCAGGACCTGGCGCTCCTGCTTGGTCATCCGGTTCACCACCCGGCGGACGATCCCGGCGACGGTGGCCATCGCCTGCCCCGCCGTGCCGGCGGCGCCGGGGAAGGACCTCCGCCAGGACAGCAGTTTCTCCCCCGACAGGTCCACCGCGACCGCGGTGACGTAGTCGACGTTGACCTCGATGCCGATCGCCGCGTACGGCGAGCCGTCGAGTACCAGCATCGTGGCGGGGCGGCCGACCCGGTTCTCCGTCAGGCCGGTCTCCCTGACCAGGCGACGGTCGATCAGATCGGCGACCAGGCTCGACACGGTCGCCTTGTTCAACCCGGTGGACGCCGCGATGTCGGCCCGCGAGCACGGCGCGTGCTCGCGCACGAACCTCAGCACGACGGCGAGGTTGGTGGCCCGCACGTCGGCGAAATCGGCCGGACGCGGGTCAGTCGTAGATGTGATCAAGGTGAGTCCCGCTCCCGCTCGGCCAGGCTGGCCCCATCATGCCCCATCGTTCACCAATCTGTGACCGCCCCCCCGGCGGCCCGCGATCGGCGGTCCCTTGTGGCGACGGTCACCCTCGACTAATTTGTTTGGTCGAAAGACGAACTAATTCTACCCCGGAGCCATGCTCCACGACACCCCCCGATCCGTCTCGAACCAATGAAGGGAGCGCCCCGTGAAAGATCTTCCCCAGGGCGCGATGACCAGCCGCCGAGGCTTCCTCGGCCTGGTGGGGCTCAGCGCGGCCGCGGTCGCCGGCGGCGGCCTGCTGGCCGCGTGTTCCGCGCCCAGCGGCCCCCGGCCGGGCAGCGGCGGCGCCACGGCCGCCGCGGCGGACAAGCTGACGTCCCTCACCCCCACCTACACCGCCTTCCCCGGCGTCAAGCCCGACCTTCCCGGCACGGTCTCCACGCTGCCCGGAGTTCCCGACGTCAGCGGCGGCTTCACCTCCTACCCGGCCGCCCCCACCGCGGCGCTCACCCAGAAGGCCGGCAAGGGCGGCACCTACAAGGCCATGACCCCGCTCTGGGGCCCGCCGCCGCCCGGTCTGGCGAGCAACTCCTACTTCCAGGCGGTCAACGCCGACATCGGCGCCACCGTGGAGTTCCAGATCACCGACGGTAACGTCTACGGCGACAAGGCGATCGCCAGGCTCGCCGCGGGGGACATCCCGGAGATCATGGTCATCCCGAGCTGGGAGATCGACAAGATGGCGGACTTCAACACCGCCGTCGACAAGGCGTTCGAGGACCTCACCCCCTACCTGCAGGGCGACAAGGTCGCGCCCTACCCGCTGCTGGCCAACCTGCCGACCGCCGCCTGGCAGTGGTCGGTCTGGAACGACAAGCTCATGGCGGTGCCGTTCCCGACCGAGCCGTACCCCTTCGCGCTGCTCTACCGCAAGGACCTGTTCGACAAGAACGGCTGGAACGCCAACCCCAAGACCGCCGACGAGCTGTTCCAGCTCGGCAAGGAGATCACCGACCCCAAGGCCAAGCGCTGGGCGTTCGGCAGCATCCACGAGGTGATGTGGCCGACCTTCCGGATCCCGCAGGACTGGCGGTACGAGAGCGGCAAGCTCGTCCACAAGTACGAGACCCCCGAGTTCGAGCTGATGCTGGAGTTCATGCGGAAGGTCTTCAAGGAGGAGCTGGTCCACCCGAACGTGGTCAGCAGCAAGGGCGCCAACGAGAAGGACCTGATCGGGGCCGGGCAGATCCTCGTCTACCGCGACGGCCTGGGCGGCTGGAAGGAGCTGCTCCAGCAGCACCGGGGCAAGAACCCCGACTTCAGCCTGGGTGCCTTCCCGCTCTTCGCCCACGACGGCGGCACGCCGATCATGTACCACAACACCGCGGCGGGCATCTTCACCTTCGTCAAGAAGGGGCTGCCCAAGGAGCAGGTGGAGGAGATCCTCGCCATCCTCAACTGGTGCGCGGCGCCGTACGGGACCAAGGAGTACGAGCTCGCCAACTTCGGCGTGGAGGGCAAGCACTTCACCCGGGGCGCGAACGGCATCCCGGAGGCGAACGACCTCGGCCGCAAGGAGGTCGCCTACACCTACGGCTTCCTCGGCGGGCGCCCGCTCTATGTGGACTGGCCCTACCCCGACGCGGTCAAGCTCAACGTGGATTGGCAGAACGCGTCCTTCCCCTACATCGAGAAGGGTCCCTTCGACGGGATCAGGATCCAGCGGCCGTCGAAGTACTCCGGGCTGCAGGTGCCCACCGAGGACAAGTTCACCGACATCATGCGCGGCCGTCGCCCGGTGAGCGACGCCAAGCAGATCGCCAACGAGTGGCGGCGGGACGGCGGGGACGAGGCCCGCGACTTCTACCTGAAGGTCCTGCGGGACAACGGCCGTGCTTAGCGACCACGCGAAGACCGGGCCGGCGGGTGACCTGACCTCACCCGCCGGCACCGGCACCTCCAAGGATGTCCGTAAAAGGGGCTCGAGGACAAGGCGGGCGCGCCCGCAACCCTTCGGATCACGACTGAAACGTGACTGGCAGCTGCTGCTGATGGCGCTGCCGGCGATCGGGCTGCTCATCGTGTTCCACTATGTCCCGCTGCTCGGCAACGTGATCGCGTTCCAGGACTACTCGCCGTACGTGGGCATCGCGGACAGCCCGTGGGTGGGGTTCGCCAACTTCCAGTGGCTGATGTTCGACGAGAGCTTCTGGGACGCGACGCTCAACACCCTGACGATCACCGCGTTCCAGCTGGTCTTCTACTTCCCGGTGCCGATCCTGCTGGCCGTGCTGCTGGACAGCGTGGTACGGCCCCGGCTGCGCCTGTTCATCCAGGGCATCGTCTACATGCCGCACTTCTTCTCGTGGGTGCTGGTGGTCACGCTGTTCCAGCAGATGTTCGGCGGCGCCGGCCTGCTCTCGCAGACGCTCAGGGACCACGGCTACAGCGGCATCGATCTCATGACGAATCCGGACACGTTCATCGTGCTGGTCACCGCGGAGACGGTCTGGAAGGACGCCGGCTGGGGAACGATCATCTTCCTGGCCGCGCTGGCGGCCATCAACCAGAACCTCTACGAGGCCGCCGCCGTCGACGGCGCGAGCCGCTGGCGGCGGCTCTGGCACATCACCCTGCCCGGCCTGCGCCCGGTCATCGTGCTGCTGCTGATCCTGCGCCTCGGCGAGGCGCTGAACGTCGGCTTCGAGCAGTTCTTCCTGCAGCGCGACGCGGTCGGCAGGGACGCCGCCGAGGTGCTGGACACCTTCGTGTACTGGCGCACGCTGCTCACCGGCGAGTGGAGCTACGGCGCCGCGGCCGGTCTGGTGAAGGGCCTGGTGGGACTGGTGCTGATCCTGGTGGCCAACAAGGTCGCCCACCGATTCGGCGAGCAGGGAATCTACAAACGATCATGACGACTCTTCCCCCCTGGGCCGAGCGGCCCAGCCGCGTCGGCGCGCTCCTCAAGGGGCTCCTGCTGACGCTCATCGTGGTGGGCGTGCTGTTCCCGATCTACATGGTCGTGCTGACCAGCCTGTCCACCCAGGAGGCGGTGACCGAGGCCGGCGGCCTGGTCACCGTGCCGAGCGGGCTCTCCTTCGCCGCGTACCAGGAGCTGTTCGCAGGCGGCGTGGTGACCCGGTCGGTCCTGGTCAGCCTCGGCGTGACCCTGGTCGGCACCGCGATCAGCCTGACCGTCACCGTGCTGGCCGCCTACGGACTGTCCCGGCCCGGCTCGCTGCTGCACCGGCCGATGCTCTTCCTGATCCTGCTGACCTTCCTGTTCGGCCCCGGGCTGATCCCCAACTACCTGCTGGTCAGCTCGCTGGGGCTGATCGACACCTACTGGTCGCTGATCCTGCCCGGCGCGGTCACCGCGTTCAACCTGGTGGTGATGCGGGCGTTCTTCATGAACATCCCGGATGAGGTGACCGACAGTGCCCGCATCGACGGCGCGAATGAGTTCCGCATCCTGCGCACCATCGTGCTGCCCATGTCCAAGGGCGTCACGGCGGTCATCGGCCTGTTCTACGCGGTCGGCTACTGGAACTCGTTCTTCAACGCCGTCCTCTACCTCAACGACAACGCCAAGTGGCCACTGCAGGTGGTGCTCCGGCAGTACGTCCTCCAGGGCCAGTCCCTGATCGTCGGCCAGAGCGGCGTCGGCACCCTCCCCGGCCAGAGCCTGCCGCCGAGCCTGGCCATCCAGATGGCCATCGTCGTCATCGCCCTGCTGCCGGTGCTCTTCGTCTACCCGTTCGTCCAGCGCCACTTCACCAAGGGGGTCATCATCGGCGCCATCAAGGGGTAGCGGCGCGGTGTGCCGGGGCCGCCCCTGTGACCCGATGGACTCACCGGCCGTCCGCCGGATCCCCGAGCGACCGCGACAGCGCGTCCAGGCGGGCGACCTCGGCCTCGTTGTCCAGCTGCCGGTACTCCCGGCGGGCCTCCGCCAGGGTGCGGCGGGCGGCCGCGAGGTCGCCGCTGCGCGCGTAGACCTCGCCGAGCGCCCCGAGGGTGCGCGCCCTGCCGTAGGCGTTCTGCAGCCGCTCCCACAGGGCCGCGGCGGCGAGCAGGCGGGCGACGCTCTGCCCGTGCCGTCCCTCCTCGCTCTCCAGCAGGCCGAGCCCGTGCAGCGCGACCGCCTGGCCGTGCTCGTAGTGGCAGGCGGAGCTGGCGGCCAGCCCCCGCTCCAGCGTCCGGCGGGCGTCGGGGTGGCCGCGGTCGGCGTAGAGCTGCCCGAGATGGGCGAGCATCTGCGCCTCCATCAGGGGGTCGGCGGAGGAGCGGGCCCTCTCCACGGCTCGGCGGAGCTGTTCGGCGCCCTCGTCGAACCGGCCGAGCCGCTTGCAGATCATGCCGAGCAGGGCGCGCACCACGCACTCGTCGCGCGGGCTGGCCAGTTCCTCGACGATCACCATGGCCTGCCGGGCATGGCCGAGCGCCTCGTCGTAGCGCCCCCGCTCGCTGTCGATGCTGCTGAACTGCTGCAGCACGTGGAGCTCGCCGAGCGGGTAGCCGCAGCTCCGGGCGATCTCGACGCTCTCCTGGAGCCGGGACAGGGCCCGCTCGTAGTCCCCCCGCAACCGGTACGTGTCGCCGCAGAGGTACAGCGCGTCCGCCGCACCGCGCGGCTCACCGAGCTCGCGGAAGATCCGGAGGGACGCGTCAGCCCACTCGATCTTGTCGTCGAGCACCGCTCCGGACTTACCGGAGTGCAGATCGGCCAGGTTGCGCAAGATGACCGCCTCGCCCCGGCGGTCGCCGGCCACCCGGCAGGCGGCCAGCGCCAGCCGATGCGTGCGGATCCCCTCGGAGGCGTCGCGCAGCTCGTAGAAGGTCTGGGCGGCGGCGGCCAGTCCCCACGCGTACCCCGTCTCCCCCATCGCGGCCGACTGCCGCACCAGGGCGGCGAGCGCCTGCCGTTCCACCTCGAACCAGGCGAACGGGTCGCTCACCACGCTCTCGGCCGCGGCAGGACGCCAGCGGGGCACGGCGGAGCGCAACGCCGCCACGGTACGCGCGGGAAGCAGCTCGTCGGCCCTCTCGGCGAGCAGCAGCCACCCACCGAACACCCGGGACAGGGCCGCCCCCCGGGTGTCCGCGTCGTCCTCCCGCTCCGCGCGGTGCCGGGCGAAGATCCGGATCAGGTCGTGCAGCCGGAACCGCGGCCGCCCCCCGAGGTCGGGGCCGACCTCGTCGACGAGGCGCGCGTCCACCAGGGAGAGCAACCAGTCATCCGCGACCCGCTCCGGCGCACCGGTCAGCGCGGCGGCGGTCCAGGCCGGGAAATCAGGGACGTCGAGCAGCCCGAGCAGCCGGAACAACCGGCGCTGCGGCCGGTCCAGGCCCGCGTAGGAGGTGCCGATGGCGGCCCGCACATCGAGGTCGCCGGCCCGCAGCCGGTCGAGCCGCGACGTCTCGTCACGGAGTTCCTCCGCGACGGCGGACAGCCGCCATCCCGGTCGCGTCGCCGCGCGCGCCCCGGCGATCCGCACGGCCAGCGGCAGCTGACCGCACAGCCCGACGATCTCCAGCGCGGCGCCGGGCTCCTCCCGGGCCCGTCCGGCCGTCACGATCCTGGCGAACAGATCGAGGGCCGCACCGGGCTCCAGTACGTCGAGATCCGCGAAGTGGGCGGACTCCAGGCCGAGCAGCCGCTTGCGGCTGGTCACCAGCACCGCGCAGCCGCCCGCCCCCGGCTGGACCGCTCTGACCTGGGCCTCTGCCTCGGCGTTGTCGGCGAGCACCAGGACCCGCCGGTCCGCGAGCAGGCTGCGGTAGAGCTGGATCCGCTCGGTGAGCGGTTCGGGGACGGCGGGGCCGGGCACCCCGAGGGCACGCAGGAACTGCCCCAGCACCGCGCCGGGCGTGGTCTGGCCGGTGAAGTCGGCGTACAACTGGCCGTCGGGGTAGTTCTTCCTGAGCCGGTGCGCCAGCTGGACGGCCAGCGTGGTCTTCCCCACCCCCGCGCGGCCGGAGATCGCGATCGTGCGGAGCGCCCCGCTGTCGTCCGCGGCCAGCACCGCCGTCCAGTGCTCGATCTCCTTCTCCCGGCCGGTGAAGTCGGGCAGGCAGGGCGGGGTCTGCGCCGGGATCCGCCCCTGCCACACCGGGCGGCGCTCGTCGAGCAGGACCTGCTGGTGCACCCCGCACAGCTCGGGTCCGGGGTCGACGCCGAGGTCCTCCCGCAGCAGCCGCCGGTGGTCGGCGAAGAACTTGAGCGCCTCCGGGCGCCTTCCCGCCAGGTGCAGGGCCCGGATGAGCAGGACGGCGAGGTCCTCCCGGTACGGGTGCTCCGCCACCAGGCTCATGAGCTCCTGTACGAGCTCCTCCGGCCGTCCCCGTTCGAGATCGCCCTCCATCCGCCAGACGAGCGCCGCCAGCCTGCGCTCGTCGAGCCCGCCGGCGTAGGCGGCCACCGAGGGCGTCACCGGCACGTCCGCCAGCACCGGCCCGCGCCAGAGCGAGAGCGCCCGGCGCACCAGCGGGGAGGCCCCATCCGGGTCACCCCGCGCGCGCAGCCGGATCCCCTCGTCGCAGAGATCCTCGAAACAGGTCGCGTCGACGGCGTCGCGCTCGACGTTCAGCCGGTAACCGCCGTGGCGGGACTGGATGACCTCTGCCCCGCGGTCGTCCAGCAGCCGCCGCAGCGACATGACGTAGCCGCGCACCAGCGTCCGGCACGAGGCGGGAGGCTCCTCCCCCCACAGCTCGTGGACCAGGTGGTCCACCGACACGTTCTGCCCGGCCCGTACGAGCAGCGCGGCCAGCACGCCGCGGACCTTGCTCCCGCCGGGTGACACCCAGCGGTCGCCGTCCCACACCTCCAGAGGCCCTAGGCAGCGGAACCTCGTCGATGTCAACCGATCTCCACTCAGCCGCGGCCTGAACAGAATCTCTACGCCATTTCTACGGCATTTCTACGGCGTAGGCCAATGATTCCAGTGACCACCAAAGATCGGATCTGCGTTTCCGGAACGCACAGAAAGGAAGAGCTATGGTGCGATCGATCAGCGCCCTGGCCGACCGGCTGCTGAGCCGGCTGGTCCCCGCCGGGCACGCGGACGCCGCGTCCTGCTACTACCAGCAATGTGGCGCCCGGCACTCCAGGTACTGCTGCTACTACCCCGACGACGGCGTGACCGTCTGCGGCAGCTGCGTCTACCGGCCCTAACCCGGATTTCGCTCCCGCCGGCCGGTACTCCCGCCGGCCGGCGGGCCACCAGTGGAGAGGAACGAACACGATGCCCTATCTGACCGCCGCCGTCGTCATGCTGGGCGTGCTCTGCGGGCTGAACCTCATGCTGCTGCTCGCGGTGGTCCGGAGACTGAAGGAACACGCCCGCACGCTGGCCGGGCTGTCCGGGGCGGGCGACGCGCGCCTGCCCGAGGCCGGATCGGCGGTCGGGCACTTCGACGCGCTGAGCACCGACGGCGAGGCGGTGTCCCGCCACGCGCTCGAACCGGGCACCCTCGTCGGTTTCTTCTCACCCGGCTGCGGGCCGTGCACGGAGAACCTGCCGAAGTTCACGGCGTACGCCGCGGCGCTGCCCGGTGGCCGGGGCCGGGTACTCGCGGTGATCGCCGGCACCGACGACTCCGAGGACATGCAGGTCGCGCTGGCCCGGGTCTCCCGGGTGGTCGTGGAGGCGCACGGGGGGCCGGTGGCCGCCGCCTTCGGGGTGAGCGCCTTTCCCACGTTCTGCGTCCTGGACGGCGAGAGCGTCATCACCGCGGCGGGATTCGACCTCTCGGCGCTGCCGAACCCGGTCACGGCATGACGGCACGGGGGGAGGACCGGCGGTCGCGGCTGGGGGAGCTCGGCGCGGCGCTGCGCCTGGGGTGGCAGGCAGCGCCCCGGCTGCTGCTGGGGTACACGGCGCTCACCGTGGTCACCGCGGCCGCGCCGGTCGCGACCGCCTGGTTGACCAAGGTCGTGCTGGACGGGCTGACCGGCGAGAACGACCGCGTCATGACCGCGGCGATCATCCTGGTCGCCGTCGGGGCGCTGACGCTCGCGATACCGCACGCGCGCCGTTACCTCCGGGCGGAGCTGGGCCGCTCGATCGCGCTCCGCACCCAGGACCGGCTGTACACGACGGTGAACGGCTTCACCGGGCTGTCGCGGTTCGAGGATCCCGCCTTCCTGGACCGGTTGCGCCTGGCGGAGCAGGCCGCCCGGCACACGCCGGGCCAGATCGTCGAGGGCACGCTCGGCATCGCCCAGAGCGTGATCACGGTGCTTGGCTTCGTCGCCTCGCTCGCGGTGATCAGCCCGATCATCACCGTGGCCGTGCTGGGCGCCGCCGTGCCCACGCTGATCGCGGAGATCTCCCTCAGCCGCCGCCGTGCCCGGCTGATGTGGAACATCAGCCCCGTCGAACGCAGGGAGATCTTCTACGGCCGGCTGCTCGGCGACGTGCAGGCGGCCAAGGAGATCCGGCTCTTCGGGCTCGGCGACTTCCTCCGCGGGCGGATGCGGGCCGAGCGGGTGCGCGCGAACGGGCAGCACCGGCGACTGGACCGCCGCGAGCTGATCACGCAGGCGGCGCTGAGCCTGGTGAGCGCGGGCACGGCGGGGGCCGGGCTGGTCATGGCGATCGGTACGGCGCTGAACGGCTCGGGCACCGCGGGGGACATCTCCATGTTCGTGGTGGCGGTGGCCTCCGTGCAGGCGTCGCTGACCTCCCTGGCCGAGCAGGCGGCCTACACCCACCAGGAGCTGCTGATGTTCGGCCACTACCTGGCCGTCGAGCGGCTGGAGCCCGACCTACCGCCGCCGGCCCGGCCCCGACGGCTCCCCCCGGCCGGTGACATCGAACTGCGTGATGTCTGGTTCCGTTACAGCGAGGACCATCCGTGGATCCTGCGCGGGGTGGACCTGACCATTCCCCACGGGTCGACCGTGGCCCTGGTCGGCCTGAACGGGGCGGGGAAGAGCACGCTGGTGAAACTCCTATGCCGTTTCTACGAGCCGACATCCGGCTCGATTCACTGGGGCGGGATCGATCTGCGGGACGTACCCGCCGTCGATCTCAGGAAACGGCTGGGAGTGGTCTTCCAGGACTACATGTCCTACGACTTCACCGCCGCGGAGAACATCGGGCTCGGCGACCTGACCGCGATCGAGGATCGGGAGCGGATCGTGGCCGCCGCGGAGCGGGCGGGTGTCGACGACATCGTGCGGCGGCTGCCGCACGGGTACGACACCATGCTGAGCCGCACCTTCTTCATGGAGGCGGACAGGGACGACCCGGTCACCGGGGTGGTCCTGTCCGGCGGGCAGTGGCAGCGCCTGGCACTGGCCCGGGCGCTGCTCCGGGACGACTGCGACATGATGATCCTCGACGAGCCGAGTGCAGGGCTGGACGCCCAGGCCGAACACGAGATCCACCGCCGGCTGCGGCTGCTGCGGGCGGGCCGGACGAGCCTGCTCATCTCCCACCGGCTCGGCGCGGTTCGCGACGCGGACCTGATCGTGGTGCTGGAGGACGGGCGGATCGCCGAGCGGGGCGACCACCACGAGCTGTACCGGGCGGACGGCCCGTACGCACGGCTGTTCCGTCTCCAGGCGGACGGCTACCGGGACGAGGTCGCCGTCATCGGGGCGGAGCCGTGACCGGGCCGCTCCTGGGCGTCCTCGCCGCGGCGGTCCTGGCGGGCCTGCTCTGGACCCGGCGACGCTTCCTCGTGGTGACGGTACACGGGGTGAGCATGGAACCCACCTACCGGGAGGGCGAGCGGCTCCTGATCCGCCGGGCGTCCCTGGCCGCGGTCCGCCCGGGGCAGGTCGTGGTGATGGCGGATCCGGTGCCCCCCGGGCAGTGGATCATCAAGCGCGCGGCCGCCGTGCCCGGCGACCCGGTGCCCGGGGAGGTGGCGGCTGCCGCACGGGCCGCCCCCGGCGCACGGGTCCCGGCGGGCTGCCTGGTGCTGCTGGGTGACAACCCGGCCGCCAGCGTCGACTCCCGGAGGTTCGGTTACTTCTCCGGGGGGTGGCTGCTCGGTGTGGTGTCCCGCCGCCTGGGCGCCCAGGAGCGGGTCACGGACCAGGTCGTCACCGGCCGCGGACGCCGGTCGGGATCGCCGCCGTGACCGGATCCCGGCCCGTAGCCAGGCCCGGCAGTAGGCCGCACATCGCCCGCGACCGGCACGGACCTGCCGGCCCGTGCCGGTCGGCCATCACCTACCCGTGCGCCGGCACCGCGTGGATGACGGACAGGAGCGACTCGCCGTCGAATCCGATGCGCACACTGTCCGGATCCTGGCGGACGAAAGCGGGAGGGATCGGTTCCGACACTGACTCCGCGGGCGTGGGCATCGGCCGGAAACCGGCCTCGCGCAGTCGCGCGAGCCATGTCTCGGTCGGCTCGTGACGTTCGTAGCGCTCCTCGTCGTCCGCCGTGCCGACGATGTCGACCACCTCACGCCGGAAGAACAGCTTCATCGCGTTACGGTCGGCGACCGAGACGTCCAGCGCGTCTATCAGCTGGAAGACGGCGTGGAAGTGCCGCCACGAGTTGTGGAACCGCTCGGGCAGGGCCACCCGATGATGATCGGAGTCCGGCTCGCACAGTACTACGCCGTCCGGCTCCGCATCGCGCAGTTTCGCCAGGAACGTGTTCCTCTCGTCGGTGCCGGACGCGGTGTCCCGCAGGTGGTGCAGCGCGAATGCGGCGTTCACCACCAGCGGGCGTGGTGCTCGGCGCACCAGCTCCCAGTCCTCGTCGGTCATGTGCTCGGCGAAGCGGGGCACCTGATGGAAGTCCAGCGGGACACGAGTGTCGCGGATGGATCGTTCGGCCTGGTGGAGGCTGCCCACTGCGGGGTCCACCCCGATCACCGTCAGCCGCCCGGGTGCCTGGCCGCGACTCGCGAGCGCGGCGAGCACCGCCGCCTCCTGGCCTCCCGAGCCGATGCCCACCGACATCAGGGTGGCCGTGTCCCGCCCGGCGAGGTGACCGGCGAGCAGCGCACCGCCGATACGACCGGCCAGAATCACCACCGGCAGGTGTTCGGCCACCAGGTCGAACAACTCGATTTGCGGCCGCTCGAAACGGCACAGATACAGATTGTCCCGCTCATCCTGGCGAGTGCCGAGCCGACGGGCCAAGGCGTCGTGGTAGAGCAGATAGAGGAAGTCATCGCCCACTTTCTCGGGGGCGATCAGGCCGCGTAGCTTGTCCAGCCAGCGCCGGGCGGTGTCAGTGCGGCCCGCGTCCGTTTCTTCCACGGCGCGGCACAGCATGTCAAATGCATGAACACTCACGTTGGTCCTCTTTACTTCTGTGCATGACGGCTGCCCGGTGGCATGGGCCGCGAGTGTCTTTTCCGCCGCACTCCGGAAGGGGGCCAGGCCGCGGTACGCGTCCGCTGCGCTGCCAGGCACGTTCGGGGAGCAGGGCACGGCCGGTAAAGCCGGTCGTCTGACGGCTCGGGCGCCCATTTGGGTTCATGGTCGGAGTGAATCTCGATTTCGAATGGGACCACTACGCACCGATCCGTACGTGCTGCCTCTCGTTTCTCCCGGTGACTTTTCCGTGAAAGAATGACGTCGGCCCCCACGAGAAGATCCCTGAGCCGGGAAAACGTCTTCCCGCCTGCTTTCTCCTCGTCAAGCGCATAGTTGGACAGCACTCTTGGAATTGACTTGTATGCGCTTTGGAATCGGCTTAGTACTCCGATAGAGCACACCGGGCGATGTTCGGGCCTCAGCAGGACCGTCGACCAGGTGCCCGGACCGGCGGCGGATCGGCACATCGCGATGACGTGGTTCCCAGTCCGTCTCGCCCGCGAGTCGGTCGCTGCCCTATCCGGTTCCAAGTCGCCCACAAGCGGCATGAGCCATGCTCGTCGCCATGCGGAACAGGATCGGCGGCGGTGAGAAGGCGACCGGGTGGGCGCGGATCGGCCCGTGGACGGTGCCCTGGCACCTGGCCTGGTGGTTCACCGCCGTCCTGGTCGCGGTGGCCGCGGCGCATTTCGTGCTGCTCTGGGAGCATCCCGGCACGTCCCTGACGATCTTCAACCTGCTCGCGCTCGCGTTCTACTTCTGGGCCTACGGCCAGTGGCGCCGCCGCTTCGAGCCCGAACTGGAGTCGTCCGGCGCGCAGCAATGGCTGGTCCTGCTCTTCGCGTTGATCCTGGCGCTGGTCCTGTGGCCGATCGGGAGCTGTGGCCCGCCCATCGGGACGCTGGTCCCCTGGTTCGGTGCGGACCCCACGGAATGCAGAGGTCTGGGACTGAGGACGACCCAGCTCACCCTGCTGGGCCTGCTGGCCATCCCGCTGGCGGTCTCCACCGCCGTCAACCGCGCCCGAGGCTAGCCCCGTCCGTGGTTTCCCGACGCGGCCCGAGCCCGCGAAAACATCCCTTGTTCCCCGCGTTCGGGGGCTGAGCGGTCCCGTTCGCCCGGGATCACCGGTCCTCCCGGCGGGCGGCGCGCTCTTGGGCCAACTCCTCCCGTAGGTCGTTGACCTCCTGCTGCAGGGTGAAGATCCGGCGTACCGCGGCGAGGGTCATGCCCTCGCCGATGAGCTGGATGGCGTCCTGGAGGTCGCCGATCTCGTGGCGGGTGTAGCGTCGCTGGCCGCCGGTGGAACGGGCGGGGCGGACCACGTCGTGCTCGTCGAGCCGGCGCAGGAACGCCTGCTCCACATTGAGCATGTCGGCGACCTGACCGACGGAGTACAGCGGGGCGTGCTCGTCGTCAAAGGGCAACCTGACCATCACCGCTCCTTTCCTGTGGGGGACGACAGGTGTGTGAAACGCGCGGGGTGGGCACCGGAACCCGGCGCCCACCCCGCGGAGGTCAAACGGTCAGACCCTGCCCTCTCAGGCCTTGATCGACTTCTGGTCCGAGGTGTGCTCGGCCTTCTGGATCTCGACCTTGCGGGGCTTGGCCCGCTCGATGACCGGGATGCGCACCGCCAGGACACCGTTGGAGTAGGCGGCGTCGATCTTGTCGCTGTCGAGGTGCTCGGACAGGTAGACGCGGCGGGTGAAGGTGCCCATCGGGCGCTCGCGGACGAACAGGCGGTCGTCCTGCCCGTACTCCTCCTCGCGGCCGGCGCTCACCGAGAGTACTCCACGGTCGACGGTCACCTCGATGGAGTCGGGGTCGATGCCCGGAAGGTCGAACTTCAGCAGGACGTCGTCCTTGCGGCGGACGCCGTCCAGCGGCATGGCCCCGCGCGCGGCGCCATCACTCGATCCGAACGCCTGACGCGCGATCCGGTCGAACTGCCGGTCGAACTCCTGGATGAACGGGTCGATCGACGTCAGCAGCATCGGTAACCACCTCCATGTGAACAGGCAGGTATCCTCAAGCCCGCCTTCTCGAAAAGCTCTTAGTGAAGTTATAGGTTGCCGACAGGTCGATGTGCAAGTACCTTCGCGAAAATTCTCGGTTCCCGTCGGCGGGTGCGCGGGGAGACCGGCCGGCCTTGACGATCACAGCGTGGGAGCCTGCCACCGGCAGTCCCGCGAAAGCACACCGGGCAACGGCCCGGAGGAGTCAGTGGTCAGGCCAGAGCCCGGTGGCCGCCAGCGCCTCCTGCGGGGACGAGACGTACCTGACACCGGCGACCGGACGCCCCGCACCGTCGAGCAGCCGCCAGCCGCCGAGCTGGACCACGGGGACCCGGCCGTGGCGCATCGCGAGCGCCAGTTCCGACAAGGTGCCCCACGATCCACCGACGACGATCACAGCATCACCCGAGTTGACGATGATGTTGTTTCGCGCCTCCCCGACGCCGGTCGGGATCACGATGGAAAGGTCCGGGCCGGCCTGCTCCCGGTCCGCTCGGGACAGGATGCCGACCACCGTCCCGCCCGCCGAGCGGGCGCCGGACGCCACGGCGGCCATGACTCCCGTGTAACCACCGCAGATCACCACCGCGCCGCGCTCCGCCAGCAGCCGGCCGACCTCGCGGGCGTTGGACTCGTCCTCGCCGGTGCAGTCACGCGGACCGCAGACGGCCACCTGGATCGTCACGATGAGACCTTTCCACCGGGCGGCGACCACCGGCCTGGTCGCACCCCGGCTTCACGACGTACGAGGACGGCCGCCGCCAGGAGCGCCGGCGGCATCCGTCTCTCAGGCTCCCTTGGACAGGGCCGCGAACTCCTCGCCGGTCGGTTCGACGCCGGCGGCGAGGTCGTCCTCCAGGTAGGCGACCTTCTGTCGTCCGTGCGCCCGACCTTACCGCGTCAGACGTGGAAACCAGGGAAGAGCACTACCGGTCGAACGGCCCGGCGCACTGGGAGTGCCGGACGCCCTGGTCCGGCACTTGATTCGCGGTCAGCTCCAGGTGGCGCTCTTGAGCACGTTCGACAGCCCCGGTGTGTTCCAGACGTCCACCACCAGAATCTTCGACGAGGGCAGGAACCACTCCCGCTGAGTGAAGCTCGCCGTCCGCCGGCCACCGTTGTTCGTCACGCACTGGTTGGGCCAGGCGGTGTACTTCGCCTTGTGGCCGCGTCCGACCTGGTGCAGACCTGCCGAGGTGGCCTTCTCACCAGGGAACCAACTGGTCTTGGCGTTGAACGGACAGGGCACTATGCCACTGAAGGGATAGAACTGCTCCTTGCCGGTGTACGTAAGGAAACCACCCCCGACCGGGACCTTGGTGATCGCCTTTGCGCCGAACACCCAGAACCCTTGGCAGTTCGGGGCGAAGGGTTCTGGCCTCTTGCACTGTCCGGTCACCACTACGACGCTGTTCAGGTTACGGTGCACCTTCCAGCCGGCCGGGATCTTCAGGTTCATGCCCTGGAAGGAGAAGGCATTGGTCCCCGAAGCCGACGAGCCGGAGGAGACCCCTGCCGCTGTGGCCGAGGCTGTGGCGGGAGCGGCGAGTACGGCGGCGGCGGCCAGGACGGCGAGGATGGAAGATCGTTTTCTCATGCCGGGAACCTACTGGTCCCCACTTGTAAATCTCTGCGGCTTCATTTGTAGCGCGGTGTCAACGACGGAATGGCCCGGTGCGCCGAACGGTCCTCGCACGGCTGCGCATGCGGCTTCGGTGACATGTTCCTGCGGGCCATGCCACACTCGGCCCCGTCCCCACGCTGATTCATGAGAGCCGTCAACCATGGCGCCGCGCCCTGGCCGTCTGAGCATCAGGCGATCGTCGCATCGCGTGCTTCTGAACGGAGCCGCCCGTCGTGGTGGGTCCACGACAGGCGGCATCCGTCTCAGGCCCCCTTGGACAGGGCCGCGAACTCGTCGTCGGTCAGTTCGACGCCTGCGGCGGCGATGTTGTCCTCCAGGTGGGCGACCTTCGAGGTGCCGGGGATGGGGAGCATCACCGGAGAGCGCTTCAGCAGCCAGGCCAGGGCGAGCTGGGACGGGGTGGCGCCGTGTGCCCTGGCCGCCTCGGCGAGCGGGCCGCCCTCCTCGGCCAGCTTGCCGGTGGCGAGCGGGAACCACGGGATGAAGCCGATGCCGTTGGCCTCGGAGTACTCCAGCAGCGGCTCGGCGTCGCGCTGGGCGAGGTTGTAGAGGTTCTGCACCGAGACGATCCTCGCGAACCTGCCCGCCTCCTCGACCTGCTCGACGCTGACCTCGCTGAGGCCGATGTGCCGGATCTTGCCCTCCTGCTGCAGCAGGGCGAGCTCCCCGACCTGGTCGGCGAGGGGCACCTTCGCGTCGATGCGGTGCAGCTGGAACAGGTCGATCCGCTCCACGCCGAGGTGGCGCAGGCTCAGCTCGGCCTGCTGGCGCAGGTACTCGGGGCGGCCGACCGGGCGCCAGTCGTCGGGGCCCGACCGGGTGAGCCCCGCCTTGGTCGCGATGACCAGGTCCTCGGGGTAGGGGTGCAGCGCCTTCTTGATCAGCAGCTCGGAGACGAACGGGCCGTAGGAGTCGGCGGTGTCGATGAAGTTGACGCCCAGCTCGACGGCGCGGCGCAGCACCCGGACCGCCTCCTCGGGGTCGCTCGGCTCCCCCCACACGCCCTTCCCGGTGAGCTGCATCGCCCCGTACCCCAGGCGGTTGACCGTGAGGTCGCCTCCGATGGCGAACTGGCCCGACGCCTCGGCGGGACGTTCCGTACTCGTCATGGTGTTCTCCTCAGAATTGATCGAAATCACGGTTCGAAACGGCCACAACGCACTACCTGGGCCGATGCTTCCCTTTTCAGCGCCCGTACCCGGAAAACCGCTTTCAACCACGTACGGCCCGCTCCCCTCGGGGAGCGGGCCGTAGCCGGGGTCGGAGCCGGGTCAGCGGGTGAAGGTCACCTCCTTCACCCGCAGGGCGCCCCTGAAGACCAGGTAGACGTCCTGCTTGCCCCGTACGCCGGTGACGGGGGCAGCGGCCGTGGCCCAGGAGTAGATCCCGCCGGTGGCGGCCACCGGCACGGTCCCGGCGAGCCTGCCGGTCGGGGAGCCGAGCCGGATCTCGACCGAGGAGGCGGCACCCGCCGCGACCCCGAGCCGCACGCCGGTGACCCCGGCCCGGAAGTCCACGTCCTCGAAGGTGATCCACTCGCCCGCCGAGGCGCCGACCGCGTCACCGCGGACCTTGGTCTCGTCGACCAGCTCGACCCCCGCGTAGTCGTCGAAGTCGGCGGCGCGGGTGGGCCGGGTGAGATCGCGGGAACCGATCCGCTCGCCGTCCACCCGTACGGTCACGCGCTGCCGGATGGCGTCCGAGGACGAGCCGACCATGACGTCGTGGGTGGACGGCTCCACCGCGAAGCGCCCCCTGGTCACGTCCCACAGGGCCAGGTCCGCGGTCTTGAGCGAGAACTGCACCGTCTTCGACTCCCCCGGGGCCAGCCGCACCCGCTGGAAGCCGCGCAGCTGCTTGACCGGCTGCTCCACCCGGGAGGCGTGCTGGTGGGTGTAGAGCTGGACCACCTCGTCGCCCGCGCGCGAGCCGGTGTTGGTCACCTTGACGCTCACCTCGTATCCATCGCTCCTGGCGGTGGCCTTGAGGCCCTGGTAGCCGAACGTGGTGTAGCTCAGGCCGTGGCCGAAGGCGTACAGCGGCTTGGCCTTGGAGTACAGGTAGGTCGCACCGGTCTTGACGATGTCGTAGTCGAGGATGTCCGGCAGGGTGGCGCCGGCCCTGGGCCAGGTCTGGGTGAGGCGGCCGGCCGGGTTGGCGTCGCCGTACAGCAGGTCGGCCAGCGCGTTGCCGGTCTCGGCTCCGGCGTGCGTGGTCCACAGGATCGCCGGGACCTTCTCCTGCAGCCGGTCGATCGTGGTCGGGTAGCTGTTCTCCAGCACGACCACGGTGTTCGGGTTGGCGGCGTGCACCGCCTCCACCAGCGCCCGCTGTCCCTCGGCGAGACCGAGGTCGGTCCGGTCGTGGTCCTCACGGCCGTTGATGAACGGCATGCTGCCGACCACGACCACCGCCACCTCGGCGCCCTTCGCCGCCGCGACCGCCTCGGCGATCCCGCTGCGCACGGTCTCCTTCTCGAAGCGGGTGGCATCCTCGGCTGTGGTCAGGCTGAGCGTGCCGTCGGCCGCGGCCTTGACGTACTTGTTCGGGCCGAACCAGTCGTAGGCGGTCTCGTAGCCGGCGTAGCGCAGCAGCGTCGTGCCGTCGGCCTGCGCCTCCAGCTTGAACTGCTCCTGGACGAACCAGCCGGTGGGCTGCTCCTGGTTGTTGACCAGGGTGGACCAGTTCGCCCGGCTGACGTACTTGCCGTTGGCGACGCTGCGCAGGGTGACGATCCCCTGGCCCCAGTCGAAGACGTCGAACTGCTCGGTCGCGCCCGCGGTGGTCGCCGAGAGCTTCAGGTCGGCACCGGCCCCGGTGCCCGCGGTGAGGTACCTGCCGCCGGACTTCAGCGCGATCCGGTCGACGCCCTCGCTGGTGACGGCGGCAGCGGACCGCGCCCTGATCCCGGCGAGCGGGGTGACCTTGTAGGGCAGCCTGCCGGAGTACCAGTCGGTGTAGAGGGTGTCGGCCAGCGGGCCGACCACCGCGACCTTCCTGGCGGGGCTGAGCGGCAGGGTCTTCCCGGAGTTCTTCAGCAGCACCGCCGCCTCGGCCGCGGTCCGCCGGGCCAGCGCGCGGTGCGCGGGGCTGTCGACCACGTCCTTGGTGATCTTCCCGTACGGCCCGCCGTCCGGGTCGAACTCGCCGAGCCGGAACCGGATGCCGAGGATGTTGCGTACCGCGGTGTCGATGTCGGCCTGGGTCAGCAGCCCTCGCGTCAGCGCCTCGTTGACCGCGGCCACCGTCGGGGCGGCGTTGGTGTCGTTCACCGTGAAGCTCTCCACACCCGCCTTGAGCATGGCGGCGGCGGCCTCGGCCTGGGTGGCGAAGTAGCCCTGGGAGCCGGTGAGGTTGTTGGGCCCGCCGGCGTCGGAGACGTTGAACAGCGGCCTGTCGGTCCAGGTCCTGACCGTGGAGTTGAGGTCGGTGACCGTGGCGGGCCGCCCGTTGATCAGGTTGTAGGCGGTCATCACGCCGGTGGCCGCGCCCGCCTGCAGCGCGGTCTTGAACGCCGGGACGTCGTACTCGTTGAGGACGCGCGGGCGCAGGCTGGAGGAGGTCGTGTCGCGGCGGACCTCGTTGTTGTTGGCCAGGAAGTGCTTGAGCACCGGGGCCGCCCGCAGGTGGTCCGGGTCGTCGCCCTGGATGCCCGAGCCGTACGCGGTGGAGATCGCGCCGGTGAGCAGCGGGTCCTCGGAGTAGCCCTCCTCGTTGCGGCCCCAGCGGGGGTCGCGGAGCAGGTTGACCACCGGCGCCCAGAGCTGCAGGCCCCACAGCCGGGGGTTCTCCGCGTGGTAGCCCCTGGCCTCGTCGCCGACGACGGCGCCGACCTTCTTGATCAGGTCGGGATTCCAGGTGCTGGCCAGGCCGACGGCCTGCGGGAACACGGTCCCCTCGGCGGTCACCACGCTGCCGCCGTTGTCGATGTCGGTGGACCAGGCGACGCCGTGCAGCGCCTCGGTGCCGGTCTTGAACAGCCCGATGCCCAGGCGGTCCACCGCGGGCTGGTACTGGTGGAGCCAGGAGATCTTCTCGGCCTGGGTGAGCCGGCCGAGCAGGTCGTCGACGCGCTGGCTCAGCGGGAGCGAGGGATCACGGAAGGGGTACTCGTAGGCCGCGCGGGCCGGGGCCGCGCACAACCCCAGGGTCAGGGCCGTCGCGGCCACGGCCGCGACGGCCCTGGTCGCGGCCTTGGTCGATAAGGACATCTCGCCTCCAGGTCAGGGGGAGTCGAAGAACTGCGGGTCTGGGGACGCCGTCCGCCCCCGAGCGGCGTACGGCGTCGGGAGCCCCGTCGGGGCTCGGCGGAGAGTTCGTTTGACGGCTCACTTGACGGCGCCCACGGTCACGCCGCGGGTCAGGGTCCGCTGGAAGATGAGGAAGAAGGCGACCGCGGGCAGGATGCCGAGCAGCGCCGAGGCGCTGGACATCGTGGCGTCCATCATCTTGTCCCCCTGCAGCACCCCGAGGGCGACCGGAACCGTCTGGTTCTCGTTGGAGATGAGGAAGACCAGGGGCAGGAAGAACTCGTTCCAGGTCCAGATGAAGAAGAAGATGAGCAGCACGCTCAGTGTGGGCCTGCTGATCGGCACGACGATCCGCCACAGGGCCCGCCACTTGCCCGCCCCGTCCAGGGCCGCCGCCTCCAGGATCTCGTGCGGGAAGCGGCCGAGCACCGAGGAGAGCAGGTAGGTCCCGAAGGCGCTCTGGATCACCGTGAAGATGATGATCACCCCGAGCCTGGTGTCGTAGAGACCGGCCTGCTTGGCCAGGTAGTACAGCGGGTAGACCAGCGCCTCCTGCGGCAGCGTGTTGGCCACCAGGAAGACGACCAGGATCCACACCCGCCCGCGCACCCTGCCGATGCCGAGCGCGTAGGCGTTGAGCACCGACAGGACCGTCGCGAGCACGGCCACCGAGCCGCTGATCAGCAGGCTGTTCCAGAGCTTGCCGCCGAAGTCGACCCGGTTCCAGAAGTCGACGATCCCGTCGAGGTACAGCTCGCTCGGCAGGCTCAGCGGCCCGCCCGAGGAGTAGTCGGCCGGTGACTTGACCGCGTTGAACGTGACGATGACGAACGGCACCAGCATCACGACGGCCAGCACGACCAGCGAGACCAGGACCGAGTACTTCCGGATCATGATTCCCTGTCCTGAACCCGCAGGAAGAAGACCGTCACCGCGATGATCACCAGGGTGAGCACGGTGGCGATCGCCGCGCCGTAGCCGACGTTGGCCTTCTCGAAGAAGTTCTGGTAGCTGAAGTAGGAGGGCACGAGCGTGGCACCGCCGGGGCCGCCCCTGGTCAGCACGAAGATCGGCCCGAAGACCTTGAGCGCGGCGATCGTGCAGGTCAGCAGGACCACGTAGATCTCCGGCCGGATCTGCGGGATCGTGATGTGCCAGAACCGCCGCCACCACGAGGCGCCGTCCATCTCGGCGGCCTCGTACAGCGCGGGGTCGACCCGCTGCAGCCCGGACATGAAGATGACCACCGGGTAGCCGATCTGGAACCAGACCATGATCACCATGACGCTCGGCAGCGCCCAGCCCGGGTCCCCCAGCCAGTTCCTCGGCTCCATCCCCAGCAGCCCGAGCAGCTCGTTGAGCGCCCCGAACCTGGGGTGCATGATCCAGCCCCAGACGATCCCGGCCACCGCGACCGGCAGCACCTGCGGCAGGTAGTACGCGGCCCGCAGCACACTGGCCGCGCGGGGGCCGACCTTCTTGCCCACGTAGTCGAAGAGCGTGGCGGCCAGGACGAGGCCGATGAGCGTCGGGACGATCGCCATCGCCACGATGAGCGCGACGTTGTTGCGGAAGGAGGACCAGAACCGCTCGTCGGCGAGGAGCCGGGTGTAGTTCTCCAGCCCGATCCACCTCGGGTCGCCGATCCCCTGCCAGCGGGTGAAGCCGATGCCGACGTTCATCAGGAACGGCACGACGATGACCGCGGTGAAGAGCACGGCGCTCGGCAGCAGGAACACCCAGTACCCGCGGTCACGAGACCTCGGCATCGGAGGTCTCCTTTCTCTGTGCTGTGCGTACGCCCCGCGCCGGGACACCGTGATCGTCACGGCGCGGGCCGCGGGAGGGGTCAGTTACCGATGTCGGCGAGGTTCTCGTCGTACGGAGCGGCGATCTCGTCCAGGACCGCGTCGGGGGTCTTGGTGCCGTTGATGAGGTTCTGCACGCCCGCCACCAGCACGTCGTAGTAGCCGGGCGCCGGCCAGTCGGGGTAGAAGGCCAGCCCGTCGGAGGCCGAGAGCTTGTTGAAGTTCTCGATCAGCTCCTTGCTCTTCTCATCGGTGATCGCGGCCGTGTCGGCGGCCACCGGGATGCCGCCGGAGTTGCCGAGCAGGTTCTGGATGTCCTTCTTCATGGTGATGTCGATGAAGTCGTAGGCGAGGTCCTTGTTCTTGGCGTTCTCCGGGACGACCCAGACGTTGCCGCTGGACCCGGCGCTCATCGTGTTGCCCGGCCAGAGGAACGAGCCCCACTCGAAGTCCTTGACGTCGCTGACGAAGCGGCCGTACCACCAGCTGCCGGAGACCAGGATCGGGTACTTGCCGCCGATGAAGGAGACGCCCATGTCCTCGGCCTTGATGGCGGCGGAGTCCTTGTCGACGTAGCCCTTCTTGACCCAGTCGGCGAAGGTGTCGGCCGCGTACCTGAACTCCGGCCCCTTGAAGTCGACCTTGCCCTTGTAGAGCTGGAAGGCGTCCACCCAGGAGCGCTGCGCCTTGCTCAGCGCGAGCTGGTAGAAGATCTGCTGCGCCGGATACTCGGCGCCGCCGACCGCGATGGGGGTGGTCCCCGCCTTGACGAACGTGTCGAGGGCGGCGGTGAACTCCTCGTAGGTGGTGGGCACCTCGACGCCCGCCTTCTTGAACGCGTCCTTGTTGTAGTAGACCATCACGTACTCGGCGTAGTTCGGGACGCCGTACCACTTGCCCGCGCCCATCACACCGCGCTCGTCATACCTGGCGGTGGTCTGGATCGAGGGGCTGAGCAGCTTGTCCCAGCCGCGCTTGGTCACCTCGGAGGTGAGGTCGGTGAGCAGCCCCTGCTTGGAGAGCAGCCCCGCCGTGGCGTTGCCCTTGTTGTACTCCATGACGTCGGGGGCCTCGTCCGAGTTGAGGATCATGCCGGCGGACTGGCGGATCTGCTCGAACGCCTTCTCCTCGAACTTGACCGTCACGTTCGGGTGGGTCGCCTCGAACTGCTTGACGGCCTCGGCCCACGCCTTGCCCATCGCGCTGTCGGCGCCCTCGTAGTGCCAGAGCTTCAGGACGCGGGGGCCGTCCGCGGCGGGCTTGTCCGCCGCCTGCTCGGTGCCGCCGCAGGCGGCGAGCGCCGCGAGCGCCGCCACCGTGGCGACACCGACTCTCAGGTTGAACATGGTCTTCTCCTAGATGGTGGTGATGACGATCGGGACGCCGGCCCCCAGCAGCTCGACGCCCGCGATCCGCGCGCTTCCCGAGACGGTCACCCGCAGGCCCTCGCCCTCGGGGATCGCGGTGATCGTGGTGTCCCCGTCGTGGTCGGAGATCGTGGTGCTGCTCTCGCCCACGCCGTAGGCGACCAGGGTGATCTCCCCGAACGGCCCGTCCCCGACGGCGACGCCGGGCTCGGCGAGGACGGGGATGATCGCGCCGTACCTGACGAACAGCGGGATGCGGTCCAGCGGCGTGGCGACCGTGACGTACCTGCCGCCGGCCAGCACCTCGCCGGTCCAGTGGTCCATCCACCGCCCGGCCGGCAGGTAGACCTTCCTGACCTGCTCGGGTGAGGTCATCGGCGCCACCAGCAGGTCGCGGCCGAGGAGGTACTCCAGATCCGCCTGCCAGGCCACCGGGTCATCGGGATAGTCGACGCAGAGCGCCCGCATCATCGGCGCCCCGGTCGCGGCGGCCTCGACGGCCGCCGTGTAGAGGTACGGCATCAGCCGGTAGCGCAGCCGCAGCGCCTCGACCGCCTCCGCCTCCACCTCGGGGAACTCCCACGGCTCCCGGCTGGTGGTGCCGTGCAGCCGCAGCAGCGGGGAGAGCGCGCCGAACTGGGTCCACCTGACGTACAGGTCGTCGGTGGGGCGGCCGGTGAACCCGCCCGCGTCGTGACTCCAGAACGGGACGCCGGACAGGCCGTGTGCCAGCCCACCACGGAGCGTGCTGCCCATCGCCGGGTAGCTGGTGAAGGTGTCGCCGCTCCACTGCGCCGAGTGCCGCTGGCCGCCGAGGAACGACGAGCGCGCCCAGACCATGCCGTGCCCGGCGATCTCACGGGTCACCTCGGAGACCGCGTCGTTGAAGAGCAGCGTGTAGACGTTGTGCAGGTCGGTGCCCGACATCCCGTTGGCCGCGACCGCGTCGTGCGGCACCCCCTCGGCGAAGTCGGTCTTGAAGACCTGGACGCCCTGTTCGAGCAGCGGGCGGAGCAGTCCCTGGAACCACTCGGTGGCGGCCGGGTTGGTGAAGTCGACGATGCCGCAGGCCGGGTAGGAGCCGTGCCAGCAGTCGGCCACATAGACCTCGCCATCAGGCTTTTTCAGGAAATATCCGTTCTCAGCCGCTTCCGGGAAGGCCGGGCTGAGGTGGGAGATGTACGGGTTCATCCACAGGCAGACCTTGAACCCCATCTCATCCAGCTCGGCCAGCATGCCGGTCGGGTCGGGGAAGCCCTCGGCATCCCAGCGCAGGTCGGACCAGTGCCCGTCGGTCTGCCAGTAGGTGTCCAGGTGGAGCACGTCGCACGGGATGCCGCGCTCGCGGATCGTCCGCGCCCTGGCCATCACCCGCTCCTGGGTGTCGACGAAGAACCCCGAGGAGATCCAGGTGCCGAACGCCCACTTCGGCGGGAGCAGCGGCGCGCAGGTCAGCAGGTCGAACCGGCCGAGCACCTCGGAAGGGGTGGGCCCGGCGATCACGTAGTAGTCGATCAGGTCGTCCGGGACCACGATCTGCACGCAGCTGTGCGTGGTCTGGCAGACGTCGAACTCGACCGGCGTCCCGCTGTCCACCAGCACGCCGTAACCCCTGCTGGACAGGTAGAACGGAACGTTCTTGTACGCCCGCTGCGACTCGGCGCCGAACGCGTCGAAGTTCCACATGACCGGCCGCTGGCCGCGCTTGTCCAGCCGGGTGAACGACTCGCCGAACCCACTGAACGCCTCGTCGGCGGGGGCGGCGAAGCTCTCGTGGTAGCCGACCACCGCACCGTTCGAGCTGGAGCGGCCGAACGGCAGCGTGCGCAACCGGCCACTGATGTCGGTGTGCCCCCGGTCCTGCTCCACCAGCGGCGCTCCGCTCGCGTCGGTGAACCTCAGGTGCCAGGGCGCCAGGGTGATCTCCGCGCGGAGCGAGCCCGCGTCCAGCAGGATCGTCCCGTCCAGGCTCTCCACCCGCGCCCCGGCGAACTCGCCCGGCGTGACCATGGAGATCGCGGCGGCCGACCGGGTCCGCGCGTCCGCGTCCTGCCCGAGCCGGACCCGGATCACCCCCTCACCCGCCACGCTCACCTGGACCAGGAGCGTCTCCTCGGCGGAGGTCACCGCCTTCAGGATCACCCCGGCCGCGTCCGAGGCGACCGGTTCCGCCGAGATCAGCGCAGACAGGCCCTCCTCGCCATGCGACCGGACGGGCAGCTCCGGCGGATCGGCGACGAAGTACTCGTGCGCGACCAGCGGGGGACGGTAAGGCATGGGAACTCCAGCTCTCGGCATCCTGTAGCGGAATTAGTTTTGCGTCCAAACCAACAAACGTCAATGCCTCCACCTGCCGAGCCCCGTCCGGGAGGGGCGCCCTCGAAACGGCCGATTCCGAGGTGACCCCGGAGGCCGGGCCACCCCGGAACGGGCCCGACCCACCGGCGGCCCACGGAGCCGGGCGGCTCGCGAGGATCGAGCGTGAAACGGGCTCGACCCACCGACGGCCCGCGAAAGCCAGGCAGAAAGGCATCCGGCTCGCACCCATCGACGGCCCACGACCATGGCTTGAGTCAGACTCCCCACCTGTGGATAATTAGTTTAGATTCCATCCAAATAAGGGAGTGGCCGGTGGACTGGCCCCGAGGGTTCGGCGGGCTGTGTTACGGCGGGGACTACAACCCCGAGCAGTGGCCGGAGGAGGTCTGGAAGGAGGACGTCGAGCTGATGCGCCGGGCCGGGGTCAACCTGGTCAGCGTCGGGGTGTTCTCCTGGGCACGGCTGGAGCCCACACCGGGCGCCTACGACTTCGGCTGGCTCGACCACGTCCTCGACCTGCTGCACGAGGGCGGGGTCGGGGTCAACCTGGCCACCCCGACCGCCTCCCCTCCCCCCTGGTTCGGCCTCGCCCACCCCGACGCCCTCACCGTCACCCCCGGCGGCACCCGGCTCACCCACGGCAGCCGCGACACCTACTGCGTGCACTCCCCCGCCTACCGCGCCGCCTGTGCCGGGATCGCCCGTACACTCGCCGAGCGCTACCGCGACCACCCGGCGCTGGCCATGTGGCACGTGCACAACGAGTACGGCACCACCTGCCACTGCGACCACGCCGCCGACGCCTTCAGGATCTGGCTGCGGGCACGGCACGGCACCCTGGAGGCGCTGAACGACGCCTGGACCACCTCGTTCTGGAGCCAGCACTACTCCGCCTGGGAGCAGATCACCCCGCCCCGCGCCACCCAGTACCTGCCCAACCCCGCCCAGGTCCTGGACTTCCGGCGGTTCGTCTCCGACGCGATGCTCGACCACTTCCGCGAGCAGAAGGCGGTGCTGCGCGAGCTCACCCCGGACGTCCCGGTCACCACGAACTTCGTCCTCGGCGACTGGGTCCCGGTGAACCAACGGCACTGGGCGGCCGAGGTCGACCTGGTGGCCATCGACCACTACCCGTCCGCCGACCCGCCCGCAGAGACCGCCTTCGCCGCCGACCTGGCCCGCGGCTGGGCCTCGACTCCGACGCATGGCTCAGCCTCCGACCCGGCACACGGCTCAGCCGGTCCGACACACAGCTCGGCCGACGACCCGGTGCACGGCTCAGCCGGTCCGACACACGACTCAGCCTCCGACCTGGCTCACGGCTCGGCCTCGCATCCAGCGCTCAGCTCAGCCGGTCCGACGCGCGACTCGGCCGACGACCCGGCACATCGCCCGGCCACCGGGAAGCCCTGGCTGCTGATGGAGCAGGCGGTGGTCACCTACACCGGCCCCCGGATGCTGGCCAAGCGGCCCGGTGAGATCACCAGGCTGAGCCTGTCGCACATCGCGCGGGGCTCGCGGGGGGCGATGTTCTTCCAGTGGCGGGCCTCCCGGGGCGGCGCCGAACTCTGGCACGCGGGCATGGTGCCGCACGCCGGACCGGACTCGCGGATCTTCCGCGAGATCTGCGACCTGGGCGCGCTGCTGCCCACCCTGGAGGACGCCTGCGCGGCCCCCGTCGAGGCCGGGGCCGCGATCCTCTGGGACGTCGAGGCGAACTGGGCACTCCAGGCCCCCGGCCTGCCCTCCACCGAACTGAACTACACCGAGGCCGTACGCCAGGCGCACCGGGTGCTCTACCGGCACGGCGTCACCGCCGACCTCGTCCACCCCTCCGCCGACCTGTCGGCGTACCCGCTCGTCCTCGTCCCGAGCCTCTACCTCATCTGTGACGCCGACGCCGAGAACCTGCGCCGCTACGTCGCGGGCGGCGGCACCCTGGTGGTCTCCTACCTCAGCGGCGTCGCCGACGAACACGCCCGCGTCCGTCTCGGCGGCTACCCCGGCGCCCTCCGCGACCTCCTGGGCATCAGGGTCGAGGAGTTCCACCCGTTGCCCCCAGAGGTCGCCCTCACCCTGTCCGCCCCTGATGTCCTCGTCCCCCGGATCGCCTCCCCCCAGGGCGGGACGACGTTCCCCGGCGACCGGCCGGAGACCGGCACGTTCTGGAGCGAGCACGTGCACCTGGAGGGCGCCGAGGCACTGGCCGTCTACACCGGCCCGCACGCCCTGGGCACCCCGCTGTCCGGCCGGCCCGCGATCACCCGCCACCCGTACGGCTCCGGCACCGCCCTCTACATCTCCACCCGCCTGTCCGACGACGCCTACGCCCGCCTGCTGGGCCTGGAACCCGCCCCCGTGGAACTCGTCCGCCGCGGCGACTGGCTCTTCGCCATCAACCACGGAGACGAGGAGCAGGAGATACAGGGGCTGCACCTACCTCCCGGCGGTTTCGCCGTAAGTTGCGATCCTCACCGACCGTTCGCCGATTCTCGGTATTCGTCGGTGAGGGTCGGCGAGCCGCCGCGTTGCCGGGGTTCCCGTCTCAGCTCAGTGCAGGCGGGCGAACCACCGGTCGTCGGCCTGCCATGAGTCGACCTCGGTGAATCCGGCGGACCGGGCCATGCTCGGAAAGTCGGTCACGGAGACCCTGGCCCAGGTGAACCAGTCGCCGGTGAGGCCGAGGCCGCGCAGGCGGAGCCGGTCAACGCGGCTGACGACGCCGGGGGGCTCGACCTCGGTGAGGATCTGCCCGCCCGGCCGGACGAGTTCGCGGACGCGGCGGAGAAGTGCGTGCGGGTCGCCGCCGATGCCGATGTTGCCGTCGGCGAGGAGCACGGTGGCCCAGTGCCCGCTGCCGACGACGGGGCCGAACACGTCGCAGCACAGGACGAGGCCGCCCGCGCGGCGGGTGAGGTGAACGGCGTACGGGGTGATGTCGATGCCGAGTGTGGGCACCGCACGGCGGGCCAGCTCGACGGTGAACCGGCCGGGCCCGCACCCGATGTCGAGGACGGGGGCGAGGCACTGGGAGAGGATCGCCTCGTCACCCGGAGCCGGCCGGAGCCAGCGGGCGGAGTCCAGCGGCCGGCGGGTGCCGTCGGCGTGCTCGATCTCCACCGCGGCGCCCTTGAGGGATTCCGCATAGAGCAGGCCGATCACTACGGCGTGCCCGTTCCGGCCAGAGCGGCGGCGAACAGGGAGCGCGGAGTCAGCGCGGCCACGGCGAACACGTCCGCCGGGGTGTCCACGTCGGTCAGGCGCGGCATCGTGGCGATGCTCAGCCCGGCCTCGTTCAGTCTCCGCAACTGGATCTCACCCGTGGTCGGCTCCGACATCGGGACGCCGAGCAGCAGCGCGGGATTGGGGACACGCAGGCCGAGCAGCCAGAACCCACCGTCGGTCGCCGGGCCGAACACCGCGTCGTACGGGCCGAGCAGGGACAGGGCGGTGGCCAGCATGGCCACGGTGACCTGCGGGGTGTCCATGCCGATGAGCACGACGGGCGCGGGAAGGAGCCGGTGGGCGTCGTCGAAGGCCGCCGCCAGCCGCTCGTCCAGCCCGGAGCCGCGCTGCGGCAGCAGGGTGAACCCCTCGGGGAGCCAGGCTCCCGCGGTACCGTCGAGCGCGAGCACCCGGCGGGCCGCCGGTACGCGGGAGACCGTCCGCAGCGTGTCCTCCAGCGCGGCGGCCGCCAGTGCCGCGGCTTCACACGGGGTGAAGGGCGGGGTGAGGCGGGTCTTGACCCTCCCGGGTACCGGCTCCTTGGCGATCACCACGATCTGGGCCTCGGACGGCCCCATCCGCCCGGGACCGAGTGGCCCGGCGCCGTACCGCGCGGCCCTGGCCCGGCTCACGCCCCGTCCCCTCGGCCGGTGAGGACCCGGCGCATGTCGCCGATGGCCCGCAGCGTGCCGCGCAGGGTACCGGTCACCTTCGATCGGCCTGTCCGGGGCAGGTAGTCCACCTCGGCCTCACCGATCCGCCAGCCTGCGGTGGCCGCGCGCAGCACCATCTCCAGCGGGTAGCCGGAGCGCCGGTCGGCCAGCTTCAGGGCGAGCAGGTCGGCGCGCCTGCACGCTCGCATCGGCCCGAGGTCGTGCAGGGCGGCGCCGGTCCGGTGGCGGAGACGACCGGCCAGTACGGCGTTGCCGAGCCGGGCGTGCAGCGGCCACGACGCGCCCGGACGCGGGGTACGGCGGCCAAGGATCAGGTCCGCCTCCCCGGTCATGACCGGGGAGGCGACCCGCGGCAGTTGCCCGGGGTCCAGCGACGCGTCGGCGTCCATGAAGCACACGATGTCCGCCGTCGCGGCCGTCAGCCCGGCGTGGCAGGCGGCACCGAACCCGATCCTGGGTTCGTACACCACCGTCGCGCCGAACTCGCCGGCGACCCGCGCGGATTCGTCGGTCGAGCCGTTGTCGACCACGATCGGGTGGTAGCCCTCCGGCATGCGTCCGAGCACCCACGGCAAAGCCGCCTCCTCGTCCAGGCAGGGCAGCACCACGTCGACCCCCATGGTCTGACGGTAAAGCCGTGGGGCGCGCTCACCCCTTATGGGAGGGTGATGTCCTTCCGAGAAATGACCAGTTCGGGCCCGTAGTGAGAAGATTCGGAAGCCCAGCAGGGAATCGCCTCATCCGAGTGGTGCCACGGCGAGGTCACGCATTCCCTCGGCGAACCCGATCTCCGCGCGGAATCCGAGGTCACGCGCGGCGCGATCGGAGGTCGCGACGATGTGCCGCACGTCACCGAGACGGTACTCACCTGTGGTGACCGGCTCGGGACCGCCGTACTCGGCCGCGAGCGCGGCGGCCATCTCCCCGATCGTGTGCGGTTCGCCGCTCGCCACGTTGCAGACCGTCAGCGATCCCGGAGAGGTGTCCGTTTCGAGGGCCGCGAGGTTGGCGCGGGCGACGTCCCGGACGTGGACGAAGTCACGCCGCTGGCGGCCGTCCTCGAACACCCGGGGTGTCCTGCCGGCTTCCAGGGCGGACCTGAAAACGGCCGCCACCCCGGAGTAGGGGGTGTCCCTGGGCATTCTCGATCCGTAGACGTTGTGGTAGCGCAGCGCGACCGCGGTGCCGCCGGTCTCTCGTGCCCAGTTGGCGGCCAGGTGCTCCTGCGCGAGCTTGGTGGTGGCGTAGGCGTTGCGGGGATCGGCGGGCGCGTCCTCGTCGATCGCGGCGGGGGTCAGCTCCGCTCCGCACCGCGGGCAGCGGGGTTCGAACACGCCACGGGCGAGATCCTCCCGTGCGCGGGGACCCGGCCGGACCCGGCCGTGCGCGGGGCAGTCGTAGGCGCCCTCGCCGTACACGACCATCGACGAGGCCAGGACCAGGTGCCGCACATCGTGCTCCGCCATGGCGGCCAGAAGTACGGCGGTGCCGTACACATTGACCGACGCGTAGTCCGGCAGGTCGGAGACGCCGGCCCCGAGACCCACCTTCGCGGCTTGGTGGACCACCGCGTCCACCCCGCGCAGCGACCGGGTGAGCGGCTCCGCGTCGCGCACGTCACCGGCCTGGCAGCCGCCCGCGGGCCGGCGGTCGAGGCCGGTGACCTCGTGGCCGGCGGCCTCCAGCGCCTCGGCCACATGACTTCCGATGAACCCGGCCATGCCGGTGACCAGCACTTTCACCAGATCAACGTTAGTGCGACGTTCCTCATCGGCCCAGGAGGCCGGGAGGGCCGCCCTGACGGCCTTTGAGGAACGGAGCGGGCGCGGACGTGCGCCACGTCGGCGTGGGAGAGAGCCTTCGCGGGGCTTCGCCGTTAGCGTGACGGTGTGGCCGTGGATGTGTTCCCAGTTTGCCGGGGCGACGCCGAAGCCCCGCCGTGAGTGCTGGGACCTTCGGCCCGCCGGCTCCCCGCCTCCGCCTTCCGCGCTGGACACCCCGTCTGCCCTCCGGTCTCGGGGGTGGCGCCGCGCGGGTTCCGATCCTCCTCTCCGCCGCGGCGGGACTCGTCGCGATCGCCGTATACCTGGGTGCCGCCGTGAGCCGGGTGGGCCACCCGTACGCTCTGGAGTGGCTGGAAGGCAACTCCCTGGTCGAGATGGACCGGCTGCTCGGCGGCCGGCCGCTGTACGCCGCTCCGACGGTCGACTACGTGCCCGATGCCTACCCCCCGCTGTATTTCGCCGCCTCGGCGGGCCTGGCCCGCGTGCTGGGGGTCTCCTATCTCCCGCTCCGTCTGGTCTCGCTCCTCGCCGCCCTCGGCTGCTTCGTCCTGCTGGCCCGGCTGGTCCAGCGCGAGACCGGAGACCTGGCCGCCGGGGTCGCCGCGGCGGGACTGTACGCCGCGACCTACTTCGCCGCCGGGACCTGGTTCGACTTCGCCCGGGTGGACTCGCTGTTCCTCGCCTTCAGCCTCGCCGGGCTGTACGCCGCCCGGTGGATGCGACGGCCACGCGGCGCGATGGCCGCCGGACTGCTGCTCGCCGCGGCCTTCCTCACCAAACAGAGCGCGCTCGCCGAGGCGGCGGCGATCACGGCGGCGCTGCTGTTCGGCCCCCGGCGCCGCTTGGGCGGGGTGCTGGCGGTGACCTTCGCGGCAGTGGCCGGGCTGACCACCCTCCTGTGGGAGGTGACCAGCCACGGCTGGTACGTGTTCTATGTCGTCGAACTGCTGGCCCAGCACCCCCTTGAGCACTCCGCGGTGACGGGATTTTGGACGTGGTACCTGCTTCCCACCCTCGGCATCGCGCTCGGGGCCGCCCTGCTCGCGCTACGGCGGACCCCGCCGGTTCTCGCCATGGGCTGTCTCGCGCTCGCCGTGGAGGGGTACGCCGGGCTGCTGCACACCGGCGGCGCGGTGAACAACATGCTCCCTGTCTACGCGGCGGTGGCGTTGCTCGCCGGGATCGGGATGGGCGGTTCGAGGGCGGGCGGGGCGGTGGCCGGGGCGCTGGTTCTGCTGCAGATCGCCGTCCTCGCGACGACCACCTTCGCCGTGGGCCAGGCGGTTCCGAGCGCCGCCGAACGCCGCGTCGGTGATCGGCTCCGAGCGTGGGCAGCGGGTTTCGACGGGCCGGTGGCGGTCTTCTCCGATCCGGGCCTGATCATGGCCGCGGGGCTGCCGCCCGTGGCCCACCGAGCGGCCGTGCACGACGTTCTACGGGGTACCGACCGCGTTCTACGGGGTACCGACCGCGCCGCCCGAGGAGAACTGGAGCGCAGCATCGCCCGCGCGGTGGCCGGACGGCGATTCGCCGCCATCGTGGTCGAGCACCCCGCCGACCTCGATGGATTTCCCCCCGACCTGACACGGTACTACCGCCCCTGTCCCGAGAGGCTGATGGCGGACGTTCCGGACGGAGCGTTCGGTCCGATCGGCGGGTCACCGTTGCGGCCCATGACCCTGTGGCTGCCCCTGGGGCGAGGATCCTGCGCGGAGGCCGCACGCCGGCTCGGCTGACCGCCGTCGCCCACGCGAGCCCCAGACATTCGACCGCGCTCCGTGATCATTCGACAGCGGTACGCTACAATGCTCGAAAGGTACATTTCCGATATTAGGCGCCCCGAGGTCGAAACACCTGTCTCGCTGCGGGGGCACGGATTCGGGGGTGATCGGTGTCGGATCGGCCACCGCCGGGAGGCGCTCAGAACGACCGCGAGCCCGCCACGGGAGCGGGCACGAAAGCCACGAGCCCGAGAGCGTGGCTGACAGCACACCCACCACCCGGCCCGTTCCGGCCGGAGTTCTGGCGCAGCCCGCTGCGCGGCCCGTGGCTGACGTCGGTGCTCGGCCTCGTCCTGCTGGTCGGGATCACGATCGTCGCGATCACCGGACTGATCTCCTACGCCGCCTACAACCCGCGGCTGCCGGTCAACGACACGACTCCCGAGCGAGGGCTGCTCGGCTTCTACCTCTTCGACTGGCCGACGCACCCGTCCTGGCTCTACCGGCTCACCCAGGGAACTCACGTCATCCTCGGGCTGACGCTGGTACCGGTGCTGCTGGCCAAGCTGTGGTCGGTCATCCCCAAACTGTTCCTCTGGCCGCCGGCCCGATCCCTCGCCGAGGCGGTGGAGCGGGCCAGCCTGCTGCTCCTGGTCGGCGGCGCGGTGTTCGAATTCGTCACCGGCATCTTGAATGTCCAGGTCTTCTACGTCTTCCCGTTCTCCTTCTACCCGGCGCACCTGTACGGCGCGTGGATCTTCCTCGCGGCGTTCGTCGTCCACGTCGCCTTCAAGCTGCCGAAGATGATCCGGTCGCTGCGGTCGCGGAGCATCCGCCGCGAGCTGCGTACCGGCCTGCGGGACACCCGGCCGGAACCGCCCGATCCCGATGGCCTGGTCCCCGTGCGCCCGGCGGCACCCACCATCTCGCGGCGGGGCGCGCTCGCCTTCGTCGGTGGCGCCTCGCTGACGATGTTCGGCCTGTCGGTCGGCCAGACCATGGACGGGCCGATGCGCCGCACCGCGCTGCTGGCCCCGCGCGGACGGGTTTACGGCCCGGGCCCCAACGATTTCCAGGTGAACAGGACCGCGGCCGCCGCGGACATCGATCCGGCCGGCACCGGCCCGCGCTGGCGGCTGGAACTGGCCGGAGCGCACCCGGTCCGCCTGGACCGCGCGCAGCTGCTGGCGATGCCGCAGCACACCTACGCGCTGCCGATCGCGTGCGTGGAGGGGTGGTCGACCGAGCAGACCTGGACCGGCGTACGGCTGGCCGATCTGGCCCGGCTGGCGGGGATGCCGCCCGGCACGGTGGAGGTGTTCGTCGAGTCCCTCGAACGCGGGGGCGCCTTCGGCCAGGCGTCGCTGAGCGCCCGGCAGGTGGCCGACCCCCGTTCCCTGCTGGCGTTGCGGGTCAACGGCGCCGATCTCTCCCTCGATCACGGTTTTCCCGCCAGGGTCATCGGCCCGAACATCCCCGGCGTGCACAACACCAAGTGGGTCCGCAAGCTCAGCTTCCACCCGGCGGCGTAGGGGACGGGCCATGCCTTCCAGAATCCGTGGCGTGTACCGGTGGGTCTCGACCCGCTACGGGGCCGACCCGCTGCACCTGCTGACACTGATCGCCTGCTTCGCGCTGGCCGGGTACGCCGCCGGCCGCGTCGTCGCCGCCGGCATCCTGGCCGGTTTCCTGGTGTGGTTCGTCGGCGCCGCGATCATCCACGACCTCCTGCTGTACCCGCTCTACTCCCTCGCCGACATCGTCGTGCAGCGCCGGCCGTGGCATCGCCGCAGGCCGCCGTCCGGCCCCGTCCAGTGGCCACCGTTGGTCAACTACCTGCGCGTACCGGCCGCGCTGTCCGGACTGCTGCTGCTCGTCTGGTTTCCCCTCATCCTCCGGTTCGCCGAGCACAACTATAGGAAGGCATCGGGGCTGGACACCAGCCCGTACCTGGGCCGATGGCTGCTGGTGACCGGCGTGCTCTTCGCCGGATCGGCACTCGCCTACGCGATTCGACTGCGCCGGGACAGGTCCTCCTCCGGATCGCGAACCCGCCTCCGGCCGCCGCGACCCAGGATGCCTCCTTGAGCACGCGGCCGATCAGCGACCACGCCCTGCTGGGGGACTGCCGATCCGCGGCCCTGGTCACCTCCGACGGCTCGGTGGACTGGCTCTGCATGCCGCGCTTCGACAGCCCGTCGATCTTCGCCCGGCTGCTCGACGAGAATGCCGGATACTGGTCCATCCGCCCCACCCGGCCCGCGGAGGTCACCCGTAGATACCTGAACGACACCCTGGTGCTGGAGACCACCTTCCGCGGCACGGACGGAACCGTGGTGCTCCTCGATGCGCTGGCCCTGGGCAACAGGGAACGAGGTCACTCGATGGGCGCCTCCTCGCCCGGGATCCTGCTGCGCGAGGTGACCTGTGTCGAAGGACGCGTGCCCGTGGAGGTGGTGTACGCGCCGCGGCCCGAGTTCGGGCTCGTCCAGCCGCTGATGCAACCGATCCGCGGCGGCCTGGTGGCACACGGCGGCGCCCTGGTCCTCACCCTGTCGACCCCCCTCGAACTGCGGGTGAGCGGTTCGGTCGCGGACACCACGGTCACCCTGCGAGCCGGAGAACGCCTCGGCCTGGCGCTGCAGGCCGGCTGGGCCTGGGGCCCCGAACCCCCGCGTCGGCCTCCGCGGCACGTCCACCACCGCCTCAAGGACACCGTCGCGGGCTGGCGTTCCTGGTCCCGGTTGCACGCGCGCTACCAAGGTCCATGGCAGGATCAGGTCGGCCAGAGCGGGCGGGTGCTGCGGGCGCTGACGTTCGCCCCCACCGGAGCCATCGTCGCCGCGGCCACCACCTCGCTACCCGAGAACATCGGTGGAGAGCGGAACTGGGACTACCGCTACACCTGGATCCGCGACACCAGTTTCACCCTGCAGGCCCTCGCCACGGCCGCGTGCGAGATGGAGGAGACCGCGTTCTTCGCCTTCCTCGCCCGCGCCTCGGCCACCCGGCTCGGCCTCGGCATGGATCTGCAGATCATGTACGGCATAGGCGGCGAGCGCGACCTGAGTGAACGGCCGCTGCCACACCTGACCGGCTGGCGGGGCAGCGCCCCCGTGCGCGTCGGCAACGACGCATGGCTGCAACGCCAGACCGACGTCTACGGGGAGTTGCTCGACGCGGCCCACCAGATCTACCGCGACGCCGGCCACCTCGACCCACTCGTCCGTTCCTTCCTGGTCGGAGTGGCCGAGACGGCCGCCCGCCGCTGGCGGGAACCGGACCAGAGCCTCTGGGAGATACGGGGCCCCAGCCGGCACTTCCTGCACTCCAAGCTCATGTGCTGGGTGGGCATGGACCGGGCCATCGCCCTCGCCCCACTGCTGGGGGCCACCGGCCGCGTCGCCGACTGGACACGTACCCGCGAGCAGATCCGCGCCGCGATCCTGACCCACGGCTGGAACCAGCAGATGGGCGTCTTCACCCAGACGTTCACCGGCACCGAGCTGGACGCCTCCGCGCTGATGATGCCCCTGGTCGGGTTCCTGCCCGGCGACGACCCCCGGGTGCGGGCCACCGTGGACGCCATCGCCGTGCGCCTGACCGACGTCAGGGGCCTGGTGCACCGCTACAACGTCGCCGACGGGCTCCCCGGCCGGGAGGGCACGTTCCTGCTGTGCACCTTCTGGCTCGCCCACGCCCTGGCCCTCACCGGCGAGGGCGCCCTCGCCAAGCGGGTGTTCCAGACCGCGGCCTCCTACGCCAACGACGTGGGCCTACTGGCCGAGGAGGTCGACTCCGTCACCGGAGAGCCCATCGGAAACTTCCCGCAAGCCTTCAGCCACATCGGTCTGATCAACGCCGCCCGAGCCATCCGCGACGCGACACAGGGCACCCCCACCGACTCCGCCCGCTGAGGCGCCAAGCCGGCTCTCACCGGCCACCTACGTGTCGCGATCCTCACCGACCCCGGAGGGCCGGTGCTGGGCGTTGCGCCTGGTCAGAGCACCACCGGGATACGGAGGAAAGGGCCGTGCCGGATGGTTCCGAGCTCAGACAAGGCCGGATAAGTCCGGCATGATAACGCGATCACCGGTGTTTTCCCAGGTCGCGGTACTCGATATCTGGCTTTATGTCAGCCTCGGACGCCGCGCCCCGCTCGTTTGGGCCTGGTGGCACGAGTCTTACCGACACCCAAATTCAACGAAGATGTTGATGTTCACATGGGCAGAGGAAATGACTCGGCCACGCGGGCATCCAAGCAATTCGGGGTCGGTAAGACTCGTGTCACCAGATATAGGCGTTCGCGTTGCGCCCGGTCAGAGCACCACCGGAATACGGAGGAAAGGGCCACGCCAGATGGTTCCGAGCTCGAACAAGGCCGGATAAGTCCGGCACGATAACGCGATCACCGGCTTTCCCCAGATCGCGGTACTCGATATCTGTCTTCATGTCAGCCTCGGACGCCGTGCCCCGCCCGTTTGGGCCTGATGGCACGATTCTTACCGACACCTCGACGCGGTGCTCAGCATGCGATCGAATTGGCACGCCGCGCAGCATGACACCGATTATCTCAGTTCCCTGACGGGCGAGGCCGGGTGAACAACCCTCAATCATTCGACCCGTCCATCACTCCCGCGACCGAGGCTCGGCTCAGCGGATCGGCTCGTTGCCAAGAATGGTTGTGCGGTGCATTCTACGGCGTGTGCTCGGATCGAAGGGCCTCGCGCGATGGTAGACGCCATAGTTGTTCCAGATGACGGTATCGCCCACCGACCATGTGTGGCTGTAGACCCGGTCCGGCGACGTCGCTCGATCGAGCAGATCGTCGAGCAGAGCTCGTCCCTCCTCGACCTCCATCCCAACCACGTGGTCCTGGTGCCCGCCCAGCACGAGCGACCGTCGACCGTCGGCGTGCGTCCACACGAGCGGATGTTCTCGCGTGCTGATTTCCCGGTTCCGCCACTCGGCGACCTGCTCATCTGTCGGGTCCGGGAAAACCCGGCGTTGAGTCGCTTCAAAACTGTAGACGGCCCGGAGGTCGGCGTAGCGTTCTTTCTCCTCGTCGGACAGCAGATCGTAGGCGCCATAACTGCTGGCGAACTCTGTTTCGCCGCCCTGGCCGGCAGGCGTGACCACCTTGGCGCTCATCATCGCCGCCTTCGTTGGACGGTCTGAATTGAGAATGCCGTCAAGGTGCCAGAAGACGTTACCCCGGAGCTGATCCCCGTATGGGTTGTCGGGATTCCAACTCACCTCGAAGATCTCTGGATGCAGGTCTTCAGGAACCGATTGCCCCGGAGTCAACCTCCTACTGAAGTCCGCCTGCGATTGCACCGGACCCCACTTCTTACAGAACGCCACCTGCGTCTCGTCGTCGATGTGCAACTCGCGGAACAAGAGCACATGGAACTTCTCGAGCGCCGCCGCAACGGCACGCGGTAGATCTTCGTCGTTTCGGAGCCGGTCGACATCGACATCCAGGACCTCTGCGCCGACGACCGGGGTTAACTCCCGAGTGACCAACGTGTGAGTTTCAGTCATCGATGACTCCTCATCGTATTCCGTGGCCTTCGCGGTGCCGCTACCCGCGCCTCGTTAGCGAACATAACCATTGCCCATGTGAACGTCAACACCTTCGTTGAATTGAGGTGTCGGTAAGACTCGTGCCACCAGGCCCAAACGGGCGGGGCGCGGCGTCCGAGGTCGACATAAAGATAGACATCGAGTACCGCGACCTGGGGAAACACCGATGATCGCGTTATCGTGCCGGACTTATCCGGCCTTGTTCGAGCTCAGAACCATCCGGCGCGGCCCTTGCCTCCGTATTCCGGTGGTGCTCTGACCAGGCGCAACGCGAACGCCTGTATCTGGTGACACGAGTCTTACGACACCCCTTCCCGCGCTACGTCGACTGACGGCGGCGCGGGGGCTTGTCTTCCCCTCGCTCATCCCGAATCGAGCTTGAACTCCTTACCGACCCCCTCTCAGGGCGTGTACAACCTGTCCGATCATGGCGCCGGGCCGCGCCAGTAGGGTGACCCTGCGCAGGAAGGCGGTTCACCATGGCTGCTCGACCGTCGGTCGACGAGACGGACCAGCCGATCGGACCGTTCGTGATGCTCGTCTTCAGCTTCGGCGCGGTGTTCTACGTCCTGGGCCCGCTGCTGGACGATCCGTCGCGCACGGTGCTGGCCGAGCTGCCGGTCTCGGCGTTGATGTTCGTCTGCCCAGTGATCGCCGCAGCCGTTCTGGTGCGCGGTCGCGAAGGCGTTCGCGCGTGGCTGCGGGGAGTGTGGCCTCGTCCGCGCCTTTCCGATGCGCCGTGGTACGCGGTGTCGGTCGTGCTCATGCCGCTCGTCGTCGCCGCTGCCGCAGTGGCGGCCGGGGCCGGGCCGCCGGGTGCGGTGGTCACCTGGGACGCCGTTTTCGGTTTGGCCGTGCTCTACCTGATCAGTGCCGTGGCCGAGGAACTGGGCTGGAGCGCCTATGCCACCGGCCCGTTGCTGCGTCGGCTGGGCACGCTACGGGCCGGTGCGGTGATCGGTGTGATCTGGGCGCTCTGGCATGTCCTCCCGTACGTCCAGCAGGGGCACGGGCTTGACTGGATCGTCGGTCAATGCGTGTTCACGGTCGGATTCCGCATCGTCTTGGTCCACCTCTACGCGGCCGGAACCGGGGTGACGGGCCCGACACTCGCCCACGCCGCCTACAACGTTTCGTGGTCCCTGAGCCCCGTCTACGACCCGGCTATCGCCGCGGTGTGCGTGTTCATCGCCGCGGTCGCGGTCGGGGCGGCGCGGTCGATCACTGCGCCGACCGACTCCTCATATGGCCGGTAACACCAATACGCATCATCGGCGTCTCCGCGTTGCGGTCAGTTGAACCGAGTGGGCGTTTTGAGGGTGCATGAGTGATTGATGCCTGCATATCGGTAGGAGTAGCGTCCGGAAAATCGGTGGACGGCGTCGTTATGGTGCTCGTATGGCGATGGTGGATGTTGACCGGTTTATTGCCGAAGGGTTCGTCAAGCTGGAGGCGGCCGTACCCCGGGAGATCGGGGATGCGGCCAGGGCGCTGGTATGGCAGCAGATCGGCCTATCGCCTGACGACCCCTCTGGCTGGCAACAGCCCGTGGTATGGGCCGCCGACCTGACCGGCCACGGGCCCTTCGGGGAGCTCGCGGGCAGTCCGCGGCTGCGTGAGGCGTTGGACGAGGTGGCCGGCCCCGGTGGGTGGGTGCCGCCTGGGGCCATCGGCAACATGCCGATCCGCTTCCCCGGTGTGGCGCCGGTCGACGATCGGGGCTGGCACATCGACGCCTCTGTGGCCCGGCCCGACGGCTCGTGGGCCGTGTCGGGACGGCCGGAGACGATGTTGCTGCTGGTGTTGCTGTCAGAGGCAGGGGACGACGACGCGCCGACCCGCATCAGGGTGGGCTCGCATCGGGACGCCGCCGGGCTGCTGGGTGAGCAGGTGCTCGACCCGTTCGAGGCTGGGCCGCTACTGGATGCGGCTTCCAAGGACAGGCCGACGGCGTACGCGACCGGGCAGCCGGGCGACATGTACTTGGTTCACCCGCTGACCGTGCACGCGGCCGACGAGCACCGGGGGACGCGACCGCGTTTCATGGCCCAGACGCCGGTGTTCCTGACCGCGCCGGTCGCGCCGGGCAAGGGTAACGCCCTGGCACGCGCCGTACTGTAGTAAGCGCCCGCATCTCAAAGGGAGACGGCTTCCGTCCGTCTGAGCCTGGGTGGCGGGCGCCTACCCGCGATGGTTCGCTCGGGGCAGTGTGAGCGGTCCTCGCACGCTTCGCCCGCAGCGGTAACGGCCCCTGGGGGCGGTGCCGAGCAGCGTGCTCTGCCCGGAGCCTGCGATCCGCCTTGTCACCGGTCAAGGCATCAGCTTCGACATCACCGCGAGCGGCAGTGACGGATTGGCGGCCGCCGCCTCCACCACTTGCCAGTCGTCATCGGCGAGCAACTCGACGATGACCTGTGGCGGCAGGTCGGGGTGGCCGGCGCCGAAACGGTCTGAACGCGCGACCGGAGCGAGGCCCTCGCCCCCTCCCGCGCCGTCCTGTGCGCGATTCGGTAGCGATTGTCGTGGATGACTACGACCGGGCGGGCTGAAGGTCCCGCGCCGAGCGCCCGCGCTGCATCGCGATCTCGCGTCCGGAGCCGGGTCCGACGACCCGCTGCGGGTGATGGACTGGGTGAACCTGTTCGCGCTCGCGGTCAACGAGGAGAACGCCGCCGAGGTCGGGATCGAGCACAACCTCGGGCTCACCTGCGCCCCCGTCGGCGGCCTGGTGCAGATCCCCTGCATCGAACGCAACGCGATCGCGTCGGTCAAGGCGATCAACGCGGCCCGCCTCGCGATCAACGGCACGGGCAGACACAAGGTAAGCCTCGACAAGGCGATCAAGACCATGCGCCGGTGCTTGCCTGGCTCGACGGGCGGCGCTACGGCCTGGCCCCGCCATGGTCCGGGGCCACCGGGCTGTGCGATGGTCTGTTGCAGGGTCTGGCATGTCCGGCCGAGACCTCCCAGCGCAAGGAAGGCTAGGTCCCCCCATGTTCAGCAAAGTCCTCGTCGCCAACCGAGGTGAGATCGCCATCCGTGCCTTACGCGCAGCGTACGAGCTGGGGGCCGAGACGGTGGCGGTGTTCCCGTTCGAGGACCGAGGTTCGGAGCACCGGCTGAAGGCGGACGAGGCGTACCAGATCGGAGAGCGTGGGCACCCGGTGCGGGCGTACCTGAACCCGCGGCTGATCGTGGAGACGGCGCGGTCCGCGGGTGCGGACGCGGTGTATCCGGGCTACGGCTTCCTGTCGGAGAACCCTGAGCTCGCCGAGGCGTGTGCCGCGGCGGGCATCACGTTCGTGGGCCCGTCGGCCGATGTGCTCACCCTGACGGGCAACAAGGCGCGCGCCATCGCCGCGGCGAAGGCTGCCGGGGTTCCGACGCTGGCGAGCATCGCACCGTCGACCGACGTGGACGGTCTGGTCGAGGCTGCCACTGCGATGCCCTATCCGCTGTTCGTCAAGGCGGTCGCCGGCGGTGGTGGCCGGGGAATGCGCCGGGTCGATTCGCCCACTGGTCTACGTGATGCGGTGGAGACGTGCATGCGTGAGGCCGAGGCTGCGTTCGGGGACCCGACCGTGTTCATCGAGCAGGCGGTGGTCGACCCCCGCCATATCGAGGTGCAGATCCTGGCGGATGCCACGGGCGAGGTTATCCATCTGTTCGAGCGGGACTGCTCGGTGCAGCGGCGGCACCAGAAGGTGGTCGAGATCGCGCCGGCACCGAGCCTCGACCCGGACTTGAGGGACCGGATGTGCGCCGACGCGGTGCGGTTCGCGCGCGCGATCGGGTACGTCAACGCGGGCACGGTGGAGTTCCTCCTCGACCGGGCGGGCACGTATGTGTTCATCGAGATGAACCCGCGGATCCAGGTCGAGCACACCGTGACCGAGGAGGTCACCGACGTCGACCTGGTGCAGGCGCAGCTGCGGATCGCCTCGGGTGCGACCCTGGCCGACCTCGGGCTCTCCCAGGACTCGGTGCGGCTGCGGGGCGCGGCCCTCCAGTGCCGGATCACCACGGAGGACCCGGCCAACGGGTTCCGTCCCGACACGGGCACGATCACGACGTACCGCTCGCCGGGTGGGGCCGGGGTCCGCCTCGACGGGGGTACGACGTACACCGGCGCGGAGGTGTCGGCGCACTTCGACTCGATGCTGACCAAGCTGACCTGCCGGGGCCACGACTTCGCCACTGCCGTCGCCCGGGCCCGCCGCGCGGTCGCGGAGTTCCGCATCCGCGGCGTCGCGACCAACATCCCATTCCTCCAGGCGGTCCTGGACGACCCCGACTTCCGGGCCGGCCGGCTCACCACCAGCTTCATCGAGACCCACCCGCAGCTGCTGACCGCCCGGTCCAGTGCCGACCGCGGCACCAAGCTGCTGACCTTCCTCGCCGACGTGACCGTGAATCAGCCCCACGGCCCGGCACCGACGACCATCGACCCCCTGGCCAAGCTGCCCACCGGGCCGGGCGCCCTCTCCGACGGCTCCCGTCAGCGGCTCCTCGAACTCGGCCCCGTCGGGTTCGCCCGGGCGCTGCGGCAGCAGACCCCCGTGGCGGTCACCGACACCACCTTCCGCGACGCCCACCAGTCGCTGCTCGCCACCCGGGTACGGACCAAGGACCTGCTCAACGTCGCCGAACACGTGGCCCGCACCACGCCCCAGCTGCTGTCCCTGGAGGCCTGGGGCGGAGCGACGTACGATGTGGCGCTGCGGTTCCTGTCCGAGGACCCCTGGGAGCGACTGGAAGCGCTCCGCGCAGCGGTCCCCAACATCTGTCTGCAGATGCTGCTGCGCGGCCGCAACACCGTCGGCTACACGCCGTACCCGACCGAGGTGACCGAGGCCTTCGTCCACGAGGCCGCCGCCACCGGCATCGACATCTTCCGGATCTTCGACGCCCTCAACGACGTGTCCCAGATGGCCCCCGCGATCCAGGCCGTCCGCGACACCGGAACCGCTGTCGCCGAGGTCGCCCTCTGCTACACCGGCAACCTGTCCGACCCCAGCGAGACGCTCTACACACTGGACTACTACCTGCGCCTGGCCGAACGCATCGTCGGCGCCGGCGCCCACATCCTGTCGATCAAGGACATGGCCGGTCTGCTCCGCGCCCCGGCCGCCCGCACACTGGTGACCGCCCTCCGCGAGCGCTTCGACCTGCCGGTCCACCTGCACACCCACGACACCCCCGGCGGCCAGCTCGCCACCCTCCTCGCGGCCATCGACGCCGGGGTCGACGCCGTCGACGCCGCCTGCGCCGCCATGGCGGGGACCACCAGCCAGCCGGCGCTCTCCTCGCTGGTCGCCGCGACGGACCACACCGATCGCGAGACCGGGCTCTCCCTCGCCGCGGTCTGCGACCTCGAGCCCTACTGGGAGGCCACCCGCCGCCTCTACGCCCCCTTCGAGTCCGGACTGCCGTCCCCCACCGGCCGCGTGTACACCCACGAGATCCCCGGAGGCCAGCTGTCCAACCTTCGACAGCAAGCCATCGCGCTCGGTCTGGGCGAGAAGTTCGAGCAGGTCGAGAGCATGTACGCCGCCGCGAACGGCATCCTCGGCAACATCGTCAAGGTCACCCCGTCGAGCAAGGTCGTCGGCGACCTCGCCCTTCACCTGGTCGCCGTGGGAGCGGACCCCGCCGCCTTCGCCGACAACCCCGGCGCGTACGACATCCCCGACTCCGTCATCGGGTTCCTGGCCGGGGAGCTCGGCGACCCGCCCGGAGGCTGGCCCGAGCCGTTCCGCACCAAGGCACTGGCCGGCCGCACCCACAAGGCCCCCACCGTCGGCCTGACCCCCGACGAACGCCACGGCCTGGAGAAGGATGCCAGGCTCACCCTCAACACGCTGCTCTTCCCCGGCCCCACCCGGGACTTCCTCGAGTCCCGCGAGAAGTACGGCGACGTCTCCACCCTCCCCACGTTCGCCTACCTCTACGGACTCCGGCCCGGCGAGGAGCACGAGGTCGTCATCGACGAGGGCAAGACCCTCATCCTCGGCCTGCGGTCGATCAGCGACCCCGACGAACGCGGCATCCGCACCGTCATGTGCACGATCAACGGCCAGCTCCGCCCGATCAACGTCCGTGACCGGGCCGTCTCCACCGAGGCACCCGCCCAGGAGAAGGTCAATCCGGCCGACCCCGGGCACGTCGGCGCACCGTTCGGTGGCGTGGTCACCCCGGTCGTCAAGGTCGGCGACGTCGTGGCCGCCGGCGACACCGTTGCCACCATCGAGGCGATGAAGATGGAAGCCTCCATCACCGCGCCATTCTCCGGCACCGTACGGCGCATCGCCCTCAGCGGCACGCAGCAGGTCGACGGCGGGGACCTGGTCCTCGAGATCACCCCCGCTTGAGGCGCGCCTGGCGAGTCAGGTGGCGAGCTGCGTCCCGGGTGTGCTGGGCTTAGGAAGCCACACGCGATGCTCGCTTGAGCCTAAGAGCCTGCTGACAAAGGGATTTGGCGTCGAGGTTCGAGTCAGGAGACCGCCGGGGTGTGGTCATTTCCGGGTCGTTGACCCGTGAACGGGAGCGGGCTCCCGGTAGCCGAGGTGTTGTCTAAGCAGCTCAGCGGCCAGGAGCCCGTGGTTGTCCGTCTACACGTCCGCGTTCTTGAACGCCAGTGATCGCGCCTCACCGGGGTGCCGATGTCACGGCCGGAAACCGGCATATCCATCGGACTTAACCAACGCCGAATGGGCGGTGCTCGAAGGCGAGGCGCGGGCGGTGATGGCCGAGCTGGTCGTAGCCACCGGCAGGCCGATGGTGCATGATCTGCGAGCGGTACTGGACGCGATCGGCTACGTGACCCGGCACGGGATCGAGTGGTGGGCCCTGCCGGTCGACTTCCCGCCGTATGAGGCGGTGTACACGTTCTTCCTGCGCTGGTCTGGGCGTGGCCTGCCCGAACGGCTCGCTGGGCGGCTGCGCGGCAGGCTGCGGGTCATGGCCGGACGGAGCGAGCTGCCGACGGCGGAGTGCATCGACTCACAGACGGTCAAGGCCGCCGAGACCGTCGGGGCTGCGGCCCGCGGCACCGCATCCACCGGAGGGGTGTGGTGGATGAACCGGCCGGCGACCCTCGCGCAGAAGTCCTGGTACTCGCAGGTGTACATCAGGAAGGTGTGCCAACCGATGTCGACCTGCTCGGACGGCCCGAGGCCGGCACCTATGGCGTGCCGGTGAGCCTGCCCAACACCTCGTAGACCTGTTGCGGTGTCGCCGGGCCGACGGGGAGCGGGTGGCGGGCGGCTTCGGTGCGCAGGCCGTCGAGTAGGAACGCGATGCTGCGACGCCAGGCGTCGGGGGCGGCATCGGCGCCGGCGCGGGCGAGCAGGGCGATGGCACCGAAAGTGAATGCGAGGTCCTCGCCGGTGAAATCCGGGCGCAGAGTTCCGGCCCGCTGGGCTCGCTCGATGATCCGCGTGGCGGCGTCGCTCGCCCTGCCGCACAGGGTCATCAGGCGTTCGGCGCCCGGGTAGCGGCCGCTCAGCACGTCGGCGAGCGCGGGATCGGTGGCCTGCAGTTCACAGATCCTCTCGATGTAGTACGCGAACCCGTCCCAGGCGTCCTCGCAGGCCAGGGCATACTTGGCGACCTCGTCGAGCCGGTCCGCCGCGAGGTCGGCCACCACCTCGTCGATGAGCGCCTCACGGCTGCCGAAGAGGTTGTAGAGGGTGCCGTGGCTAACGCCTGCCCGGCGGGCGATCTCCTTCAGCGGCACCTGAAGGCCGCGCTCCTGGAAGAGCTCGGCCGCGGCTGCTCGCAGCTTGCCCGCGTTTCGTTCCGCGTCGGCCCGCATCCGGTTTTTCCTCCTGGTCCTGGCTGGCGACCTTCATTGTCGCATCCCGCCGGAACTCAACTTGACCTTTGGGTCAAGTTTCATGCTACCGTCGAAAAGCCAAGTTGACCCACTGGTCAAGTTAATTCAGGCAACAAGGAGCAACCTCATGTCCAAAGTGATCGCCGTCTTCGGTGCCGGTACCGGGCTTGGCGTCTCGATGGCCCGCCGTTTCGGGCGCGAAGGCTTCCGCGTGGCCCTGGTGGCCCGCCGTAAGGACCGGCTGGACGCCCTCGTCGCGGAGCTTGCCGACGAGGGCATCGAAGCCACCGCCTTCTCCGCCGATCTGACCGAGCCCGCTCAGGTCCCCGCGGTGGTCAACGCCATTCGGGAGCGGTTCGGCAGAATCGACGTGGTCGAGTACGGCCCGGTCCCCGCCGGTCAGAGCTTCACCTCGGCCACCAAGCTGGACGCGGCCACGCTCAAAGCACTGATCCCGCTGTTCCTGCTCACCCCGGTCGAGGTGGTCCAGGCCGTGCTGCCGGAGATGACCGAGCGCGGCGAGGGCGCGTTCCTGCTGACGCAGGGCCTCTCCGCGGTGCTGCCGAGTGCCCACTTCAGCGGCCCGGGCCCGGTGATGGCCGCGGCCCGCAACTACCTGTACTCGCTCAATGGCGAACTGGCGGGCACCGGCGTCTACGCCGGAACGCTCGCCGTCGCGGCGGCCATCGCCCGCAGCGAGAACGCCCCGGCCAAGCACGACACCGCGGATGACTTCACGGCGTTCGAGGGCATCGAGTTCCCGGTCGTCGACCCGGACGACATCGCCGAGTGCTACTGGGACATGTACACCCGGCGCGACCGCGTCGAGCAGGTCTACCCGGAACCGACCATCCCGCAGGCCGAAACCGCCTCCTGACCGTCTGACACGCGTGCCGCGTTGTGGAGCGGAAAACCGGCCGGGTCATTGTTGGCGGCTGTAGGCGCGGATGGCCAGGGGGCAGAACACCACGAAGAGGGCCGCGCACCAGATGAGCGTGGTGGTGACGGTGCCGCCGACCGGGGTGCCGTTGAGAAGGGCACGGCAGGCGTTCATGACGTGGGTGACGGGGTTGATCTCGGCCCAGGTTCGCAGCCAGCCGGGCAGGGTCTCGACCGGAGCGGCAAGGCTGGTGCCGAGCTGCAACGGCAGGAAGCTGATGAAGCTGATCGCCAGGACGGTGTCGGCGTTCTTGACCAGGACGCCGACGAACACGGTGACCCAGCTGAGGCAGAAGCCGAAACCGATGGCCAGGCCGGCGGCGGCAAGGGCGGCCGCGAGGTCGCCGTGGACGCGGAAGCCGAGAAGTGCGCCGATGGCGAAGAGGATGGCGACGGCGAGCAGGTAGCGGACGATGTCGGCCAGCACGGAGCCGAGCAGGGGGGCGAGGCGGCTGATGGGCAGGCTGCGGAACCGGTCGGTGACGCCGTTCTTGAGGTCGAGGTTGATGTTGGTGCCGGTCGAGACCATCCCGGCGAGGCCGGCGCCCATGACGAGGATGCCGGGGAAGAGGTACTGGAGGTAGCCGGCGGTGGAGCCGGCCACCGATCCGCCGAAGAGGTAGAGGAAGAGCACCATGAACAGGGCGGGTGTGACGACCCCGTTGATGATCGGGCCGGGGTTGCGGGTGGTCTTGGCGAGGCTGCGGCGGGCGAGCACGAGGCTGTGCCGGAGCCAGGCGAGCGGCCGGGTACGCGGTTGTTCGATGGCGGTCATCAGGCGGCCTTCGTTGGTTCGTTGGTGGTGGCGGTAGGTGTTCCGGTCAGGGCGAGGAAGACCTCGTCGAGGCTGGGCAGACGCAGCGACAGTTCGGAGACGCCGATGCGGTGTTCGCGCAGCCGGGCGGTGATCTCGAAGAAGTCCTCGTCACCGGCGACGGGCACGACCAACTCGTGGCGTGTCGAGCGATCCGGGGTCCGGCCGGTGACATCGGCCAGGATGGCGGCGGCCGCGTCGGTGTCGGCGGGGTCGTTCAGCCGCACGGCGATGGTGTGCCCGCCGACTTCTCGTTTCAGGTCCGCGGGAGTGCCGGAGGCGATGACCCGTCCCTGGTCGATGACGGCGATGGCGTCGGCGAGGGCGTCGGCCTCTTCGAGGTACTGGGTGGTCAGCAGGACGGTGACGCCGTCGGCGCTCAGGCCGCGGATCATCTGCCACAGCTCGTCGCGCTTGCCGGGATCCAATCCCACCGAGGGCTCGTCGAGGAAGACCACCTCGGGGTGTCCGACCATGCTCGCGGCCAGGTCGAGGCGGCGGCGCATGCCACCGGAGTAGCCGGCCACCGGCCTCTTCGCCGCGTCCTCCAGACCGAAACGGGCCAGCAGCTCCGCGGCGCGCCGGAGAGCCTGCGGCCGGGGCAGGTCGAGGAGCCGGCCGATCATGACCAGGTTCGCCAGCCCGGTCAGTTCCTCGTCCACGCTGGTGTGCTGGCCCGACAGTGCGATCCGCCGACGTACCTGCCCCGGCCGGCGTGCCACGTCGAACCCGGCCACGGATGCGCGTCCGCTGTCGGGACGCAACAGGGTCGCAAGGATGCGGATCACGGTGGTCTTGCCGGCACCGTTGGGTCCTAGCAGGCCGAGCACCTGCCCGCGCGGGACGGCCAGACCGACCCCGTCGAGCGCGGTGACCTTGCCGAATCTCTTGGCCAGCCCCTCGGTCTCGAACCCATGATCGCTCACCGTCACCATCCCTCGTCTCAGCCACTTCGCGATTCAGATGTTTCTAACATCTGGATTTTGAGAGTATCCTAATACCGGCGATCTAGGGAAAGGAACTGCGATGGTTCGACTGACTCGGGTGCAACAGCAGGAGCGCACCCGGACCTCGGTGCTGGCGGCGGCGAGGGAGGAGTTCACCGAACACGGCTACGCCTTGGTCAAGGTCGACCGGATCGCCGAGCGGGCCGAGCTGACCCGCGGGGCGGTGTACTCGAACTTCCCGAGCAAACGCGCGCTGTATCTGGCGGTGCTGATCGACATGGTGGAGAACGCCGCCATGGGTGAGCCGGCGACGTCGCCGACGTCGCCGGCCGAGGTGCTGGGCGTGTTCGCCCGGACCTGGCTTGAACGGCTGCCCCTGGTCGGCGACACGGCTTCGGGAGGGCGGCTGCACCTGCGCTCGCTGGTCGGCGTCCTCGATGACGAGCACGGGCGCACGGTGCTGGCGCAGGTTGTCCGGCTGGAGGCGCTACTGCTCGCCATCGCGCTGGAATCGTGCGAGCCGGCCCAGGCGACGCCGGTGCGGCGCGTACGGCTGGCCGAGCTGGTGCTGACGCTGCTGGACGGTTCGGGTCACCTGGCTGAGAGCGCACCGGGATTCGGTGACCCCTTCGACCTGGCACGTGCGTGTGAGCATCTGTCCGGGATCGATCTCGCCGACACCTGGACGCCGTCGTACTTGCCCTATGTCGCTCCGGCGCGACCGTGTGGGGACGCATGGGATCCGCCCACCGGACTCGTGAATCAGATCAGCGGGGGTCAGGTCGACTTCGGCGCCGATGGTCTGATCGCGGTGCTGGGTGCCGGTCGTCTCGCCGCCGCCGAGGAAGCCGTCCGTTCCGCCCGGCCCGGCGAGCAGGTGACGGTGGTCGTCGTCACGAATGACTCCGCCGAGATGGGCCGCCTGGTACGGCTCAGGATCACCGACCTCGTCGGCTGCCTGCGGCGGGTGTTCGCTCCCGAGGCCTGGCAGCGCGTTCGGCTGGTCCTCGATGACGAAGCCCTGACCGCGTCGGCGATCGGCCTGACGGACCTCGACGACGAGACGGAGTCCGCCGTACGCGTCCAGGGCGGCGCGATCGTCGCCCGAGCCCACGGGCGAGGCGCCGCGTACGCGGCATCGACCGCCGACGCGTCGAACGGCACGCGGCCGCGGGGTGCCACGTCATGACCCGATCTGAGTCCCCCGCGACCGACACCGGCCTGTCGGTGCTCCACGCCCTGCGCTGCGGCGGCACCGCCGGCCTCGCCCGCCTGGCCGGTGCCACGGGTCTCGGTGAATCCGACGTCGAGTCCGAGCTGATCGATCTCGCGGTCGCCGGTCTCGTCACGTATACGGGTGGCGACTTCGGCGGGTGGAGTCTTACGGACACCGGCCGTGTCGTAGATGCAGAACGGATCACCGCCGAGTTGGAGTCAGCCGGTGCCCGTGCCGCCGTGACGGCGGCGTTCGACGGCTTTCTCGTGCTCAACCCGGAACTGCTCGACCTCTGCACGGCATGGCAGATCCGGTCCGTCGACGGTGTCATGACCGCCAACGACCACGGCGATCCCTCCTACGACGCCCGGGTCCTCGCCCGATTCGCCGAGTTCGACCAGCGTGCCGCCGTCGTCGGCGCCGAGCTGTCCGCGGCGTTGCCTCGATTCGGCCGCTACCGAGCCCGCCTCACCGAAGCCCTAGATCGCGCTGGCTCCGGCGCGTTGGAGTACGTGGCCGACAGCACCGCGTCGTACCACACCGTGTGGGCCGAGCTGCACGAAGACCTGCTCGCCACACTCGGGATCCCCCGATGGGGATGAGATGGATTCGCCCGCTCTCCACGCGGGTCGAGGAGACGGCGGAGCTGCTGGGCGGCAAGGCACACGGCCTCCTGGTCCTCCGCCGTCTGGGGTTGCCGGTGCCCGCCGGGTTCGTGGTCACCACGGAGGCATGTCGCGCGTTCCTGCGTGACGGGCGTCTTCCCGACGGGCTCGACGACGAGCTCGCGGCGGCCGTCACCGACCTCGAAGCCGCCACCGGGCGCCACTTCGGGGGAGCACGGCTGCCGTTGGCGGTGTCCGTTCGCTCCGGGGCCGGCGTGTCGATGCCCGGCATGATGAACACGATCCTCAACCTCGGCCTCACGACCGGAGCCACGGCCGGGTTGGCGGCCGAGACGGGCGACTCGCGGTTCGCGCTGAACTCGCGGCTGCGGTTCCTGTCCAGCTTCGCCGCTGCGATCACCAACCAGGACGTGGACGGCGGCGGAGCCCGAGGGCGAGGGACCGGCGACGAGGAGGCACGGATCGGAGCGATCGAGGACCTCATCCGGCAACGATGTGGCCGGCCGATTCCGGACGACGCGACCCGGCAGTTGGAGCTGGCGGTCAAGGCCGTGTTCTCGTCATGGGACACACCGCGTGCACGAACCTACCGCGAGCTGCATGACGTCCCGCACGATCTCGGCACGGCCGCGATCGTACAGACGATGGTGTTCGGGAACCGCGATGAGCACAGCGGCACCGGAGTCGCGTTCAGCCGCGACCCCAACACCGGGGAGAACGTCCCGTTCGGCGAAGTCCTGTTCGGGCACCAGGGCGAAGACGTCGTCTCCGGCAGATCGTTGACCCGGCCCCTGCGCGAACTCGCCGACCGGGAACCGGCGGTGTGGACCGGCCTCCTCGATGCCCTGAGCCGGGTCGAGGGGCACTACCGCGACGCGTGCTACGTCGAGTTCACCTTCCAGGCCGGGGAGCTGTGGATTCTGCAGGTCCGGCCTGGCCGGTTCGTCGGGGGGGCCGCTGTCCGCGTGGCGACCGACCTCGCCGACGAGCGTGTGATCGGACGTCACGAAGCGCTGCTCAGGATCTCACCGCGGCAGCTCCAGCACGTCCGCACACCCCGGATAGCGACAACCGAGCAGGTCGACATCCTGGCCCGAGGGCTGGGTGCCTGTCCCGGTGTCGCGGTGGGCAGGGTGGCGACCACGGCCGACGGAGCAGTGCGCATGGCCGCGGACGGCCCGGTCATCCTGGTACGGCCGGAGACCTCCCCGCACGACATGCGCGGCCTGGCGGTCGCCGCCGGAATCGTCACCGCCCGTGGCGGGCCGGCCAGCCACGCCGCGGTCGTCGCACGAGCGATGGGAAAACCCGCCGTCGTGGGGATCGGCGACCTCACCGTTGACATCGCCTCAGTGAGAGCCGGTGGGCGCACCATCGGTGAGGGCACCCTCGTCACCATCGACGGGACCGGTGGCGAGGTCGCCCTCGGCAGCCCCCGCATCGTCACGACCACGGCCGGCGTCCACCTGCGTCGGCTACTCGAATGGGCCGACGACGTATCGGGCGACCACTCCGAACGCGACGAAGCCCGGCGCCTCGGTGCCGCCCATGCCGTACTTCGTCACGGCTAGTGCGGTAGCAGCTGGGGTTTGCCCCGTTTCGTGGTGACACGCCGATTGAGGTCCTACCTTGGTCGGCGTGATCGCTTCAGACTCCGCGTGTGGCTGAACGGGTTCGCGTACGTGAGATCGATGACGATGAAGGCAACCGGCTGCTACGGATCGTACGGCGGAGCGGCGGTTGGAGATGGCGATCGTGCCGGTCTGGCAGGCGGGGTCGGTGGCGCCGGGCCGGCCTTACCGTAAGCCTCTGCCAACAGGCCCTAAAAGATCTTGACTCACAGGCCTTGACTATAGCTCCGCAGCGGACAAACACTCTTCCCAGTGGTTTCAGATCCGCCAATGCGCCGGATTCGGGTAACCGAAACAACGGCCAGGAGGTCTTGCCATGGGTACGACTCACGCCAATGACTACTTATGGGTTCCCGGCTCGTCCGAGACGGTGCTGCTCTCCCCCGGTGAGCAGCAAATAATTTTCGCTCTCGTTTCTCACGAAGACCAAAGTCGCCTGCGCTTTTAGATGCGGCGCAGCGCGTGTTGTGATGGTCGCCCCTGGTTGTTGCCCCGCTGCCCATAGGAGCCGACGCCCAACATCGACATCCCCCACCACAGGAGATACGCAAAGATGAGCGCTCAGAGCGAGCCGGACTCAAACGACGCCTTACACAACAGCGGAACAGTCCGCCGCCGCCTCCTGACCGGCGTCGGCGCTGCGGGAGTAGCCGCTATCGCCGGCCAACTCGCCACCCCCGACGCGTCGGCAGCCCCGGCGACGGCCTCCAAACGCACCGATCTCTTCTACTACTGGAAGTCCCAGCAACTTTCCCTCGGTTACTCCCAGGGCGTCCAGGTGGACAACACTCTGTGGCTATCGGGTACGGCGGCCCTCGACGCGGACTTCAACCCGGTATCCCCCGGCGACCTGGCTGCTCAAATGCAATTCATCTACCAGCGCATCAAGGAGAGCCTGGCCAAATACGCCCTCGATTTTCGCAATGTCGTGCGCGAGAACATGTACGTAACCGATATACCTGCCTTGATCAACGCCTTGCCGTACCGCAAGAGCATCTACGCTAACGGGCCATTCCCCACCTCCACGACAGTCCAGGTGAACCAGCTACTTCTTCCCGAACTCATGATTGAGATCGAGGTGACCGCCTGCCGGGCACTGCCCTGAAGCCCGGCACGAACCCGAGCCGGCCCCGATGTTCCTCAACCGCGGGTATGGCGTCGGCGCCAATGTCGGGGAACGTCATTCGGTGAGCGTGTTGAACGAGCAGAGCCTCGCCGGTCGCCGGTCGGTCGTGGACTGCGCTCGCGTTATTCGAGGGAACGCGAGCGCGGCCTACGGCATGCCTTACGGTGCAGCGGGGACGCAAGACGCGTAGGTCACCACGTGGTAGGTCTCCGTCTGGCTGTGGTTGACGACGCTGACCTTCCAGGCAGTGGTGTTCTTACTGTCGATGGTGTTGGCGATCACGCTGACTGGTGCGCCGGCCACACTGCCTGAGTAGCCGCCGGAGATCGCGTAGTTTCCGACTCCGCAATCAGCCCGATGGGTGACAGTGGCGCCGGGCGCGATCGCACCTCCTGAGCCCTTGATCGTGAAGATCGCGAACTGCCCGGGCGGCCCTTGACGGTTCCAGTCCAGCCAAGTTTCCCCCGCTTCGCACGACGTTGTTCCTTCGGCGATGACCCGCAGCGCGCCGGTCGCGGTGGTGACACAGCCCTGGATCACCTCCTGCCCCATCCCGGTGGCTAGGGCGGCGCCGCCGGCCGTCAGCACGCCGCCGACGAGCATCCCCGCGGTCACTAGAGCCACACCTCGGACAGTCGGCCTCGCCCTCAAGATCGTGGTCCGCCTTACGTTCGATGACGATCGATCGGTGATCATGGCCTGGATAACGACAGGGCCCGGCGAAGGTAACGGTCCGGCCGGAGATCACCAGCATTGCCTACTTTTCGGCGGCCGTCATATAGCGGCTTCGAAGAGCATGATCCCTAATGCCTGAATGATCCCCGCTCGTCATGGCCCTGATATCCCGCAGCTGCTGTCCGCCGGCTCTCCGGATCCTTCCGGCTCCCCGGATTCCTCGGCGGGATGAGGCGGTGGACCGGGCGGTGCGCCGCGGGCAGTGACTCGCAAGAGGGTTCCAAGTCGTCTCGCGTATCACTGGTGACGGATCACCCGAGCAGAGAAGAACCCGCGCCGGGAAGCACAGGAAACAGGAAAGAGGAGAGACGATGCGCAGGATCGTCCGTGGAGCGCTGCTGGCCACCGCGCTCGTGCTGGGACTGCCCACCGCGGCGAGCGCGACGGCCCAGGGCGACTTCTATCTGGGGACGGTCAGATCCGGCTCCGGGCATTCCGGGTACGCCAAGGCGCAACTGTGGGTCACCGGCTTCAACCAGAGCCACTTCACCGCGTACGGCAAGATCTACGACCGAGACCGCCACCCCGGTCACTGCGCCTGGGTTCGCGCCAGGTTCCACTACCAGAAGGGCGGGCCGTCCTGGTCGCCGGTGCGCTGGTCCTGCGCCTCCTCCGGGTCCAAGGGCTACCTTTTCAAGACCAAGGGCCAGGTCAAGTGGATCGACCTCAAGGTCTGTGTCTACCAGCCGAAGCGGAACGCGCTCTCGCACTGCCGGGTCGAGACCATCAGGGACGAGGACCTCGCGAACTGACCCGCGGGACGGTGCCCGGGACCCGGCCGGTCGGCCGGGTCCCGGGCACCGCCTCAGTGGAGCCGCTCGAAGAGCGTCAGCCACCGGTCGGGGTGGACGAACGCCACCACCCTGCCGCGGTCCAGTCCGGCCTCGGCGAACGCGGCGTCGACCCGGTGGGCCGGGTATTGAACCGCCCCGGCTTTGATGTGCCCCGAGTTCAGTGGCTTCGCTGGGCTGGTAACAGGCGTAGTAGAGCGCTTCAAACTCCTGCGGTGGCAGGTGCCCGATCGCCGAGTGCAGGCGGATGGCGTTGAACCAATCGCCCCATTGGGTGGCGCTCCTTTACGCCTGTACAAGCTCCTGGCCGATGCCTGGTCCCGCCGCCGCGTTACCCGACCGATACACTGACGTTCCAACCTGGAACCCTTCGGCAGAGTTGTTCTGATACATGGACCGTTACGAGGGGTTCCATGAGTTCGTACGCGCTCGTCAGCAATCGCTGATGCGGACGGCGTACCTGCTCACCGGGAACGCCCATCTCGCCGAGGATCTGCTGCAGACGGTCCTTATCCGTGTCGCCGCGCACTGGACCAAGCTCGCCGATGGCGGTAACCCCGAGGCGTACGCCCGCAAAGCCCTGGTGAACCAGACCATCTCGTGGCGCCGGCGCAAGCAGGTCGAGCTGCCCGGAGCCGAACTGCCCGAGCGGGCCGAGTCCGGGCAGGTGCATGACGAGGCGACCGTGCGCCGCATCGCCCTGCACCACGCGCTGGCCCAGCTCACGCCGAAGCAGCGGGCCGTGATTGTGCTGCGCTTCTACGAGGATCGCACCGAGCACGAGACCGCGCAGCTCATGGGCGTCTCAATCGGCACCGTCAAGAGCCAGACCAACTACGCGCTGTCGAAACTGCGCGCGCTCGCCCCTCAGGAGGTGTACCGATGAAAACGCTGCGTGAGGATCTGCGGACGCTGGCCGAGCAGGCGCCCACCGTCGATCTGGCGGCTCGGGCGGTTCAGGGCGCCCGCAGAAGGCGAGTGAACCGCCTGGTCGTGGCCACGGCCGCCGTGCTGTGCGTGATCTCCGGTGGCGGCGTCGCGCTGCTCCAGCAGGTATCCCCCGCACCCCAAGTCCTGCTCACGCCTCCGGAGACCACAGTGCCCCCACTGCCAGGGAAGGGAATTGGACCGGCCGAGCAGGCGTACCGGCCCAGGTGCCGAAGCAACGGCGGGCCGTGCGCCGAGGGCGCCTGGCGGATCGTGACGCGTGAAGGCGACACCTACGAGCTGGCCGAGGCGGCGACGGGGCCGCTGGCAGTCACGGCGGACGGCCGCAGGATCGCGTACTACAGCTCGAAGCAGCGCGGGATCGTGGTACGCGACCTGGCGAGCGGCAGGATGTGGAAGGCACCGCTGAAACAGCCCGAGGAGGACTTTGCGGTCGAGTACACGCTGCGGCTGTCGCCCAGTGGGCTACGGTTCGTCGTGTCGGGGTGGGGCGGGCGTCGAGAGCCGAACAAGCTGGTGGACGTGGAGCGCAAGACCGTGACCACCCTCGCCCGGGGGTGGTGGCCGGTGAGCGTGTCGGACGGGTCCGGACCCGTCGTGCTGGCCAAGCCGCATGACATGACCAGCCGGGTGTGGGTGCTCGGCCACGATCCGATCACCATCCAGGACTTCACGTACTACTACAGCGCCCTCGCACCCGACGGGCGGACGCTCGTCCGGCTGGGGCAGACCGTCGATCGGAATCGAAAGCCGATGGTGCGGCAGGACGGCTCGATCGTCATCTTCGACGCGATTCGTGGCGGCAGGGAGACCCGTATTCCGATATCCGGTCTTCCGGAAGGACTCGCTCCTTCATGGCTCGGAAGCTGGCTGAACGACACGGAACTGACCGTGCTCGCCGTACCTCAGGAGCCGAACGGGCCGGCGTCGGTGGTGTACGCGGTGGACGTGCGGACGGGCGAGAGCAGGGAGCTGTTCGCGCTGCGTGACGATGGCCCGTTCGTGGTGCCGGGACTCATCCGCTGACCGCGGCCGTATCCGCGCATCACCAGGTGTAGGGCGAGGCCGGCCTCAACGGACGGCCTCACCGCCAGGACGCCCAAGCCACCCACCGCCGTGCCGAACAGCGCGTCACCCAGCTGCAGGCGGCACTGCACGGGAAGAACAGTGGCCTGCGCGCCGAGGGGGCGCCCCCGAACCCTTGCCGGGTGAGGGCATCGCCCGCCCAGCGGGCGCGAGGGCTGGGCGTGGTGCAGGGCGGACGACGCCCTCGCTCCGAGTCCCGGGGGCGGGAAAGTGGACGCTCCTCGCCCGCCCCGTACCGGTAAGCGCTCGGCAGCGCCACAGGATCACTCGTCGCCGGACGGGGGACGGTCCTGGTTGATCGTGCGGCTTTCCGCCACACCGCCGCTCATGGCCGCGTGCCGGGCCCGAACCCCGTCCAACGCAGGTCAGGCGGAAGGTGACCCATGTCGTTGTACAACAGCACTGTCGGCGCTACACCGTCGCGATACTCGATCGCCGTCAGCGCCGTGTTTCCGCAGTTCAGCCCCAGCCACCGCGCCGGCGGCGCGTCGAGGGCGTGCCGCACCAGCCAGGCCACCGGATAGGCGTGGGTGACCAGGACCTCATGGGTCTCGGTTTCGGCGGGGCGCGCGAACCTGTCGATCAGTGCATCCGCGAGGCCTGCGCCCGCGGCGGCTTCCGCGGCGTCGTACCCATCGAAGAACCCCGCCCACGCGGGGGGCATCTCGTCCGGCACGTGCGGCACGTGGTCAATCAGCTCGGCCGCTTCCCGCACGGCAACGCCCGGCAGGTACTTCCCTACGATCTGGGCGGAGCGCACTGCCCGGGGAAGGGGCGAATGCCACACGGCATCGACCGGCAGGGCGGCCAGGCGCTCCCCGACCAGTTCCGACTGCCGCTGCCCGACATCGGTCAACTCGCCGAACGGGTCCGCCGCGCCGTGCCGCATCACGTACAGGTGCCGAGTCGCCATTGTCAGATCCCGGGCCTCAGATCCATACCGCATGGCAGGAGCCGACGCTCGTCCCCGCCACCCGGCGCAGGCCTGCTCGGAAAGTTCGAGCACACCACACCCCAAGTCAGCCGAACCATCACTGCCCCTTCCCTGGACAATCCAAATTAGGATACTCACAAAATCCAAATGTTCACAACATTCGAAGTGGTGCCAGGGTGTCGGCCGCGATCCGCCGCGTCTACCTCGACTCTTGGCACGGTGGGAGATCGGCAGCCGTGAGAGGACCATAAGATTTACGATCATGAAGATGCGGATCGATCTGGTGGCGATCGTCGTGGAGGACTACGACCGGGCCATCGAGTTCTTCGTCAACGCCCTGGGCTTCGAGCTGGTCGAGGACTCGCCGTCGTTGACCAACGACGGCCGCCCGAAGCGGTGGGTCGTGGTCCGGCCGCCGGGCGGTGAGACCGGCATCCTGCTCGCCCGTGCGGACGGCGAGCGCCAGGCCGCCGTCGTCGGGGAGCAGTTCGCCGGGCGGGTGGGGTTCTTCCTGCGGGTGGACGACTTCGACGCCGCCCACGCGCGGATGACGGCGGCCGGCGTCGAGTTCGTGACCGTACCGCGCACCGAGCCCTACGGGCGGATCGCCGTCTTCCTGGACATCGCCGGCAACCGATGGGACCTGCTCGGCCCGGCCTGAACGCGGACACCGGCCGTCACGCGGCGAAAGAGGATCCCGGTGGAGGGACTGCCCGTGAGCACCTGGTAGTAAAAGGTGCAAGTGGTCGTTTAGCGTGATGCAATGATCTGCTGACACGATCGGGGCCGCTTTGAAGGAGGCTCCCCCGTGCGTCGTTCCATCCCCCTGGCTCTCGTTGTCGCGATCTTCGCGCTGTCGGGGACGATCGTCTCCCCCGCCCAGGCCGCGGCCGGGCCGTGCAAGCCCGGCCAGGGCGCCAACCTGCGTGGCAGGGACTTCACCAGGGGCGCCCGGCTCCCCGCCGACCTGCGCTGCGCCGACCTGACCGGGGCCAAGCTGAACAACGTGGAGCTCATCCAGAAGGACCTCACCGGAGCGATCCTGCGCGGCGCCTCGCTCAGGCAGGCCAACCTCACCCAGGCCACGCTGAAGTACGCCGACCTGCGGGGCGCCAACCTCACCGAGGCCGACCTGGGTCAGATGCACGCCGACTACGCCGACCTGCGCAAGGCGATCCTGGTCGACGCCGAGGCCGGGCAGGCGGAGTTCCCGCACGCGAACCTGACCGGGGCGAAGCTGACCAGGGCCGAGCTGACCCAGGTCAACTTCACCAGCGCCAAGCTGATCGACGCCGACCTCGACGAGAGCACCCCCGGCCAGCTCAAGGCCCGCAAGGCCGACTTCACCAGGGCCAAGCTCCGCGAGGCCAAGCTGAGCCAGTCGAACCTGCGCAACGCGACGTTCAAGTACGCCGACGTGAGCGAGGCCGAGTTCACCCAGGCCGAGCTCAAGGGCGCCGACTTCACCGGCGCGCTGGTCCAGGGGGCGTCCTTCATCCAGGCCGACGACGTCGACCTCGCCGGCGCCAAGGGCACCCCCACGGGCCTGACCATCCCGCTGCCGACCTCGCTGCCCACCTCCCAGACCGAGGACGCGGAGAAGGCGGACACTCCGCAGGCGGAACCCGCGCAAAGCGCCGGTCCGTCCGTGGGGCTCGTCATGGTCGTGCTCAGCGCGGTGGGCCTGGCGCTGACCGTGGTGGCCTGGGGCGTCAGCGCCCAGCAACGGACCCGGCGCGCCGCGCGGTTCGCCGTGGTGCGGCGCGGCGCCGAGGACGACATCACCCGGCTGGGCGAGGAGATCGACCAGCTCGACTACGAGTTCCAGATCAGCGGGCGTGGCGGCATGACCGCCGACCACGACTGGCGGCACGCCCTCGACGCCTACGAGGCCGCCAAGCAGGCCCTGTCGATCGCCCGCCGCGAGGAGGAACTGCATTTCGTGGCCCGCGCCGTCCAGGACGGCAGAGCGGCCCTGAACCGCCTCCGCTCCCGCGTCCGCTGACGCCGTCCGGCAGGACGGCGACAACCGGGAGCGTGCGGGTTCGGGCAGCAGATCATCGCCTCGTGCGCGTGGCGGTCACCTCGGGCGCGGAGTCACTCCCGGCGAACACGGCTTCGGGGCAGAACGCGGCTTCGGGGCGATTCGCAGCAAGAGGAAAACCTGTTGATATCTCTCCCGTCCTCCGCTTCACTCGCATCGTCGCGACGAGTTTTCGAAAGGGGGGATTTTGATGCCTGCGGGCACCGAAGCCGCCGTCGCACGCCCACGACATGGCGTGACGAAGGCACCGGTGACCTGTGCCCATCATCATCCCTGAGGAAGTCCCCTTGTCCCGCAACCCATCCCGCGACCGCGCTCGCATCCGTTCCTTCCGCTGCGTCCACTGCGGCCTCGACGTCCCCGCCGACGCACCTGGCACGGCGCACCGCAACCACTGCCCGACCTGCCTGTGGAGCAGGCACCTGGACAACACTCCAGGCGACAGGGCGGCGGACTGCGGGTCGTCGATGGCCCCGATAGCCGTCCACGTCCGCCACCACGGCGAGTGGGCCCTCGTCCACCACTGCACGGGCTGCGGAACACTCGACACCAACCGCATCGCGGGTGACGACAACCCGCTCGCCCTCATGCGGATCGCGGTGGCGCCCCTGGCCCGGCCGCCGTTCCCGCTCGACTGGTTCGCCCGGCTCTGAACTCAGCCGGCGCGGCATCGCGGCTGGGAACGTGCCGGTGGAGCGACATCGCCGCGATGCCGAACCGGTCGCGCACGGCCGGATCGAAGATCAGCGCCGGACACCGGCGCGGGTCACCGAGCTGATCGCCCGGCTGTTTCGTATCCGCTACGGCCTGCGCGGAGTCTCGTTGCCGCCGCACCGGATGGGCCGGTCGCCGCAGATGAGCGTGCATCGGGCCGCCGAACGTGACGAGGTGGTGATCACCGGAAGGACGGCGGCGGCTCAAGGCGCGTGGATCCGCTGTCGGCCCGGCACGCAGAGGCGACAGGAGGCCTCTCCCCTCGTCCGCGAGGTGAGGCCCCCTCCGCCTCGAACGAGGGGTGGCCGGGGGCGTCGGGGAACGCGGCCGGAGCCGAGCACCGGCTCGGGAGTCACTAGATGGACGACACCTGGCGGTCACCCCTGTGCTGAGCGGGCGCCTCGGCCGGTGAGGTCAGGGCCTCCTCCTGGCCGAAGGTGATCACCATGTACCTGCCGTTGGCATAGCTGACCACGGGCCGCCCGAGCATCTCGCCCACCCGGCGGGCGACCGCCTGGAACAGCTCCACCATCTCCGGCGTGTCGGCGCTCACCCTGAACCGTCCGTTGGCGACGAGCTGCTGGGCGACGAGGGGGGCGAAGTTCGCCTCGCTCTGGGCCCTCTCCTCCGCGCTGAGCGGGGTGCGCAGAGGCGCGGGCGACGTGCCGAGAGGGTGGGTCATCGCTGATCTCCTCGTGATCGCAGGTTTCCCAGCATGCCATCCGCGCCTCCCACGTGGGAATCGCCGACCATGACACGGCCCATGATCCCGGCAAGGGTTTCCGGTCACGGCATGAGATCGGGGGTACCCGTACGCCGTCCCGCCCGTGACGGCCGGCTCCGGGGACGGGTGAGGCCAGATGAGCCGGGTGGCGGCCGGTCAGATGCCGCTGGGGGTCATGGGCTGCATGAGGCGGCGGGCGGCCTCGGTGACGGAGCCGGACAGGGAGGGGTAGACCGCGAAGGTGTGGGCGACCTGGTCGACGGTCAGGCGCTGCTGCACGGCCACCGAGACCGCCAGGATCAGCTCCGAGGCACGGGGGGCGACCACCACGCCGCCGAGGACGATGCCGGTGTGCGGGCGGCAGAACAGCTTCACGAAGCCGTCGTTGAAACCCTGCATCTTGGCGCGGGCGTTGGTGGCCAGCGGCAGCTTGACGATGTTGGCCTCGATCTCGCCGGCCTCGACCGCCCGCTCGGCGACGCCCACCGCGGCGATCTCGGGGTCGGTGAAGATGGCGGAGGCCACGGTGGCCAGGCGGAGCGGCTGCACGGCCTCGCCGAGGGCGTGCCAGACGGCGATCCGGCCCTGCATGGCGGCGACGGAGGCGAGCATCAGGACCCCGGTGCAGTCTCCGGCCGCGTAGACGCCGGGGGCGGAGGTGCGGGAGACCTTGTCGACCTGGATGAAACCGCCCCGGTCGAGGGTCACCCCGGCCTCCTCAAGACCGATCCCGGCGGTGTTGGGGACCATGCCGACGGTCATGAGGCAGTGGCTGCCCTCGGCGGTCCTGCCGTCCTCCAGCGTGACGACCACGCCGTCCGCGGTGCGCTTGACGGACTCCGCGCGGGAGCGGCCCATGACGTTCATGCCGCGGCGGCGGTAGACCTCTTCGAGGACCTCGGCGGCGTCGGCGTCCTCGTTGGGCATCATCCGGTCGCGGGAGGAGACGAGCGTGACCTCCGAGCCCAGCGAGCGGTAGGCGCCCGCGAACTCGGCGCCGGTGACGCCGGAGCCGACCACGATGAGGTGCTCGGGCAGCTCCTCCAGGTCGTACAGCTGCCGCCAGGTGAGGATGCGCTCGCCGTCGGGCTCGGCGCCGGTCAGGATGCGCGGGGTGGCGCCGGTCGCCACGATGACGACGTCGGCGCGGATCGTCCGGTCTCCGGCCCTGACCACCTGCGGGTCGACCAGCCGTCCCGGCGCCTTGATCACCTCGACGCCCTCGGCGGCCAGTCGCGCGGCGATGTCGGCGGACTGCGCCTTGGCGAGCTCCTTGACGCGCCTGTTGACCAGCGGCATGTCGGCGATGACGCCGCCGACGTCGCCGTCGGGGCCGCCGGTGAAGTGCACGCCGAGCATGCTGGCGTCGAGAAGCGCCTGCTTGCGTACGGAGGTGGCGATCAGCGTCTTGGAGGGCACGCAGTCGGTGAGCACGCAGGCTCCGCCGGGGCCGTCCTGTTCGACGACGGTGACCTGGGCCCCTAACTGGGCGGCGACCAGCGCGGCCTCGTATCCACCGGGTCCGCCACCAATGATCACTATCCTCGTCACGTACCCCATTCTCCCGCATCGCGCGACCGGCCATCGCTCGGCATCCCTCTCAAAGCACGAAAGTCCCCCAAAACCGTCGTAATTCCACGAGACATCGGCGTGGCTTCGAGGCTGGGTGAGCGTCTCGCGGATCTTCGATTAGTGTTGGCCAACGTGCCTGTCTACGCCGCCTACGGCAGCAACATGGACCCGAAGCAGATGGCCCAGCGGGCCCCGCACTCCCCGATCAGGGGGACGGGCTGGCTCCAGGGCTGGCGTCTGACCTTCGGCGGGAACGATCTCGGCTGGGAGGGCGCCCTCGCCTCCATCGTCGAGGACGCCGCCGATCAGGTCTTCGTGGTCCTCTATGACGTGCCCGAGTGGGACGAGAGCTCCCTCGACCAGTGGGAGGGCGCGGCGCGCGGCCTCTATCACAAGGTCAAACTCCGGGTGCAGACCATGGAGGGCGAGGTCCTGGCCTGGTTCTACGTGCTCGACGGATACGAGGGCGGGCTGCCCTCGGCCCGCTACCTCGGCATCCTGGCCGAGGCGGCCGAGCGCGCCGGCGCCCCCGACGACTACGTCAAGGAGATGCGCGGCCGCCCCTGCACCTCCCTGGGAGGCTAGGCCTGGCGTTTCCGCCCGGCATCGGGCCTGTGACGATGTCGCATGCCCGGAGGCGTCGCAGGACGGCTGTCCGCGACGCCTCCGCTGTCTCACCCGAGGCGGGCCGTGCCGGCGACGGCTCGCCTCGCGCGGAGCAGGAGCGCGGTCAGCACGGCCGCCCCGGACAGCGCCTGCGCGGCCACCAGGGCGCCGAGGGCGGACGGCCCGGTGATCAGGGCCAGTAGCGCGGGGGCGCAGCCGAGCACGGCGATGTCCACGCCGGTCATCGCCCAGACGAGCGGGCCCATGGGTACGGAGCCCATCGGAGTGTCGATGACCGGCATCGAGTGATCGACGAAACCCCGCCGGGCCATCCGCAGGGCTCCGGCGGCCAGGGCGGGCGCGGACAGCGGGCCGAACAGCCACCACGGACCGGCGGGCAGGGCACCCATCGCGGTCAGTCCGGCCAGGGCGAGGGTGAGCCAGACGGCGCTCAGCAGCATCGGCAGCAGTGCCCGTGCGGTGAGCGCCGCACGGGCGCCCACGCCGAAGAGCCGCGCCAGACTCGGGTCCTCCCTGTCGCGGCGCGCACCCGTGGTGCATGCCGCCGCGGCGGTCAGCGCTCCGCCGGCCACCAGGATCATCGCGACCGGGGAGAGACCGCCTGCGGCCTGGGCGGCCAGCACGGGCAGCGCGGCCGCCGCGAGCAGGGCGGCCAGCCGGCCTGGGCGGCGCCCCAGCCTGCGCCAGTCCTGCCAGGCCAGGGCCAGCGGGGCGGACAGGGGCCGCAGGAGCCGGGGCATCGGCCACGACAGGGCCCCCGACAGCGGCGCCGGCCACGGGCTGGAACGCAGGGTGCGCCCGCGCCAGTGACCGTCCTCGGCGATCCAGGTCAGGGCTCCGAGTTCCAGGGCCACCGTCGCGGCGGCCACCCCGCCGGCGCGGGTGGACGCGGCCAGGACGGTACGCGCGTGGACACGCCCGAGTGCCACCCACGCCCGCCGTACCAGAAGGGCGGTCACGGTGCCGCAGAGCGCCGCCGAGGCCGCGCCCAGCGAGACCGGCGCGCCGGCGACGGCGACCAGCAGGTGCCGCCCCGGACCGCTGCCCAGCACCGCCGCGAGCGCGGCCACGATCACGAGGACGACGAGCGCCCCCTGCAGCCACGAGTCCCACTGCGGGGACGCCTGCGCCAGCACGGCCGCCGCCATCCCGCCGACCGCCGCCGAGACTCCCAGTAGCACCGCGGTGACCAGCCGCGGCGTCAACTGATCCGGCGCACCGAGTACGGCGAGCAGGGCCAGGCCCAGTCCCGCGCCGGCCAGCAAGGAGATCGTCAGCAGGATCGCCGCGCTCCGTCCCAGCACGGCGCGGCGCGGGAGCGGGGAGAGCAGCAGCCAGGCGGCGTCGGCGGCCGGCAGCGCGACGGGGCCGAGCGTGCGGGCGAGCGCGAGGAGGCCCGCGTAGGCCAGGGCGATCAACGCCACCCCGGCCCCGAGCCTCGACGGATCCGCCTGCCCGGCCATGGTCGCGACTGCGGAGGTGACGGGCTGGGCCAGCACCGCCACCGCCATCGCGAGCCCGAACAGGGCGATGTACCGGTCCGACCAGCTCATCGGTGCCCGGCCACCCGGCCGGATGAGGGCCCGCACGGCCTGGACCTCGTTCACGCGGCGGCCTCCAGCGTGATCTGGCGTGCGCGGGTGACGTGGGCGAAGTCGAGGTCGTGGGTCGCCATCACCACGGCGCCACCGGCCGCCGCGTATTCGGTCAGCATGGTCGCCAGCCGCTTCCTGAACGTAGCGTCGAGTCCGCGCTCCGGCTCGTCCAGCAGGAGCAGCCGGCTCGGCCGGAGCAGGGCCATCGCCAGCGACAGCCGCTGTCGCTGGCCGGTGGAGAGCGTCAGCGGTGCCATGTCCCCTCGCCCCGCCAGGCCGAACACCTCCAGGACCGTCTCGACCTCCAGACGGGACGAGCGGTGTACGGCGTGCATCAGTTCCAGATGTTCCCGCACGGTCAGCCCCGGGTACCACGCCGGTTCGTCGCCGACGAGGATGACATCGCGCCAGAAGTCCGGATCATCCGCCGGCGGCCGATCAAGGACGCTGACCTCGCCGGACCTCGACGGCTGGAGGCCCGCCAGGCAGCGCAGCAACGTCGACTTGCCCACGCCGTTCACCCCGACCACGGCGACGATGTCACCTCGGGCGACCGTGAGGTCGACACCCCGCAGGACCGGATTACCACTCAACTCCACGCGTACGTCACGGACCACGATGATCGATTCAGCCACCATTTGACCCTAATCCCCCCTCCGGCGGTACGGAGGTCTCCGGGGGCAAGGCGCCGACCCGGCAGACCGGAGTGGAGACCTCGGACCTTGTCCCCGGGGCTGCTGAACCAGAACGGCACCGAGGGGTTGCGCGACCTGTTCGTCCCGCGGAAACAGGACGCCACCTTCCAGCTCCTGAACTGAGCCGGTGCCTGTCCATGGCCGTCCGGCGGACGGCCATGGACAGGCATGCAGGAAGCGGTACGGAGCGGACGGAACAGCACCGCTGACCGGTACGCTCGGTGAGTGAGCAACGATCCCTATGCACTCGCCACGGACGCCGCGGACGCGCTGAGAAGCGCCGTCGGCGTGGACTCCTTCGACGTCGCGCTGGTGATGGGTTCGGGCTGGGTCCCGGCCGCCGACGCGATCGGCGAGACGGTCGCCGAGATCCCGGTCACCGACCTGCCCGGCTTCGCGCCGCCCGCCGTGGCGGGCCACGCGGGCCGGATCCGCGCCGTGCGGACCGAGTCCGGCAAGAACGTGCTGATCTTCCTCGGCCGCACCCACCTCTACGAGGGCCGCGGGGTGGAACCGGTCGTGCACGGGGTGCGGACCGCGATCAGGGCCGGGGTGGGCACGGTCGTGCTGACCAACGCCGCCGGGGGTCTGCGCCCCGAGACCCAGGAGGTCGGCGAGGCGGTGCTGATCAGTGACCACATCAACCTGACCGGGGCCAGCCCGATCAGCGGCGCCACCTTCGTCGACCTCACCGACGTCTACACCCCGCGCCTGCGCGAGCTGGCCCGCGAGGCCGACCCCTCGCTGGCCGAGGGCGTCTACGTGGCCTTCCGCGGCCCGACGTACGAGACCCCGGCCGAGGTCCGGATGTGCCGCATCCTGGGCGGCGACATGGTGGGCATGTCCACGGTGCTCGAAGCCATCGCGGCCCGCGAGGGCGGCGCCGAGGTGCTCGGCATCTCCCTGGTCACGAACCCGGGCGCCGGTCTGGTGGGCGAGCCGCTCAACCACGAGGAGGTGCTGGAGGTCGGCCGCGCCACCGCCACGCGGATGGGCGGCCTGCTGGCCAGGGTCGTCGGCAAGCTGTAGGCCCCACGGCCGGGACCGCACGACCGGGACTGCACGGTCCGGGGCCGCACCGGCCGAGACCACACGGTCCGGGACCACACAGTCCGGGAGCACCCCGGCTGCGGGAACCGGCCACACGCGAGGATCGGTTCCCTTCGGGGAAACACCCGGCTTTCAAGAATCACCCTGCTTGCAAGGGTTCAACCGGCGACGGGCCCCGGGCCCGAGAGGTGACGATGAGCAGCGATCTCGTGGGGCTCGCCCGTTCCTGGCTGGCCCAGGACCCCGACCCCGACACCCGCGCGGAGCTGACCGAGCTGCTGGAACGCGGCGACGGCGACGCGCTGCGCGAGCGGTTCGGCGCGAAGCTGGAGTTCGGCACCGCCGGGCTCCGCGGCGAGCTGGGCGCCGGCCCCAACCGGATGAACCGGGTGACGGTCATGCGCGCCGCCGCCGGTCTGGCCCGCGTCCTCGGTCCCGGCAGGCACGTCGTGATCGGCTACGACGCCCGGCACAAGTCCGACGTCTTCGCCCGTGACACCGCGGCCGTGCTCACCGGGGCCGGGCTGCGCGCCTCGGTCCTCCCCGCACCGCTGCCCACGCCCGTGCTGGCCTTCGCGGTCCGCCACCTCGGCGCCGACGCGGGCGTGACGGTCACCGCGAGCCACAACCCACCCCGCGACAACGGTTACAAGGTCTACTGGGGCGACGGCTCCCAGATCGTGCCGCCGATCGACGCGGAGATATCCGCCGCCATCGACACGGTCGGGCCGGTCTCCGAGCTGCCCCTCGGCTCCCCGGACGATCCCGCGTGGACCACGCTGGACGACGGTGTGGTGACCGCCTACCTGGAGGCGGTGACCGCGCTCCCGATCGGCGCCGCCCGCGAGCTGCGGGTGGCGTACACCCCGCTGCACGGCGTCGGCGGCGACACCCTGGCCAGGGCCTTCGCCGCCGCCGGGTTCGACGCGCCGGCCGTCGTCGAGGCCCAGGCCGCCCCCGACCCCGACTTCCCCACCGTCGCCTTCCCCAACCCGGAGGAGCCCGGCGCGATGGACCTCGCGCTGGAGCTGGCGGAGCGGGTCGGCGCCGACCTGGTGCTGGCCAACGACCCCGACGCCGACCGCTGCGCGGTGGGCGTGCCGCTGCCCGGCGGCGGCTACCGGATGCTGACCGGCGACGAGGTGGGCGCCCTGCTGGGCGAGCACGTGATCAGGCGGACCTCCGGCGAAGGCCGCCTGGTGGCGACCACCATCGTCTCCTCGTCCCTGCTCGGCAAGATCGCCGCCGGGTACGGTGTGCGCTACGCCGAGACCCTGACCGGCTTCAAATGGATCATGAAGGCCGGTCCGGGCCTGCTCTTCGGGTACGAGGAGGCGCTGGGATACAGCGTCGGCTCCAACCTCGGGCTGCCCGTGCACGACAAGGACGGCATCGGTGCGGCGCTGACCGTGGCCGGGATCGCCGCCGAGGCCAAGCTGGAGGGCCGCGGCCTGCTCGACCTCCTGGACGACCTGGCGCGCCGGCACGGCCTGCACGCCACCTCCCAGCTGTCGTTCCGGGTGGCCGACCTGTCGCTGATCACCGGCGCCATGGCCCGGCTGCGGGCCACGCCGCCCGCCCGGCTCGGCGGCCGCGAGGTGGAGACCGCCGAGGACCTCAGCGAGGGCGTGGGCGGGCTCCCGCCCACCGACGGCCTCCGCTACCACCTGTCCGGCGGCGCCCGGGTCGTCGTCCGGCCCTCGGGTACCGAACCCAAGCTCAAGTGCTACCTGGAGGTCGTGGTCCCGGTGACCGGCGAGGTCTCCGAGGCCCGCGGGCGGGCGGTACGGGATCTCGACGCCCTGAAGGCCGACCTCACCAAGGCCCTCGGCCTCTGACCGCGCCTGTTCCACGGCCGGGGACGATCATGCTTCCCCGTGATCGTCCCCGGCCACACCACCTCCCCGAGCCCGGCGCCACCGCGATCGGGGCGATCAGACCAGGAAGGCCGCGACCACCAGCAGAGCGGCGACGGCCACGGCGACCAGGGCACTCGGTGCCCAGTTCATCCTGAGCGCACCTGTTTCGGATACGGTGCCGGTCCCGCTCGTGACCCCGGCCTCCGCCTCGGGCACGGTCGCGTCGCTCTCCGGGGTCCCGGCGACCGAGGCCGCCCGCCTGGCGGCCTTGGCACGTTCGGTGATCTGCTCGGCCACCCAGTCGGCGTGCGTCTTGCCCGCCATCGCCTCGGCGGCGGCCTGCTCGGCCTTCGAGCGGACCGGCTCGGTCCTGAAGCGGCCCCGCGCGAGCGCGGGCCTTCCCTTGCGCGCGGCCGCCGCCCGCTCACGGGCCGAGGTCTGCGGCGCCCAGCAGCGGACCCTCCGGCCGCCGGAGGTGATCGTGATCGAGTGCGAGACCTTGACCTCGTCCACTCCGCTCCAGGGCACGAAGGCGTTCCGCAGCGGGTTGCGGACCAGCACCCCCTCCTCGGACATGACGATCATCGGGCGCAGGCAGGTGACGAAGACCAGCGCGGTCAGCACCCCCAGCACCGCCGCGGCGACCATCGAGGGACGGCCGTTGTAGCGGAGGAACAGATCCACCGCGTTGCCCGCGGCGAACACCATCCAGAGCCAACCGACGATCATCGCGAAGTTGGAGCGGAACACCTGCTTCATGGGAGAAAGCTCACTTCACTCGTACGTGCCCGGTCACGCCTGCCACTTGAGGCGCGCGAAACCGGGCTTGATGACGCCGTTGATGAGCGCCAGGCGCTCGTCGAACGGCAGGAACGCGGACTTCATGGCGTTGACCGTGAACCACAGCATGTCGTCCCAGTCGTAGCCGAACGCCTCCGACAGCTTGGCGAACTCCTCGGAGAGGCTCGTACCGCTCATCAACCGGTTGTCGGTGTTGACGGTCACCCGGAAGTTCAGGCGGCGCAGCAGGCCGATCGGGTGCTCGGCGATGGAGGCCGCCGCACCGGTCTGCAGGTTGGACGTCGGGCACATCTCCAGCGGAATGCGCTTGTCCCGGACGTAGGCCGCCAGGCGGCCCAGCTTGGGCTCCCCGTTGTCGGAGACGGAGATGTCGTCGATGATCCGGACGCCGTGACCGAGCCGGTCCGCGCCGCACCACTGGATCGCCTGCCAGATCGACGGCAGGCCGAAGGCCTCACCGGCGTGGATGGTGAAGTGGGCGTTCTCCCGCTGGAGGTATTCGAAGGCGTCGAGGTGACGGGTGGGAGGGTAGCCCGCCTCCGCGCCGGCGATGTCGAACCCGGCCACCCCGGCGTCGCGGTAGCGGACCGCCAGCTCGGCGATCTCCATCGACCTGGCCTGGTGGCGCATGGCGGTGAGCAGGGTGCCCACCCGGATGCCCCGCCCCTCGGAACCGGCCCTGAAGCCCTCCTGGACCGCCTCGATGACCTCTTCGAGGCTCAGCCCCCTGGAGGTGTGCTGCTCGGGCGCGTAACGCACCTCGGCGTAGACGATGCCGTCGTCGGCCAGGTCCTCGGCACACTCGGCGGCGACCCTGACCAGCGACTCGCGCGTCTGCATGACGCCGACCGTGTGGTCGAAGGTCTCCAGGTAGCGCACCAGCGAGCCGGAGTCGGAGGCCTCCCTGAACCAGGCGCGCAGGCTGTCGGCGTCGGTCGCCGGCAACCTGTCGTAGCCCGACTCGCGGGCCAGCTCGATGATGCTCTCCGGCCGGAGCCCCCCGTCGAGGTGATCGTGGAGCAACACCTTCGGAGCCAGGCGGATCTGCTCAAAAGTGGGTGGCTGACTCATCTACATCCTTCCAGCGGGGAGACCTCGACTTTAGTCACGGGGGCCGAGTGCGTGACGGCCCCACGTGTTTCGGGTGACGTGTTCACGACCAGGCCCGCCCCGGTGCCGCGGGCCTGGTCGATGCCCTACAGGGCGACTAGTCGTCGCGGTTGGCGGTCTCCGGAGAGAAGGCGGGCAGGCAGATGGCGACGTACTCGGCGCCGTCCGGCCCCGAACGGTAGCGGATCCGCTCCCCCGGCTCGCAGGTGAACACCTCCCCCGCGCCGACCTCGGTGATGCCCCCGTCGTGCTCCACGATCACCGTGCCTTTGAGCACCAGGGTGTACTCGGCGAACTCCGGGGTCTGGGCGGGCTCCTCCCAGCCCGCCGGGGCGACCATCCGCGCGATCGAGATCCGATCGTCGCCGCTGTTGACCCGGCCGACGTATTCGTCGATCGTCTTGCCGCCCGGAACGGGAATCCGCGTCGCGTTGTCGATTTTGCGTACCATCAGACCAGTCTGTCACTGGTCACGGGGTGCGCCGCTCAGTGCGCGACGTCGATGACCAGCCGGTTCGGGTTCTTCTGCTCCAGCACCCGGAACGGTGCCCTGCGGTCGAGGACGATGCCGACGCTCACCACTCCCTCGAAGTCACCCGTCTTGACCACGCTCTGCACGTTGCCGAGCTGTGCCTGGAAGATCGGCCCGCCCGTCCAGGTCGGCTTGCCCGCCTCGGTGTGCGCGATGGCGGGGCTCATCGTCAGCTGGAGGTAGGCCCCGCCCTCGACGTCGACCCGATCGCCCGAGCCGTCCTGGACGAGCTCGGGCACCCATCGCACCGTGTAGCCGGGCACCTCTCCGTTCAGGTCGATCACCACCCGGTCGAACCCCTGGTGCCGGCCGAACCTGGCCCCGGTGACGGCCGGCGAGGCAACGGTGGTGCGCTCGACCTCGATCTCCTTGGTACTCGTCGGGGGACGTGGCCCGGCCGGCGTGGAGGTCGGAGTGACGGCGGGATCCGCGGTCGTGGTCGCCGGGGCCCCCGAGGACGGGGGCGCGGTCTGCGTGTCCGAGCCGCAACCGGCCAGCAGGAAGAGGGGGACGAGCACGAGGGGAACGAGGGTGCGGTTCATGATGAGCCTCCTGCCCCGTTAGATGCCCAGGTCTCCGGAGAGGTTCACCCTCTGCCGTCCGGCTGCGCCCTGACAAGATCCTGACAGCTTGTCGAAGGACGAGTCAAGCATCCGGATCATGGCCGGAACGGCGGCGACTCACGACGGTCGGCCGCGAAGGCAGGGCGAGCGGTGGACACGTTCGCCGGCATCACCGAGAACGGCCGCGAGCGCCACGCGACGGCCGGGCCGCGGTCCGGTGCGGACCGGGCGGCGGTGACGGGCGGTCCGTCGATCGCCCCTCGTCTCACGATGTGAGACGCTCTTTAGCTTTCGCAAGCATCCCGGACACCGCCGTGACCAGGAAAAAGGCAAGCCGGAGGGCTTCCCATGAGGCTCGTCTCCACCCTTGACAAGATCCGGAGACAAGAGTCCGAAGCACAGCGTCATTCCAGCCGAAAGCGATTCCTAAGCACCCGTCACCACGCTTCTCTCGCACGACGAAATCGCCGTGTCGGCCGTCGTGCCGGCGGAACGATCGCGCATGGAAGGAGAACGGAATGGAACTCGACATCAACGCCCTGGACCTGCTCCCCGGCCGGACCGAGCAGCACCTGGCGGGCTGCACCATCACCTGCGACGTGACCTGCAAGCAGTCCACCTGCGGGGTCACCTCGGCCACCCGGTTCCTCTCCTGATCACTGCGGTATCAGCGGAGATCTCTTCCCACGAAAGGACGAACGCCATGGAACTCGACATCAAGGCCCTCGACCTGCTCCCCGCCCAGACGGAGAGCCAGCTGGCCATCTGCGAGATCACCTGCCCGCCGAAGGGCACCTGCAGCTGGACCTGCAAAGTCACGAGCCAGTAGGCGACGGGGCCGCTGATGGAACTCGACATCAAGCCCGCCCAGACGGAGGGCCACCTGGCCGGGTGCGAGGTCACCTGCCTGGTGACCTGCAGCGGCGTCACCTCCGCGCGCTCCATCATCACCTGACCCCGTCGCAGGACGCGCAGGGCGACCATCACGCCCGTGCGACTCCGCGAACTCCGCCGGCCAACGGGCGGCCACGAAGGCCGCCGCGGCGCAGGCGGAAATCCCCCGCCGAAGAAAGGAGAAACGCCATGGAACTCGACATCAAGGCCCTCGACCTGCTCCCCGCCCAGACGGAGAGCCAGCTGGCCGCCTGCGAGGTCACCTGCGGCCACACCTGCAGGACGAACAACACCTGCGCCGAGACCATCCGCTGACGAACGCCGAACGGCCAGGCTGGACGCTCATGACGGCGGCCCGCCGACGGCCGCGGCCACCGCAACGCGTGCGACGACGAGCCCGCGGCGAGGCCGCCGGTCCCACCTCGGGCTCGTCTTCGTCATCCCCGTGCGGCACCGCCGTCGATCGTCATCCATCGGGCGTCGAAAGAGACACAGTCATGCTTACGGAATGCCGGTGCTCGTACACCGGCGAGGCCACCGGCACCCGGCCGCGCCGCGTTTCCCGCCTCGGGGCCGGTGATGGCCGTGGGTGAGGGGCCGAAACCGATCCCGGTGCCGCTCGACCAGGTCCCCGAGGTCGCGGAGTTCCTCACGGCGCTCCAGCTCGGGGTGCTGCGGGAGGACACGGTCTCCGCGTTCTTCGGCCGCAACGACACCTGGGCGGGCGTGACCGACGCAGGCCTCCCCGTCTTCGTCAAGCGGACCCTCGGGGAGGCGGACCAGGTCCGCCGGAGGGTGAACCGCACGAGGGCGATGGGCATGGTGCTCGACGCGCACCCGGTGATCAACGTGCCCCGTTTCCTGGGCGGCGACGACGCCTCCGGCCTGCTGGCCTTCACGCTGCTGCAGGACGCGCACAGCGGAGCCGACCTCGCCGGGGAGGACGCCTTCACCTGGGACCTCGCCCACGCCGCGGGGATCCAGATCGGAACGCTCCACACCCTCCGCGCACCGCAGCCCATCGCGGCAGACACCTCCGAGCCGCCGCTGCCGCCGCGCGACCGCCTGGCGGTCCTGCCGCTGGAGGTCTACACCGCCGCCAGCGGCGCGGAACTGGAGGTGTGGGCGATCCTGCACAACGACCCCGTGATCACCAAGGCGATCAGCGACCTGTGCGACCGGGAAAGCCGCGGCCCGCACGTCCTGGTCCACGGCGACCTGCGGCTCGACCAGTTCCTCCACCAGGACGGCACGCTGTACCTGACCGACTGGGAAGAGGCCCGGCTCGCCGATGCCGCGCGGGACGTGGGCGCCTTCGCCGGCGAATGGCTCTACCGCGGCGTGCTCGGCATGGCAGGCCCGGAGGACGGCATGAGCGAACGCGAGGTCATCGCCAACGGCGCCCGCCGCTTCGAGGCCCTGCGCCCCTACGTCGAGGCGTTCTGGACCGGCTACCTCGACGCCCGGCCCGCGGCCCGCGACGACCACGAGCTGGCGGCCCGGGCGGCGGCCTTCGCCGGCTGGCACCTGATCGACCGGATCATCGTCGCGGCCCACCAGCGCGGCCGGCTGAGCGCCCTGGAACGCGCGGTGGCCGGCGTCGGCCGCACCGCCCTGCTCCGCCCCGCCGAGCTCACCACCACGCTGGGCCTGGGAGAGGGACGATGAAGCAACCGCTGGACCGGGTACGCATCGACGCGGATCTCACCTCGGCCACCGTCGACGACCGCGAGGTCACCGCCGACGGCCCCAAGGCGCTGCGCAGCGCGCTGGCCGACGCGCTGTACAACGCCTTCCACACCGGCCGCGAGCCCGTGGAAGGACCGCAGCACAAGTCGCTGCGCGACCCGGACTTCGAGCACCGGCTGCGCGCCATGGTCCCGCACCACGACTCCCCCGCCCTGGCCATGGTGGAGCCCGGAGCACCCGACGTGGTCCGTCTGAACGGGGTGCGCGTGCGGATCCCCGAGTCCCGGCTCGGCGATGAGGTCGCCACCCCCACGGGGTCGGCTCGCCGGGTCGGCCTGCCGGCCGTCCAGCCGACGGTCTCGCCCGGGTTCCTGCTGGTGAGCGGCTCGGCGGGGCACGGCCTGGAGGAGAACACGTGTCTGCGGCTGTACCTGGGCGCCGAGACGGCCGACGCCGCCCCCGCCCTGTGGGGCGCGGTGCTCGACCGGCTGGAGAAGCTACGACTCCCCTACAGGGCCAAGGTGCTCTCCGCCCGCGATCTGTATTCGCGCCGCGACAGCATCGTGGTCTACCTGGGACGCCGTGCCTGGCACGCGGTGCCGGAGATCGGCGCGGCGGCCACCGCGACCGGCGGGCTGCGCCAGGATCTGTCCACCTATGTCGCCGCGCTCGGCCGCGGCATCGGCTGGGCGTGGGAGCCGCAGGATCCGCGGCCCGAGACACGCAGGCTCAGCTTCGGCGAGCACCGCTCGCACGCCATCGCGGCTGGGCTGCTGGCCCACGCCGAGCATGGCGGCGACCGGGACGACGCGGTGCGCGAGGCGCTGCGGGCCGCCGGGGTCGACCCCGACGCGGTGCACCGCAACCTCGGCTCGCCGACGTCGCCCTTCGAGACCTCCGGCCCCGAACCCGGGACCGGACCCTACGAGAACCAGGAAAGGAGGTGACATACATGTCCACTGAGCTGCTGATGGAGGGTGCCGAGGCGTACACCTCGCTCGCCGAGGTCGCCGCGGTCCCCGGGAGCGACGCTCCCGGCGCCTGGCCGCGGACGAGCTACCTCACCGTGCACCTCTGCCTCATCGCGTACACCATCGACTCCGGCTGCTGACGGATTCGGGTGACGGCGGCGGTGCCGCAGGCACGCGACAGCGGCCTGCGGCACCGCCAGGACTTTGGGAAACGAGGAGGGGCCATGGCGCCCGGACTGCTGTTCCCGCTCCAGCACACGCACCCCGACACGGTCGTGCCGTTCGGAGAGCTGGTGATGAGCGGGCTGGCCGGCCGACTCTGGCTGGGACAATCCGTGCTGACCGAGACGCATCAGACGATCGCCTACCTGACGGGCCGGGGGATCAGGGTGCCGTGCGGGCTGAGCGTGACGCTGATGCCGCTGCGGCACCCGATGGAGGCGGCGGTGCAGGCGCGCAGCCTGGCGGTGCTCACCGGCCGGCCGCTGGTCGCCGGATACGGCGCCGCGACCCCGGACCTGGTCCGGGCGCTGCGCGGCGCGCCGTACCACAGGCCGGCCGCGGCCGCGGCCGGGTACGCCCGGGCGGTGCGCGCCTTCCTCGACGGCGGCACCGTCGAGCACGCCTGCGAGGCGTGCGTCGCCGCCACCGCGCTGCCCCCGATGCACCACCCGCCCGTCGAGGTGGGGCTGGGCGTCATCCGGCCGGGCATGGCGCGGGCCGCGGGCGCCGTCGCCGACGTGGCCATCACCTGGATGACGCCGCCCCACTACGTCCGGGACACGCTGCTTCCCGCCCTGGCCGCCGGAGCCGCGAACCGCGGCACGCCGCCCCGCGTCGCGACCGTCGTGCATGTGGCGCTGGCCGGCCCCGGCCGCGATCCCCGCAGACTCGCGCACAGCGCGGCCGCGGACCATCTGCGGGCCCCGCACTACACCGACATGCTCCGCCGGGCCGGGGTGCCCGCCGACCCGGCCGACCCGCGCGCCGGCGCCGCGGCCCTGGTCGAGGCGGGCGTCTACGTGTACGGCACACCGGAGGAGGTCGTCGAACGGCTACGCGGCTACCGCGAGGCGGGCGTCGACGAGATCATCCTCAATCTCGCCGGCGTCGCGGGGACCGAGGGGTTCCGTGCGGCGCTCGCGGACGCCGAGTGCCTGCTCCACGCCATGGCGGACGCCGATGAGTGAGCCCGGGCGGCTCCAGGGGCCGCCACCGTTCCACGCCGAGCGCCTGCTCATCCTCGCCACCGGCTCGCTCGGCGCCGCCTTCCTGCCGTACTGGCTCAACTGGCTGCGGCGTTCCTACCGAAGCCTGGACGTCCGGGTGGTGGTCACCAGAAGCGCGGAGCGGTTCGTCAGCCGGCAGGCGATCGCGGCCCTCATCGGCAAGGACGTGCCCGTCGACGCCTGGCCGGACGTTCCGGCACCGGAATCACCGCACGCGGACTACGCCATCTGGCCCGACACCGTGATGGTCTACCCGGCGACCTATCACTTCCTGGGCCGGTTCGCCAACGGTCTCGCCGACACCCCCATGCTGCTGGCGCTCCAGTGCACCTCCGCGCTGATCGGGATCGCGCCGGCCCTGCCGCCGGGAGCCACCCGCTCGTACGCCTACCAGCAGCACCGTACGGCGATCGAGGGCCGGTCCAACGTCGTGGTCGTCGACCCCGTGCCGGTCCTGAGCACCCACACCCGAGGACGGGACGCCCTGGGGGCCGCCCCGCTCTCCACCCTGATCGAACGACTGGCGGAACTGCGCGCCACGCGCGAGAAGGAGGACCAGTGAGCCGAGCCGCCGACTCCTACGGCACGGGCTACGTGCTGACCACGATCGCCCGGTCGGCCGAGGGGGACTACCGGTGGACCCGGCGTCCCGGGCCGCACCGGGGCGGCGCGCTGCGCACGCCGGATCCCGCCGTCCTGGACGCCGCCCGGATGGCGGCCCGCGGGCGGGTCGGGCTCACGCTTCCGGAGCGGGCGGACGCCACCGGCATGACGTACCGGACCGGCCAGGCCCGCTCGATCGCGGCCATGCTCCTAGGTCCGAGGTCGGGCGAGAGCGACGCCGACATCGCGCGGATCACGGCGGACACCTTCGTGGAGACCGGCGCGGCCCTCGCCCGCCTGCACACCGTCCCCCTGCCGCGGGCCGATCTACCGTCCCCCGACGGCCTGCTGCGGCTGCTCTCCTGGCTACAAGACGGGCTGGGACCCGGCGCCGCGCCCGATCTGCACCGCCACGCGACCGAGATGCTGGGCCGGGACCGGATGGCCACGGTGGCGGCGTGGTGCGTCCCGGCGACGGAGGCACCGCACGCCCTGCTGCACGGCGGCCCCAGCATGGGCATCCTCCTGCCCCTGACCCCCGACATGGACGGCGGCCTGCTGACCGGCGAGAACCTGGCCGCCGGTCCGCCGGAGTCCGACGTGGGGTGGATCATCGGCGAGCTGGTGGAGCTCGGCGCGTCGATCCGCCGATTCGGCACGCGCCGGGACTTCGACTTCGACATGTTCATCGGCCGCGTCCTGGAGGGCTACACCGCCGCCCTGGACCTCGCCGCCGTGGGCAGGACGGCCGCGCTGCGCTTCCTGACCCACCTGCACGACTTCGCCGCCTACATGAAATGGCACGACGTCCTCGTCGAGTACCTCAAGCTCGTCGCCGACGTGATCGACGCGGCCGGCGCCGGGCAGTTGCTGCCCTCCCCCGGCGAGGTGGTCCGTTCGTGAACACCGCCGAGATCACGCGCGTGACGCTGCACAACGGGCTGCGGATCGTCATCGAGGAGGAGCACTCCGTCCCCGTGGCGGGCGTCGCGGTGCACTACGACGTCGGCTTCCGCGCGGAGGCCGAAAACGCCTCGGGCCTGGCCCACCTGTTCGAACACCTGATGTTCCAGGGAGCCGCCGGCACCGGGCCGAGCCACTTCCAGCAGGTCGAACGCGCCGGAGGGTTCTGCAACGCCTCCACCCGCCAGGACTACACCGACTTCTACACCGTGGTCCCCGCCGACGCGGTCGCGGAGGTGATCGCGCTGGAGGCCGATCGCATGCGCGCCTCGAAGATCACCGAACAGGCCGTCCGGACCCAGATCTCGGTGATACGTGAAGAGGTCCTGGGCAAGATCCGCAGGCCCTACGGCGGCTTCCCCTGGCCCCGGCTCTCTCCCGTGTTGTTCCGTGCCTTCGCCAACGCTCACGACGGGTACGGCGACTACGCCGCCCTCCGGCAGGTGACCGTTCGTGACTGCGAGGAGTTCTTCGACCGGCACTACGGCCCGGGCAACGCCGTGGTGACGGTCGCGGGCGATGTCGAGCCCGAGGCGGTGCTGACGGTCATCGAGCGCGCCTTCGGGGCCATCCCGCCCCGCCCCGTCCCCCCGCCCTCCCCGTATGGGGAACCGGAGCCCGCCGGGCAGGCGGCGGCCGAGTACGCCGACCCGCTGGCGCCGCTGCCCGCCCTCGCCCTCGGCTACCGGGTGCCCGACCCGGCCGCCGGCCCGGCCGCACACTTCGCGCTGTCCGCCCTGGCCGGCGTGCTGGTCGGCGGCGTACGGCCCCGGCTGCGGGAACGGCTGCACCGGGAGACCGGGCAGAACGTCACCTTCTCGGCCCGCGTCGGCCTGTTCGATCTCCTCGACGCCCGTGACCCCGACATGTGGCTGCTCACCGCGATCCACCCGGCGGGGCTGTCGGCCGAACGGGTGCTGGCCGCCGTGGACGCCGAACTGGACGCGCTCGGCGCCACCGGGCCCGCGGATGAGGAACTGCGGCGCTGCCGTACCGCGTGGCTCCTGTCCCACCACCGTTCGATGGACCGGCTCGCCGACCGGGTGCGCATACTCGGGCGCTTCGAGCTGTTGTTCGGCGACCCCGGCCTGGCCGCGCGGCTGCCCGAGTCGTACGCCGGGGTGGGCGCCGCCGACGTGGCGGCGGCGGCACGCGGACTGCGCCCGGACTCCCGCGCGCTGCTGCGGGTCGTCCCCGGGGAGGGGCGATGAGCAGCGACCTCGTCGATCGCACGCTGGCGAACGGGCTGCGCGTGCTGGCGGTGCGGCACGGCGTGACCCCCCTGGCCGAAGCGCGCCTGCTCCTCCCCTCCCCCTGCCCGACCCGGGCCGTACTGGCGGAGTCCGTCCTGCTGGCGGCCTGCCTGTCGCGTGGGCAGGCCGCCGAGGACCGAGTGGAACTGGACGTGGTGGCCGACGTCCATCAGATGACCGCCACCGCCTGCTGCTCGCTGCACGACATGGACGCGCTGACGCGGGCGCTGGCGGAGGTGGCACGGGGCGTGCCCACCGAGGTCGAGCCGGCGCGCGGGCACCTGATCGCGCAGCTCAAGGTGGCCAGGGCGCACCCCGACTTCACGGTCCGGGCGCAGCTGGCGCGGCAGCTGTTCGGCGACCATCCGGTGGCCTTCACGATGCCGGAGGAAGACGAGCTCGCGAGGATCGCCGAGGTGCGGCGCGGGCCGTCCGGCCCGCGCGGCGCCGTCCTGGTGATCCTCGCACCGGACGATCCCGGGCGGCTGGCCGACGCCGCGGAGCGTACCCTGGCCGGCTGGCAGGCCCCCCTGCGGGACGTGGCGCCGCTACCGCCGCTGCCCGCGGTCGAGGGTGGCCGCCTGGTGCTGCTGTCGCGGCCGGGCGCGCCGCAGTCGCGCATCCGGTTGCGCGCGCCGGGGGTGACCGTGGAACACGAGCGCTACCCGGAGCTGTTCCTGGCCTGCGGCGTCCTGGGCGGCGCTCTGTCCTCCCGGCTGTCGCGCAGCCTGCGGGAGGACAAGGGCTACGTGTACGGCGTCACGGTGTTCTTCGACAGCCATCCCGGCGCCGGGTTCCTGGCGATCGAGGCCGACACCGCGGCCGCCACCACCGGCCCCGCGCTGGAGGTGCTGGCCGCCGAACTGTCCCGGATGCGGACCCATCCGCCCACGGGCCAGGAGATCGCGACCGCGCGCGCCTACGCCATCGGGTCGATGGCGACCCGCCTGGCCCCCCGCGCCAGGCTCGCCACCGCGCTCGCCGACCTGGCGGCCAAGGCGATGGACCCGCTCCTGTTGCTCGACTTCCCGCGCCGGCTGGCCGCCGTGACCCCGGACGCCGTGGTCGCGGCGGCCGAGGAGTTCTTCGCTCCCGAGCGCTTCTCCGGCGTGGTCGCGGCGGACCCCCGGGAACTCGCCGACCCCCCGGCCCTGGGGCGATGTCGTTGACGTGACCGAGCGCGCCGGCCGAGCCGTCTCCCCGGTCGGTGCAGGCGCGCCCGCCTGGCGAGACCACGCCCCTCGGCCGGTCGGTCACGTGGCCTCGGTGGTCGGTGGACCCGCAAGGGAGTTCTCCGCCTGGACGGGGAGCATGTCCAGATCCTGAACGTGCTCCCCGCGATCTTCTTTCGTGGCCGGCGGTTCTACGGGAGAGACCCGCTTTGATCCGCGTGCGCGGATCGCCGCGTACTAGAACTGGCTCGTGTACGTGACAACGTCATAGACGAGGCTCCACGGGGAGCAGGTGCTGTAGCACGGCAGAAGGGGGCTCTCCGCCTGGGCGGGGAGCATGTCCAGAGCCTGGACGTCGAGTTCCATCGTGAATTTCCTTCCGTTGGGGAAAGACCCCCGCCGGTGATGCGGGGGTCTCGATGTCCGCCGGCGAGGCCCGCGGAGTCCGTGGGCGCGCGGTCAGCGATCAAGCAGTTCGCGATGGCCTCCGCGCGGGATCGCGTCTTGAGCACCTTTCCGAGCCGGTCCATGCCCGGCTCGCCGCACCGTTCGAGCGCTCGACGTCATGCGTCATGTGGACGCCGTGTGCGTTGTACCGCGAGCAAGTCCTCACAGCCGGCGGAGAACAGCGGGGCCGTGAACCTCTGGCGGCTTTCCTTGAGCGCCGCTTCGTACTCGTCCGACTTGGTGCTCAACGAGCTCTCATCGTGGGGCCGGGGAGTTGCCGACGTGTATTCCTGACGGCGCCGACGGTAACCGGGGGTTCTTACGGGCCGCTTAGCCACTCTTAATGCGCACCCCGGCACGGGCCGGCCCGGCGGGCGTGGAGACCTTAAGACCGCCATTAGGCGCCGCTGGCAGGCTGGTCCGCGTCCGGAGGATTACCGGCGGAACCGGTCACGGGCGAGATCCGGGCAGTCGTTTCGCACCAATGGCTCGACATCGTCCCCTGCCGGAGAACACGAATGGAGATTCGGCGTCGTGAATGAACGTGGTTCGGCGGGGGACGGCGTCTCCGGTGCAGACCGTCACGTCCTGGGGGACATCGCCCGTGCGACATTGCATCGCACAGCGGGTGACAAGGACTCGATATCCGGTACCGGATCCGACGGCGTCCCGGATTGGGAATTCCACGTCGACTCGCCCTGGACGTACGTGACCCCGGCCGGCGCGACCACGCAGGCGCAGGGCTGGAAGCTGCATGTGGCGGCGACGCCGTTGTCGGCTCCGGTGGTGCTGGCGCGCGCGGTGCGGGTGCTGGGGCGCCGCCGTTGCCCCTTCAAGTACGCCACCGACTTCGACGAGCTGGGCCGGCTCGTGGCACGCAACCAGGACCGTGGATCGGTGGGCAAGTTCATCACGGTCTATCCGCCCGACGACGCGAGCGCGGCGGAGATCGCGGAGGAACTGCACGAGGCCACCTACGGCCTGCCGGGCGCGCCGATCCTCTCCGACCGGATCTACCGGCCGGGCAGCCTGGTGTACTACCGCTTCGGGGTGTTCTCGGCGACCAGCGTGCTCGACAACGACGGCTCCTACGCCTCGCGACTCACCGCGCCCGACGGCACTCAGGAGACCGACGAGCGCAGAGCGTGGTACTCCCCGCCGGCCTGGGCGGAGTGCCCCTTCGAGTCGGGCCAGGCTCCGGTGCGGACCACGGCGCCGCAGGCGGTGCTGCTGGCCGATCGGTTCGTGGTGCGCGAGGCCATCCGGCACGGCGCCAAGGGCGGGGTGTTCCTGGCGGAGGACCGCGCGGACGACGGCCAGGTGGTGATCAAGCAGGCGCGCCCCCACCTGAGCGCCGGGCTCGACGGAACCGATGATCGGGACCGGATGCGCCATGAGGCGCGCATGCTGGAGATCTTCGGGCCGCTGGGCGTCACGGCGCGCAAGGTGCTCCTCTTCGAACAGAACGACAACCTGTTCCTGGCGCAGGAACACATCGCGGGCACCCCGCTGAACAACTGGGAGGCCGCTCAGCACGACCGGCCCGGCGCCGTGCTGGGCGTCCTGCGCCGCCTGGCCGCGCTGGTCGCCGTCGTGCACGAACAGGGCCATGTGCTGCGCGACCTGACGCCCAACAACGTCATGGTGACGGAGGACGGCGACTGCCGCCTGATCGACCTGGAGATGACCGTCGTGCCCGGCACGCCGGTCGGGCGCGCGTTCACTCCCGGTTACGCACCGCCCGAGCAGGCGAACTCCGCCCTGTATGCTCCCGCGCTCGGCGTGGAGGCCGACCTGTACGCGCTCGGGGCGACGAGTTTGTTCACGGCCACCTCCTGCCAGCCGCCCTTCCTGCGGGACCGGCCCGCCGACGCGCGGTCCTGGGACGAGCGGGTGGAGACGGTGGTGCGGGTGGCGGTCGCGGGCGACCCGCTGGCCACCGCGCTGTCCCCGCTGATCCTGGGCCTGATGCGCGAGGATCCCGCGCAGCGCTGGGACCTGCCGCGGGTGCGGGAGTTCCTGGACGACGTGGACGTCGCCGCCCTGGGGCCCGCCACCCGGACCGCCGGTTTCCGGCTGGGCGCGGCCGAGCAGGACCGCCTGCTCCACGACGGGCTCGCCTACACGTTGCGCACCATGTCGCCCGGCACCGGCGAGCAGCCGGTCGCCCGCCTGTGGCCCAACTGGGGCTTCGGCCTGACCGCCGACCCATGCGCCGTCCAGTACGGCTCCGCCGGGGTGATCGCTCTGTGGGCCGCCGTGCTGGACCCCGCTCGGGCGGACGACGCGCTGCCGCCGGACACCCGGGCCAGCCTGACCGCCGCCCTGTGGGAAGCGGCGGACTGGACCGCGCGGCGGCCGGCGCGCGAACAGCGACCCTCCCCAGGCCTGTACTTCGGCCGGGCGGGCATCGCCGTGGCCCTGCACGACGCCGGCCGCGCGCTCGACAAGGAGAGCCTGCGCACCGCCGGCGTGGAGCTGGGGCTGGACCTGCCGGTCACCTGGCCCAACCCGGACATCTGCCATGGCGCGGCCGGGACGGGGACGGCCCTGCTGCACCTGTGGCGCGCCACCGGCGACCCGCGATTCCGGGACCTGGCGGACGCCTGCGCCGACGGCCTGCTCAAGGCGGCGCAACGGACCGCGGACGGTGTGCTGTGGCCCATCCCCAAGGACTTCGGTTCCGCGCTGGCGGGTACGGAGCACTACGGCTTCGCGCACGGCGTCGCCGGGGTCGGCGCGTATCTGCTGGCCGCCGGGGTCGCGCTCGACCGGGACGACTGCCTGGAGGCCGCCCTGCTCGCCGGGGAGACCCTGCTCGGCGCGGCCGAGTACCGCGGGGAGAGCGCCTGGTGGGCCGAGGGCCCGGGGGGCGGGACGAAGCTGCCGCACTGGTGCAACGGCTCCTCCGGCGTCGGCACCTACCTGGTGCGCCTGTACGCGGCGACCGGGGAGCAGCGCTTCCGGGACGCCGCCCACGCGGCCGCGCTGGCCGTCCACGGCAGCCGGCTGACCTCGGGGACGGCCGCGTGTCACGGAATCGCCGGCGACGGGCAGTTCCTGCTGGACATGGCCGACCTGCTCGGCGAGCGCGCCTATCACGACCAGGCGGAGGAACTGGCGGCGTCCTTGTGGGCGCGCGCCGTCCTGCGCGACGGGCTCATGGTGGTGCCCGACGAGCTCTCCGGCGAGGAGATCTCGGTCGCCTGGAACACCGGGCTGGCCGGGGTGCTGGACTTCCTGTACCGGCTGCGGCACGGCGGCCCGCGCCGGTGGATGGCCGAGACGGGCGCCGAGGCATGGACACGCGGCGGCAAGGCGTGATGATCTCCGACACGATGAGCCCGGCCGCCACGGTGACCGGCGAGCGGCAGCGGTCGTTCGTCCATCGGCTGAACTTTCGCTTCTCCCCCGGCGGGAGGTACGCCGCCTGCCTGGCCGCCGACGACCGCGACCCCGCGATGTACCCGGAACTGTGGGACCTCACCGGCCCCGAGCCCCGGCCCCGGGCGGTACGCACCCGAGACGGCGAGAGCGCGGCGAGCGTGCCGCTGCCCACGGACGACGGCGACCTGCTGCTGTGCCGGTCCGGAGCCTACGGCTCGCGGCTCACCTTCGCCGCGTCCCGTGCCGAGGGCGGGCGGCCGGTCGAGGAGGTCGAGCTGATCGCCGTTCGAAGAGGCGGTCTGCGGCTCCTCCCCGGTACGGCGCGGACCCCCGCTCTGGTGCTGGAGATGGACGGGGACGGTGGCACCACGGTGTGGCGCCTGCCCGGCGGGGCCGTGCCGCCGGAACAGATCATCCGGGTGCCGCACTCGATCGGCGGAGCGGTCTGGCTCGACGAGCGCGGGCACGCCCTCGCGCTGGCCACCGGCGAGCCGGGGACGGGCACCATGGTCCTGGATCTGACGCGCGGCACCATCACGTCCCTCGGCCTGCCCGCCGGCGAGCACCTGCTGCTGGCCGCGCCACGCGGCGGGGTGCTGCTGACCGCCGCGTCGCGCGGTGGCGGCTACCGGCTCGGCGTGCGCCGCCTCGACGACCCGGCGCCGACGGCCTTCCCCGATCGGCTGAACGCCGTCGAGGGCAGCGTGGCCCCGCTGGCGCTGGACCCCACCGGGCGGCTCCTGGCCCTGTCGGTCACCCACAGCGCCCGCTCCCACCTGCTGGTCCATGATCTGACGGCGGACGCCCCCGACGAGATCGAGCTGCCGCCCGGCGCCCTGCATCCGACGGCCCACTGGTCCGACGCCGGCCTGCATCTGGTGCACAGCGCCGCCGACCATCCGACGGGCGTCATCACGATTCCGGACCCGTCCCGGCCGCGCGTCCTGGCCGCGACCGGCGAGCACTGGTCCGGGTGGGCCTCGCCGCGGGTGCGGAAGTATCCGGCGCCGGCGGGCAGCACGGAGGCCGTCGTGTACGGAGATCCGGTCGGCGCCCCGCACCTGGTGGTGGCGCTGCACGGCGGCCCCGAGGCCGCGTGGCAGCTCGACTTCGACCCGCTGTTCCAGCGCCTCGCCGCCGAGGAGATCGCGGTGGTGGCGCCCAACCAGCGGGGCAGCACCGGCTACGGCGCGGCACACCGCGATGCCATCCACGGCGCCTGGGGCGGTCCCGACCTGGCCGACATCCTGTATCTGGGCCGCCTGCTGGCGGCCGAGCGCGGCCCGGGCGGGCCGCGGCCCATGCTCTACGGCGCGAGCTACGGCGCGTACCTGGCGCTGCTGGCCGCGGCGGCGGAGCCGGATCTGTGGGAGCGGGCCGTGGCCGTCGCGCCGTTCCTGTCCGGCCGGCTGCTCTACGAGGACGGGCCGGTCTCGGTTCGCAACCTGATCGACCGGCTGGGCGGGCGCGAGGAGATCCACGATGACGACCTCGGGCCGCGCGATCTGCTCCGGCTGGCCGACCGCATCCGGTTGCCGCTGCTCATCGTGCACGGCGAGGATGACTCGATCATCCCGGTCGGCCACTCCCGCCGCCTGCACGAGCGGCTGCGGCGAACCCGCCACCCCGACGCCGCGCCGGTGACCTACCTGGAGGTTCCCGGCGCGGGCCACGACCCGCTGTCCGACATCGGCGGGCATGCCATCAGGGAGCGCGTGCTCGGCTTCCTGCGCGGCGGGCAGGACCGCGCCGGCTGAGGCGCGGGCCGCCGGACCGGTTCCCCGGGACGCGCGTTTCGGTCCGTGCCCTTCCGCAGGCCGGGCCGGTCCCCAAGCCGCCTCGATCCGGCGGCGTGAAAGAAGAAAGGAAAACCGATGGAACTCGACATCACCACTCTTGACCTGCTCCCGGCCGTCCAGGAGTCCAGGCTGTATCCCTGCGGGTGCACCTGCACGTTGCCGAGCTTCATAACCGGTGTCGTGGCCCCCTAATGCCGGACCAAGCCTCGGATTCCCACGCCGGGCAGGTGACGCGGCGGGATGGTGATCGCCTCCTCGCCGCCACGGCGCGCGGCCTCTGGGCGCCCCTGGCGGTGACCGCGGCGGCCGTCGCCCTGTCGACGGCCGCCGCCCTGGCCCTGCCCGCCGCGCTGGCCACCGCCGTGGACGGTGTGGTGTCCGGCGAGGGCGCGCGAGCCGCAGGGTTCCTCGCGCTCGTCCTGGCCGTTGCCACCTGTGCCGATCTCATCGGCGCCCTCGCCGGCGCGGCGACCACCGCGTCCGCGACGGCGTCCCTGCGCCTGCGCTTCACCTCCCACCTCCTCCGGCTCGACGCCGCCGGCGCCCGCCGTTTCCCGGCCGGGGAACTGGCCAACCGGCTGGTGAGCAACACGGCGAGCGCCGGGCGCGTCCCGCTCACCCTGCTGTACACGGCCGCCGAACTCGTCAGCACGAGCGGCGGCATCGTCCTGCTGCTGGTGACCGACTGGCGCTCGGGTGTCGCCTTCCTGATCGGGATACCCGTCGCGCTGGTGATCGTACGGCTCTTCGTCACCCGGCTGTCCGGGGTGTACGAGCGGTATCAGAGCGCGCACGGGCGCCTGGCCGCGCGCCTGACCGACACCCTGGCCGGCATCCGCACGGTGCGGGCGTCCGGCACCGCCGATCGCGAGATCACCCGGGTGCTGCGCCCGCTGACCGACCTGTCGGACGCCGGTCACGCCATGTGGCGGGCCCAGGCGCGGGGCGTCTGGCAGATCACCCTGCTGCTGCCCATCATCGAAGTGCTCGTGCTCACCGTGGCCGGGCTCGGCGTCACCGACGGCCGGCTGCAGCCAGGGCAGTTGCTCGCCGTGGCCGGCTACGCGGCGATGGGCGTGGGCTTCATCGAACAGGTCGACGCGCTCCTGGGGGTCGCCGAGGCCCGCGCCGCGGCCCGCCGCATCCAGGAGGTCCTCGTACTGCCACCCCTCGTGCCCGGCACCCGCCCGCTGCCGGACGGCCCCGGCGCGCTGTCGTTCCGCGGCGTGACCGTGACCCGCGAGGGCTCCCACCTCCTCGACGCCATCGACCTGGACATCGCCCCGGGGGCGCTGACCGCCCTCGTCGGGCCGTCCGGAGCGGGCAAGACCACCCTGTCCCTGCTGGCCGGGCGGCTGTTGGACCCCGAGCGCGGGCAGGTGCTGCTGGACGGCCGCGACCTCGCCGATGTGGCCCCGGAGTCGTTGAGCGGCGCGGTCGCCTACGCCTTCGAACGCCCCGTCCTCCTGGGCGGCGACCTCGCCTCGGCCATCGCCTACGGCAGGCCCGCGCTCGACCGCGACAGCGTCCGCGAGGCCGCGCGGGCCGCACATGTCGACGACGTCATCCGCCGCCTGCCCGAGGGCTACGACACCCCCGCCGCCATCGCCCCGCTGTCCGGCGGGGAGTTCCAGCGGCTGGGCCTGGCCCGCGCCATGGTGCGGCGGGCCCGCCTGACCGTGCTGGACGACGCCACGTCCAGCCTGGACACCGCGACCGAGGCCCAGGTGACTCGCACGCTGGTCGAGAGCATGCGCGGGACCACCCGCCTGGTCATCGCCCACCGCGCTGCCACCGCCGCCCGCGCCGACCACGTGGTGTGGCTGGACGGCGGCCGGATCCGGGGCCGGGGCACGCACCGGGCGCTGTGGCAGGACCCGGCGTACCGCGCCCTGTTCGCCGTCGGCCCGGCCCCCGGCGGCGACGCAAGCGACGACAGCTCATGGAGTGAGGAACCGTGCCCGGCTCGGCTGTGACCCCCGCGTCCGCCCCGCTCACGGCGGCGCCCGTCCTCCGCCTGGGAGAGGACGGCCAACCCTCCGGCGGGTTCCGGCTGCTGCTCGCGTTGCTGCGCCCCCGCAGGCGGCCCCTGGCCTTCGCCCTGACATGGGCCTTGGTGGAGGCCGTCCCTGGGCTGCTGTCCGGGCTGCTCATCGCCCGCGCCGTCGACGACGGCTTCCTCGCCGGACGCCCGGGTACCGGTCTGGCCTGGCTCGGCCTGTTCGCGGTCGCGATGCTGCTCAGGACCGCGGCCACGCGACTGATGTTCCCCCACCTGGCCGCGGTGGTGGAGCCGCTGCGCGACGACCTCGTGCGCGCCGTCGTCACGGCCACGGTGACCCGCGCCGCCCGCGGCGACCGGCCGGACACCGCCGCCGTCAGCCGTATCACCGGGCAGGTGGAGACGCTGCGGAACCTGGTGTCCGCACTGCTGCGCACCACGCACGGGCTGGGCATCTCGCTGATCGCCGCGCTGGCCGGGCTGCTGGTGCTCTCGCCCCTGGCCGCGGCCATCGTCGCCGGACCCGTACTCGTGGCGGTGGCGGTGTGCGCCTGGCTGATGCGGGTGCTGCTGGTCCGGCAGCGCCGGCTGATCCTCGCCGACGAGACGCTCACCGCCGAGGCGACCCCGATCCTGGAGGGCACGCGTGACATCGCCGCCTGCGGGGCGCACGAGCAGGCGTACGCCACCGTGCGGGCCGCGGTGGACGCCCAGGCCGCGGCCACGCACGCGCTGGCCCGAGCTGGCATGTCCCGGCGGCTGATCGTCGCCATCGGCGCCCACGTGCCGCTGCTCGGCCTGGTCATCGCCGCTGAGCCGCTGACGCGACAGGGGCATCTGAGCGTGGGCGAGGTCGTCGGCGCGGTGACCTACCTGGTGACCGGCCTGCAGCCCGCCCTGCAGTCGATGACCGGCATCCTCTCGAGCTGGGGCGTGGCCCTCGCCGTCACCCTGCGCCGCATCGCCGAGACCATCGCGGTGCCCGCCGGCGACGCGCCCGCCGCCACCGGGCCGGCCGACGCCGCCTACGCGGTCGCCGTGCCCGCCGGTTGCGAACTGCGGGCCAAAGAGCTGGGCTTCGCCTACGCCCCCCAGGCCACGCCCGTGGTACACGACCTCGACCTGGTGATCCCCGAGGGAGACCACCTGACCGTGGTCGGCCCCAGCGGCATCGGCAAGTCCACCCTGTCCCTGCTGCTCACCGGGCTGCGGCGGCCGACCCACGGGGAGATCCTGCTCGGCGGGCTCCCGCTGGAGGCGATAGCGGAACCCGGCCTGCGCTCCATGGTGGCGCTCGTGCCCCAGGAGGCGTACGTCTTCGCCGGCACGGTCCGGGAGAACCTCGGCTACCTGTGCCCGGCCGGCACCGCGGACGCCCGGCTGGACGAGGCGGCGTACCGGGTGGGCGCGCGGGCGCTCGTCGAACGGCTCGGCGGCCTCGACGCCGAGATCGACGAACCCGCCGCGCTGTCGGCCGGAGAGCGGCAACTGATCGCCCTGGCACGGACCTACGCCTCCCCGGCCCGCCTGGTCGTCCTGGACGAGGCGACCTGCCATCTCGACCCCGCCGCCGAGGCGAGGGCCGAGAGCGCGTTCGCCGCCCGGCCCGGCACTCTCATCGTCATCGCCCACCGCATCAGCTCCGCGATCCGAGCCCGGCGCATCCTGCTGTTGGACGGCACCGCCGCACACCTCGGGACCCACGCGGACCTGCTGACCCGTTCCCCCCTGTACGCCGACCTGGTCGGGCACTGGACGAACGACCGAACGCCCGGCGCCGGTCCCGGGCATCCGATCTCGACGAGGAGGTCCTCATGAGCGCCCCTGTGAACAAGCCCACCGACATCATCTGGGACGTCACCTACGCCTGCCCCCTGCGCTGCATCCACTGCTACTCCGAGTCGGGCAGGCGCCCGGCCCGGCAGCTGAGCCACGGCGACATGCTGCGGCTCGCCGACGCGATCATCGCCATGCGCCCGGACTCGGTGGAGTTCGCGGGCGGCGAGCCCCTGGTGGTCAAGGGGATCTACGAGATCGCCGAGCACATCGGCCGCGCGGGGATCACTGTCAACCTCTACACCGGCGGATGGACACTCACCCCCGAGACCGCCGAGGAGGCGGCCCGGGCCTTCCAGCGGATCACCGTCAGCATCGACGGGACCGACGCGGAGGTGCACGACCGGGTACGGGGCAGGGCCGGCTCCTTCGACCGCGCGATGAACGCCCTGGCCATGCTGGACGACATCGCCGCCCGGCGCGCGGCAGAGGGCGGCACTCCGCTGATCTTCGGGATCGACTGCTCGGTTGTGCGGAGCAATTTCCACCAGTTGGCGGATTTCTGCACCGACATCGCCCCTCGGTTCCCGCGGATGCGCTTTCTCAACCTGGCCGCGGCGGTGCCGTCCGGGCTGGCCAGCCGACCCGGCTTCGCCGAGACCGAACTGCTCGGCAACGAGGAGCTCGCCACCCTGACCAGCGAGGAGTACACCGAGCGGCTGCGGTCACTGGCACCGGCGTCGCTGGCGGTGACCACCTCCGACAACTTCATCCTGATGATGCACCCCGGCATCGTCGCGAGCTACGGGTTCCCGCTGATGCAGATCGAGCCCGACGGCGAGGTGCGCGCCATGCCGATCTACGAGGGGTGCGTGGGAAACCTGCTGACCGAGGCCCCGGACGTGCTCTGGCGGCGCGCCGTCGAGCGATGGAGCGATCCCTTCGTGGTCGAGACGCTGTCCCCGGTGCGCTCCATGACCGACTGGGCCGAGGCGACCCGGCGTATCGACCGCCGGTTCGGATACCCGGAGGTGCTCACGCGCATCGACCGCCGCCCGCCGTGGCAGGCCGCGCAACCCGCGTGAGCCTGAGACCCGCCCGGCCCCGCTGTCCGGCGGGTGCGACCCCGACGGCGGCGATTCGCGGCACGCGACCGCGAATCGCCGCCGGGAGCGGAGCGTGCGATCGGGGCCCGCGTCTCGCGCATGAGCGCGGAGGTTCAGCCCCGAGCCGGTCGCGAAGGCTCCTGGCGGGCCCGCCTGCCGGCCGCCCGCAACACCTCGGCTAGTTCCTCGGGATGCGTGAGCTGGGGATAGTGCCCCGCGCCCGCTATCACGGCGGCACTCCTGCCGGCGACCGGCGAATCGGCGGCCCCGGCGACAATCGTCACCGGCACCTCGATCCGGTCGAGCGACCGGCGAAGCCCGTCCCGGGCGATGTGGGCCACCCTGGTCGCCTCGATCACCCGGCGGGCCGCCCCCGGCCGCCGCATGTCGGCGATCGCGCCGGCTGGAACACCGAGCATCCTCCCCAGCCGCTCCTCCCGCATCCGGCGCAGCACCGGCACGGCCATCCCAGACCGCAGCAGCCGCGGCGAGGGTGCCTGCAGGAAGGCGGGGGCGACGAGGACCACCTCGGCGACCCGGTCGGGGTGGGCGGCGGCGTAGCGCAGGGCGGGCCCGCAGCCGAAGGAGTGCCCGACCAGCACCGGCCTGGTCCTGACCGGCCCCATCAGAGCCGCCGTCCAGTCGTCCAGCGGGTGGCCGCGCCCCGGGCCGCTCCGCCGGGCCGCCGCGGAGCGGCCCAGACCGGGCAGGTCGGCGGCCAGCGCGGGGGCGTCCAGCCGTCCGCGTACCGCGTCCCAGGAGTCGGCGTCCAGTGGCAGGCCGTGGAACAGCACGTACTCGGGGGTTTCGCGCTCCCCCGCCACCCAGGTCCTGACCCCCGCCACGTCGTGGAACCCGTAGGGCTCGCGCGGCGGGACCCCGCGGCCGAAGCGGGCGGCGACCAGCCCGTCCGCCCAGCGCCGGAGCACCTCCCCGACCGGCGGCATGACCAGTCCGGCCCGTTCCGCGAAGCTCCGGGCCGGGGCCGTGTCGTAGCGGTCGGCGGACAGGAACGACAGCGTCTCGGGATCGGCCCCGGTGAGCGCGCGGGGCAGCCGCCGGACCACCCCGACCGGGATCGCCCGGCGGGGCGCGGGCACCCCCAGGTGCCCGGCGACCGTCCTGACCAGCTCCGGCAGGTTGGGGGTCTCGTCATCGAGCACCCAGTAGGCATTCCCCTCGGTCTCCTCGTGCTCGGGCAGCGCGGCGGTGAAGCGGGCGAAGTAGTCACCGTCCACGACGGGCAGGAAGATGTCCGGGCCGCCCGGCAGCGCGGGAAGCCGTCCGTACCAGAGGTCCCTGACCACCGTGGCCAGGCCGATGAACTGACCGGTGCCGACCACGGTGGCGGGGTTGACGATCGTCAGCGGGATGCCCAGCTCGCGTGCCCGGACGCGGAGCGCCGCGTCCGCCTCCCGCTTGGACGCCTTGTAGGCGCCCTGGCGGTAGTCCACCGCGAGATCGCCGCGGCGGTCCGGTGAGTCACCGCTGACGCGATAGCCGCTGATGTGCACCAGGCGGCGCAGGCCGGGCCTGGTGGCGGCCCAGTCCGCCACGTTGAGCGCCCCGGTCACGTTGACCGCCCTCGCCTCCTCGGCGCTCAGCCCGAAGGCGAAGCGCGCCGCGGTGTTGTAGACGTCACGCACCTGCCCCAGGTCCGCCAGGCCGTCGAGGCCGAGCCCGGGCGCGGTGATGTCGGCGGTGACGACGGTCAGCCGCGCGGTGTCCACTCCCTGCCCGGTGAGCCATGACGTGAGCCGGTCCGCCCGCCCGCGCACGGCGGCGGCCACCCCGCGCCGGGCGCGGAGAAGTTCCGCCACCAGGGAGCGACCGACGAATCCGGCCGCGCCGAAGACCACGGAGTCGATGGGGCCGACGGCCATGCGATCACCTCAAAATAGATCGGTCTACATATTTTATGGACACGCAGGAACCTACCGGACCGGATCCTCCTAGAGCAACGCGGTGACCTGCCGGGCCACCCGGTCGAGCGGCTCCCGGCTGCGATGCGCCTTGGCGAGCACCAGCGCACCCTCGATCAGGGCGAGAACGGCGACCGCGGCATCGGCGGCCTCGGGGTGCCCGTCGGCTGCCAGCCGGTCGCGGAGCGAGCCCTCCCAGGACCCGTACGCCTCCGAGCAGACCTCCTGCAGCGGATCGTTGGTGGCGGCCATCTCCAGCGCGACCGTGGCCACCGGACAACCCTTGCGCCAGCCGGACGCCTCCAGCCGGTCGCCGAGCACCCCGAGCATGGCGGTGACCATGGTCACCGTGTCCGGCGCGGTCTCGGCCAGGTCGTGCACGACCTGGCCGATCTCGCGACCCGCCCGCCGGACGGACTCCGCGACCAGATGGTCCTTACCGCCGGGGAAGTGAAAGTAGAGCGAACCACGCGGCGCCCCGCTGGCCGCGATCACCCGGTTCAGTCCCGCCTCGAAGTAGCCCCCGCCCTCGATCAGGTCCTGCGTCGCGTTGAGCAACCGGCCGCGCGTCTCCTCGCCCTTCTGTCCCATCTCTCTAAAATAGACCGATCTTTCTGGGTCAGGCCGTGATGCGGTCGATCACCAGGGGGAGCAGGTCCGGGTCGGCGCTCTCCCCGATGGTGTAGGCGCCCTCCAGCGCGGCGAGCGCCCGCTCGAAGCGGAAGGTCTCGTCCGCGTGCAGCGTCATCAGCGGCTGCCCCTCGCGGACGGGGTCCCCCGGCTTGGCGTGCAGCACGATGCCCGCGCCGAACGACACCGGGTCCTCCTTGCGCTCCCGGCCCGCGCCGAGCCGCCAGGCCGCCAGGCCCACGCCGTACGCGTCGAGCCTGGACAGCACGCCGGACGAGGGCGCGGTGATCTCCATGGTCTCGGCGGCCGTGGGCAGCGGGGCGTCCGGGTCGCCGCCCTGGGCGGAGATCATCCGGCGCCAGACGTCCATCGCCGAGCCGTCCGCGAGGGCCCGCTCCGGGTCCTTGCCACCGGACAGGCCCGCCGCCTGAAGCATCTCCCGCGCCAGCCGTACGGTCAGCTCGACCACGTCGGCGGGGCCGCCGCCGGCGAGCACCTCGACCGACTCGGTGACCTCCAGCGCATTGCCCACGGCCAGGCCCAGCGGCCGGTCCATGGCGGTCAGCAGCGCGACCGTGTTGACTCCGGCGTCGGTGCCCAGCGCGACCATGGTCGTGGCCAGCTCACGGGCCCGCTCAGGAGTCTTCATGAAGGCCCCGGAGCCGACCTTGACGTCCAGCACCAGCGCGCCGGTGCCCTCGGCGATCTTCTTCGACATGATCGAGGAGGCGATCAGCGGGATCGACTCGACCGTGCCGGTGACGTCGCGGAGCGCGTACAGCTTCTTGTCGGCCGGGGCGAGCCCGTCACCCGCCGCGCAGATGACCGCGCCGGCCTTGCCGAGCACGTCGAGCATCCCGTCGTTGGACAGGGACGCCTGCCAGCCGGGGATGGACTCCAGCTTGTCCAGGGTGCCGCCGGTGTGGCCGAGCCCCCGGCCGGACAGCTGGGGCACGTGGCCCCCGCACGCGGCGACCAGCGGAGCCAGCGGCAACGTGATCTTGTCACCGACGCCGCCGGTGGAGTGCTTGTCCGTGGTGGGCCCCGGCAGCGCCGACCAGTCCATCCGCGCCCCGGAACGGATCATGGCCTGGGTCCACCCGGCGATCTCCCGCCGGTTCATGCCGTTGAGCAGGATCGCCATCGCGAGCGCGGACATCTGCTCGTCGGCGACGACGCCCCTGGTGTAGGCGTCGATCACCCAGTCGATCTGCTCGGCCGACAGCTCACCGCCGTCCCGCTTGGTGACGATGACGTTGATCGCGTCCATGCTCAGGCCCCCCGGCTCAGGTTCTCCGGTCCGAAGGCGTACGGAAGGATCTCCGACATCGGCTTCGGACCGTCGATGGTCTCCAGCAGCAGCTCTGGGCCGCCGAACTCGTACAGCAGCTGGCGGCACCTGCCGCACGGCATGAGCAACTCCTCGTGCCCGTCGACGCAGGTGAACGCGACCAGGCGGCCACCACCCGTGGCCTGGAGCGCGGAGACCAGCCCGCACTCGGCGCACAGTCCGATGCCGTAGGAGGCGTTCTCGACGTTGCAGCCGGACACGATCCGCCCGTCGTCCACCAGGGCGGCGGCGCCGACCGGGAACTTCGAGTAGGGGGCGTAGGCATGCCCCATGGCCCGCACGGCCTCGGCCTTGAGAGCCGCCCAGTCAATGCTCATCTCGGTGCTCATCAGATCAGGTCCACTCGTGAGACGCGCGTGATGGTCACTTACCCTGCCCCCTGCGGTATGGCACTCCGTCGGCGGCGGGCGGGCGGAGCCGCTGCGCGGCCAGTGACAGCACCAGCAGCGTGGTGATGTGCGGGGTGACCGAGGTGAACTCCGAGGGGACGGTGTCGGTCAGCGCGAACACGACGAACACCGCGACCGCCGCGACCCCGGTGATCAGCGCCGCCCGGGTCCGGTTCTGCCGTACCAGCTGGTAGACGGCCACGGCGACGATCAGGACCGCCACCACGAGCAGCAGCGCGTGCACCGACTCGCCGCCCCTGCGGAGCTGGAGCGCGTCGGTGTAGCCGAACAGCACGGCGCCGCCGGCCAGCCCGCCGGGCCGCCAGTTACCGAAGATCATGGCGGCGAGGCCGATGAAGCCGCGACCGCCGGTCTGCCCCTCACGGTAGGCGCTGGCCGCCACCTGGGCCAGGAACGCGCCGCCCAGGCCCGCCAGGGCCCCGGAGACGACCACCGCGACGTACTTGTACAGATAGACGTTGACGCCCAGCGACTCGGCGGCCACCGGGCTCTCCCCGCAGGAGCGCAGACGCAGGCCGAACGCGGTGCGCCAGAGCACGTAGTAGGTCAGCGGGACGAGCAGGATGGCCAGGATCGTGAGGAGCGAGATGTTCGTCGTCAGGCCGCGCAGGATGCCCGCCACGTCCGACAGCAGGAACCACTGCCTGGCCTCCAGTGCCTTCAGCGAGTCTCCGATCCACGGCAGGCTCACCACGCCCGGCTTGGGCACGGGGGGCGACTGGGAGTCGCCGCCGCCCGGCATCTCGGCGAAGGTGACCTTGGACAGGAACTGGGTGACGCCCAGGCCGAGGATGTTGATCGCGACACCGGAGATGATGTGGTCGACCCCGAACGTCACAGTGGCTATCGCGTGCAGCAGTCCGCCCAGGGCTCCGCCGACCAGGCCCGCCACCACGCCCGCCCAGGGGTTGCCGAACTGGAGCGCACCCCAGGCACCGAACCAGGTGCCCAGGATCATCATGCCTTCGAGGCCGATGTTGACCACCCCGGCCCGCTCGGACCACAGGCCGCCGAGAGCGGCCAGGCCGATGGGGATGGCCAGCGCGACGGACGCGTTGATCGCGCCCGCCGAGGTGAGGTCGACGGCGCCGGTGACGGCCCGGGCGAACGACAGCAGCAGGACCAGCGCGCCGAGGGCGAGCAGCAGGACCCGCCAGGTGATCCTGAACTTGCGGGTGACGGCCTTCGGCTCCAGGAAGGGAGTCTCCGGCGTGGTGAGGGCGCCCTGGCTCATACCGGCGTTCCTTCCCTGGTCGGGGCGGCGCTCGCCAGCTGGCGGCTCACCCGGCGCTGCTCGGCGGAGACCTGGTAGCGGTGGACCAGCTCGTAGGCGATGATCACCGAGAGCACGATCGTGCCCTGCATGATGGTGACGATGTCCGGCGAGATCTTCTTGATCTGCAGGATGCCGGAGGAGGTCTCCAGGAAGGCCCACAGCAGGGCGCCGAACGCGATGCCGACCGGGTGGTTGCGGCCGAGCAGCGCGATCGCGATGCCGGTGAAGCCGAGTCCGGTGGGGAAGTCCAGGCTGTAGCTGTAGGAGGCGCCGAGCAGCTGTGGCATGCCGACCAGGCCCGCCACCGCGCCGGACAGGATCATCGCGGTGAGGACCATCCGCTTGACGTTGACGCCGCTGGCCACCGCGGCCGTCTCCGAGCGGCCGGTGGCGCGCAGGTCGAAGCCGAAGCGGGTCCGGTTGAGCACCACGTGGTAGACGACGCCCATCACGACCGCGAGGATGATCAGGCCGAACACCTTCGTCTGGGTGCCGGGGATGATCTCCAGACCGGGTACCTGGCCGGACGGGCCGATCGGTTTGGTGCCGATGTTGTTGCTGCCCGCGACCTCGACCGCGAAGCGCTCCTTGTTGAGCAGCCAGGCGCCGAGCGCGGTCGCGATGGCGTTCAGCATGATCGTGGAGATGACCTCGCTGACCCCGCGCCGCACCTTCAGCAGCCCGGCGATCGCCGCCCACCCCGCGCCGACCAGCATGGCGACGAAGATGATCAGTGCGACGTGCAGCGGGGCGGGCAGGGCGACCGCACCGCCGACGGCCGCGGCGGTGAGCGCCGCCAGACGGTACTGGCCGTCGACGCCGATGTTGAAGAGGTTCATCCTGAACCCGATCGCCACCGCCAGCGCGGACAGGTAGTAGGTCGTCGCGTAGTTCAGGGACAGCACGATCGAGCGCGGCCGCACGCCGTACTCGGCCATGATGGCCATCGTTTCGACCGGCGGGTCGCCCGTGATCAGCAGAACGATCATGGTGACCAGGGCGGCGAACACGATGGCGGCGAGCGGGGCGGCGAGCGAGAGCAGCCCTGTCGGGGAGACCCTGCCGAGCAACCGGTCGGTGAAGGTGGATTTTTCCGGACTCATCCGGGCACCCCGGGGGGAGTGCTCGCTACATGGGTGTTCATGCCGCCTCTCCAGCACCCGTCATGGCCGAACCGAGCTGCTCGGGTGTCACGTCCTTGGGGTCGACCTCGGCGACGATCCGGCCGCGCAGGATCACCTTGAGGGTGTCCGACAGGCCGATGAGCTCGTCGAGGTCGGCCGAGATCAGCAGGACCGCCAGGCCCGCGGCGCGCGCGGCGCGCAGATGGTCCCAGATCGCGGCCTGCGCGCCCACGTCGACGCCGCGCGTCGGGTGGGACGCGATCAGGAACACCGGCTCCCCGCTCATCTCCCGGCCGACGATCAGCTTCTGCTGGTTGCCGCCCGACAGGGCCGAGGCGTCCACGTCGATGCCCGGGGTCCGGACGTCGTACTCCTCGACGATGCGCCGGGTGTCCTCGCGCGCTCCCGCGCGGTCGATCCAGGGGCCCTTCACGTTGGGCCGCCGCGTCTGGTGGCCGAGGATGCGGTTCTCCCAGAGCGGGGCCTCCAGCAGCAGGCCGTGCCGGTGGCGGTCCTCGGGGATGTAGCCGATGCCCGCCTCGCGGCGGCGCAGCGTCGTCCAGGCGGAGATGTCGTGCTCACCGAGGCGGATCTCGCCCCCGGCCGCGCGCATGCCCATGATGGCCTCGACGAGCTCGGCCTGGCCGTTGCCCTCGACCCCGGCGATGCCGAGCACCTCGCCCTTGCGGATCTCGAAGCCGACGTCGTCCACAACGCGGCGGTCGTCCCCCGAGTGGACGGTCAGGCCGCGCACCGACAGCGCCACCACGTCGGTGACGGTGGACTCGCGGGTCTCCGGGCTGGGCAGCTCGCTGCCGACCATGAGCTCGGCCAGCTGCCTGGCGGTCACGTCCTTGGGATCCACGCTGGCCACGGTCGTGCCGCGCCGGATGACCGTGATGGCGTCGGCGACCGAGAGCACCTCGTCCAGCTTGTGGGAGATGAAGATGATGGTGAGGCCCTCGCGGACCAGCTCGCGCAGGTTGGCGAAGAGCTCCTCGACCTCCTGCGGCACCAGCACGGCGGTCGGCTCGTCCAGGATGAGGATCCGCGCGCCGCGGTAGAGGACCTTCAGGATCTCCACCCGCTGGCGCGCGCCCACGCCCAGATCCTCGACGGTGACGTCGGGCTCGATGCCGAGGCCGTACGAGTCGGAGATCTCCTTGATCCGCTTTCTCGCCGCGCCGAAGTCGATGGCGACCCCGCCCCTGCGGGGCTCGCTGCCGAGGATCACGTTCTCCAGCACGGTCAGGTTGTCGGCCAGCATGAAGTGCTGATGGACCATGCCGATCCCCACCGCGATCGCCTCGCCGGGCGAGCGGAAGCTCACGTCCTTGCCGTTGACGCGGATCTGGCCCTCGTCCGGGCGCTGCATACCGTAAAGGATCTTCATGAGGGTAGACTTGCCCGCGCCGTTCTCTCCGACGACGGCGTGCACGTGTCCCTGCCGCACGGAGAGAGAGATGTCGCGGTTGGCGACGACGCCGGGGAATCGTTTCGTGATCCCCTCGAGTTCGACGGCCGGTGCCGGGGTGCTGATGACGGCCTCCTCCGTACGGGTGCCCGATACGGAACGTGATGGTGAGCGTAGGACGAGGGGCCCGGGGGAAATGTCCGCCGGGCCCCTCATTAATACCAGGTCAGGAGGTCTTGTCCGGCACGGTGATCTCGCCGGAAATGATCTTCTGCTTGTACTCGTCGAGCTGGGCCTTGATGTCGTCGACCTGGCCACCGGTGGTGGAGTAGTCGACACCATTGGCCTTGAGGTCGTACGTCGTGACGCCCGACTTCACGGAATTGGTGGTGAAGCTCTTCAGGAAGTCGAAGACGGCGACGTCGACCTTCTTGAGCATGGAGGTCATGATGAGGCCCTGCAGCTCGGGGGCCGCGGTCTTGGCCTGGTCGGAGTCGACGCCGATGGCCAGGCCCTTGGCGGCCTTGGCCGCCTCGAACACGCCGCCGCCGGAACCGCCCGCGGCCTGGTAGACCACGTCGGCGCCCGCGTCGAACATGCCCTCGGCCGCGGTCTTGCCCTTGGCCGGGTCGGTGAAGCCGGTGAAGTCCGGCGGCTGGGTCAGGTACTTGACCTCGATCTTCACGTCCGACTTGACCGCCTTGGCGCCCGCGGCGAACCCGGCCTCGAACTTGTTGATCAGCGGCACCTGGACGCCGCCGACGAAGCCCACGTGGTTCTTCTTGCTCTTCAGCGCCGCCGCGGCGCCGACCAGGAAGGAACCCTCGTGCTCGGCGAAGAGGAGGTTGGAGATGTTGGGGGCGACCGCCGCGGCGTCGTCGACGATCGCGAACTTGACGTCGGGGAACTCGGTCGCGACCTTCTTCACCGGGCCGGAGTAGGCGAAGCCCACGGCGATGATCGGGTTGAAGCCGCCGTCGGCGAGCAGGCGGAGCCGCTCCTCCTTGGCCGCCTCGGTCTCGCCGTTACCGGCCTCCAGCTCGTTGACCTCGGCCAGGCCCAGCTCGGTCTTGGCCTTGTCGAGGCCGGCCGCCGCGGAGTCGTTGAACGACTGGTCGCCACGCCCGCCGATGTCGTACGCGAGACCGACCTTGGGTCCCGTCGCGGCCGGCGCCGCACTGCTGGCGGCCTCGCTCGGCTGAGCCGACGTGGTCGCTTCCTCGCTTCCACCACACGCGGCAGCTCCCATGAGCATGCTGCCCGCCAGTGCGGTCGCGGCCAGCTTGCCGAATCGGTTCTGAAGCAAGATGGACTCCCTTCGCGTTTCAGTGCACGCGCGAAGAGACGCACGGCAACCCTGCACGGAAGATAGTTGGTCCATCAGGGTTGACCAAACCGGTACACGAGTCCGAAACAGGTCCGTTATGCAGCTCAGGCCACCTTGTGACACACCGGGCCCAATGGAGCTACTTACGGGTAGCCTTGAAGGCGACCCGCAACGGGCCACCCCCCGGACCGACGATCTTTCTCTCCAGATCGTCGGCCGTTTCCTCGGGATATGTCGGAATTTTTCGGGCAACTACGCCCCGGGGGCGCGTCAGTTGTCGGCCTTCAGCGCCTTCAGTGCCATCAGGGCCTCGTCCGCGACGGGGCGCTGCCCCTCCCAGAGCGCGGTCAGCGCGGTCGCCGCGAGGAATCGCACCCCGGTACCGATGGCGCTCTCGTCCACGTCGAAGGTGCCCTGGTGGATGTCCGCCAGGTGCGCCGTCCCCGGCTCGCGGGTGCCGAGCCTGGCGAACGCGCCGGGGATGGACTCCAGGTACCAGCCGAAGTCCTCACCCCCCAGGCTCTGCTCCGTCGGCCCGGAGGCACCCTCGCCGAGCACGCCCTCCGCGGCCTCGGCCAGCATCTGCACGCTGATCTTGTCGTTGACCACCGGCGGCACGCCGCGTGTGTAGTCCATCTCGGCCTCGACGCCGTACGCGCCCGCGACCGACTCCAGCAGCGACTTGATCATGTCGGGGGCCGCGTGCCAGGCCGCCTCGTCCAGGCAGCGCACGGTGCCCTCGGCGACGCCGTCGTCCGGGATGGCGTTGGCCACCGAACCCGCCTCCACCCGGCCCCAGACCAGGCTGAGCGAGGAGCGGGGGTCGACCCGGCGGGAGAGCGCGGCGGGCAGCTCGGTGAGGATCTTGGCGAGCGCGAAGACGAGGTCGGCGGTGAGGTGCGGCCTGGCGGTGTGCCCGCCGGGACCGCTCACCCGGATCGTCACCTTGTCGCAGGCCGAGGTGATGGGACCGGATTTGAGACCGACCCTGCCGACGTCCAGCCGGGGGTCGCAGTGCAGACCGAAGATGCGGTCGACACCGCTGATGCCACCGGAGGCCATGACCTCAAGCGCACCGCCGGGAAGCTCCTCGGCGGGCTGGAAGATCAGCCGGACCCTGCCGGGCAGCAGGCCGGCCTCGGCCTGCTGGGCGAGGAAGAGCGAGGTGCCGAGCAGAACCGCGGTGTGCACGTCGTGGCCGCAGGCGTGGCACACGCCGGGGACCGTCGAGCTGTAGGGGACGTCCTTCTCGTCCGGCACCGGCAGCGCGTCGATGTCGGCCCGCAGTGCCACGGTGGGACCGTCACCGCTGCCGACGTCGCAGAGCAGGCCGGTGCCGCGCGGCAGCACCGAGGGGGCCAGCCCCGCGGCGGTCAGGCGCTCGGCGATGCGCTGCGTCGTGCGGTATTCGGCGAACGCGAGCTCGGGATGCATGTGCAGGTCTCGACGGAAGTTGATCAGTTCCTGCTCGCGACCGGCGAGGAACGTGTCGAGTTCTCCCCGCAAATTACGCCCCCGCATTGCTCACCGTCCTATTCCGCGCCGGCGGTCCTTCATCCTCGACGCACCGTGCCACTGCCCAGGATCTCGAAACCCATGAGGCAGTCCCGAAAAAAGTGATCGCCACACCGACGGGCCGGAGTGGGTCTCACGGGCCGTGTCAGCGCGGGCTGGTCGGCGCCGACGCGGGAGCTGCGAGCCTGTGGTCCGGGGCAGCCGTCGCATTGGCGATGACAACGACTTTATCTCGCCCCGCGAGCAACTCGCCGACATCCACGCCAAATGTTTTGCCGCCCCATACCTCACTCGTACACCTTCTCCCCCGAGGGAACCAGAAGGGATGACTCGTATTGACTACGGGACGGTAGTCATGTGGGGTGACGGCCCGGCCGGAGGATGACACTCCCGGGCCACTTCCAAACATCGCCGACCTGGCAATTTACCTGACCTCAGGTGCCGGTCATCGAACCCGGCGGAGTGATGTAAACGGGATGAATGCATGTTTCACTCCTCACATGATCGCTAACATCCCATTCGGGGAGAGGCAGTCGCGTTTGAGCATATTTGAACCGGACGAGGGCACGCTGGTGGTCCTTCCCTCGTTGTCGCTTCCCCAGGATGAACTGCGCAGGATCACCGGAGCCCTCTGCTACGAGGAACGACTGCTCTTCCTGCTCCTCACCCTGAGAGAGCCGAAGGTCGAGGTCGTCTACCTCACCTCGATGCCGGTGAACGACGCGGTCGTGGACTACTACCTGAGCTTCCTCGACGATCCGGACGAAGCCCGTACCCGCCTGCAAATGATCAGTTTGGATGATCCCGACACGCACCCGCTCACCGAGGCGCTGCTGCGCCGCCCGGACGTGATCGAACGCGTCCGCGCCGCGCTCGGGGACCGTCGAAAGACCCGCGAGGACGGCGGGGGCGCCTGGATGGTGCCGTTCGTGGTGAGCGAGTACGAGGAACGCCTCGCCGAGCTGCTCTCCCTGCCGGTGTACGGCCCGGCCACCTCCCTGGCCCACCTGGGGTCCAAGAGTGGTGGACGCGCGATCGGCGACGAGGCCGGGGTGCCGACGGTCAGGGGCTTCGGCGACCTGCGTTCGCTGACCGAGGTGGAGCACGCCGCCCGCGCGATGAGCCCCACGACCAGGCTGATGGTCAAGCTCAACAACAGCTACTCGGGGCTCGGGAACGCCATCGTGACCAAGGACGACCGGCCGCTCGTCTCCTGCCCCACGAGCTTCTCCGCCTCCGACGAGAACTGGACGACGTTCGCCGAGAAGATCGCCGAGCGGGGGGCGGTGATCGAGGAGTTCATCGAGGACCGGCCGCTGTGCTCCCCCAGCGCGCTGGCGAGGATCACCCCCGGCGGCGTCTACGACGTGGTCGCCACCCACGAACAGGTCCTCGGCGGCCCCAACGGGGATGTCTACCAGGGCTGCAGCTTCCCCGCCCGGCGGGAGTACCGCGCCGAGCTGGGCGCGTACACCGCGCGGATCGCCAGGGTCCTGGCGGACCGCGGCGTGGTGGGACTGTTCGGCGTCGACTTCTTCGCCGTCAAGACCGACGGCGGCTACCGGACGTTGCTGTGTGAGATCAACCTGCGCATCGGCGGCACCACCCACCCGCTCGGCGCCGCGATCCTGACCACCGGCGCGTCGTACGACCCCGGCACCGGCACGCTGATGCGCGACGGGCGGCCGAAGTACTACGTGGCGACGGACAACTGCGCCTCCCCCACGCTGAAGGGCCGCACCCCCGGGGAGGTCGTCAAGCTGGTTCACGACGCGGGTCTCGGCTTCGACCGCGAGAGCCGCACCGGGAACGTGCTGCACCTGCTGGGCGCGATCACCGAGTTCGGCAAGCTGGGGTTCACCAGCATCGGCGACTCCGCCGAGGAGGCCGCCGAGCTACACCGAAGAACCCTGCTCACGCTGCGACCAACCGCGTAGGCCGATCACGCCGAGCACGATCGCGAGCACGATGTTGACGGCGATCAGGATTCCGTGGACCACGTAGAAGGCCGTCGGGTGGCCGTCCGCGAGGTTGAAGCCAAGGTTGATCCATTCGAAGATCATGAAAGCGGCAAGGCCGATCAGAAAAGCGGCGATCTTTCGTGATATTTGCATGGTGTCAGTATCCCGCCGAGTGGCCCGTACCTGGTCAGGGCACCTCTAACTCTATGCGAACCGGCACGAAGCTACCCTGAGATCATCATGGGGATCAAACATCTCGCGCCCGTCGGGGTGCTGCTCGCGGCGACCACCTTTCTCGGCGCACCCGCTCAGGCCAGGACCGCGGGTGTGTCCGCGGCCGGTTCACCGGCACTACGGGCGGACGCCGGCTCGCCGGCCGGTCCGTCGAGTGCGGATCTCCTGAGCCACCTCGCGGGCGCCGGTGCGCTGGGCCCGCACGCGCGGGGCGAGAGGGAGCCGGTCGGCGGCTCCCGGCTCGCCGAGCGGGGTCTCATCGTCCCCTCGGGCGTGAAGGCCCCGCCGAAGACCGCCGCGAAGGCGTACGTGATCGCCGACGCCGAGACCGGCGCGGTGCTGGCGGCCAAGGACGCCCACGGGCGCTACCTGCCCGCGAGCACCCTGAAGGCGCTGACCGCGCTCACCCTGATCCCGAAACTGGACAAGAACCGGAGGGTCAGGCCGAGCACCCGCGCCGTGAACGAGGAGGGCAGCGCGGTCGGCCTGGTCACCAAGCCCCTCTACACCGTCGACGACCTGTTCAAGGCGCTGATGCTGGTCTCGGGCAACGACTGCGCGATGGCGCTGGCCGAGGCCAACGGCGGCCTGGCCGTGACCCTGGCGGACATGAACGCCGAGGCCAAGCGCCTGCAGGCTTTCGACACGGTGGCCAAGACCCCGAGCGGGCTGGACAAACCCGGCCAGAGCAGCTCGGCGTACGACCTGGCACTGATCGCCCGCGCCGGCCTGGCCAACGCCGATTTTCGACGATATATCAGCACAAAAACTGACAAGTTCCCGGCGCCCAAGGGCTACTACGAGATTGGCAACCACAACAAGCTGCTCTGGCGCTACAAGGGCATGATCGGCGTCAAGAACGGCTGGACCTCCAAGGCCCTGGGCAGCTTCGTCGGCGCGGCCAAGCGCAACGGTCACACGATCATCGTGTCGATCATGCGCCACGACGGCTACTTCTGGGAGGAGGTCGCCGACCTGCTCGACTGGGGCTTCGCCAACCGCGGCAAGGTCACCCCGGTCGGACAGCTGGTCGACCCGATCCCCGAGCCCACCCCGCTGCCCGCTCCCCCGACCGCCTCGGCGCCGCCCGCCGTCCCCACCCCCGGCTCCGGGCGGAACCCCGCCGCGGCCACCAGACCCGCCGACGAGGGCATCCCGATCGGCTACTACGTCCTCGGCGCGGGCCTGCTCGGCGGCCTGCTCTGGCTGGCGTACGGCCTGCGCAGGCGCTTCCGCTGAGGCGTGTTCCGCGGATCGTGGCCATGGCGACGATCCGCGGAACACGACCAGGGTCACGGATACGTCATCCGGGGAGGCTCTGGCGACGGGCCCTGGGCGGCGGGCAGGGCCGGCAATCCCAGGGCGGCGAGCACCAGGGCGACGAGCAGGAGCACCGCCGTCTGGCCGAGCGTGCCGAGCATGATGATCCGGCTCACCTCGTCGGCGGCGTCGAAGCCGTGGTTCAGCCCGGCGAGGCGGGCGCAGAGCACCGGCACCGCCAGGATCGCCAGGGCCAGCGGCCACGAGGGCGTGCGCCGGGCGGGAAAACGGAGGTGCACATACCCGTAGCCGATGCCCGCGCCCAGGATCAACGTGCTCGCCAGTCCGAGGGGGTCGAGCCATGGCCACCACCAGGCCGGCATGTCCGGGGCCGCCACCAGCCGGAACAGCACGTCGAACACGATGCCCGCGGCGAGGGGCAGCACGAGCAGCCACAGGGGGCGGCGAGCCGGCCGGGCATCACGGTGGAAGCCGGTCCACAGAGCCGACAGAGTGACCACCGGCATCAGCAACCAGGCCAGTGCCTCGAACAGGCCCCACCCCGGATCCGTCAGGACGAGCAGATCCGCCACGAAGGCGAGGAGAGCCAGCACCTTGGCCGTGCGCACATGGCCGAGGACGAGCGCGACGAAGGGCGCGATCCAGACGGCTCTGGCCAGGCTCCGCAGAATGTTCGCGAGCCGCTCAACCGATCCGAGGGGTCCTGCCACCTGGGCGAGCGAAGAATCGACCGTGCCGATCACCCCGTACGTGTGCAAGGCGGCCGCGACGGTCAGGATCGCGAAGAATGCCGGGAAGAGCAGCCCCAGTAGAGCCACCAGGCGGACCGTCTCGCCCCACGCGAGGGATCTCGGCGCCGCGCCCGCGCCACCGAGGCGGACCCGGACCGCCAGCGCGGCCACACTGGCGATCTCCGACCAGCGGGGCCGGGGCCCGTCCGCGTCCGAGACGTCCGGCGAGCCCTCCAGGAAGACGGCGACCATCTCCTCCTCGCGCTCGGCACGGTAGGAGGCGGGCAGCAAACGCAGCCAGTAGCGGTAGCGCTCCTCCAGCAGGCTCACCGGCGCACCACCCGCTCACCTGTCGCCACCCTGCCGGCGGCGTATCCGAATCGCCTCGGGTCACCGTCGCGCCCGCTCACCGGCGCACCGCCGCCGGAGGCGGCTGAGGCATCGCTCTGCTCGTTCATCGGTGGAATCGTCCTCTCGCCGGTCTTCACGAGTTCATCGGGCGGCTTCGCCGGGTCACCCGGAGTGCCCCGGCCTCACGCCGGCCCGCCCGCGACGGACGGACGCCCGCGCCTGGCGCGGAGGCGGTCGACCGCGGTTCTGGCGTTCTCCGCGAGCCGGACGGCCTCGGTCTCCAGCGTCCGCGACCCCGCGTCGGTAAGCCGGTAGTAGCGGCGCAGCCGCCCCTGCTGGACCTCCTCGCGGTCGAGAGCCACCAGCCCGTCGCCCGCCAGCCGGTCGAGCACGCCGTACAGCGTGCCGACCTTGAGCCGGACCCGCCCGCCGGACAGTTGCTCGACCTCCCGCACGATGCCGTAGCCGTGACACGGCGCATCGACCAGCGCGGTGAGGATGAGGAACGCGGGCTCCGTCATCGCCCTTGGAGTCATGCCTCACAGCATATATCGGTAAGCATGATATTAGGTAGGGCAGACCAAGGGCGATGCCCGGATCAGTTGGGGACGGCGTTGGCCGGAATCGGAGTGGGGTAGGGCGGGGGGCCGAGGGAGGCCGTCGCGGTCCAGGCGGCGGTGTACATGATGACCCGGGCCGAGAGGTTGATCCAGACCAGCAGGCCGACCACCACGGCGAACACCCCGTAGACGGGGTTGTTCAGGATGTGCGAGAGGAGCAGCGCCGCGAGTTGCTTGAGCAGGGCGAAGCCGACCGCGCCGAACAGGGCGCCGCGCAGCAGCACCCGGAGCGGCTGTCTGGAGCGTCCCAGCCAGCGCAGGATGATCAGAAAGACGACGACGTCGGCGAGGACGCTGACCGTCACGCCGACCAGCCAGATCGTGCCCCTGCCGACCGCCGACTCCGACAGCCCCAGCCATTCGGCCACGGTCCCGCCGGCCTGGGTGGCGAAACCGCCGACCAGCACCGAGGCGACCATGGTGGTGCCGAGGAGGACGAGCGCCGACAGGTCCCTGAGCTTGGCCAGGAGGAAGTCGAGCGGCGGCTCGGTGGTCATGGAGATCTCGCGCAGCGCGCCGCGCAGGGCGTCGATCACGCCGAGCCCGGCGTAGAGCAACCCGAGCAGGCCGATGACGCCCGCGCTCGTCCGCGAGTCGGCGATCTCCTGGATCGGCAGCTTGTCGGCGAGACCCGGCAGGTACTGGTTGATCGCCTTCCGCAGGGTCTCGGTGGCGTCGGGCCTCATGGAGAGGAAGTAGCCGAACACCGCGAAGGCCAGCGCGATGATCGGGAAGAACGACAGGAAGGCGAAGTAGCTGATCGCTCCCGCGAGCCGGTCGCCGGACTGGATCTGGTAGCGCTGGAAGGTCCTGACCAGATGGTCGAACCAGGGCCACCTGATCCGGGCCGTGCCCAGCACCGCTCTGAACCGTTCACGACCCGCTTGCACACGTTCCATCACACTTGCCACGTGCGCCCCCTACCCAGTCACCGCCGTCCCGATCGTGGACGGCGGCGAAAAAGCAGCTGTGCGTACCCGGAGGGTCACGGGGTGGGCAGGAAGCCCACCCGGTCGCGGACCTTGGCCATGGTCTCGGCGGCCACCGCGCGGGCCCGCGCGGCCCCGACGGCGAGCATCCTGTCGAGCTCGGCCTCGTCGGCGAGCAGCTTCTCGGTCCGCTCGCGGATCGGGGTGAAGGTGTCGACCACGAGCTCGGCGACGTCCTTCTTGAAGGTGCCGTACCCCTGCCCGACGTAGCGGGCCTCCAGCTCACCGATGGGAGTCCCGCTCAGCGCGGACTGGATGCGCAGCAGGTTGGTGATGCCCGGCTTGTTGTCGTCGTCGGCGAGGACCTCGGAACCGGTGTCGGTGACCGCGCGCATGATCTTCTTGCGGAGCGGCCCCGGCTGCTCCAGCAGGTCGAGGATGCCGGCGGGCGAGGAGGAGGACTTCGACATCTTCGCGGTCGGCTCCTGGAGGTCGGTGATCTTCTCGACCCCCTTGACGATGTACGGCTCGGGCACCGTGAAGGTCTCGCCGAAGCGGTGGTTGAAGCGCTGCGCGAGGTCGCGGGTGAGCTCCAGGTGCTGCTTCTGGTCGGCACCGACCGGAACCTTGTTGGCCTGGTAGAGCATGATGTCGGCGGCCTGCAGGATCGGGTAGGTGAACAGGCCCACGCTGGCCGAGCTCTCGCCGTGCTTGGCCGACTTGTCCTTGAACTGGGTCATCCGCCCCGCCTCGCCCATACCGGTGAGGCAGATCAGCACCCAGGCCAGCTCGGTGTGCTCGCGGACGTGGCTCTGCACGAAGACCGTGGACCGCTCAGGGTCGAGGCCGGCGGCGAAGAGCTGGGCGGCGGCGACCCTGGAGCGCCTGCGCAGCTCCTCCGGACGGTAGTCCACCGTGATCGCGTGCAGGTCGACGACGCAGTAGAAGGCGTCGTAACCCTCCTGCATCGCGACGTACTGCCGCACCGCACCGAGGTAGTTTCCCAGGTGGAAGGAGTCGGCGGTGGGCTGGATTCCCGACAGGACGCGAGGGCTGGCCATAGCCACCAATTCTGTCAGCTGTCGGGAGTGGTCGGTGCCTCGGTCCGTGAAGTGCTCCGCTTGATCCTGACCCTGGCGACCCTGCGGCCGTCCATGTCGGTGACCTTCAACTCGAACCCGGGGATCTCCACCCGCTCCCCGAGCGCGGGCAGGTGGCCGAGTTTCGACATGACGAACCCGCCGAGGGTCTCGTACGGGCCGTCGGCCAGGCGGATCCCGCTCTCGGCCGCCACCTCGTCGAGGTTGGCCAGCCCGTCGAGCTCGACCTCCCCCGCGGGCAGCGCGACGTGCTCGTCCGCCACGTCGTGCTCGTCGCGGATGTCGCCGATCAGCTCCTCGACCAGGTCCTCCAGGGTGACGATGCCCGCGGTGCCGCCGTACTCGTCGACCACGATCGCCAGGTGGTGTCCCTCCCTGCGCATCTCCGACAGCGTGGCCATCACCCGCTTGCTGGTGGGGACCAGCTTGACCGGGCGGATCGGCACCAGCTCGCTGATCGGCTCGATGGAGCCGGTCAGCACCGGGTCGAGCAGGTCACGGATGTGGACGAAGCCCACGATGTCATCGTAGGAGTCCCGGTAGACGGGGAAGCGGGAGTGCGGCATGGCCGCGGCCAGGATCGCCGCCTCGGCCAGCCGCGTGTCGGCGGCCATGAACTCCACCTCGGTGCGCGGCAGCATCACCTCGCGGAGCTGCCGCTTGCCCGCCGCGAAGACCTCACCGATCAGGTGGCGCTCGTCGTCGGTGAGCTCCTGGTGGCCCACCACCATCTCGCGCAGTTCCTCGGTGGAGATCTCCTCGCGGTCGGTGCCCGGGTCGCCGCCGAGCAGCTTCACCACCCCGTCGGTGGACTTGGACAGCGCCCAGATGATCGGCCGCGAGAGCGCGGCCATCCTGTCGAGGAACGGCGCGACCAGCAGTGAGATCCCCTCGGCCCGCTGCCTGGCGATCCGCTTGGGCGCGAGCTCGCCGAGGACCAGCGAGGTGTACGAGATCACCAGCGTCACCAGTACCAGGGCGAGCGGGTCCGCCACGGCCTCCGGCACCCCCCAGCCCGTCACCACCGGGATGAGGTCCCTGGCCAGGGTGTCGGCGCCCAGGGCGGCCGAGAGCATGGTCGCCACGGTGACGCCGATCTGCACCGCGGACAGGAAACGGTTGGGGTCCCGGGCGAGCCTGGCGGCCCTCACCCCCCGGCGCCCCCGGGTGCCGAGCCGCCTGACCTGGCTCTCCCTGAGGGAGACCATGGCCATCTCGGCCGCGGCGAAGAAGCCTCCGATCAGTACGAAGAGCATGACCAAGGCAATGTTCGCCAGGACGCTGTTCACGAGATCGTCTCCGTCATGGCGGTCGCCCGTTCCGGCGGTGGCCGATATTTGATGTGCCAGCATATGCTGGCGTAGGGTTACAAAAACAAACAAGTACAAACAACATCAAACAGGAGGCTCCGTGAAGCTGCTCGTCACCGGAGGCGCCGGATACATAGGCAGCGCCGTGGCGGCACAACTCGTCGAGGCGGGCCACGAGGTCACCGTGCTGGACGACCTCTCCACCGGCCACGCCGACGCGGTGCCACCGGGCGCCCGCTTCGTCGAGGGGTCGATCACCGAGGCCGCCGGGGTGCTCAACGGCATCGACGGAGTGCTGCACTTCGCGGCGAAGTCCCTGGTCGGCGAGTCCGTGGAGCGGCCCGGCCTGTACTGGGCGCACAACCTCGGCGGCACCCTGGCCCTGCTCGACGCCATGCGGGGCGCCGGGGTGGGCAGGATCGTCTTCTCCTCCACCGCCGCGACGTACGGCGAGCCGGAGCGCTCCCCGATCCTGGAGACCGACCCGACCCGGCCCACCAACCCCTACGGCGCGTCCAAGCTCGCGGTCGACACCGCGCTGAGCACGTTCGCCGGGCTGTACGGCCTGGCCGCGGTGAGCCTGCGCTACTTCAACGTGGGCGGCGCCTACACCGCCGGGGACGGCAACGTCTACCGCGAGCGTCACGCCACAGAGACCCACCTGATCCCCAACATCCTCGCCGTCCCGCTCGGCGGACGCGAGTCCGTCAGCCTGTTCGGCACGGACTACCCGACCCCCGACGGCACATGCGTGCGCGACTACATCCATCTGGCCGACCTCGCCAGGGCCCACCTGCTGGCGCTGGACGCCTGCTCGCCGGGCGAGCACAAGATCTACAACCTGGGTAGCGGGACCGGCTTCTCGGTCTCCGAGGTGCTGTCGGTCTGCCGCGAGGTGACCGGCCACGAGATCCCCGTGGTCGTGCGCGAGCGCCGCGCCGGTGACCCGGCCGTGCTGGTGGCCTCCGCCGAGAAGGTCCGGCGCGAGCTCGGCTGGAAGCCGGAGCATCCGTCGCTCCGTGACATCGTCGCCGACGCCTGGGCCGCCCTGATCGGCTGACCGCCACCCGCCGACTCGGAGGACCACGCCTACCTCAGGCTGAAGCGGGCCGTGTTGTTGGCCGGACGGCGGTCGCCCAGCCGCAGGGAGTAGACGGTCGCCTCGGCCCGCGGCGCGTGCCCGCGGGCCACGAAGGCGAGCATGAAACTCACCCTCCTGCCCGCGCCGACCGTACGCAGCCTGCAGCCGACGTAGGCGGGATGGGAGTCGCACCGCGCGCCCCTCGCCGACATGAGGCGCGCGCCGCCGGTGTCGAAGAAGACCCCGGCGTCGTGCACACGCCGCGGCCCGCGGTTGCGCACCACCGCGGACACGGTGACCAGACGGCCCGCGCGCGCCGCGCGCGAGAGCCTGACCGCGAGGTCCGTACCGTCGTCCACCTCGGTCAGCGTCTGGGAGTGGTTGTTCGTCTCGTCGTCGTCCACGACCTCGGAGGAGAGCGTCGCGCTCGCCGTCAGCGGGCCCCGCGCGCCGGGTTTGACCACCCCGTTGATCGTCACCCCACCGGTCTGCCCGGCGGGGACGTCCTTCGTCGCGGCGCAGACCACCTCACCGGCGGTGGCACCGGGGAGGCACTCGGCGACGTTGACCCCGATCACCTCCACCCCGTCGGGCAGCCGGACCGTGAGCAGCGGCAGCACCGCGTCTCCGGGGCCGGCGTTGCGCACCTCGGCACGGTAGGTCAGCGGCTGTCCCGGTTGCGCGCGCTTCGGGGAGACGGTCAGCCGCACCGACAGGTCGGCGCCGCCCCAGCCCTCGTCGCCGGGCGAGGCCGACGCCGCCCGGGGTACCGTCGCGAGCACGAGACAGATCACCCCTGCGACGATCCGTACCGCGACGTGCTCCCTGAACAGCGATCCCCCGACCATAAGTGATCATTGAACGCCGGGACACACCGCTCCGCGATGATCGACACGCCGCCTTTTCCCTCTGCCGTCCGTGCTCTCCGGGAGCCGGACGTGCTCCGGTGAGCCGGGACGCGAAGGGGGCCCCGGTTCACCGGGGCCCCCTTCGAGCGCTGACTGGGAGGCGTCCGCTCAGATGAGACCGAGCTCACGCACCGCGGAACGCTCCTCCTCGAGCTCGCGCACCGTGGCGTCGATCCGCTCACGGGAGAAGGCGTCGATCTCCAGACCCTGGACGATCTCCCACTTGCCGTCGCGCGAGACGACCGGGAAGGAGGAGATGAGCCCCTCGGGCACGCCGTACGAGCCGTCGGAGGGGATCGCGGCCGAGGTCCACTCGGTGCCGTTGACCCAGTCGAAGACGTGGTCGATCGCCGCGTTGGCGGCGGAGGCGGCCGAGGACGCGCCACGGGCCTCGATGATCGCGGCGCCGCGCTTGGCGACGGTGGGGATGAAGGTGTCGCGCAGCCAGGCCTCGTCGACCAGCTCGGCGGCGATCTTGCCACCGACCTCGGCGTGGAAGAGGTCGGGGTACTGAGTGGCGGAGTGGTTGCCCCAGATGGTCATCTTCTTGATCTCGCTGACCGGGACCTGGAGCTTGGCGGCGAGCTGGGAGAGCGCGCGGTTGTGGTCGAGGCGGGTCATCGCGGTGAAGCGCTCGGCCGGGACGTCCGGGGCGTGCTGCTGGGCGATGAGCGCGTTGGTGTTGGCCGGGTTGCCGACCACCAGCACGCGGATGTCGTCCGCCGCGTTGTCGTTGATCGCCTTGCCCTGTGGGCCGAAGATGCCGCCGTTGGCCTGGAGAAGGTCTCCGCGCTCCATGCCCTTGGTCCGGGGGCGGGCACCGACCAGGAGGGCGACGCTGGTGCCGTCGAACGCCGCGTTCGCGTCGTCGGTGACCTCGATGCCGCTCAGCAGCGGGAACGCGCAGTCGTCGAGCTCCATCGCGGTGCCCTCGGCGGCCTTGACCGCCTGCGGGATCTCCAGGAGGCTCAGCTTGACCGGGACGTCGGCGCCCAGCAGCTGGCCCGAGGCGATGCGGAAAAGCAGCGCGTAGCCGATCTGACCGGCGGCGCCGGTGACGGTGACCTTTACGGGAGTCTGGGCCATGACCTTCCCCCACTCGAAGGATGAATTGTGACGCTCGGATGCTACCCGCACACGACGAACGACCGTCGGGCGAGTGCCCCCATCCGGCTTCCAGGCGGCGGAATCGGCGTGGCGGGCACGGACCCGCGGGCGCGGTGCCAGGCCGGCGCGGTGAGAAGCGCGGCGACCGCGAAAGACGCTCCGCCGGACGCGCGCCCCTGTACATCCGGCTCTTCGCCCTACCCGCCGACGAGGACTGACCCAGCTCGGCCACGCGTACAGCCCTGGCCTCCGCCCGGGGGACAGGACACCCGGCCGCCCTACTAGGCGCAGGTGGCCATGGCGGGGCGGGCGTTCTCCCGTCCGGGGAACTCGACCCTGGAGAAGTGCTTGTCGAGCAGCCTGCGGACCGTGCCGTCCTTGTAGAGGGCGGCGATCGCTCCCCTGACGGCCTCGCAGGTGCGCCTGTCGCCCTTCTTGAGCGCCACCGCGTAGCGCTCGTCGGTGAGCTTGAGGCCGAGCAGCTTGTAGCGGATGCTCTCCCGGTTGCCGAAGCCGGCCAGCAGCAGGTCGTCGCCGGGGATCGCGTCGACCTCACCGGCCCGCAGCTTGTCGACGCACTCGGAGTAGGTCTTGGCGGGCACCAGGGTGAGCCGCTCGACCACGTCCTGGATCACGGCCACGGAGACGCTGGCGGCCGGCTCGCACATCCGGCTGCCCTCCAGGCCCTTCACGGTCACGATCGGTGAGCCGTCCTTGACGAGGGCGTCGACGTGGGCGAGGTAGTAGGGCCCCGCGAAGGTGACGTCGTCGGTGTCGTTGATCGAGTAGGTCGCCAGCACCAGGTCGATGTCACCGTCCGCCAGCAGCTTCGGCCGCTCCGCGCGGGCGGTGGACCTGAAGGTGACGCCGCTCTCCGGCACCCCCAGCGCCTTGGCGATCTCAAGGGCCAGGTCGATCTCGAAGCCGCCCCACTTCCCGCCGTTGTTCAGTGCGATGCCGGGCAGGAAGTCGCGCACGCCGATGGTGAGCCTGCCCGTCTTGGCGGCCTTGTCGACCACCGAGGTGTACGAGGGGCGGGCGGTCTCGGCCGGCTCCGGCTCGCCCTGGGAGACGGTCCTCGGCCACCAGCGGACCGCGGCGAACGCCGCCCCCGCGATCAGCAGCACGGCGACCCCGATGGCGATCCAGCGCCTCCCCTGTCGGCGGGCCGGTGGCGCCGCCGGCCCGCCGACAAGGGTCGCGGACACCTGCCAGCTGGGCGGCGGCACCTCCCCCGCCTGTTCCGGGGAGGCCACGCTGTCGCCGTACCCGGGAGACGAGGGGTACTCCCGGTAGCCGGGAGAGGACGGGTACTCGCCGTACCCGGGGGACGAGGGGTACTCCCGGTAGCTCGACGGGCGGTGCTCCGGAGATCGGTGGTCGGGCTGGGACGGGTTCTCCGCGGGACCGTGCGCGGACGGGAGGTCGCCCCGGCCGGAGGTCTCCCGGCGTTCGCCCTGACCCGGCCGCCTGGTCCGGCCCTCCTGCCCCTCGGCACCGGCGCCCTCCTGACCAGGGCGGAGGGGCGGGTCCTGGGCGGGGTTTCCCATCCGGAACCCGGTGGACGGCAGGACCGGCTCACCCGGGGCGTTCGTCCGGTGAGTCGGGGTGCGCATCAGACTGGTCGCGTCGTCGTCGGGGCCCGGACCTTGGGCACGGGACCGGGGCCGGTCGCGGCCCTGATCACGAGCCTGGGACTCGTCGCGGTCCCGGGTGCGGGAGCGGAGCTCGTCGGGGGCGGCGACCTTGGCCCCCTGGGTGAGGATCGCGGGCGAGGCGTTCACCGTCTCGGGGTGGCCGAGCAGCCTGAGCAGGATCTGGTCCGCCGAGGGCCGGTCGGCGGGTGACTTGGCCAGCGCCGAGGTGACCACGCCGCGCAGCGGCTGCGGCAGCGAGCCGAGGTCGACCTCGTGGTTGAGGATGCGGTTGAGCACCACGGCGATCGACCTCCCCTCGAAGATCGTCTCGCCGGTCGCGGCGAACGCGATGGTCGCTCCCCAGGCGAAGACGTCGGTGTGCGGCCCGACGGCGGAGCCGGAGATCTGCTCGGGCGCCATGTAGGCGGGGGTGCCGATGGCCCGGCTGGTGATCGTGCCGGTGGAGTCGAGGATGCGGGCGATGCCGAAGTCGACGACCCTCGGGCCGTCGGCGGCGATGAGCACGTTGTCCGGTTTGAAATCGCGGTGCACGATCGAGGCGTGGTGGATCGCGGTGAGCGCGGTGGCCGTGCCGATCGCCAGCCGCTGCAGCGCGGCGCCCCGCAGGGGGCCGTCGGTCTCCACGACCTCGCTCAGCGACCTGCCCTCGATGTACTCACTCGCGATGTAGGGGGTGTCGCCCTTGAGGTCGGCGTCCAGGACGGCCGCCGTACAGAAGGACGCGACCCGCTGGGCCGCCCGCGCCTCCCTGGCGAACCTGGACCTGGCGATGGCGTCGCCGGAGAACTTGACGTGCAGCAACTTGATCGCCGCCCGCTCCCCCGCGGCGTTGATCCCGAGGTAGACGATGCCCTGCCCGCCCTCGCCGATCTTCCCGACGACACGGAACGGCCCGAGCTGGCGCGGCTCTCCCGCTTCCAGTGGCGCGATCTCCGACATCATCGTCCCCACGGTCTCGTAATCTCCGACGTGGCAAACTTTACGGCGCCACGACTCATACCCTCCCTTTGTTATCCCGACGTGACCTCAGTTTTCCTACAACGTGGCCATGTCCACAGCCCCCGTCATGGTGAGATGCCAGACACGTTCACTCCCCAATCTCCGACATTCACCCCAATCTGGCGCTCCAGCCGCTTAGATCGTTACCGTTGTACGTCCCTCAGGCAAGCCGGAGCAAAAACTTCCATGCGCCGATATATCGGTTATCGCGAGTTCGTACAGCGCGATCAGCGTTCCCTCGTCGGCACCGCCCTCCTTCTCACCGGCAGCCACGAGCAGGCCATCCGCCTCGCCCTGCGCTCCTTCCACACGGTCGCCCTCTCCTGGCCGCCACCGGTGTGGGAGAACCCCACCACGCACGCCCAGATCGCGCTCTACCGCCGCTTCCTGGCGCGGCCGAGCGCCGCCGGGCCGACGGCTCTGGTGCGGCTGCCTCCCCGGCAGCGCCTCCTCGTCGTCGCCTGCCTGCACGACGGCAGGAGCCGCGCCGAGATGGCCTCCGTCCTCGGGCTGCCGGAGAAGACGGTGGAGGCGGAGATCACCGAGGCGGTCGACACCCTCACCAAGGGGAACGAGACCCGCCTTGTCAACAGGATGGCCACGGCGGCGGGCGAGGCGTCGGTTCCCGACCTCAGCGCCCGGTCCATGCGCACGCTCAGGCGGCGTCGCAACCGGGGAGCCCTCCTCGCCGTGGCGGCGACGCTGGTACCGGTCGGCCTGATCGCCGCCTTCGTCATGTTCCAGCGCGCGGAGGTGTGGAACTCGGCGCTGGGCGAGCGGAACCGGCCGCACGCCGCGCAGGCCCAGGAGCCGGTACGGGCCTCCAGCCCCGCGCCGAGCGCCACCCCGGCACCGTGGCAGGCGCCGCGGACCTCCTCGGTGATCCGCTACGCGATCCCCGGCCGCTGTCCCGGCCAGGGCGTCCAGGCGGACGGCACGTCCCCGGCACGGGCCGGCGACGTGACCTGCGCGGGCTGGACCCTGAAACTGGTCCCCAGCGGCTCTGAGAACTCCGCTCCCGGCCTTCCCCCGTGCGAGGGCACAGATCCCTGCGAGTCGACGCTGAGCGTTCCCGACGCCGCTCAGCGCCTCGCGCGCGGCGACGGCGGGGAGCACCCTCGGCTGGTTCCCGCCATCAGCCATGACGGGCGCCGCATCGCCTACCTCAGCGCGGCGGAGCGCCGCTATGTCGCCCACGACCTCGGCAGCGGGGTGAAGCGCTACCTGTCGCCGGTTCTCGCCTCCGCCGACACCGAGAACGGCACGCTGGTGAGCGTCTCCTCCAACGGCCGCCACTTCACGGTCACGCTCGGCGAGCGGCGGCTGCGAACCGACTTCACGACCGGCGACCTGACGTCCGTACCCACGGAGCAGCTGCCGCCGACCGAGAAGGTCGCCGCCTGGCTTGGCAAGAGGTACGGCACCTGGGCCGACTCTCCCAGCGGTAGGTACTCCGCCGCGATCGTCGCGGGGAAGGGCGAGGACCCCCACAATCTCCATGTCATCGACGCCGAGTCGCGGCGGGTCTTCAGGCGGCTCCCGCTCCCCGAGACGGAGCGGCCCGCCACCGCCGAGGTGGTGAGCTGGCTGGACACCCGCGAGGTGGTCGTCAGGATGAGTGCCAGGGACGGTGGCGAACCCCTCGGCCTCTTCCGGGTGGACGCCGTCACCGGACGAGCGCGCCCCCTGCCCGGCCTCCCCGCCGACGCCCCGATCGTGCTGGGGGCCGCGGTGACCCCGTGATCCCGTACGACCAGCGGTACAACACGGAAAAGAGCCGCCCCGCCCCGGGAGCACGGCGGCCCCGCAACCCCGTACGACCAGCCGCACAACACAGAAAAGAGCCGCCCCGCCCCGGGAGCACGGCGGCCCCGTGATCCCGTACGACCAGCGGGAAAACACGGAAAAGGGCCGCCATAGGGGCGGCCCTTCTCTCGCGGTCGGGGATTGACCTGACGCGGTCAGACCATCTTCTTCTTCAGGTTCTCGTCCAGCGCCGCCAGGAAGTCCTGGGTGGTCAGCCACTTGGCGTCGCCGCCGACCAGCAGGGCGAGGTCCTTGGTCATCTGACCGCCTTCGACGGTCTCGATGCAGACCTGCTCCAGCTTGTCCGCGAAGTCGATCACCGCGGGGGTGTTGTCGAGCTTGCCGCGGTGCTGGAGACCCCGGGTCCACGCGAAGATCGAGGCGATCGGGTTCGTGGAGGTGGGGTTGCCCTTCTGGTGCTCACGGTAATGACGGGTCACCGTGCCGTGGGCGGCCTCGGCCTCGACGGTCCGGCCGTCGGGGGTGAGCAGGACCGAGGTCATCAGGCCGAGGGAGCCGAAGCCCTGGGCGACGGTGTCGGACTGGACGTCGCCGTCGTAGTTCTTGGCGGCCCAGACGTATCCGCCCTCCCACTTGAGCGCCGCGGCGACCATGTCGTCGATCAGGCGGTGCTCGTAGGTGATTCCGGCGGCTTCGAAGTCGGCCTTGAACTCGGTCTCGAAGACCTCGGCGAAGATGTCCTTGAAGCGGCCGTCGTAGGCCTTCAGGATCGTGTTCTTGGTGGAGAGGTAGACCGGGTAGCCGCGCGACAGGCCGTACCGCATGGAGGCGCGGGCGAAGTCGCGGATCGAGTCGTCCAGGTTGTACATCGCCATCGCGATGCCGGGGCCGGGGAAGTCGTAGACGTCGAGCTTGATCGGCTCCGAGCCGTCCTTGGGCGTGTAGGTGAGGGTCAGGGTGCCCTCGCCGGGGATCTTCAGGTCGGTGGCGCGGTACTGGTCGCCGAACGCGTGACGGCCGATGATGATCGGCTTGGTCCAGCCGGGGACGAGCCTCGGCACGTTGGACATGATGATCGGCTCGCGGAAGATGACACCGCCGAGAATGTTACGGATGGTCCCGTTCGGGGACTTCCACATCTTCTTGAGGCCGAACTCCTCGACCCGAGCCTCGTCAGGAGTGATCGTGGCGCACTTGACGCCGACTCCGTACTGCTTGATCGCGTTGGCGGCGTCGATCGTCACCTGGTCGTCGGTGGCGTCGCGGTGCTCGATCCCGAGGTCGTAGTACTTCAGATCGACGTCGAGGTAGGGAAGGATCAGCTGGTCCTTGATGAACTGCCAGATGATCCGGGTCATCTCGTCGCCGTCAAGCTCGACGACGGGGCCCTCTACCTTGATCTTGGGCATGCGTGTGGTTCCCCTTCTGAACTAAATTGGCCAGACAGTCCTTTTTGAGGCTCACTGGCCGTTGAGGCTATCGGACCGGGCAAACCGCCTTGCGGCGTACCCGCTCGTCTGACCTATCGCATCGGCATGAGCGCCGGGAATTCGAGGATCAGCCCGCCCGCCATCAGGGCGATTCCGAGAACGGCGAGGGTGAGGGCGTCCGTGGCCTTGCGGCGCACGGCGAGCCGCCCACCTCCGGCCAGCCGGGCCAGTGCCCCCAGCGTCATGACGGCACCGAGGGCGAAACCGCCCCACTCGGGCATGTCCAGCAGCACCGCGAAGACCATCGCGGCGACCGCGCCGGCCACCACCAGCGGATACGGTCCCCAACGTTCCTCGCTCGCGTTCACCGCTCGCGCGTTCATCGACCCACCCTCCGCTCTCGCCTCTGATTCCGACTCATCGCTCGGCGATCGGCTTCCACTTCTGGTCCCGCTCGCCGATGTACTCGCTGTCCGGGCGGATCAGCCTGTTGTCGGCATGCTGCTCGATGACGTGTGCGGTCCATCCTGACATGCGGCTGACCGAGAAGACCGGGGTGAACAGGTCCGTCGGGATGCCGAGGTAGTGGTAGACCGTCGCCGCGTAGAAGTCGACGTTCGGATAGAGGCCCTTGGTCTCGAAGACGACCTCCTCCATCTCCTTCGACATCCGGTAGTACGTGTCGTCACCGGATGCCTCGCCGAGTTCCCGCGACATCTGGCGCAGGTGCGTGGCGCGCGGGTCCTCGGTCTTGTAGACCCGGTGCCCGAAGCCCATGATCTTCTCGCCCGCGGCGAGCCTGTCGCGTACCGACTGGGCGACGGCGCCCGCGTCGAGCGACTCCAGGGTGCGCATGACCTGCTCGTTGGCGCCGCCGTGCAGGGGACCCTTGAGGGTGCCGATGGCCGCCACGATGGCCGAGTGCATGTCGGACAGGGTCGCGGCGCAGACCCGGGCGGCGAACGTGGAGGCGTTCATCGTGTGGTCGGCGTGCAGGACCAGGCAGGTGTCGAAGATCTCGACCTCGCGCTCACCGGGGGTACGGCCGGTGATCTGGAGGAGGAAGTTCGCCGCCACGCTCAGGGAGGGGTCCGGGTCACGGATGACGGCACCGGTCCTGGCCGCGTGGTAACGGGCGACGAGGATCGGCTGCTGCGCGGTCAACCTGGCGGCCTTGCGCAGGTTCGCCTCGGGGGCGTTGGACTCCTTGTCCGGATCATCACCTCCGGCCAGCGAGACCAGCGTGCGCAGCGCCTCCATCGGGGCCTGTCTCTCCGCGATCTCCGAGATGTTGGCCTCGACGAGCGTGCCGAGCGTACGCCCTCGAACCAGCTCCTCTTCGTAGGCCGAGAGCTGTTCCCGGGTGGGGAGCGTGCCGTACTGCAGCAGGTGCGCGGTCTCTTCGAAGGTGGTGCGGCCGGCCAGATCGTGGATGTCGTAGCCACGATAGAAGAGGCGACCGGCCTGACCGTCGATGTCACTGAGCGCTGTGGACGCGGCTACGACATCGGCGAGACCTTTGGTGGGCTTGTCCGCCATGAGTGTTTCCTCCGCTTATCTGTGCCCGAAGTCTACCTGTGAGCAGCGGAAACCCTCCCGAGAGGTCCAGGCCAATTTCAGGAATGATTCTCCTTCTGGCAAAGGCGATTCCCCATCACCTCGTTTGGGTAAGCCGGAGCTGTAGGAATAGTTACGGCGGGCTACCTGGGGAGGAACTGCCGTGGAGGGGCCGTTCATACGCATCGAGGACACCGGTGAAGTGGTCCCGTTGCGCCCCGAGATCACGACGATCGGACGTGGCCGTGGAGTGGACATCCGGCTGACCGATCCGAGTGTGTCCCGGCTGCACGCGGAATTCGTCCGGCGCGGACCCTACCTGTATGTCGTTGATCTGGGCCTGTCCCGCAACGGCACTCGGGTCAACGGCCGACCGATCGCCCGGAGGGTGCTTGACGACGGTGACGTGGTGTCCTTCGGCGCGGCACGAGGCAGGATCGGCGGGGTGCCTCGCGAGGACTTCGCCCCGGAGGTCGAGCTCCGCCGCGCCGCGGCACCGGAGCTGACCAGGCGGGAGGTGGACGTCCTGACGTCGCTCTGCCGTCCGGCGTTGTCGGACGAGGCGTTCGTCGCACCGGCCACGGCCAGGGAGATCGCCGACGACCTGGTGGTGACGGAGGCGGCCGTCAAGCAGCACCTCCTGCGTCTCTACCAGAAGTTCCGGATCCCCGAGGGGACCAACCGGCGCACCAGGCTGGCGAACGAGGTCGTCGCCCTGGGGTTGGTGAGGCCCACCCCCGTGGTGCCCTCGCAGCGTGCCACCGGTGCCCCGGAGTCCCAACCGGCGGCCACCGCCGCGAACCGCAGGGCGTCGTAGCCGGGCCACCCGAGAGACCGGCAGCACCCGGGTGACCGGTCCCAGGGCGGGACCGGTCACCCGGGGATATCGGCCTGCTCGGCGAGGCCTGTCCGGTGGGACTTCCGCGATGAGGTCTGTCCCGCGAAGCCGGCCTCGTGAGACCGGCCCGAGATGAGACCGGCCCGAGATGAGACCGGCCCGATGAGACCGGTCCGTACGCGGGATCCTGCCTGCCCGCGGGGTCAGCCCCGCTCGCGGGCGCGCCTCTCCGCGGCCTCGACCACGTTGGTGAGCAGCATGGCCCGGGTCATCGGGCCCACACCGCCGGGGTTGGGGGTGAGGAAGCCCGCGACCTCCTCGACGCCGGGGGCGATGTCACCGGCGATCTTCCCGTCGACCCGGGAGACGCCGACGTCCAGCACGGCGGCGCCCGGCTTCACCATGTCCGCGGTGATCAGATGCGGCACTCCGGCCGCGGCGACGACGATGTCGGCGCGCCTGGTGTGGGCCGCGAGGTCCTGGGTGCCGGTGTGGCAGAGGGTGACCGTGGCGTTCTCCGAGCGGCGGGTCAGCAGCAGGCCGAGCGAGCGGCCCACGGTGATACCGCGGCCGACCACGACGACCTCCGCCCCCTTGAGCGGCACCCCGTACTCCTGCAGGAGCACGACGATGCCGTACGGCGTGCAGGGCAGCGGCGCGTCGACCATGTGGACCAGACGGCCCAGGTTGGCCGGGTGGAGGCCGTCGGCGTCCTTCGCCGGGTCCATCCGCTCGATCAACGCCTGCGTGTCGAGGTGACGGGGCAGCGGGAGCTGGACGATGTAGCCGGTGCACTCCGCGGAGGCGTTGAGCTCGTCGACGACCGCCTCGACCTCGGCCTGGGTGGCGTTCTCCGGCAGGTCCCTGCGGAGGGAGGAGATGCCGACCTCCGCGCAGTCGCGGTGCTTGCCCGCCACGTAGATCTGGCTGCCCGGATCCTCTCCCACCAGAACCGTGCCGAGCCCGGGGACGACGCCCTGCTCCTTCAGCGCGGTCACCCGCGTCGTGAGGTCTGCCTTGATCTTTGCCGCTGTGGCCTTGCCGTCGAGAATCCGCGCACTCATACCGCCAACCCTCTCACGAGGACGGATCGCGCTCCGCTTCCCTCCGCTCGATGATCCTGCGGGTGAAGGGGATCCACTCCACGACCCGCCCGCCGAGGTAGGCCGCACCGAGCGCGATGATGATCATCATCCATGGGCTACCCCAGAAATCCTGCATGATCACAAAGGAGTACAGAGCGTGGTCGAGCAGTGGCATGAGGGGTCTCCGCGACAGGAACGAAAGGGACGCTTCAGACTAATCGCAGGTCAAACCTTTTTCCCCCAAGTAATCCTGTCTAATTCGCCACTCTCCTATCTCCCGGGTGCGGCTGCCACACCTGTGCGGCAGCCGCACCCGGGAGAGGAGATCAGTGGAAGAAGTGACGGGTGCCGGTGAAGTAGAGGGTCACTCCCGCCGCCTCGGCCGCGGCGATGACCTCCTCGTCCCTGATCGAGCCACCCGGCTCCACGACCGCCTTCACTCCCGCGTCGATGAGGATCTGCAGGCCGTCGGCGAAGGGGAAGAACGCGTCGGAGGCCGCCGCGGCCCCCTGGACGCGCTCGCCCGCCCTGGAGACCGCGAGCCGCGCCGAGTCGACCCGGTTGACCTGGCCCATGCCGACGCCCACGCTCGCGCCGTCCGCGGCCAGCAGGATCGCGTTGGACTTCACCGAGCGGCACGCCCTCCAGGCGAAGGCCAGATCCGCGAGGACCTCGGCGGAGGCGGCGGGCCCCGCCTTCAGTTCCCAGGTGGACGGGTCGTCGCCCGGGGCGTCGACCCGGTCGGCGTTCTGCACCAGCAGGCCGCCGTCGATCCGGCGGAACTCCAGCGGGTTGGACGGCCCCCGCGGGCAGGCCAGCAGCCGGATGTTCTTCTTACCGGTGAGCTGCGCCAGCGCCTCGGCTGTGTAGGAGGGAGCCACCACGACCTCGGTGAACACCTCGGCGATCTGGCGGGCCAGCTCCTCGGTCACCTCCGCGTTGACCGCGATCACGCCGCCGTACGCGGAGACGGGGTCGCAGGCGTGTGCCTTGCGGTGCGCCTCGGCGACGTCGGCGCCGACCGCGATGCCGCACGGGTTCTGGTGCTTGATGATCGCCACGGCGGGCCCGTCGAAGTCCCACGCCGCCCGCCAGGCGGCGTCGGCGTCCAGGTAGTTGTTGTAGGACATCTCCTTGCCGTGCAGCTGCTCGGCGTCCGCCAGGCCGGCTTTCCCGCTGGAGTACAGGGCCGCGCCCTGGTGCGGGTTCTCGCCGTAGCGCAGCGGCGACTTGAGCTCCCAGGCCGCGCCCAGGTAGCCCGGCCACACGCCCTCCTCGGCCGCGTAGACGTCCGCGAACCAGGTGGCCACCGCGGTGTCGTAGGAGGCGGTGTGCGCGTACGCGGCGGCGGCCAGACGGCGGCGCTCGGTGAGGGTGAAGCCGCCCGCGGCGACCGCGGCGAGCACGTCACCGTAGGAGGCCGGGTCGACCACGACCGCGGCGGTGCCGTGGTTCTTGGCCCCGGCCCGGATCATCGCGGGACCGCCGATGTCGATCTGCTCCACGCACTCGGCGCCGGAGGCGCCGGAGGCCACGGTCTCCTGGAACGGGTAGAGGTTGACCACCACCAGCTCGAACGGCTCGATCTCCAGCTCTTCGAGCTGCTTGACGTGGGAGGGGTTGCCACCGTCGGCCAGCAGGCCGGCGTGCACGCGCGGGTGCAGCGTCTTGACCCGGCCGTCGAGGCACTCGGGGAAGCCGGTCAGCGACTCGACGGGAGTGACGGGGACGCCGAAAGAGGTGATCTTCGCGGCGGTGCCCCCGGTGGAGACGATCTCCACACCCGCGGCGTCGAGCCCACGGGCCAACTCCTCCAGCCCGCTCTTGTCATACACCGCGATCAACGCGCGCCGGATGGCGATGCGGGTCACTTCGTGCTCCTCCTGGTTGGTTCCGGTTTCTCCGGGGCGCCCGGCTCATCCACCGGGTCGTCCGAATCGAACAGTCCTGCCGATGACGGTCCAGCCCTCGCGGGCCATCCGGCCGACGGTGTCGACGAGCAGATGACGCTCGACGGACTTGATGCGCTCGTGCAGTGCCGCCTCGTCGTCGTCGTCCAGCACGGGCACGGCCTCCTGGGCGATGATCGGCCCGGTGTCGACACCCGCGTCGGCGAGCATCACGGTGCAGCCGGTGACGCGCACGCCGTACGAGAGCGCGTCGCGCACACCGTGCGCGCCCGGGAAGGATGGCAGCAGCGCGGGATGGGTGTTGAGGACCGGGAAGGCCTCCAGCGTCGGCTTGCCGAGAATCTTCATGAACCCCGCGCAGACCACGAGGTCCGGCCGGTACGCCGCGATGCGGGCGGCGAGCGCCCGATCCCAGTCCTCGCGGGTGGGGTGGTCGGCCATCCTCTCCACGAAGGTCGGCACCCCCGCGCGCTGCGCGCGTGCCAACCCCTCGACACCATCTCGATCGGCACCCACGGCCACCACTCTGGCGCCGTAGGTCTCGTCTGCCACAGCGTCCAGAAGGGCCTGTAGGTTGGTTCCAGAACCGGACACGAGGACCACAAGCCGAACGGCCTGGGATGACACCGACGCACTCCATTCGGACGGGGACTCACGCCGCTGCAAGGGTATCGGCCTGTCCGCACGAACGATGCAAGGAGGTCAGGTGACACTGCCGGTCCAGGTACGGTCCACCGAGAGCGCCGGTCGAAGGGCCCTGTGGCTCGCGGTCACCGCGGTGGTGATGACGTTGGTGCTCCCCCTCGCGGGAGTCGTCATGGCGATTTTCGCCCTTGTCACCTCAATCCGTGCGATCCCCACGCTGCGTTCCGTCCCCAAACCCATCGGCACCGCCGTGGCGGGCATCGTGCTCTCCGCCGGGGCGCTGCTGGTGTCGGCCGGGGTGACCGCGATGCAGTTCTACTTCAGCGACGAGCTGGCCGCCTATACCGAGTGCGGTAAGGGAGCGGGCACCATCTCGGCGCAGAACGATTGCGTGGAGCGGCTTGAGCGGGCCATGGAGAAGAAGATGCCCTTCGTCCAGCCCGGCCAGCTGCAGTTCCCCTTCCCTCCCTGAGCGGGTCGCCTGAGCGGGTCGCCTGATCGACACGCCTGGGACGAGACGGCCGGGCAGGTGATCCGCGGCAGCGCTCAGTCGCGGTCCCAGGCGTAGGGGTCGACGTAGATCACATGGCCGCCCTTGTCGTCGGTCTCGTCGACGATGTCGCGCCGGGGCGGGCGCGGCGGCTCGGGGCGGTGGGCCTTCGGCGGGCTCTCCGCGGCGGCCGAGGCGTGCTCGTCCTCCCAGTCGTCCCTGATGACCGGGATCGGCTGGGTGTCGCACTCCGTGGCGTCCAGCCAGTGACCGGGGAGCTTGCGGAGCTCCTCCGACTCGGCGAAGCCGACCTTGCTGGCCACCGAGCCGGCGGCCTTGGCGATCTTGACTCCGGCCTTGCGGACCGGCGCGGTGGCCGTGCCCACCCTGGCCGCCGCCTTGGTGACCGCCGCGTTGTGCCCCCGGAAGATCAGCCACCAGTTGGCCAGCCCGGCGGCGATCCCCGCCGCGACACCCACCTCCAGCGTCACCGAGAGCATCACCTCCCACCCCGCCGGTCCCACCGCGGACAGCCTCGCGCCACCGAGCGAGCCACCGGAGAGCGCCGCCAACAGGCCCGCCACCGCCCCGGTCGCCAGCCCGCAGGCGAACCCCCACAGCGGTGCTCCCTCGTACGAGGGGGAGGGCGAGATCCGGACGACCAGGACGCCCGCCACCGCGCCGGCCAGGAAAGGCACCGCGATCACGACCATCACCCAGGCGGGGGTCGGGCCCGCCTCCGGCAGCGCGCCCAGGATCGGCAGGCTCGGCACCGTGCCCAGTTGCACGCCCGTCGGCGCGACCAGCGTGCCGGTGCCGATCGCGAAACCGGGTCCCGCGATGTAGGCCATGCCCCAGATGACGGCGTTGAGCAGGTAGAGCCCCTGGATCAGCAGGAGCAGCAGCCCGCCGACGAACCCCGGGGAAAGGATCCCGGACAGCTCCCCGACCTGCCCGAAGTTGACCGCGACGGCCCCGAGCACCATGACGGCGCCCGCCACGAGCATGATCATCAGTGCGGCGGACGTGCCGACCACCACCGAGCGCAGCCGCTCGGGCAGCAGGCGCAGCATCGATCGCCAGGGCCCGATCGTCCTGGCGACGGCCACGGAGCCCGCGATGAAGGCCAGCACCAGATGGCTGACCAGCACTTCACCGAGGAAGGGCTGGGTGATCTCGTTCCTGGCGACCAGCGCGATGATCCCGGCCAGCAGCGCGTACGGCGCCGCCAGTGAGATGCCCGCCTGGGCGACCAGGATCAGCTGTGCCCTGCGGCGGGCGTTGGACACCTCCTTGGGAGTGTTCTTGGGCAGCCGGGCGGGCAGCCGGAGCCGCAGGTCCGCGTCCCTGGCCATCCACATCCCGGCGCGGTACAGCAGGAAGGCGGGCAGGACCGTCAGCCCGAGCGGGAGCAGGCCCACCGAGCCGCCGGGGATCGCGAAGCCCGCGTGGTGCGCGGCCAGCCAGAGCTGCGAGGCGGTACGGAACACCGCGGGCAGACCGGAACCGAGCGCGCCGCGCGGTGCGGCGATCCAGCCGACCAGGGTGAGCGTGGTGAGCACCGCCAGGCCCACGCCGAGCGTCCAGGCGGCCGCGAGCATCCCGGAGACGGGAAGCGGCCGGCGGACGTCGTCGTCGTCACCCGTGAGGCCGGGCAGGGGGATACGGCTGAGGACGTTGCGGGGAGCCGTCCGGAGCTGATCGAAGAGGGCCGTCACAGTAGTCGATGGTCTCAGGATCTTCGGTGCGGAAGAGACTTCCACGCCCCGCGTGTCGCGGACGGCGTGCCAGAAGCGGCCTGTGGTATTCCGGCGAAGCCGGTCCGGGACACCCCGCGCGCCGCGCGCGGTCTTCCCCGTGCCATCCCGCCCGTGCCATCCCGGCGGTCACCGATACGGGACAGTCGGCCGGACATCGGTGACATCCGGGACGGCGAAGGGCGCCCGGCGGGATGCCGGGCGCCCTCGGTCGTACTCGGTGCGGCGGAACCCGCGCGGTGCCGGCGGCGGGGGCGCCGCCGGCTCGCGCGGCACCGTGCCGCGTTCGCTCACCCGGGACTCGCGTCCCGGACCCTCGTCAGAGGGACTCGATGACCTCGCGCATCAGGCGGGCGGTCTCGCTCGGGGTCTTGCCGACGCGGACGCCGACCTTCTCTAGAGCGTCCTTCTTGGCCTGGGCGGTGCCGGCCGAGCCGGACACGATCGCGCCCGCGTGGCCCATGGTCTTGCCCTCGGGGGCGGTGAAGCCCGCCACGTAGGCGACGACCGGCTTGGTGACGTGCTGCTCGATGTAGGCGGCCGCGCGCTCCTCGGCGTCGCCGCCGATCTCGCCGATCATCACGATCGCGTCGGTGCCCGGGTCGTCCTGGAAGGCCTGCAGCGCGTCGATGTGGGTGGTGCCGATGACCGGGTCGCCACCGATGCCCACCGCGGTGGAGAAGCCGATGTCACGCAGCTCGTACATGAGCTGGTAGGTCAGCGTGCCCGACTTCGAGACCAGGCCGATGCGGCCGGCGCTGGTGATGTCGGCCGGGATGATGCCCGCGTTGGAGGCGCCGGGCGAGGCGATGCCGGGGCAGTTCGGCCCGATGATGCGGGTCTTGCCGCCCTTGGCGATCGCGTAGGCCCAGAACTCGGTGGTGTCGTGGATCGGGACACCCTCGGTGATGACCACGCAGAGCGGGATCTCGGCGTCGATGGCCTCCTTGACCGCGTCCTTGGTGAACGCCGGGGGCACGAAGACGACCGACACGTCGGCGCCGGTCTCCTTCATGGCCTCGGCGACGGTGCCGAAGACGGGCAGGCCCTCGTGGACGGTGCCGGCCTTGCGGGCGTTGACACCGCCGACGACGCGGGCACCGGAGGCGAGCATGCGGCGGGTGTGCTTGGTGCCCTCACCGCCGGTCATGCCCTGGACGATGATCTTGCTGTTCTCGGTCAGCCAGATGGCCATTACGCACCTACCGCGGCGAGCTCGGCGGCGCGCTTGGCCGCATCGTCCATGGTGTCCACCAGTTCGACGCCCGGAAGCTTGGCGTCGGAGAGAATCTGCCGCCCGAGTTCGGCGTTGTTGCCGTCCAGCCGGACGACCAGCGGGCGGCTCACGGCCTCACCGCGGGACTCCAGCAGCTGGAAGGCCGAGACGATGCCGTTGGCGACCGCGTCACAGGCGGTGATGCCGCCGAAGACGTTAACGAAGATCGACTTCACCGCGGGGTCGGAGATGATGATCTCCAGGCCGGCCGCCATCACCTCGGCCGAGGCGCCGCCGCCGATGTCGAGGAAGTTGGCGGGCTTGGGCTGGCCGGGGAAGGCCTCGCCGGCATAGGCGACGACGTCCAGGGTCGACATGACCAGACCCGCGCCGTTGCCGATGATGCCGACGGAACCGTCGAGCTTGACGTAGTTGAGGTCCTTGGCCTTGGCCGCGGCCTCCAGCGGGTCCTCGGCGGCCTTGTCCTCAAGGGCCTCGTGGTCCGCCTGGCGGAAGGACGCGTTGTCGTCGAGGGTGACCTTGCCGTCGAGGGCCTTGACCTGGCCGTCCGCGGACAGGATCATCGGGTTGACCTCGACGAGCGAGGCGTCCTCGTCGACGAAGGCGCACCAGAGCTTCTCGATGAGGTCGGCGGCGCCGTCGAGCGACGCCTCCGGCAGGCCGCCGGCCTGGGCGATCTCGCGGGCCCTGGCCCGGTCGACGCCGTCCAGGGGGGAGATCGGAACCTGCGCCACCTTCTCGGGGTTGGTGTGCGCGACCTCTTCGATCTCCATGCCGCCCGCGGCGGAGCAGATGGCGAGGAACGTGCGGTTCGCGCGGTCGAGCAGGAAGGAGAAGTAGTACTCCTCCGCGATCGCGCTGGCCTCCTCGACCAGGACCTTGTGGACCGTGTGGCCCTTGATGTCCATGCCGAGGATGTCGGTGGCCTTGCTTGCGGCGTCGGCGGCGTCGTCAGCCACCTTCACGCCACCGGCCTTGCCGCGGCCACCGGTCTTGACCTGGGCCTTGACGACAACACGGCCGGTCAGCTGCTCGGCTGCCGCCCGTGCCTCCTCCACGGTGTGCGCGACGATACCGCGCGGCACCGGGATGCCGTACTCCGCGAAGAGCTCCTTCGCCTGATGTTCGAACAGGTCCACGAGGGTCCGTCCTTGCTTGTCCGGCTGGTGTATAGATCTGAGTGGGCCGGCTCCACGATCGAAGGGGGAGCGCGGCGGTTTTGCGCCAATGAAGCGTAGCCCGCCTCATGGCATGGCCAGGTAACCGGGTCCCAGATCGCGCATCCCGAATGTTGTTCGCGTCGCCATGAGCGGACGTCGTCCGGCACCTGTCGCCAGACCGGTGTGGCATGGTCGTCCGCGGAAGGACCCGCCGGCGAGAGGGGTCGCGGGCGCCCCGAACCGCGTCGGAACTCGCCGGATCTCGTCAGACGGGCGAGGGGATCGCGCTCCGTACCCAGTCGACGATCTCCTGGGTGGTGGCGCCCGGGGTGAAGATCCGCGCGACGCCCATCTCCTGGAGCGCGGGCATGTCGGCCTCGGGGATGATCCCGCCGCCGAACACCACGATGTCGCTCGCGTCGTTCTCCCTCAGCAGCTCCAGCACCCTGGCGAAGAGCGTCATGTGCGCGCCGGACAGGATGGACAGCCCGATCGCCGCGGCGTCCTCCTGGATCGCGGTGCGCACCACCTGCTCCGGGGTCTGGTGCAGGCCCGTGTAGACGACCTCCATCCCGGCGTCCCGCAGCGCCCTGGCCACGATCTTCACCCCCCTGTCGTGGCCGTCCAGCCCCGGCTTGGCGATGACGACGCGGATCCTCGGCATGGCGTCCATCCAGACCTCCTCCTCCGCGCTCTCCTCGCAGCGTAACCGGCCTCATCTCGCCGGAGCCTTCCCGCCACCGCGATTCTCGGCCCCTCGAATCCGCCGTCGCGGTCTCGCGGAGCCTTCGCGTGCCGTACGGCTCAAACTCGCGCAATCCATGGACGCGAGTTGTTGGTGCGCGCCATAGCCCGCGGGCCGGGGGTTGGCTAGCTTGGCGGATCTTGACTCCTGGGGAGGAATCCGATGAGACGGTGGGTCACTCTGCTCGCGGTCGTACTGGCCGGTTCGGTGCTGGCCATGTCGGCGGCGGAGGCGGCGGAGGCGGCGGGAACGGCGGGGGCCGGGGTCGCGGGGGTGGCACCGCCGCCGTCTCCGGTGACGAGGCTGAGGCAGCAGTTCGGCGAGCACACGGGGCTGCGGATCTCCGACGTCGGGCGCGTCTATCGGGGCGGCAAGGCGGTGGTCACCATCTGGCGCAGGGGCCGGGTGGAGTTCGACGAGACCGGGGTGTACGGCACGGACACGGTGGGACGGACCGAGCTGGGCAGAGGGGCCGTGAAGGAGCTGGAGCGGCAGCTCGGCCGGCGGCTCGGTTCGACCCGGGTGATCTGTTTCCCGAACGAGGCGTACCTCTCCGGACCCGGCTACGAGACGTGGCTGCCCGAGGGGAAGACCTGGCTCGGGCTGATCGGCCCGGCGAACATCAAGCAGACCGCCGCCCTGCCGCAGATCGTTGACATCTTCGAGCCCGCCACCCTGGGCACCCTGCTGTCCCACACCGCCGTGCGCAGGAAGCTGCGCTCGGGCACGTTCCTGCAGGGCGCCGTGACGCTGCGCACGCTCTACAAGGCCTCCCCCTCGCTCCGCGACAGGCTGGCCGGGCCGCCCAAGGGCAGGAGCGCCAGGATCCCGGTCGGCTTCAGGCTCTGGCTGGACCGCTCGAACCTGGTCCGCAGGCTGAGCACCACCTGGCGGCAGCCGCTCGGCGGCAGTCCCGGCAAGTACACGACCACAGTGGTGGACACCCGCTACACCGGCTGGGGCTCGTCCGTCACCCTCGTTCCGCCGCCTCCCGAGGACACCGCCGACGCCGGCCGGGTCGGCGCCGACTTCCCCGAGCCGGCGGTCCTGCCGATCGGCTGAATCGCGAAAAAACAAATCTGACGGTCCGTGATTGACCGGAAACCAAATATCCGCACCGCCTTCCGACGCCCGGGGAGACGTCTCTGCACGAAATATGCACGTTTAATTCAAGGCAATCCTCCAAATGCGCTACCCTTTCGTGATCTTGCACAGCGAGAGTGTGTCACCCCCTCCCCGACGGGGCGGAGGGGTCAGTCAGGAGGATTTTCCTTTGAAGCGATACATCGCCGGACTGGCGTGCGCCGCAACGGCCGTACTCGGCGCTCCGGCGCTGGCATCGACCGCGCACGCACAGGCCGCCGATCCGATCACCGCGCTGAAGGGTCAGCTCAAAGACGGCCATGGCGTCACCTACGTCGACATCCTGAAGACGCAGGGCAGCTCCAAGAACACGATTGCCGGCCGCCGTAAGGGTGAATTGCAGTTCAGCACCTCCGGGGTCAGCGCGTCGGACCACACCACCCAGCTGCGTTTCGATGAGGGTGCCTTCGAATTCGGCACCGGAGAAGGCGGCACCGAGGAAACCGAGGAGCAGAAGAAGTTCAGCAAGCTGCTCGCCGGACTGGCCGAGCCCGAACGAGTCGTCCGGGTCAAGAAAAAGGCGTACCTCTCAGGCGGGCCCTTCGGCCAGTTTCTGCCGCAGGACAAGCCCTGGCTCGGGTACCCGGGGGACACGCTCGGCGTGACCGGCTCGCTAGGCCAGCTCGTCAACGTCGCCGAGCCCGCGACCCTCAAGGCCCTCCTCGCGCACGCCACGGTCAAGAAGCCGACCGCCTATGCCGGGAAGATCACTTTCGGTGAGCTGCAGAAGATCTCGCCGTGGTTCCGCGCGTCACAGGATGAGCCGAAACTCTCCGACGAACAGGCCAAGACCGCGATCAAGTGGAAGCTGTTCCTGAACGCCGACCGGCTCCCCAGCAGGCTGTCGACCTCGTACACGGAGTTCTCAAGTGGGCCGACCTGGACCGTCGACACCCGCTACACCAACTGGGGTTCGAAGGTCACGATCGACGCCCCGCCGGCCGACCAGGTCGCCACGGTGAAGGAACTGCAGGCGGGCTTCGAAGCCGACACGCCCATCCCGCTGCTGACCGTCAAGTGATCCTTCCGCGCTGATCACACCCGGCACCGGACGGCCGTGCCCGGCAGGCTGCACCTGCCGGGCACGGCCGCGCTTCGCCCACCGGGCGCCGGTGATTCTTGATCCAATATTTCGGCATATAGGGAAGAATCTTCTTCCCCCTCCGCGACGACGCGAGGACACATACGGGAGGACCCCAATGAGGCGAACGATCGCCGCCCTGACCGGCGCCACCGTGGCGGCCCTGATGGTTCCCACGCTGGTGACCGTCGCCCCGGCGAGCGCCCAGACCGCTCAGACCACGAAGACCGCCCAGGCCGCGAAGTCCGACCCGGTCTCGGCGCTGAAGCGCCAGTTCAGAACCCACAGGGGCGTGAAGCTCACCGAGAACACGAAGATCGTCGGTGCGGGCAAGAAGCAGCGGACGATCTTCACCAGGCGCAACGGCGTGCTGGAGTTCGGCAAGTCGGGCCTGGTCGCCTCGGATCTGACCACCAAGTTCAACCTGCCCACCCAGGACGGCGAGTTCAAGGGCCTGTTCACCCCATCGCGGACGATCTCGCTGAAGGGCGTCTCCTACACCTCGGGCGGCTTCTTCGCCGACTCCATGCCCGAGGGCAAGAAGTGGCTGCGCGTCCGCGGCGACTCCCTCTCCCTGGTCAGCGCCGTTCAGCAGATCATCAGCACCGTCGAACCGGGAACGCTGAAGGCGACCCTGGCCCACACCGGCGCCAGGCGCCCCGGCGGGACCTGGGACGGCACCCGGACCACCGTCCACTCGGGCACGATCACGCTGGGCGAGCTCTTCAAGGTCTCCCCCTCGGTACGCGCGATGCTGGGCACGAAGCCCACCGGCAGGTCCGCCACCCTCCCGGTGACCTGGAAGATCTACATCGGCTCCGACCAGCTGGTCCGCCGGGTCGTGTCGTCGTACACCGAGTCCACCCAGGGCCTCAACAGCACCGAGCTGACCTACGTCAACGACACCCGCTACACCGGCTGGGGCACCAAGGTCACCGTCAAGGCACCGCCCGCCGACCAGGTGGCCGACTTCGACGAGCTCACCGTCGGCGCCGACCAGCCCGAGGACCCCATCAGGGAACTCCTCACGAACTGATCCGGGGACCGGAGCGCGGGAAGGGCACGGCGAGCGACGGCCGCCGTGCCCTTCCCCTTCCCCCGAGTCCGGAACCGGCGGCAAGGGGCCACCGGACGCTCCGGAGATCTCAGAGTTTCTCCAGTTGTTTCGCGTACGCCAGCAGCAGGACCTTCTCCCCCACTCCGCCACCGAAGTCGATCTTGGCCTTGGTCTTCTCGGCGACGCCGTCCACGGACACCACGGTGCCCAGGCCGAACTTGTCGTGGGTGACCCGGTCGCCGGGGGCCAGGTTGGGGATCTGCCTGCCCTCGGACTTCCTGACCGGGGCGGGGCGGGAGTCGCGGCGGGTGGCGGCGCTCCAGGCGCTCTTCTCCGGGTTGCCGCGCCAGTCGACCAGATCGGCCGGGATCTCCGCGACGAACCGGGAGGCCGGGTTGAACGCGGGCGAGCCCCAGGAACTGCGGACGGCGGCCCGGGAGACATAGAGGCGCTGCTCGGCGCGGGTGATGCCGACGTAGGCCAGGCGGCGCTCCTCCTCCAGCTCCTTCGGCTCGCCGAGCGAGCGCATGTGCGGGAAGACCCCGTCCTCCATTCCGGTGAGGAACACCACGGGGAACTCAAGTCCCTTGGCGGTGTGCAGCGTCATCAGCGTCACCACGCCCTGGCCCCCGTCGGCCGCCGGGATCTGGTCGGCATCGGCGACCAGGGAGATCTGCTCCAGGAACTCCACCAGCGTGCCCTCAGGGTTGGCCTCCTCGAACTCGGAGGCGACCGAGATCATCTCGTCCAGGTTCTCCAGGCGGCTCTCGTCCTGCGGGTCGTTGGAGGCGGTGAGCTCCAGACGGTATCCGGTGCTCCCCAGCACCTCCTGGGCCAGCTGTGAGGGCGACAGGTCGTCGGCCTTCACCATCAGCTCGTCCATCAGATCGACGAACTCGGCGATGGCCTTGAGCGAGCGGGTGGCCATGCCCGGCGCGTCGTCCGCCCGGCGGAGCGCCTCCCAGTAGGGGATCCGCTCCCTGCTCGCGAACGCCTCGACCATCGCCTCGGCCCGCTCGCCGATGCCGCGCTTGGGCACGTTGAGGATGCGGCGCAGCGACACCACGTCGTTCGGGTTGGACAGGAAGCGCAGGTAGGCCAGCAGGTCGCGGACCTCCTTGCGCTCGTAGAAGCGCACCCCGCCCACCACCTTGTACGGCAGGCCGGTCCTGATGAAGATCTCCTCGAACACCCGGGAGGCGGCGTTGGTCCGGTAGAACACGGCTACCTGGCCGGGTACCACGTCCTCGTGGTCGGTGAGCCTGTCGACCTCCTGGGCGACGAACATCGCCTCGTCGTGCTCGTTGTCGGCGACATAGCCGATGATCTTCGCCCCGGCCCCCTGGTCGGACCAGAGGTTCTTGGGTTTGCGGCTCTCGTTGCGAGAGATCACCGCGTTGGCGGCGGACAGGATCGTCTGGGTGGAGCGGTAGTTCTGCTCCAGCAGGATCGTCCTGGCCTCCGGGTAGTCGCGCTCGAACTCCAGGATGTTGCGGATCGTCGCGCCGCGGAAGGCGTAGATCGACTGGTCGGCGTCGCCCACCACGCACAGCTCGGCCGGGGCGACACCCCCCTCCCTGACCAGGTCTCCGTCGGCGGTGCGCAGCTCGGGACGGCCCGCGAGCTCGCGGATCAGGGTGTACTGCGCGTGGTTGGTGTCCTGGTACTCGTCGACCATGATGTGGCGCCAGCGGAGCCGGTAGTGCTCGGCCACGTCGGGGAAGATCTGGAACAGCGTCACCGTCAGCATGATGAGGTCGTCGAAGTCCATCGCTCCGGCCTCGGTGAGCTTCTGCTGGTAGTTGCGGTACGCCTCGGCGAGCTTGCGCTCCAGGTGGGTGGAGGCCTGGGCGGCCGCCGTCTCGTAGTCGATCAGCTCGTTCTTGAAGTTGCTGACCTGGGCGGAGAAGGACCTCGGCGGGTAACGCTTGGGATCGAGGTCCATCTCGCGGCAGACCATCGCCATCAGGCGTTGCGAGTCGGACTGGTCGTAGATGGAGAAGCCCGAGGGGAAGCCCAGGCGCTTGGCCTCACGGCGCAGGATCCGCACGCACGCGCTGTGGAAGGTCATCACCCACATCGCCGCCGAACGCGGGCCGATGAGCTTGTCGACCCGGTCCTTCATCTCCCGTGCGGCCTTGTTGGTGAAGGTGATCGCCAGGATCTCCTGCGGCTGCACACCCCGCTCGCCCAGCAGATAGGCGATGCGGTGGGTCAGCACCCGGGTCTTGCCGGAACCCGCGCCCGCGACGATGAGCAGGGGGCTGCCGTGGTGCACGACGGCCTCGCGCTGCTGAGGGTTGAGCCCGTCGAGCAACGGGTGGGTCAGAGAGGAGGCTGGGATCGACACGTCCCCTAGGTTAGAACGACTGGCCGACAACCGGGTCCAACGGTCGTAAAGGAATGTGGGCGGACCCCGCTGCGGTTGTGACGATCGAACGTACGCGGAGAAGACGGAAGGGTTCCCATGCTGTCCGAAGGCGAGATCAGCCGCGTACTCGCGGTCACCGCACACCCCGACGACGTCGACTTCGCCGCCGCGGGCTCGATCGCGCGATTCACCGACCGGGGCGTCGAGGTGACGTACTGCGTGGTCACCGACGGCGACGCGGGTGGCTTCGACCGCGAGCTGGACAACGGCGGCATGGCCGAACTCCGCCGCGCCGAGCAGTCCAACGCCGCCAAGGCCGTCGGCGTGACCGATGTGCGCTACCTCGGCTACCACGACGGGACGGTGGTGCAGAGCCTGGAGTTGCGGCGTGACATCACCCGGGTCATCCGCCAGGTCAAGCCCGACCTGGTGATCACCCACAGCCCCGAGCGCAATCACCGGTTCATCGCCCCCAGCCACCCCGACCACCGCGCGGTCGGCGGCTGCGCCCTCGACGCCGTCTACCCCGACGCGCGCAACCCCTACACCTTCCCCTCGCTCCTGCTCGACGAGGGCCTTGAGGCGTGGACCGTCCGCGAGGTCTGGTTGAACGGCGGCCCGGTAGCCGACCACCACGTGGACATCACCGACACCTTCGACCGCAAGCTGGCCGCGCTGCGCGCCCACGTCAGCCAGATCGGCCACCTGGAGGACTTCGAGAGCTTCCTGCGGGACCGCTTCTCCCAGCGAGCCGTCGAGGCGGGCTTCGGCGAGGGCCGCTATGTCGAGTCCTTCCAGCGGGTCCCCACCGCCTGACCTCGCATGAGGCCACAAGGACACCGCGCCCCTTGAACACCGTCGACCTGTCGTTCGCCACCGCCGCCGTCATCGTCCTGCTGGCCGTCGGGGCCGCCGCCGTCGCCTGGTTCGGCCACCTCGGGCACGCACCCGGGATACTCATGGCCTCCCTGCGCGCCGCCGTCCAACTCGTCGCGGTCTCGCTCGTCATCGTGTGGGCGGTCGAACGGGCGCCCGTGGTGGCGGTCTTCGTGCTGATCATGTACGGGGTGGCGAGCCTGACCGCGGGACGCAGGATCACCTCGGGCCGCGCCGCCTGGTGGGCCGCGGTGCCCATCGCGGCCGGGGCCCTGCCGGTGCTGGCGCTGCTGTTCGGCGGCGGCATCGTCCCGCCGCGGGGCATCACGCTGATCCCGATCGCGGGCATCCTGCTCGGCGGGTGCCTGACGGCCACGGCGCTCGCGGGACGGCGGGCCCTGGACGAGCTCGCCCACCGGCGGGGCGAGGTGGAGGCGGCGCTCTCCCTGGGCTTCTCGGACCGGGACGCGGCACTGGAGATCTGCCGGCCGCCCGCGGCGCAGGCCCTGGTGCCCGCACTGGACCAGACGAGAACCGTGGGCCTGGTCACATTGCCCGGCGCCTTCGTGGGGATGCTCCTGGGCGGGGCCAGTCCGCTCCAGGCCGGAGTGGTACAGCTCGTCGTGCTGGTCGCGCTGCTGGCCGCGGAGGCGGTGGCCGTGGTCGTCACGATCGAACTCGCCGCCCGTGGCCGCTTCGGCACCCACGAGCCGTCGCCCGGCTCGCGCACCCGTGAACCGGCGTGGCGACCGGGCAGGCGAAGAAAGTAGAAGCGGGTCAGCGGTTCGGGGCGGGAGCCTCCCGGGACGCGGGGTCCGGCGGGGCCAGGCGGGCGAACAGGTAGCCCAGGGAGTTGGTCGCGACGTGGAACATCGCGGGCGCGGCCAGGCCGCCCCGCCTGCGCAGCTCGGTGAAGAGCACCCCGGCGAGGCCCGTCGCGACCACGGAACCGGCCACGACGCGCGTCACCTGCCATCCGGGCACGCCGGAGCCGCCGCCGGCGGCCTCCCCGGAGGCCAGACGGCTCAGGGCGGGGTTGGCGGCCGTCATGTCCACGGCGGGGAGAACGTGCCAGAGGCCGAAAAGGATCGAGGAGACGGCGGTCGCCGCGCCGTGGCCGTGGGAGCGGGCGACGAGGGCGTGCACCACCCCGCGGAAGCCGACCTCCTCCAGCAGTACGGTGCCGACCGGCACCTGGATCAGTGCCTCCTCCAGCGCGCGGGCGCGGGAGAGCGACAGGGCGCGCTCGTCGCGGAAGAGGCGGCGGGTGGCCGGGACCGCCACGCCCGCGGCGTAGGCCCCCGCCACGGCGGCGGCGAGCGCGCCACCGATCCGCAGGCCACGCGAGCGCCGGTGGAACCCCAGCTCGGACCAGGAGATCCCGGCACGGCGGGCCAGCACGAGCAGCGCACCGGTGGCCACGGCCGAGGTCAGCGGTGCCAACCTCGGCGCCAGGCGGTTGTTGAGCACGTTGGCCCCCGCCAGCACCGCCACCGCCCCTGTCACCGTCCCCGCCGACGTCCCCGTCGACGTCCCCGGTGGAAACCCGGCACCGGTGTCCCGCGTCGGCTTCCGCTCCACCCCTTCAGCCCCCTCGGACCTCGGTTCCACACCCCGCGTGCCGGGGACCGCGACCCCTGGGACGGTGTCCTTCCGCCCGAGCCCGTGGAGATCCCACTCGAATCCGGTTCGAGGCTACGCGACCGGGGCCGGATCCGTGGCGGCCTGGCGCCAGCCGGCCGGGAAGCGCAGGCCGCGGCGTTCCTTCACGGTCAGGCCGCCCCAGATCCCCTCGGGCTCGGCCGCCCGGACCGCGTACGCCCGGCACTCCTTGAGGACCGGGCACCGCTCGCAGACCGCCTTCGCCCGCGCCTCCTGCTCGGCCGACTGGGTCAGCGGAAAGAACAGCTCGGGATCGCTGGTGCGGCAGGCACCTCGCGCGGCCCAGCCGATCTCCTCGACCATTGCCCGCACGTCATCACCCCCTGATGGCTCGGCCCTCAGACTAGGTGGATCGCGGCGTCGGGACATCAACCTCTCGGCGGATTCACGCGTACTCATCTCGACGGATCGGGGAGAACATTCCGCCGGCCTTCGCACCGAGGCTCGCCACGCCCTCGGGGGCGGTGCGCTCAGAGGGTCGGCCAGCCGTGGACCGGCTCGTTGGTGTGCATGTTCGCCATGTACCGCAGGGTCATCCGGCGCAGTGCCTCGTGTCTTTCGAGGTCGCCGAGCGCGTTCACCGCGTCGATCTGCCAGCTCGCCCCGTTCCTGCCCGTCAGGCAGCGCCGCTCGACGATCCCCAGCAGCCGGTCCCTGACGGCGGGGGCCACGCCCCACAGGTCGAGCCCCTCGTGGGCGAGCGGCAGCAGGCGGCGCAGGATCAGCTCCGAGGCCGGCACCTCACCGAGTCCCGGCCAGAAGAGCCTGGCGTCCAGGCCGTGCCGGGCGGCGGCGTGCAGGTTGTCCCTGGCCGCGGCGAACGACATGCGCGTCCACACCGGGCGTTCGGCGTAGGGCAGGACGCCCATGAGCCCGTAGTAGAACACCGCGTTGGCGACGATGTCGGCCACCGAGGGGCCCGCGGGCAGCACCCGGTTCTCCACCCGCAGGTGCGGGATGCCGTCCACCACCGCGTAGACCGGCCGGTTCCACCGGTAGACGGTGCCGTTGTGCAGGGTCAGCTCGCCGAGCTGAGGGGTGATCCCGCGCATCAGTTCCTCGCGCGGGTCGGCCTCGTCGCACAGGGGCAGCAGCGCGGGGAAGTAGCGGGCGTTCTCCTCGAAGAGATCGAAGACCGAGGTGATCCACCGCTCGCCGAACCATACCCTGGGCCGCACCCCCTGGACCTTCAGCTCCACCGGGCGGGTGTCGGTGGCCTGCTCGAACAGCGGGATCCTGGTCTCCTGCCAGAGCCTGCGGCCGAACAGGAACGGCGAGTTGGCCGCCATGGCCACCTGCGGGCCCGCGATGGCCTGGGCGGCATTCCAGTTGGCGGCGAACGTCTCCGGGCTGACCTGGAGATGGAGCTGGAGGCTCGTGCAGGCGGCCTCGGGGGTGATGCTGTCGGCGTAGGTCTCGAGGAGATCCTCCCCCTCGATCGACAGGTGCATGTCCTCGCCCCTGGCCGCGAAGATCTGCTCGTTGAGCAGTTTGTAGCGGGGGTTGGCCGACAGGGTGCCCTCGTGGACGTCGCTCTCCCGCAGCGTGGGCAGGATGCCGACCATCATCATGTGCCCGCCGACGGTACGGGCCCGCGCCTCGGCGTGGTTGAGGCGGTCCCTGATCACCTTCTCCAGCCGGACCGCGCCCTCCTGCTCCAGGGACTCGGGCAGGACGTTGATCTCCACGTTGAACTGGCCGAGCTCGGTGGCCCAGTCGGGCTGGGCGATGGCCGCCAGCACCTCGGCGTTCTTCATGGCGACCTCGCCACGGTCGTCCACGAGGTTGAGCTCGATCTCCAGCCCGGCCCTGGGCCGGTCGAACTCGAACCTGGACTCGTGGAGCATCTGCGCGAAGACGTCAAGGCACCGGCGGACCTTGTCCCGGTAGCGCCGCCGGTCCTCGCGACTGAACACCATCGCAGGTACGTCGCGTCCCATACTTCGCAGAGTCGCACATAAGTCACTGCTCGTACAGGAGTGGCCGGTTCACCGGCCGGCCGGTCAGACCAGGCGCCGCGCCGTGGCCCAGCGGGAGAGCTCGTGACGGTTGGAGAGCTGGAGCTTGCGCAGCACCGACGAGACATGGGTCTCCACGGTCTTCACCGAGATGAACAGCTCCTTGGCGATCTCCTTGTAGGCGTACCCCCTGGCGATCAACCGCAGCACCTCGCGCTCGCGCTGGGTCAGCGAGTCGAGCTCGGGGTCGATCGGCGGGGCCTCACTGGAGGCGAACGCGTCCAGCACGAACCCGGCCAGCCTCGGGGAGAAGACCGCGTCCCCGTCGGCCACCCTGCGGATGGCGTCGGTGAGCTCGCGCCCGCTGATGTTCTTGGTCACATAGCCCCGGGCACCGCCCCGGATCACGCCGATGACGTCCTCGGCGGCGTCGGAGACCGACAGGGCGAGGAAGCGGACCGTGGAGCCCGCGCCGAGGACCCGGCGCAGCACCTCCTGGCCACCGCCACCGGGCATGTGCACGTCGAGGAGGACCACGTCGGGCCCCAGTTCGGCGATCGCCCTGACCGCGGACTCCACGTCCTCGGCCTCCCCGAGCACCTCGATGGAGTCGCCCAGCTCGGCCCGGACGCCGGAGCGGAACAACCGGTGGTCGTCGACGATCAGGACCTTCACCGCGCTCATCGGGCCCCTCCCGCCGGTCGCGTCCGTCCGCCGTCACACCGCGCGGCCCGGCCGAGGGCTCGCTCTGTCGTGGCTCGCTCGCTGCTCACACCTTCTCCAGCTTCATGGTCAACATCACTTCCGTACCCTCGCCGGGCTCGGTCCGCACCCGGGCGCTGCCCCCGTGGCGCTCCATCCTGCCGACGATCGACTGGCGGATACCCATACGATCCTCGGGCACGTCCTCCATGTCGAACCCGACCCCCCGATCCCTGACGAAGATGGTGACCTCCTCCGGCTCAGCCTCGGCGTAGACGGAGATGACCTCGGACCCCGAGTATTTCGCGGCGTTGACCATGGCCTGCCTCGCGGCCTGCACCATCGCGGACAGCTCGGGGGTCAGCGGGCAGTCGCCCACGCAGACGACCTCGATCGGCACCCCGTGCGCGTCCTCCTCCTCGGCCGCCACCCGCCGCACGGCCGCGGCCACCGACGCGTCGGCGTCCTGCTGGGGCTGGTAGAGCCAGTTGCGCAGCTCCCGCTCCTGGGAGCGGGCGAGCCTCATCACCTCGCGCGAATCGGAGGCGTTGCGCTGGATGAGGGTCAGCGTGTGCAGCACCGAGTCATGGACGTGGGCGGCCACCTCGGCGCGCTCCTCCTGCCGGATGCGCTCGCGGCGCTCGCGCTGCAGTTCCTTCCACAGGGCCGCCAGCCAGGGGGCCGCGATCAGCGCGACACCGCCCACGACCACCAGCGTGAACATGATGCCGGACCGGGCCTCGACCAGCTCGTCGTTGGCCACCAGGAAGCCGATCGCACCGACCATGACGAGCACCAGCCCGGCGACGGTGCGGACCCGGTTCTGGCGGACCTGTCCGACGGTGGTGGTCATCCAGCGCTGCCGCCGGTCCGGATCCGCCTGCTGCCACAGGATCAGCGAGCCGATGCCGCCCACCGCGATCGGCCAGGCCCCGATCCCGCCCCCCGAGGTTCCGGTGAGCCAGCCCAGGGCCAGCAGCGCCAGCCCGATCGCGGTGTACGCGGTGAGCTGGCTCCAGTCCCTGGCGGGCTCTTTGCCCTCGTACGGCTCGCGCGGGGTGAACATCCACAGGGCGGCGTACGCCACGGCTCCGAACCCGTCCAGGACGGTGAGCAGCACGAAGGCCAGCCGCAGCACGACCGGGTCGAGCCGGAGCTGGGCGGCGGCCCCCTGGGCCACCCCGGCCACCAGCCGCCCCTCCACCGGCCTCATCAGCCGAGGGAGAGGCGCGTCTTCGGAGGTCACGGGCGCCGTGTCATGAATTGTCGTTCGGTCAGCCATATCGTCAGCATCGTCACACGAACCACCATGCCTGCGCATCAGGCGTTCCCCTGAAGCGACCCTGAGAGAGGCGTTTCCCCTCCGGGACGACTCAGGGGTGTCCCGGATGCGGCACGGGCCGAGGAAAGGCCACGATAAGTACATGAACGATACCGATCCGGCGAGCGCCACGTCCGGCTCGCGGCCCGGCTTCCCCACCGAGGATCGCGGTCTGCGGCGCAGCGACGAGGGCCGCATGCTGACCGGCGTCTGCGCGGGCCTGGGGCGGTACGCCGGGGTCGATCCAGTGCTGTTGCGAGTGGGTTTCGCGGTGCTGGTGCTCGGCTCGGGGATCGGCATCATGCTCTACATCGCGGCGTTCCTGCTGATGCGTGAGGCCAACGGCGGCCCCGGCTACGTGGAGCAGTGGAGCCGGCGCGACTTCGACAGCGAGACGGTCCTGACCCTGCTGGCCGGCCTGTTCGCCCTCGGGCTCATCGTCAACATCTCCTCGGACGGCGTCGGCACCGCCACGGTCGTGGTCGGCACGGTGTTCGCCATCGCCCTGCTCACCGCCCACTCCCGCGGGGTGGACCTGCTGGCCACCGCCAGGTCACTGCCCGACCGGCTGCGCGGGCGCCGGGCGCCGTACCCGGCCGATCAGTGGCCGAACCCGTTCGCCCACGGGCCGGGTGGCGCCGACGGCCGGCGTCCCGTCGGGGAGCAGGATCCGGCCGCCCGCACCGCCGCGCCGCCGGCCTCGGGCCCCGTGGCGTACGCCGCCCGCCCGGGCGGCGAGACGGTCACGGAGCGGTACGCGCCCGCCTCGGGAGCTGAGACGAGGGTCGAGACGGGGGGACCGTGGTCCACGGCGGAGCGGCCGTCCCCGGCCCCCGTCTCGGAGACCCGCACCGAGCCCGCCCCGGACACGCCCCCCGCCCCCGACCCCGTCGCCGAGACCTTCGCCGGGCCTGCCCCGGGTGCACCTCCCCGTCCCGCCCCACCCCGCGGAGACATCCCACCGGAGCCGTACCGCCCCGCCAGGCCGTCGTTCGACTCCTCCGGTGCGCCTTTCTCGCCGTACGGCCCCTACCAGCCGCTGGACCCCCGGAAGCGGCAGCAACCGTACTCCCCCTACGCCCCTTACATGCCGTCCGGGTACGGCGCGACGGTGACAGCGCCGCCCAGGCCGCGGCGGCCCAGATCGTTCGTCGGGGGCGTCACCATCTTCCTGGCCATGATCGTTGGAGGGATCATCGTGGCGATCCAGTCCGCTTCAGGACCGGTCAACATGACGGTCGCGGGCGGCGCGGCGCTTGTCGTCATCGGCGCCGGCCTGCTGGCCGCCGCCTGGTTCGGCCGGGGAGCCGGGTTGGTCGCGACCGGCACCATCCTGTCGATCGCCCTGGTCGCGGGGCCCATGCTGGGCGGCATGCCGAAGAAGTTCGGCAGCTATCACTGGCAGCCCACCACCCTGTCCGAGATGGCCCGCAGCTACTCGGTGGGGGTGGGCGACGGGGTGCTGGACCTGAGCGAGGTGGCCCTGCCGCCGGGTTCGCGGACCGTCGTGGACGTCTCGGTCTCGGCTGGCGCGATCAGCGTGATCCTGCCGGCGACGGCCAGGATCGAGGTGCAGGGCCATACCAAGTTCGGCGACGTCAAGATCGACCACACGGTGGAGGGGGGTGCCGACATCCGGCATGACAGGATCCTGGAGCCCGAGGTGACCCCCAAGGGCGACGTGGCGACCATCGTGCTGAACGTCAAGGTCGGCATCGGGGATGTGGAGGTGCGCCGTGCTGCCTGAGCACGACCGGCCCGAACAGCGGCCCGTGTCCCGGCGCGTACACCGCACCGACTGGATGGCCCTGCTCAGCGGCATGCTGTTCATCGCGATCGGAGTCGTCTTCATCAGCAGACCGGCCGTCCAGCCGCTGGTCATGCTCACGGTCCTGGTGAGCGGCCTGGGCTTGGCGGGCCTGGTCGCCATCCTGGCCAAGGTCACCCGGAGCTAGGGAGATCGGGGCCGCCCGGACGTCAGAGCAACAGGTCATATCGGGCATTAGGCTCGGAGCATGTCAGCCCTGGAGTTCGTCAGCACCGTTCGCGCGACGCGGACCGGTCTGACGGACCTGCTCTCCGACGTGCAGGGCATGACCGCGTGGGGCCGGGCGCACGCCGCCGAGCTGGGGATCGCCCCGGATTTCACCGCCTCTGAGGAACTGCGGAGCGAAGTGGTCGAGCTGCGGCAGGCCGTACGGGCGCTCTTCGCCAGGGCCGTGGCGCCGGGCGCCGCGAGCGACGCGGACGCGCACCGGCTCCCGGACTTCGCCGAGTCGCTCGACCTGGTCAACGCCACGGCACTGGCCATGCCTTCGGCCCCGCGGCTGGAGTGGCCCGCCGGCGAGGCGCCCCGGGCGCGGACGGTTCCGGGCGTCGAGGTCACGGAGTCCGAACGGATCCGGGCCACCCTCGCGACGTCGGCGATCGAGCTGCTGGCCGGCCCCCGGCGCGAGCAGATCCGCGTCTGCCCCGCCCCCCGCTGCGTGCTCTATTTCATCAAGGAGCACGCCCGGCAGGAGTGGTGCTCGCTCGGCTGCGGCAACCGGGCCCGAGCCGCCCGCCATTACCGCCAGCGCCGGAACGGCTGACCCACCCCGGCGCCAGGCCGCCCACCTCTCATGTCGCCGCATCCGGTGACGTCTGCCCGTACGCCTGGCAACGTCGCGCTTTCCTGACCGCGCACCAAGGTGACGTCGCCTCCAGTGGTTACCCGCTCCCACCTGTCGCGCGTCCATTCGGCGGGCTCTCCTCATCCGGGCCTACCCCCAGCCCACCAAGAGTGATTTACGCCATATTTTTCTAACGTGACAAATGCCGATTTTGCGTTAGATTGCGGGCAGTAGAGCTAACGGATCGAGCCGTTAGAAAACGTGGAGGAGAGATCAAATGACCTTCCAGACCGACCACGTCGGCCTCAACGTCTCCGACCTCGACAGGTCCAAGGACTTCTACCTGAAGGTCTTCGGCTTCGAGATCTTCGGCGAGTCGGACCAGCCGGACCGGCGCTACGCCTTCCTCGGTCTCGACGGGAAGCTGGTGCTCACCCTCTGGCAGCAGAGCGAGGGCAGCTTCGCCACCGGGCTGCCGGGCCTGCACCACCTGTCCTTCCAGGTGCCGGACATCGAGGCGGTCCGCCAAGCCGAGACCGTGATCCGGGGACTCGGGGCCACGCTCCACCACGACGGCGTGGTCCCGCACGGCGAGGGGGCGTCCTCGGGGGGCGTGTTCTTCGAGGACCCGGACGGCATCCGGCTGGAGATCTTCGCGCCCAGCGGCGCCGACGAGCGCCCCGCGCCGACCACCGGCGCCCCCACCTGCGGCTTCTTCTAGACGACCATGGAGCACGGGGGAGAAATCGCGGTACAGCGCAGGACCGGGGTCCGCGCGGTGGCACTGGGCTCGGCCAGGACCCGGCCGGAGATCCCGGCGGTGGCGGCCGAGTTCCTGGGGCGGCAGCGGATGCTGCTGATCGGAGCCGCGGGGCGGGACGGGCTCCCGTGGGCGACGGTCCTGACCGGGCCCGAGGGGTTCGCCAGGGCCGCGGACGAACGGACCGTGGTGATCGACACGCTGCCGGGTGAGCACGATCCGCTGGCCGGACTGGACGAGGGCGAGATCGGGATGCTCGCGATCGAGCCCCTGACCAGGCGCAGGATGCGGGTCAACGGCACGGTCCGGCGGGACGGCGGGCGACTGGTCGTCCACACCGAGCAGGCGTACGCCAACTGTCCCAAGTACATCCAGACGCGGGACATCGTCGCGGAGGTCACCGGGCCGGCCACCGGCTCCTCCTCGGCGACGGTGTTCGGCGACGGCGACCGGGCGTGGATCGAGGGCGCCGACACGTTCTTCGTCGCCACCTCGGCCCCCGGCCTGGGTGCGGATCTGTCGCACCGGGGCGGCAACCCGGGGTTCGTCCGGGTGCTGGACGAGCGACGGCTGGTCTGGCCGGACTACGCCGGCAACCTGATGTACATGACGCTCGGCAACCTGGAACTGGACGAACACTGCGGCCTGCTCTTCCTCGACTGGGAGAACGGCGACGCGCTGCACCTGACCGGGCGGGCCCGCGTCGACTGGGAGCCGGGCGACGTCCCGGGGGCACAGCGGCTGGTCGGGTTCGAGGTGGACCGGATCGTCCGGGTCCGGGGAGCCAGCCCGCTCCGCTGGCGGCTCGGGGAGTACTCCCGCCACAACCCGCCGGCGCACGCCGCCCGCGCCGCGAACGGGGCGCGGGGAAACCCTTGACGGGGTCATCGGGATCATCGTGGACCGGGCGGCGTGTTCGTCACGCCCGCGCCGTCCGACCTGGACGATGATCGGTTGACGTACCTCGCCGGACCCGACGACCCACTGATCGACGCGGTCGAGGAGGCCGCGGAACCCATGGAGGAAGTGTGATGTTCACCGAGGAGACGGCCAGGGCCAAGGTCCAGGCCGCCGAGGACGCGTGGAACACGCGCGACCCCGAGCGGGTCTCGCTCGCCTACACGCCCGACTCCCGCTGGCGCAACCGGGACGAGTTCCTCACCGGGCGCGCGGAGATCAGGGAGTTCCTGAGCCGCAAGTGGGCCAGGGAGCAGGACTACCGGCTCCGCAAGGAGCTGTGGACGTTCGGTGGCAACCGCATCGCCGTGCGGTTCCAGTACGAGTGGCACGACGCGGGCGGCCAGTGGTGGCGCAGCTACGGAAACGAGCTGTGGGAGTTCGCCGACGACGGGCTGATGCGGCGCCGCGAGGCGAGCATCAACGACCTCAGAATCGACGAAACGGACCGCCGTATTCTCGGCGACCGCGAACCCGAGGAACTTCCGTTGGCCTGAGACCAAAGGGTTGACCGGGGAGAACTGGGGCGTAAGTTCTCATTTATCGGTTCTCACTTCTCCTATACCCCTGTGGTTGCTTTTGGAGGACGTATGCCCCGAATCACCGTCAACGTCGATGGAATCGCATACGAGGAGGAGGTCGAGCCGCGCCTTCTCCTCGTCCATCTGCTACGAGATCGGCTGGGCAAGACCGGCACGCCCATCGGCTGCGACACCGGCAACTGCGGCGCCTGCACCGTGATGCTCGACGGCAGGAGCGCGAAGAGTTGTTCCGTGCTCGCCGTGCAGGCCGACGGGAGCGACGTCGTCACGGTTGAGGGCCTGGCCCAGGGAGGCGAGTGGCATCCCATGCAGCAGGCCTTTCACGAAGAGCACGCCCTGCAGTGCGGGTACTGCACCCCCGGCATGATCATGGCGGCGATCGACCTGCTCAGGGACGACCCCGACCCGTCGGAGGAGACGGTCCGCGAGGGGTTGGAGGGCAACCTGTGCCGCTGCACGGGGTACTGCAACATCGTCAGGGCGGTGCGGCGCGGCGCGGCGGAGATGTCCCGGCGGAGCACGTCCGGGCAGGAGGTGGCGGCGCCATGACCGAGCAGCTCATCGAGAGCGACCGGCCGAACGACCCGTCCGCCGCCCACGAGGTCGGCAGGGCGCGCAGGCGCAAGGAGGACGCCCGGCTGGTCACCGGCAGGACCACCTGGACCGACAACATCCAGCTCCCCGGCATGATGTACGTGGCCTTCCTGCGCAGCCCGATGGCCCACGCCAGGATCACCCGCGTCGACACCTCGGCCGCGAGCGGCCAGCCGGGCGTGGTCGCCGTCTACAGCGGGCGCGACTTCGCCGGCGAGCAGGGCAGCCTGCCCTGCGCCTGGCCGGTCAGCGAGGACATCGTCATCCCCGACCACCCGCCCATGGCGGTGGACGAGGTCCGCTACGTCGGCGAGGCGGTGGCCTGCGTGGTCGCCACCGACCGCTACCGGGCGGCCGACGCCCTGGAGGCGATCGAGATCGACTACGAGCCGCTGGAAGCGGTGCTCGACATGACCGAGGCGCTCGCCGAGGGGAGCCCCAAGGTCCACGAGGCCGGGAACCAGGCGTTCACCTGGAAGTTCGCCGGGGGCGACATCGAGGAGGCGTTCCGCGACGCCCCCGTGGTGATCGAGCGCACCTACGTGCAGCAGCGGCTCATCCCGACCGCCATGGAGCCTCGCGCGGTCGTGGCCACCACCGACGGCGACACCTTCACACTCTACTCGTCCACCCAGATCCCGCACATCCTGCGCGTCATGCTCGCGCTGACGACGGGCATCCCCGAGCACAAGCTGCGGGTGGTCGCCCCCGACGTGGGCGGCGGCTTCGGTTCCAAGCTCCAGGTCACCGCCGAGGAGGTGCTCGCGCTGCTGCTGACCCGCAGGCTGGGCAGGCCGGTGAAGTGGACCGAGTCCCGCTCCGAGGGCAACCTGACGGTGCACCACGGCCGCGACCAGCTCCAGCGGATCTCCGTCGCCGCCGACCGGGACGGGCGGGTGCGGGGCGTCAAGGTGGACCTGCTCGCCGACATGGGCGCCTACCTGATGCTGGTCACGCCGGGCGTGCCGCTGCTCGGCGCGTTCATGTACAACGGCATCTACAAGATGGACGCCTACGACTTCAAGTGCACCGGCGTCTTCACCACCAAGATGCCGACCGACGCCTACCGGGGCGCGGGCCGCCCCGAGGCGACGTTCGCGATCGAACGCGCCATGGACGAGCTCGCCCACGAGCTGGGCATGGACCCCGTCGAGCTGCGGCGCCGCAACTGGATCACCCACGCGGAGTTCCCGTACACCACGATCTGCGGGCTGACCTACGACTCGGGCAACTACGAGGCGGCGACCGAGCGGGCCCTGGCCCTGCTCGGCTACGACAAGCTCAGGGCCGAGCAGGCGGACCGGCGCGACCGGCGCGACCCGGTCCAGCTCGGCATCGGCGTCTCGACGTTCACCGAGATGTGCGGGCTGGCGCCCTCGCGGGTGCTCGGCAGCCTCAGCTACGGCGCGGGCGGCTGGGAGCACGCCTCGGTCAGGATGCTGCCCACCGGCAAGGTCGAGGTCGTCACCGGCTCCTCGCCGCACGGCCAGGGACACGAGACGGCCTGGAGCCAGATCGTCGCCGACGCGCTGGGCGTGCCGTTCGAGGACGTCTCCGTGCTGCACGGCGACACGTCCGTCTCGCACAGGGGCATGGACACCTACGGCTCCCGCTCCCTGGTGGTGGGCGGCGTCGCCGTGCTGGCCGCCTGCGAGAAGGTGAAGGACCGCGCCAAACAGCTCACCGCGCACCTGCTTGAGGCCTCCGCCGACGACATCGAGTTCGCCGACGGCACGTTCAAGGTCCGGGGCACCGAGGCGGGCAGGACCATCCAGGAACTGGCGCTGGCCACCTTCGCCGCGCACGACCTGCCCGACGGCTTCGAACCCGCGCTGGACGCCGACGCGACCTTCGACCCGGACAACTTCTCCTTCCCGCACGGCACCCACCTGTGCGCGATCGAGGTGGACACCGAGACCGGCGCCTCGAAGATCCGGACCTACGTGGCGGTCGACGACGTGGGCTCGGTGGTGAACCCGCTGATCGTCGAGGGCCAGGTGCACGGCGGCATCGCCCAGGGCATCGCCCAGGCACTGTTCGAGGAGGCGGTCTACGACACCGAGGGCAACCTGCTCACCACCACGATGGCCGACTACCTCATCCCTTCGGCGGCCGACCTGCCCGATTTCGTCACCGACCGCACCGAGACCCCGGCGACGACCAACCCGCTGGGCGTCAAGGGTGTCGGCGAGGCCGGGACCATCGCCTCCACCCCCGCCGTGGTCAACGCGATCGTCGACGCGCTGCGCCCGTACGGGGTGAACGACGTGCGGATGCCCTGCACCCCGGAGCGGATCTGGCGGATCGTCACCGAGGCGGCCGCCGAGGGAGGAGACCGATGATCCCCGCGTCGTTCGACTACGTCAGGCCCTCCTCGGTGGAGGAGGCGTGCCAGGTGCTCGGTGCGGCCGCGGCCTCCGGCGACGACGTCAAGGTGCTGGCCGGCGGCCAGTCGCTGCTACCGCTGCTACGGCTGCGGCTGGCCTACCCGTCGGCGCTGGTGGACCTCGGGCGCCTGCCCGGCCTGCGCGGCATCTCCGACCGTGGCGACCACGTGTTCATCGGCGCGCTCACCACCCACGACGAGGTGCTGCGCTCCGGGGTGATCAGGGAGCGCGTCCCGCTGCTCGCGCTGGCCACGGCCACGGTGGCCGACCCCGCGGTACGGCACCGTGGCACGTTCGGCGGTTCCATGGCCCACGCCGATCCGGCGGGGGACCTGCCGGCCGTGGCCCTGGCGCTCGACTGCGTCTTCGTCGCCCGCTCCGTCGACGGTGAGCGGGAGATCCCCGCCGCGGACTTCTTCGTCGACTACCTGGAGCCCGCGCTCGAACCCGATGAGGTGCTGATCGGCGCCCGGGTGCCGGTACTCGGCCCCGGGTGGGGTTTCCACTACGAGAAGTTCCACCGGACGGCGCAGGCGTGGGCGATCGTCGGCGTCGCGGCGGCCGTACGGCGGAGTGGCGGGGCCGTCGAGGAGGCCAGGATCGCGCTGACCAACATGGGTCCCACCCCGGTGCGGGCGAGTGCGGTGGAGACGGCGCTGCGCGGGGTGGACCTCGCGCCCGTGGGCTCCACCGGCGCCGACCCCGTCGGGGAGGCGTGCGCCGAGGCCGACGACGGCACCTCGCCCCCCGCGGACCTGCACGCCAGACCCGACTACCGCCGCCATCTGGCCCGGGTGCTGACCCGCAGGGCGGTCCGGGCCGCGAGCGGCTGAGTCCCGCCGTGACGGGGTGAGAACCAGGCGGGTTCTCACCCCGTCACGGCGGGCCTGCGAGTGTCCTCGCCATGAACGGCGGGGAGGGCGGCAGATGAGCCCCCCTCACCCGGGAGCCCGAGAGCGCCTCGCGGGAGGGCGGAGGCATCATCCCCATCCGGAGGGGCAGGGAGGAACGGACGCCGACCGACACGTACCGACGTGTGGCGGTCAACCGGCCCCGTGGCGGCATACTGGTAATACGCCCCCGTGTAGTCGTAATGTCGCAACAGCGACCGACCGACAAGGAGCGGATCGATGGCGATGCGGTTCGAGCACGAGTTCACGGTTCCCGTGCCGGTCGAGCAGGCGTGGCCGGTGCTACTCGACGTCGAGCGGATCGGCCCCTGCCTGCCCGGTGCCACCGTGGAACAGGTCGAAGAAGACTCCTTCACCGGCAGGATGAAGGTCAAGGTCGGGCCGATCACGGTGACCTACCGGGGCCGGGCCTCCTTCGAGAAGGTGGACTCAGACACCCACTCCATGACCATCAAGGCCGCCGGCAAGGAGGCCAGGGGCTCGGGCACCGCCGGTGCCACGGTCGTCGCGCGCCTGCACCCCGAGGGGCGGCACACCAGGGTCACCGTCGACACCTCCTTCAACGTGACCGGCCGCCCGGCCCAGTTCGGCCGGGGGGTGATGTCCGAGGTCGGCGAGAAGCTGATCGACAGGTTCGCGGCCAACCTATCCCTGCTGCTGGGCGAGAGCCCCGGCGTGGAAACCGCCGCCGAGACACCTTCCGAGACGCCGGGCGTGGGCGGCTGGAGTGCTCCCTCCCAGCCCGGCCCGGACGACGAGGTTCCGGTGGTCTCGGCGGCCTCGGGCCCCGGCCCCGCGACCCAGGCAGGCTGGGAGGAGCTGAGCGGGGCAGGAGCGGGCGCGTCCGGGCGGCATCTCAGCGCGGTGCCGACACCGCCCGGCCTCGTCGTCGACGAGAAGTCCGGGTCCCGCCAGAGCCATCCGGCGGGCACCTCACGCACCTCGCTCAGCCCCGACGAGGAGGCCATGAACCTTCTGGAGGTGGCGGGCCTGCCGCTGCTCAAACGCATCGCCCCACTGGTCGCCGCCCTGGCAGGCCTCATCCTGATCGCCTGGCTGGTCAGCCGCGCCCTGCGCCGCCGCTGAGTATCCGGTTTGATCGTTCGACGGGAAGCGCACGTCACCCTCACCCTCCCGTCGAACGACCTCCGGTGAGAACGTGGCGGCAAGCCGCTAACGGACACACCTCCGCCGCTCGCAGCCTTCGGGGAGCACGGGGGCCTCGTCGGTCCAGCCCATCGCCAGGAACACGACCTCGAATATGACCGACTTCTGCGGCAGCCCCCTGAAGTCGGTCAGCGAGCCCTTCTGCTGCGGATCCGGCTTCAGCAGCACGCTCCGGATGGCCGACAGTTCTCCCGTGGCCCGGTCGATCACCACGTGACTGTCGATGAAACCGTTCTGGAACGCCCTGGCCACCGTCACCGTCCGCCCGTCACCGAGGACGCGGGCACCGGGAACATCCGCCAGCATGCGATAGAGCGCGGCCCGCACGGCCGGGGAGATCGGCGCCTCGTCCAGGATGCCGGTGCCCACCGCCCAGAGCCATTCATCCCTGGTCATGACCGGTTTCCCCCCCGCTCGTGTCGTTCTGGCCAGGAAGGCGGGCCATGAGCCGAGCAGCTCCGACCTGAGCGCCACCGGATCGTCCGGCAGCCTCATGAACTCCAGCATGTTCAGGTCGGCCCCGAGCAGGCCGTTGCGGAGGTATTTCGCCTTCTGCCCCGAAGACGGCACATACTCCGTCTGACCCGGCCGCAGGAAGCCGCCCGCACAGTCCGCACCGCCCTCGCAGAGCTCCCGCGAACCCGCGCGCTTCCATTTGGCCAGATCAGCCGATGTCACCGGTTTTACGCCGATGAGCCGACGCTCTGCGACCTTGGGCAGGTCAGTGCTGCTCAGCCACGCGGTCCGGCGGTCACGTTCATCCACGAAGTAGCTCTTGTCGATCTTCAGGCGACTGGTGACCTCCGTCACCGTCCGCCAGTAACGACCGCTCTCGGGTTCGGTCCGCCCAGCCATCAGGTCCGCCGCGACCTCCAGATCCGCCCTCGGACCCACGGCCGGAGAGACGGTGGTCGCCCCCAGCCGTGGCAACACCGTCACCGTCACGACGACCGCCGCCGTGGCCACCGCCGTGATCACCCACCCGAGCCGCACTCCGAAGCGTGCCGTGGACCTCCGCCGGGGCCGCCGGCCGCCGTTCAGCACCCTGGCTCTGATCTCCGCCGTCCTCGCGGGATCGGCGAGCGGCGCATCCGGCATCACCTCGTCGATGAGCTTGAACTCCTTCATCAGATCTCCGTTCCCAGCGTGTCGCGCAGCCTGGTCCTGGCCCGGCTGAGCCGGGAGGCCACCGTGCCGTAGGCGACCCCGAGCGCCTCGGCGACCTCCTCGTAGGTCAGCCCGCCGTACGCGATGAGCAGCACCACATCCCGCTCACCCTTGGACAGCCGGGCCAGCGCCCCTGACAACCGGCTGACCGTCACCCCCGCCGTGACCCGCTCGGCGACCCGCTGATCATGGCCGTCGTCGTCGGGAGGCGGTCCGGTCCTGGCCAGCGCCCGATAGCGGCGGATCTCCGCCCGGCGATGGCGGCCGATCAGGTTGGTGGCGATGCCGTACAGCCAGGGCCGGACCCCGCCCCTGGCCGCGTCGAACCGGCCACGCCGGTGGAAGGCGACCAGGAAGGTCTCGGCGGCCAGGTCCTCGGCGACATCGAGGTCGAGCCGCCGCCCGATGTAGCGGCGGATCTCCTCGTAGTGGGCGTCGAAGACGGCGGCGAACCGCTCCCGGTCGACCAGCGAGGCCACCTCAGAAACAACGATCATGCAAGGGACTCCCTTGCCGGAAGGACAGGACACCCCTTCTTGCCCGGCGACCACCCCACCCTTCCCTTGTTTCTCACCTGCCCGCCGCCCTTCTCGCACTCTCACCGGAAGATCGCGTGTTGCCCCGCCGGATGCCGGACGTACTGCTGGCCGCCTGCGGAGGGCAGCAGTACCCACACCGCGCGGCAGCCGCCGTCGATCTCGCGTACTCCCCACTTGGCCGAGCACTGATTGACCAGCCACAGGCCACGCCCGCCGAAGCTCTCCGGATCCGGTTCGCGTGGCTCGGGGAACGTCGCCGCGCCGGAGTCGACCACCTCGACGGTCGCGGTCGCTCGATTCGACGTCGGCCCGGACGTCGGCAGCCGCTATGTGGAATGCCACCGCAATGCGGTAGAAGCGACCCGGGCGTGAGTGGGAGGGCTGAACTCACAGATCAGGGTCGCCATTGATCACCTCGTAACGCAAGAGCACCCGGTCGCGAGACCGTCGCTCGACCGCCAGCAGGCGTAACGACGTCGCAGAAGTATCCGGTGTCAGATCAGCGGCGGTGAACAGGGCTGGAGTCGTCGTTCCGCCGACGGCGATCGGAACCACTTCGATCTCGATCTCGTCCAGCAGCCCAGCACGCAGCAGCGCACCGTTCAAACGCCCCCCACCGTTGGAGACCACGGTCCGGACCCCGAGCCGGTCCCGAAGCTCCTCCAGCGCTACCGACAGATCGACGCGTTGATCGCCGACCAACAGATAGGGGATGCCCTCGCGCCGCAGGAACGACAGGTACGCCGCAGGCGTGGCCGCCGCCACCAGCACAAGGAGGTGCCACCCCGCCCAGCTCGGCCCTGGAAACTGCTTGTAGGTCCAGCGGACCCGACCGCGGCTGTCCGGCACGACCAGCCAGCCGCTCGTGGCCAGGGCCGTGATGTGGTCCGGCAGGTAGTGCCGCTGCAGTGCATCCGTCGGCTCCGTCGGTGGCGGCAGCTCCTCAACGACATGGTCATCGGTGACGAACGATCCGCTGCCTTCGAGGATGGCCTGCGGATGATGGCGTCGCTTGACGTCGGCGTATCCCGAACCGGTGAAGACCGGCCAGCGCTCGTCGATCATCAGTAGCACACCCGGCGATAGCGTGATCCGCCCGTCCACCGAACTGGAGTTGTGCGCGATGACACGCGGACGTCTTCCCCCCGACACATCCATACGGTCAGTCCAGCATGTCGGTCTGATGCGCGATCGAACTGCGCACGATGCCGACGACCGCCCCGGCATGCCGCATCGCAGCCTCGGACGGCACCTCCCGGAGATAGCGTCCGAAACCGAGCAGGATCTGCTGCGGGTCCTCCAGCAACGCCCCCTTGTGAAAGACCAGCTTCACGCCCTTCTTTGTCACCGCGATGCCGCACAGCCAGTGATGCCAGTTTCCTGCGACGGTGAAGGTCAGCCGCCCCCATTTGATCGACTGTTCCAGCCCGGGGTCGGCCCCCTGAACCAGCTCGGAGAGCTCCTCCACCTGGCCACGGACACGCGTATCAAAACCGTCCAGCCAACTCTGAACGCCCGGCCCCTGACCACCCACTGCCGTAACCATGCGCTCATCTTCGCACCCGCCACCGACAGTCCTGCCTCACCCACAGCAGTGGGCAACATCCGTAGCTGCTCACACAACGCCGGCGCACCCTCCAGTGCATCACCGCCGGCCCCAGCAGAATCGGCGACATCGTCAAAGCCGCGCTCGTTCTCACCCATTTCGAACACGGCTACCTGAAATGAAAGTCGCCGAGATCACCTCAGCGAAGAGCTTTGCTTAATTATCGCCATTGGATCCATCCTCTTGTTTTACAGTTTTCAACTGGCCTACCGGAGCAACGATGTGCGCGCCTTCGCTCTTGCATAACCACACTGCACGACCTTCGGCATCGGCCCGCAGGTGAAGTCCAAAAGGATGTTCAGGGCACTCGGGCCAGAGCACCCAAAGGACCTCCATCAAGCATTCTTGTAGCCCTTCAGCGACAACTAAAACGGCCTCACTCTTGTCGGCCGCCCAAAGATTCGTTCCCCCACCCCAATACCTTCCGTCACCCAGGCCAACGAATTTAGTTCCACCGAAGCCCGTTACGATCTTAAATGTATGCGAGTTTTTTATTTCGTCATCCAGATCCTGCTCGACTACCAGTAGGGCGTCACGAAGCAGCGACTTCATTTTTTTCGCCGCGGCATTTCTCATGAGTTCATACTTTCCTGGCTTGATTTGGCCCACATCTTCCGCCTGGGGGCTGCGAAAACCGTACGGCTCTAAAAGTCATCCGCCAGCGCGGATGCTCACCCCATACCGGGAGAATCACCAGCACCGGGAGTAAGCATTCACGCCCTGCGTATTCCGGCGCTGGATGGTCGCGGGGTGTGATCGTCTTTTGGGCGTGGATGCTTACGAGTCACCTGGGAGCCCCCCCCCCGAACGATTCGATGAATCCTCGAAGTGTTTGCGACCCGGGTGGCCGCGTACCTATCGTCGCCGCCATGGAAATCTCCCTGGCACAACCCATCGACCCCGCGACGCTCCCGGACGCGACGGGCAACTACACGCATGGCACCTTGGTGGCCGATGCCCGCCGCACCGTGTTCGTCAGCGGCCAGGTCCCCTGGGCCAGGCAGGGCGCGGTTCCCGAAGACTTCGACTCCCAGTGCCGCTTGACGTGGCACAACGTCCTCGCCGTACTGGCCGAGGCCGGCATGGGCGTACGAAACCTCGCCAAGGTCACGACGTACCTCTCCGACCGCATGTACCGGGAAGCCAACGGCCGCATCCGCCAAGAGATTCTCGGAGACCACCGTCCTGCTCTTACCATCATCATCACCGACATCTATTCCGAAGAATGGCTGCTGGAAATTGAGGCGATCGCCGTCGAGTGACCGATTACCCGATGTGCGTGTCCAGCAGGTGCCGGCCCAGCGGAGTCAGCTCGTGCCGAGCCGTTCGTGCCATCCGGGTGGTGACGACCAGCCCGGCACGTCGCAGATTCGCCACATGTGTCGAGGCGGTTGCCGGCGTGACGCCCAACACCGCGGCAAGGTCCGTGGTGCCGCAGCCGGAGCGATCGGCAAGAGCCCGCAACACCGCCGCCCGGCGCTCACCGATCGCCCCGGCCAAACGCCCATCCGGCCAGTTGCGCCCACCGTTGTCACGCCAGAACGCCCCGGCCGTGCGCGCCGGATAGAAGAGCATCGGCTGCTGCCGGTCGTTGAGCTGCCGGTGCACACCATCGGTCAGGAACATGCTCGGCACCAAAACCAGCCCGCGGCCGCCGAGAGCGAAATCGGGCGCGCCCGGCCCGTCGAATCCCAGATACGGATACTTCCAACGCACATGCGGAGGGCACAAAGTGGCGAGCATGGCATCCACACCGTGCCGTGCCGCGAGCCGTGCACGATAGGCCACATCCGCCGCCAACTGGACGTGCAGCCGTGGCCAATCGGTGGCCAGCACCGCTTGGTGGAACGCCGTGAAAGCGTGCCTTAACGTTCGCCGACCGCGGTCGGGATGGTGCAGTAGCGTGTCGACGACCACCGGAACGGTCTCCAGCATGCCGGCGAACGCGGCAGTGTCCTGTTGCACCGGCACGGATGGGTCGTCAAGCGCCGCGTGGAGTTCATCCTCGAACGACATCGAGTCAGCAGAAGGCTGCGGCGTCAGAAAGTCCGGCAGATGCCGGGTGTGCGCCGAGCACAGTGTCACCACCGGCCGAGCCACCGCAGGCAACGCCGCACGACTGGCATGACGCCACGCGGCCAGGCCGGGCGGCGGTTTCGGCAGTCCGAGACCACGCGCCGCCTTCAGCGTTTCCTGAAAGGGCAGGATGGCGAATCGGACACGGCCCAGATCCGAGTCGGAGAACACCAGGCGCGGCATACGCCCAAGGCTAGCGACGTCCTCTTCCTACATGGATATTCAGCTATCTGGCTTGGTCGGACGATCCAGACGACCGTGTCGAGCATTTCCCTGCCGGGAGGTGCGGCACTTCCCTAGAACCCTTACCCGCGAGGTTTCCGCGACCCGCCCACACCGTGGCCGATCGGGCGTTCGGCCTCGCGCCGGTCCTCGCCCGCCGCGCGTCCCGCCATCGGGGTGATCTCGACGGTGAGGTGCTTGGCCAGTGGCTGCCCGCTCTGCGGGCTGAAGTCAGTGAGCGCGCAGAGCACGTTCAGCTCGGGCATGTAGCCGATCGCGCTGCCGCGCGGGATGTCGTAGCCGAAGGCCCGGTAGCCGTAGACGCTGCGCCTGCTGCCGTCCTTGGCGATGCTGGTGATGTCGACGAGGTCGGCCTCGGCCAGGCCCCGGTCCCGCATGTCGTCGCGGTTCATCAGCACCAGGGTGCGCAGGTTCTCGACGCCCCGGTAGCGGTCGTCGTCGGAGTAGACGGTGGTGTTCCACTGGTCGTGGGAGCGCACCGTGCCCAGCGTCAGGCGTCCTGCCTCCGGTATGACGTTCGGAACCGGGGCGGTGGAGAACTCCGCTCGCCCGGACTCGGTGAGGAAGACCCGCTCGCGGGCCGGCTGGCGGATCCGGAAGCCCAGCGGCATCCGGACCCGTCGGTTGAAGTCCTCGAACCCGTCGAGGACCCGGGCCATGGTGTCGCGGATGCGGTCGTAGTCGTCGACGTACTCCTGCCAGGGCGTGGCGCTGTCCGGCAGGGTCGCCCGCGCCATCCCGGCGATGATCGCCGGTTCGGAGAGCAGTTGCCGGGAGGCCGGGTTCCGCATGCCGATCGACAGGTGCACCATGCTCATCGAGTCCTCGACCGTGACCCCCTGCAGCCTGCGGCGCTGCCAGTCCTTCTCGGTACGGCCGAGGCAGGGCAGGATCAGCGCCTTCTCGCCGTGCACCAGGTGGCTGCGGTTGAGCTTGGTGCTGACCTGCACGGTCAGCTCGCAGTTGCGCAGCGCCTGGAAGGTGTGCGGGGTGTCGGGCGTGGCCAGCGCGAAGTTGCCGCCCATGCTCACGAACACCTTGACGTCGCCGCGGCGCATCGCCTCGATGGTGCCGACGGTGTCCAGGCCCCAGGCCCGCGGCGGGTCGATGCCGCACACCTCGGCCAGCCGGGAGAGCAGCCGCTCGCTCGGATGGGAGTCGACCCCGCAGGTGCGGTTGCCCTGGACGTTGCTGTGCCCGCGAATGGGGCACGGACCCGCGCCCTCACGGCCCACGTTGCCCCGGAGCAGCAACAGGTTGGCGATCTCTCGCACGGTGTCGACGCCGTGTTCCTGCTGGGTGATGCCCAGACACCAGCTGATGATGGTGCGCCTGGAACGCAGGTAGACGTCGGCGAGCTCGCGGATCCTCGCCTCGGCCACGCCCGACTGGCGCTCCAGTTGCGGCCAGCCGGCCTCGGCGCATGCCCGCCGGTAGTCCTCGAAGCCGTGTGTGTGGTTGTCGATGAACTCGTGGTCGATGGCCTTCGGGTCGATCTTCGCCTCCTCGAACACGGCCTTCGCGACCCCGCGCAGCAGCGCCAGGTCGCCGCCGATCCTCGGTTGCACGTTGAGCGTGCCGGTCCTGGTGGCGTGGAAGGTGCCCATCGAGAGGAGGTCGTGGGGCACGATCGTCTTTCCGGCCGCCGCCTCGATCAGCGGGTTGATGTGCACGATCTGGGCGCCGCGCTGGTACGCCTCGACCAGCGCGGTCAGCATGCGCGGCGCGTTGGAGGCCGCGTTGGAGGCGAGAAGGAAGATCGCGTCGGCCTTGCCCCAGTCGTCCAGGTCGACGGTGCCCTTGCCGGTGCCCAGGGCGGCCTTCAGCGCCCGGCCACTGGCCTCGTGGCACATGTTCGAGCAGTCCGGCAGGTTGTTGGTGCCGAACTCGCGGACCCAGAGCTGGTAGAGGAACGTGGCCTCGTTGCTCAGCCGCCCGGAGGTGTAGAACGACGCCTGGTCCGGGCTGCTCAGCTTCCTGAGCGTCGAGCCGACCAGCTCGAACGCGTCCGGCCAGGAGATCGGCCGGTACTTGTCGGAGTCCGGGTCGTAGACCATCGGCTCGGTCAGCCTGCCCTGGTCCTCCAGCGCGAAGTCGCTCCAGCCGGACAGCTCGGTGACGGTGTGCTCGTCGAAGAACCGGCGCCCGACGCGCTTGGAGGTCATCTCCCAGGTGACGTGCTTGATGCCGTTCTCGCAGATGTCCAGGCGCAGGCCCTTCCTGTTGTCCGGCCACGCGCATCCCGGGCAGTCGAAACCGTGGTTCTCGTGGTTCATCCGGAAGATCGCCCGCGTCCCCTCGACCGGCTCCCGCGTCTTGGCCAGCACCTTCCCGACGCTGAGCGCCGCGCCCCAGCCCGCCGCCGGGTGCCGGTAGTCACGCCTGGAGAAGGGCGCGCCGGTGTTGGGTCCGCGCCCCCGCGCCGGAACCCCCGGCATCCCCTGTCCGAAGTTCTCTCCTGAGGCAAGAATGTCGTCGGCCATGAGTGGTCCCCCCCGGGGTGGCGCAGTCGAGCCCGACATGCGTGCACATGCCGCGATATTCCCGGTCTACCGCCCCCGCCCCCACCTCAGCCCCAAACAACCCCCCGGCCTTCCCCAAGCTTGGACCGCCAAGGACCCCGTCAGGTGACGGTGTCGGCGACACGGTCGATCTGGTCCACGTCGGAGGACCAGCAGTAGAGCATGACCTCGTCGGCGCCGATCTCGCCGTACGCGGTGACGGCCTGCCTGATCGCTTCCGGTGTGGTGAGCATCTCGTCGACCACCTCCTTCGCGCCGTCCCCCATGAAGCGGTAATAGTCACCGAGGGCACGTTTCGCCTCGTCCACGACTGATTCGGGGCCGAGGGCGGCGTTGGACTGGGCCACCAGCCGAGGACGACCGGCACGCCCGGCGGCCTGCCACGATGCCTCGACGGCTCGGTAGAACTGCCCCATCTGTTCCGGCGTGAGATGAGCACCGAGGAATCCGTCGCCCCAGCGAGCGATGCGCTCGACGGTGGCGGGAACGAAGCCTCCGAACAGCACTTCAGGTCCGCCCCGGCGGGCCGGGGCGGGGCCGATCGGTCCGATGCCCTGGGCGTACGGCTCGCCCTCCCAGACGCGCCGGAGAGCTGCCATCTGCTCATCCAGGTGGCTCCCCCGGCCACGGACCTGGACGTCCACGGCCCGGTAGTCGTCCTCGCGTGCCCCGATCCCCACACCGAGGGTGAAGCGACCACCGGAAATCCGATCCAGGGTCGCGGTCTGCTTGGCGAGCAGGGCGGTCGCGCGCAAGGGCGGGATCAGCACTTCGGTCTGCACGCGGATCCGTGAGGTGGCCCCCGCGATGGCCGCCAGAGTGACCATCGCTTCCGGGTTGTCGTACACGATGCGGTCGAGCAGACCGAGGGTCGAAAAGGGGCCGACGTCGGCGCGCCGGGCCCAGCTGAGCAGGCACACGGGGTCGCTTACCGGCAGGCCGAAACCTATTTTCATGGGATCGCCCCCTCCAGGACCAGCGTTGTGTGATCCCTTGATTCCGGACAATCACCCACCGTACAGACTCACTGTTCGATAAAAGACCTGGTCAGATGGTTATATGCGTAAAGCGTGCGCGCACGCACGAACAGTCGTATGGCGATGCGTGTCACCCGGACAGGGATCGGTCGACGTTCGTGGTCGACTCCCTGGGCGCCACCGGCGAGGTCCGCACGGACGCGCAGCCTGACGTCCTGCGCGACGTCGCGGCGGACATGACCGCCACCTGGACCGCGCCGCGGTGAGGGCGGCGCCCCAGAGCCCGCCACAGCGGGGACGCTCACCCCGGCAGAAAGTGATCCGGTCCTTACCGGACAGCAGTCTCAGGTCGATCCTGCCCACCGCGGTCCCGAAGAGCGGGGTGCCCTCGCCGAGTCCGCCCCCTTGCATCCCTTCACCGCAACCTAGGTTGTATATCTAACTATCTTGCTCTACGGTCTAGGTAGCAGAGCACCTTTGGAGGTCCCCCTTGTCATCCCCCTTGACGCTTGTCCTGGCAGTCGTCCTCGTCGGCTACCTGGCCGTCGCCAGCCCCCTGCTCGGCAAGCACACCTACGACAGGCTGGCCCGCACTCGTGACCAGGACCCCATGGCCTACCGCCGGATGTTCACGCTCTGGAGCGCCGAGCTGTGGACGCTGGCCGCCGTGGCGCTGCTCATCGTCGCCGTGGAGCCGAACCTCGACGCCGCGGACATCGGCCTGGTGATCACGGAGCCGCTGGACGACACCCTCGGCACGATCGTCGGCTTCCTGGTCGCCGCCACGGCCGGCGTGCTCGTCTTCAGGCGGCTGGCCGCCAAGGGCAAGCCCATCCCCGGCCAGCAGGCCTTCAACCACCTGCTGCCGCGCACCACGGCCGAGCGCTGGTACGCCGCGGGCCTGTCGGTGACCGCCGGCATCACCGAGGAGATCGTCTACCGAGGCCTGCTCATCGCGGTCGGCACGGGCGCGCTCGGCCTGAGCACGGAGGTCGCGGCCTTCGGCGCGCTGGCGGTGTTCGTCGCCGGCCACCTCTACCAGGGCTGGCGCGGCATGCTCGCGGTCACCCTGGTCGGCTTCGGCCTGACCTTGCTCTACCTGAGGACCGGCAGCCTGCTCATGCCGATCCTGTTGCACGCGCTGATCGACCTTCGCGGCCTGGTGTTCACCCCGCAGCCGCGACGTGAGCTAGTCGGGCACGCAGGCTAGATAGGATCGCTACCATGACGAGCGACCGACGTGCGAGCTGGCTCAAGGGCGTACTCGACCTGCTGGTTCTCGCCAGCCTGACGGCCGGCGAGAACTACGGCTACGAGATCGCCAAAGACCTCGCCGAGGCCGGTCTCGGTCAGATCAAGGGCGGCACGCTCTACCCGGTGCTCAACCGGCTGGAGGAGGCGGGGCTGGTCACCGCCGAGTTCCGGGTGACCGAGCGCGGGCCCGGCCGCCGCTACTACCGGCTCACCGAACAGGGCAGGCGAACACTCGCCGAGCAGGGCGGGCTCTGGCTGAACTTCAACGAATCGGTACGCACCGTACTGGCCAAGGGCCACATTGAGCCCACGAGTTCACCCGAAGGGAGAGTTCGATGAACGACTACGTCAACGAGACCGCAGGTGACTACTTCGACGAGCTCGCCGTGGTTCTGGCCGAGGCGGGCATGCCCACCGACCGGGTCAGGGCCATGCTGGACGACCTCGCCGGCTACCTCGCCGAGAGCGGCAGCGGCGACCCCGAGGAGGAGTTCGGCCCGGTGGCCGAGCTGGCCCGCGAGCTGGCCGTCACCTCGCCCCCGCCCGCCGCGGATGCCCGTACCTGGCGCTGGACCGCCGATCTGTTCCACGACGTCAGCATGCTCAACGAGTACGGCGCCCAGGGCTGGGAGGTCGACGGGGTCGATGCGAAGGGCCTGTTCGTCAGCGCCCGAGACCCCGAGCACCCCCAGCAGTGGGAGTACCGCAGAGAGCTGGTCTCGCCCGGCCGCCGCCAGAGCGTGCTCGACCTGCTCGCCCCCGACGGCTGGGAGCCGTGCGGCAGGTGGGTGTGCTTCGAGTACTTCAAGCGGCCCAAGGCCGCCAGCCTGGGGCCCGCCGCGGAGCTGACCGCGCCGCCGCGCCCCCCGGGGCGCAGCATCTTCCTCAGTCCGAAGTACCACGCTTTCATCGCCGGCCTGCTGGCGACGACGGCACTGGCGGCGGGGGCCCTGGTGCTGATGCTTCAGGTCGTCGGAGTAGAGTTCGACCCCATCGACGAGAGCCTCGACACCATCCTGGGTGCGCTCACCGGAATGGCCGTGGCCGCGCTGGCCGTGATGGCCGCGCTGTGGCTGGTCGCTCGACGACACGACAGGAATCGCTGAGCACCTGATCGGGCACGGCGCCCGATCCGCAGGGATGCCGTGGAAACGGGAGATCGCCCCTCGGCCTGCCGGCACCGCCGGCCCTGCGGATGAGCGAGAATGATCCCCGTGACCGGCGTACACGTGCTCAACGGCCCGAACCTGAACCTGCTCGGCACCCGCAGACCCGAGGTCTACGGCACCATGACGCTGCCGGACGTCGAGGAGCTGTGCCGCGAGGAGGCCACTCGGCTCGGCCTGGACCTGGTCTTCCGTCAGTCCAACCACGAGGGCCAGCTGATCGACTGGATCCACGAGGCCGGGGCGCGGGTCAAGGCCGGTGAGGTCATCGGCGCGGTCTTCAACCCCGGGGCCTACACCCATACCTCGATCGCCCTGCACGATGCCATCGAGGGCACCGAGCTACCGCTCGTCGAGGTGCACATCTCCAACGTGCACCGCCGCGAGTCCTTCCGCCACCACTCGTACATCTCCCCCGTCGCGCGCGGCACCATCGTCGGCCTCGGCGTGGACGGCTACCGCCTCGCCATCGACGCCCTGCACAGGATGTCCCTGCAGTAAGGGACCACAGGCTCCTCGGGTACGCCGCTTTCGACCTTCCACCCCGCACAGACCTGTACCGATGAGCGGCCCCCGACCCGCCCTCGCCGCGCCTTGATCCTGGCCGGCGTCAGACGGTGGCGGGCCGGTAGAAGCGGGACTGCCTGTCTCATAGAGCATCAAAAAGAGTGTTATCAGTGGACAAGTGGGACAACCGGTTACTTTTTCTCGGGGATACCTCGGGGTGTGATCAATGTCCCGGAGTGCAGTGTTGTGGTGATTACCTACAACGATGCCGCGCGGCTGCCCAGGGCCGTGCGGTCCGTGCTCCGGCAGTCGCTGCGCAACATCGAGGTGATCATCGCCGACGACGCCAGCACCGACGAGACCGAGCAGGTCGCCCGGCAGCTGCAGCGGAAGGACGCGCGGGTCCGCTACCTGCGCGGGGAGGTCAACAGCGGGGGGTGCGGGACCCCGCGGAACAGGGGCGTGGCGGCGGCGCGAGCGCCGTACGTGATGTTCCTGGACAGCGACGACGAGCTGACCCGGCACGCCTGCAAGAGCATGCTGCTGGAGATCGAGCGGACCGGCGCCGACTTCGTCACCGGGCAGATCGCCCGGCTGTACGAGAAGAGCGGGAAGACCGCGCGCTACTACCCGGCCCTGTTCGCCAGACGCAGGACCGTCGAGGGGATCACCGAGGAGCCGGAGATGTTCCTCGACTCCTTCAGCACCAACAAGCTCTACCGGGCCGAGTTGCTGCGGCGGTTGCCGTTCCCCGAGGACATGCACTACGAGGACCACGTCTTCAGCACCGCCCTGTACTGCGCGGCGCGGCGGTTCGCCGTGGTTCCGTGGGTGGTCTACCTCTGGCACCGGGCCTCGGCGGAGAGCGACGCGCGATTGTCGATCTCGCTGAGCCTGACCGACATGTCCAACGTCCGCTCCAGGATCAGGGCGGCCCGGCTGAGCGACGACATCCTGCGCGACAACGGCCTCGGTGGCCTGGTGCACGAGCGGCAGCGCCGGTTCCTCCGCCAGGACCTGCGGGTCTACCTCAACCCGCTGCCCGCGCGGGACCTCGCGTGGGTCGAGGAGTTCGTCTCGGTGATCCGCCCCTACCTGTCCGAGCTCGACCCGGTGGTGTTCGAGACGATCGACCCGCTCATCAGGGTCTGCTGTAGTTTCATCCTCGCCGACCGGCCTGACGAGCTCCTGGTGGCCGCCGCCTCGCTGAACGGGCCGAAGGCACCGCCGCGGGCCGCCCTGCGCGAGGAGGGACGCACCTACTGGGGCACGGTCCCCGACGAGATGCGGGAGATCACCTCGCTCCGGATGGCCGAGCTGCCCTACAGCGCCTCCAGGTTGCGCCACGAGGCGGTCGTCACCGGCGAGGGCACCGTGCTCAGGCTGGTGATCAGGACCTACGACCCGTTCGGGGTGCTCGCCGCCACCCCCGGCTGGACCGCGTTCCTGCGCGCCGGGAGGCACCGGATACGGCTGGCACCGCGCGAGCGGGACGACGGCGGTCTGCTGAGCGAGGCGACGATCGACCTCGCCGCGCTCAGCCCCGGCCGTCTGGGCTGCGACGGCCGCCACGAGCCGGTGGTCGAGATCGTCAACCCCGACGGGAGGATCACCTCCGACCAGTTGCTGGTCGATTCGTCCAGCCCGCCGTTCGTCGTCGTCGTCCCGTGGCACGAGGTCACCGTCGGCGCGGAGGGGATCGCCGCGTTCCTGCGGTTGCGCTGGCGCCGCCGGGGAGCGCTCAGGCAGCTGGCCCGGGTGGGGCGGGTCGGCCTGAGGCTGCTGCGCAGGATGGACGGCCCCGAGGTGAAGCTTCGCGTCTACAAAGGGCTGATCTCCGTACTGCCACCCCGCCGGGATCTGGCCCTGTTCGAGTCCGACGTCGGCGCCGGGTACACCGGGAACCCGCGCTACATCTACGAGGAGCTCAGGCGGCGGGGCACGCCGTTGCGGGTGGTCTGGTCGGCGGCCGGGACCGCGCACGGCTTTCCTCCCGACGCCAGGCTGGTACGGCGGATGAGCTGGCGGCACATCTGGACCATGGCCAGGGCGGGCTACTGGGTCGACAGCCACGGCATGCCGCTGGCCTATCCCAAGCCGCCGCGCACGCGCTACCTGCAGACCTGGCACGGCCAGGGCATCAAGTCGGTCGGCTTCGACGCGCCCGACCTGCGCGCCGACTTCGACGGGCCGAGGGCGACCTGGCGGGCCGCGGTGGAGCGCTGGGACGCGCTGGTCTCGCCCAGCGCCGAGTTCGAGCGGGTGTTCGTGCCCTCCAACGGCTACCGGGGGCGGCTGCTGCGCCACGGCTCGCCCCGCTGCGACGTGCTCGTGCACGGTGACCGGGAGGCGGCCAGGCGGGCGAGGGAGCGGCTGGAGATCCCGCACTGGTCCAGGGTGCTGCTGTACGCCCCCACCTACCGCGACCGGGCCAAGGGGTCCGGCGAGTCGGTCAGGGCCGACCTGTCCGCGATGGCCGAGGCCCTGGCCGGCGACTGGACGGTGGTCCTGCGCACCCACCCGGTCGAGCGGTTCGAGGTGCCCGAGCAGCTGCGCCACTTCGTCCGCGAGGCCGGGTCGTACCCCGAGGTCAACGACCTGATACTGCTCTCGGACGCGCTGCTGACCGACTACTCGTCGCTGATGTGCGACTACGCGATCACCGGGCGGCCGATGCTGTTCCTGATCGACGACTGGGACGAGTACCGCAGGGTGGAACGCGGGGTCTACCACGACCTGCCCGCGATCGCCCCCGGCCCCTGCCTGACCACCACCGAGGAGCTGATCGAGGCGCTGCGCGACCTCGACGGCGTGACCGTCTCCTTCGCCGCCAGGTACATCGCGTTCCGCAGGATGTGGTGCGCGGAGGAGAAGGGCCACGCCTCGGCGAAGGTGGTGGACGCCTTCTTCGACCTCCCCTCGGTCCAGGTGCCCGCGCAGGCTCCCCGGGCGCCCGGCGGGCGGGAGCGGCGCCCCCCTGGCGGGCTGGGGCATCTGCCGGGGGTGCGGCGGCCGATCCAACTGCCCAGGTGGTCAGGGTGAGCGGCGGGCGCGCGGGGGCGGTCGTGTTCGCCTGCGTGGACGCCGACACCCTGGGCGGTGTCCAGCGGGTCACCCACACCGTGGCTCAGGGGCTCGCCGAACGGGGCCGCGAGGTGCACGTGATCGGACTGCACCGCGCCAGGAGCCCGTTCCGCTACGTGGAGCGGCCGCGTTACACCAGCCACGTGATCCACCGCACTCCGGTGAGCAGGCTGTCACCGCTGGGCCGGCGCCGTGAGCACCGGGAGCTCGGCAGGCTGCTGCGCGAGGTGGGGCCGGGGTTCGCCGTGCTCTCCTCGCCCAGCGTGGTCGCCCGGATCAGGGCCCTGCTGCCCGAGCGGCTGCTGCCGATCGGGCAGTACCACGGGTCGTACGAGCACGCGCGGGGCTCCTGGCACCTCGACTCGGTCCGCGACCACTACGGCACCCTGGAGAAGGCGGTCTTCCTCAGCGAGCGGGACGCGTGGCTCTTCGCCGAGCACGCGCTGCTGCCCAACACCTGGTCCATCCCGAACCCGCTGTTCGCCTGGCCGTCGGGGACCGCCGAGCTGACCGCCCGCCGGGTGCTCGGGATCGGCAGGCTGGAGGGTGTGAAGCGGTTCGACCGGCTGATCTCGGCCTTCGCCCAGGCCTGTGGCCGTTCCGCCCCCGGCGAGCCCGAGTTGCGGGCGGACCTCGCCGAGGCCCGTCGCGAGGCGGGCGAGGGCTGGGAGCTGCACCTGATCGGTGAGGGGACCGAGCAGCAGCGGCTCACCTCGCACGCCGCGGAATGCGAGGTGAGCGACCGGGTGGTCTTCCGTGGCACGGTGCCCGCGCCCCTGATGGGCGAGGAGTATCTGGGCGGGTCGGTGCTGGCGCTGGCCAGCGAGCACGAGGGGCTGCCGCTGGTGATCGGCGAGGCGGCGTCCTACGGGGTGCCCTCGGTGGCGTTCGACGTGTCGGGGGGGCTCAGGTCACTCGTACTGGACGGGGAGACCGGGGTGCTGGTGCCCCCGGCCGACGTGACCGCGCTCGCCGCCGCGCTGGCCGAGCTGATGGCCTCGGCCGAGGAGCGGCGGCGGTTGGGAGCCGCCGCCCGCGCTCACGTCGAGACGTTCCGGCCCGATCACGTGCTGGATCGGTGGGAGGCCCTGTTCGAGCAGGTCACCCGGTGACCGCCACCGGCTCGTTGCGTGGCATCGGCACTCCCGCCAGCACGATCTGGGCGGAGGTGAGCCGCGCCCCCAGCGGGTTCGGCTCGCGGAGCCGCATCAGCCGGTCGAAGGTGACCCGCTTGACCCGGGCCAGCTTCCGCTTGGCCGCGGTCCGCTCGTAGGAGACCAGCCGAGAGGTCTCGATCCTCGGCGCCCCGCTGAGCTCGTACCCGTAGGTCTCCAGGCGGTCGCCGAGCACGCTCTCGCAGAGCGAGACCTCGCCGGGGTCGAGCCGCTCGCGCCAGGAGCCGGTCCGCGCGGTGGTCACCTCGCCGTAGGTGCGCGCGTGCCAGGTCTTTCTGACGGGTACGGCGATGCCGGCCACCGCGGCCGGGTCGCACATGGACGGGTGGAAGTCCTCGCCGAGGAACTCGCACAGCCTGCGCAGGTGAGCCTCCGGCTCGGCGGTCAGATCCTCGTAGCGCAGCTCGTGGTAGCTGCCCTCGGGAAGCCTCGGCGCGCCGTGCCTGGCGAAGTCGATCGCCTCGGCCCAGGCGGAGACCGCGCTGTAGACGCTCCCGTTGTACCAGGGCATCTCCTTCAGCGACGCCACGCAGTCGCGGCCGTCCCTGACCAGGTGCACGAACTGGGCGTCGGGAAAGAGCCGGAGCAGCACGTCGGTGTACTGGAAGTACGAGGGCCGCTTGTCACCCCAGCGCGCCTTGCCGTGCCTGGTCGCGTAGGCGCGCAGCACGATGCCCAGCGCGGAGCCGAGCGTCGGCGGCCCGTCGACGATCTGTCCGAGCACCTCGTCGCGGTCCAGGTTCAGCTCGTGGAAGCGCGTCTGGCGCCGGTCGACCACCCACTCGGCCAGCTCGCGCCGGTGCTCCGCGTCGTTGAGGTCGCCGAACTGGAGCCGCCGCTGGTAGGTGGAGACCATGAACCGGGTCTCCGGCGGGATGGCGACGCGTGGGTGGGCGTGCAGCATCAGCTGCAGCATCGTCGTCCCCGAACGGGGACAGCCCAGGATGAAGATCGGGCGGTCGGGCTTCACGTCAGACCTTCGCCAGCTCGCCGAGCTGCCGGCTGGTGAGCCTCGCGGCCACCGGGCTCGGCTCGCGGAACCGGTTGACGCGGTCGCGGAACTCCTTGCGCCTGCGCGCCCAGCGTCGTTTGGAAGCGGCCTTCTCGCACGCCTGGATGTGGGCCTTGCCCGCCTTGGGCGCGCCGCTCAGCTCGTAGCCGTTGGCGGTCAGCCGCTCGGCCAGGACCGTCTCGCAGACCGAGATCTCCCAGGGCTCCAGCCTGGCCTTCCACGACCCCGCCCTGGCGGTCGTGACATCGCCGTGGGTGTTGCTGTGCCAGACCTTGTGCTGCGGGATCGCCACCCTGGCGACGTGGTACGGCTCGGACATCGCCGGGTCGTAGTCCTCGCCGAGGAACTCGCAGAGCTTGCTCAGCTCGGTCTCCGGATAGGCGGTCAGGTCCTCGTAGCGCAGCTCGTAGTAGCTGTCCGCGGGGAGCTTCTTGGCATGGTGGCGGCCGTAGTCGATCGCCTCACTCCAGTTGACCACCGCGTGGAAGACGTCCTTGGTGTACCAGGGCATCTCCTTCAGCGACGCCACGCAGTCGCGGCCGTCCCTGATCAGGTGCACGAACTGGGCGTCGGGGAAGAGCCTGGTCAACAGGTCCACGTGGTGGTAGTAGCTGGGCCGCTTGTCACCCCAGCGGCTCTTGCCGTACTGCTCGGCGTACGAGCGGAAGGTGATGCCCATCGCCGAGCCCAGCGTCGGCGGCCCCGCGACGATGTCGTCGATCAGCCTGTCCCCGTCGAGCTTGAGCTCCTTGAACTTGGTGTCCTTGTCGCTCACGATCCACCGGCCGACCCTGCGCCGGTTCCGTTCCTCGCGCAGGTCCCCGAAGGAGAACCTGCGGTAGTAGCCGGGCACCACGAACCGTGTCTCCGGAGGCACCGCGATACGTGGATGCGAGTGCAGCATCAGCTGCAACATGGTGGTGCCTGAACGTGGACAACCGATCACGAAGATCGGGCGGTCGGACTGCATGACAACGAACCCCCGTAAAGCTTGGTCAAACAGATACGCGCGGCACCTTCTCCACCAGCGGCGCGGCGGGCACCACCCGGGAGAAGAGCCACATTCGATAGATCAGGAAGACCTCGTTCAGCAGAAGCAGCGTCCCGGAGGCGACCGCGAGGGGCACCAGGGCGACCCTCCCGACCAGCGGGGCGACCACGAACACCGCGGCGTGGAACTCGATGCCGCTGATCAGATGGCTCCGCACCCGGTGGCGGGCCAGCAGGCGGCCGAACCTGCGGGGCAGCTTCTTTCGCTTGCCGCCCCGCGGCCCCGGCCGCCGGCCCTCGAAGGGGACGATCCGCATCGGCTCGCGGGGCGTGATGGCCTCGCGGGGCATGACGACCTCGACGGACCTGACGTGCCCGGCGTGTCCGGCGGCCACCACGGCCTCCGCGGGCCTGACGTGTCCCGGGGCCACCACGGACTCGACGGCCGCCAGGCGGCCGAGCCGGTTCTCCTTGACCACCTCGCGCACGCGCTTCATCTGCGGCGCGTTCACGTAACGGAACAGGTCGAGCACCGCCACCCCCGCGCCGAGCAGGATGTAGGCGATGTCCCCCGTCACCGCGTACTGCCCGGACGCCAGCCCCGCGGCGCAGCAGACCACCCTGATCCGGTCGCCCACGTAGTCGAGCCAGAGTCCGAACGCGGTGCCCGTCCCCTTGAGTCGGGCGATCTTCCCGTCCATGCAGTCGACCATGAAGCTCAGGTAGAACAGCAGTGCCCCCGGCACCAGCCGTCCGGCCGCGAAGCAGATCGCCGAGCACATCCCGAGAATCAGGGAGAAGCGAGTGAGCCCGTTGGGGGTGATGGACGTGTGGTTGGCGACGAGCAGGGTGAGCCTGCACGCCACCGGGTCAACCAGGAAAACGGTCCACCAGGAGTCTTTTCGTTTCCGGGTCGCGTGGACGTCGTCCAACGAATAGGCCCTCATGCGTCCCAGCATGGCCACGCCACGCCTCCTGTCATCTACGCTCTGTAACTACTGGAAGATCTCCATGCCACTTCTTGACCGACCCGCGCCACAGTGATCGGCTGCTTTGGAGACATGAAAGGCCGGGGAGGGGTTCCCCGGCCTTTCTCCGGAACCATCGGTCGCCTTCGCTCCGGGGCCGCCGTTCTCGCGAGGCGGGCGGGCTACCGGAACACCCGGTCCACCGCCCGCGCCGCCGCGCCGCCGTCCTCCAGCGGGCAGAACCTGGCGGTGAAGGCGTCGTACAGCCTCAGGTACTTGGTGCGCACCTCGTCGACGTCCCGTACGGCTTCCACCACCTCCTCGGTCGTGCGCAGCAGCGGGCCCGGGGCCTCGGCCTCGAAGTCGAAGTTGAAGCCGCGCACCTCGTCGCGGTAGCGCTCCAGGTCATAGGTGTAGAACAGCATCGGCTTGCCGGTCACCGCGAAGTCGAACATCGCCGACGAGTAGTCCGTGATCAGCATGTCCGCGACCAGGTAAAGCTCCTGGATATCCGGATATATCGAGACATCGAGGACGAAGTCCCTGCCGATCCGGGGCACCCTGTCGGTGACGCTCGGGTGCTTGCGGATCATGAGCACATGGTCGTCACCGAGTTCCTCGGACATCCGCTGCAGGTCCAGACGCAGGTCGAGCCGGTAGCGCCCTCTGCTGTAGAACTTGTCGTCGCGCCACGTCGGGGCGTACAGAATCACCTTCCTGCCCTCGGGCAGGCCGAGCCGCTCCCGGATCTCCGCGGCTCCGTCGCGGCGGAGCAGGTCGGCTCGGGGAGAGCCGATCTCCAGGATCTCCCCCTCGAACCGCAGGGCGCTGTCCAGGACCGAGGTGCACCAGGGGCTCGGCGAGATCAGATGGCTCCACCTGGCGACGGTCCTGGCCAGCCGCTCGTGATGGTCGGGCCTGGCGAACAGCACCTTCTCGATGTCGAAGCCGACGCGCTTCAGCGGGGTGCCGCGCCAGGTCTGCAGCACCGTCTGGTCCGGCCTGCGCTCGAACCAGGAGGGCAGGTGGCTGTTGGTGACGATGTACCGGCAGCGGGCCAGCGCGTCGTAGAACTCCCGCCCGTACCGCCGGATCGGCGCCACCCCCTCGGGCAGCTCCACCTGCCCGTCCCTGACCACCCACATGAATTCCAGGTCGGCGCCCCGCCGCACCAGCTCCTCGTAGATCGCCTTCGGGCTGTCGGAGAACTGCCTGCCGGCGTAGCTGTCGAAGAGGACGGCGGGCCGCAGTGCCTCCTGGCGCTTGGCCGGATAGAAGTCCTCGCGCAGCAGTCGCTGCTGCTTCGGCCTGCCCGAGGCGCGCAGGTCGTCACTCACCGTGAAGACGGCCTCGGAGGTCAGGTCGGTGTCGAAGGTGAACGTACGGGTGGCGGAGACGTGCTCCAGCGGCGCGGACAGCCGGAACTCCACCCGCATGTCGCCCGCGTCGGTACGGATCGCGAAACCGTGCGTGCCCGCCGGCAGCGGTAGCCACCCGCCGAGCGTGGCGGTCCCCTCGGGCGTCACCGTGGCACTGCCGCCGACGATCGGGAAGAGCCGCTCGTTGAACCGGTTGCGCGAGGTGAGGACCAGCCACGCCTGGCCGTCGATGGGGCGCATCGCGGCCCCGGTCAGCGCCAGGTGCCCCCGCTCGGTCCACTCCACCCGCTCCACGTAGAACGTCGGCCGCTGCTCGCGCAGCACCAGCCCGCCCGTCCGCGACCTGTCGAGCACCACGTCCCGGCCGCGGAGCCGGTGCAGGCCGCGCTCCACGTCACGCTCGACGATCAGCGGCCGGGCGTCGCCCTGCTCCGGGACGACCTCGAAGTGCCATTCGGCCCCGGGGTTGAGCGCGCTCATCTCCAGGCTCGCCGGGTCCAGGTCGGGCCAGCGCTCGGACAGCACCTCGTCAAGGTCGATCACCGCTTCGAAGGTGCCGTCCGAGATGGCCATCGGGTAGCGCCGGTCGCGGCCGCCCTGCGGCCGGGTCAGCCGCAGCACCGGTGCGGCGCCGAGGTCGTCGCCGCACCGGCCGGTGACCCGCAGCCTGCCCTCGGCCACCCGGTGACCGGTGACCCGGCCGCCGGGCTGCTCCACCCTGAGCCTGAACTCCTCGGCCGGCGTCCACTCCGTCCACGCCACGCTCCCCGACTCGTCATCGGTGAGCTCCAGCCGCCGCGCGGCCGGACTCGGCTGGGCCAGCCTGCCTCTCCGCAGCAGGCCCCGGGACAGTACGCACAGGTCGACATGCCAGGACGAGCCGGCGGGAAGCCCGGCCGGGTCGACGGCCAGCCGGAACCCGCACCAGTCCTTGCGCCTGCGCGGACCCGTGTCCACCAGCGACAGACCACGTTTGACCGTGACCGGGAGCCGGATCCTGCGCCCGGCCCCCTCGGGGACCAGCCAGGCGAAGACGTGCTGCTGGATCCGCCGGCGGGGACGCAGGTAGCGCAGCGAGACCCTGCCCTCGACGATCAGCCTGTCGTCCTTCCAGGCCAGGCCGTCCACCCGCTGCCGCAGGTCAAGCTCCTCGCGCATCCGGATTGCGGACCGCTCGACGGGTACCGGACTGTTGAGGTGGTACCCGCGGATGCCGCCGCCGCCGACCCGGACCGTCGGCTTGACCGTCCTGTCCCACTCCAGCAGCTGGACCAGGTCGTCCATCCGGCGCTGTCGTACCAGCGCCCACTTCGCCCGGCGCTGCGCGGGGATGCGCGAGAGGACCTTCGGCCCCGCCTGGTCGAGGTAGGCACAGGCCAGGTCGAGGAAGCGCTGCTGGAACTCCTCGCCCGCCTGGTCGAGCACCTGCAGGAAGTTCGGCAGGTCGCTGTCGAGGACCATCCGGTCCCACGCGGGCAGGTGCTCGGCCCTGCCGGTGTCGGTCAGGAAGCGGCGCACGGAGTTGACGGCGGCGAACCGGTCCTCGATCCCCTTGACGTGCCCCCGGTTCTGGGTGATCGAGACGCTCTCCCCCTCCCGTTCCCGCCACAGGTAGACCGGGGTGGAGAGCACGTCCACCGCCCCGGCCAGGAAGTGGGCGGGCAGGGAGACCGCGATGTCCTCCCAGAGCACCCCCTCGGGGAAGTTCAGCCCGTGCTCGTCCCAGAAGGAGCGGCGCCAGAGCTTGTTCGTGACCAGCCGGTCCTTGAGCAGGATCTCGTCACGGGTCACGTGGGTTCGCCGGGCGGAGTCGGCGAAGATCGTCTTGTGCATCGCCGACTGGCGCACCCCCTGCCCGCTGAAACGCAGCACGTTGCCGGTGGCGAAATCGGAACCGCTCTCCTGAAGGCTGCACGCCATCGTCTCGATCGCCGTCAGCGGGAGCATGTCGTCGCTGTCGACAAAGGCGAGGAACTCGCCGCTGGCGTGTCTTATGCCGGTGTTGCGCGCGGTGCCCAGGCCCGCGTTCTCCTGCCGGATCAGCCGGAACCGCGCGTCGCGCGCGGCGAACGCCTCGGCGATCTCCGCGCTGGAGTCGGGAGAACCGTCGTCCACCATGACGACCTCGATGTCACTCCAGGTCTGCGCGACCAACGACTCCAGACACGCCTCAAGGTACGGTTCCACGTCGTAGATGGGCACGATGATGCTCACTGGGGCCACGATCGGTCCTCCGGTAGTCGAAAGCTCACAGTCCGGTCCGTCCGCGCGAACACCGGACACGCCACGCAGGTGAAGATCCACTCATCGTGGAGGACGTCCCGGGCGCGTGGCGGGGCTCGGCGGAAGACCCGGGTGCCCGCCGGCACGACCCGGCGGCCAGGCGCGCGAGGTGGACGTCACGTCAGCAGCATGGCTTCGCGGCCGATGGGGCGCGCCCAAAATATGACCGCGATGGACTGAGCAGACCGAGACTTGACCATCTCTCGCACCCGGCCGCCCCCCGCCTCCGGCCCGCGGTGCGGCAACGCCTACGCCATGTCCTGGTCAAGGCTGGGAATGCACACGTCCTAGTAAGTCGTAATGACCCTTCGGTCCCCCCTGACCGTCCGACACGATCGGGTGACCGAGACGGGCGAGATCGCAGGAAACGGCATTCGCGGGGGGAAGCGCATGGACTCAACAGTCGTCGTGGGAGCGGGGCCCGCCGGGCTCACCGCGGCCTACGAGCTGGCCCGGCGAGGACACCCGTGCGAGGTCTTCGAAGCCGACCGGGTGGTCGGCGGGATCAGCCGGACCGAGGAACGCGACGGCTGGCGCTTCGACATCGGCGGACACCGCTTCTTCACGAAGGTGTCGCGGGTGACGGACTTCTGGAACGAGATCCTCGACGAGGAGGACTTCCTGCTCCGCCCGAGGATGAGCCGCATCCACTACGGGGGCCGTTTCTACGACTACCCGCTCAGGGCCTCCAACGCCCTGCGCAATCTCGGTGTCCTGGAATCCGCACGATGTGTCGGCTCCTACGCCTGGGCCCGGATCAGGCCGCCCGCGGACCAGTCCACCTTCGAGGGCTGGGTCACGGCCAGGTTCGGCAGCCGGCTCTACGGAATCTTCTTCAAGACCTACACCGAGAAGGTGTGGGGCGTCCCCGCGGAGAGCATCCAGGCCGACTGGGCCGCGCAGCGGATCAGGAACCTCTCCCTGGGCAGGGCGATCGCCGGCGCGCTGCTGCCCGGAAGGAACAGCAAGGAGGTCACCAGCCTCATCGAGGAGTTCCGCTACCCCAAGCTGGGGCCGGGCATGATGTGGGAGGCCTGCGCCGACCGGGTCCGCGAGCTGGGTTCCACGGTGCGCCTCGGCACCCGGGTCGAGCGCGTCCGCCGCCACCGGGGCCGGCTGGCCCTCACCGTCCGCACGGGCGAGGGCGAGGGCACCACCCGCGAGGTGTACTGCGACAACCTCATCTCCTCGATGCCGCTCAGCACCCTGATCCACGCGTTCGGGCCCGACGTGCCGGACATCGTCGCCGAGGCGGCCGCGGGGCTGAGGTACCGCGACTTCCTCACCGTCGCGCTGGTCGTCCCCGAGCGGTTCTCCTTCCCCGACAACTGGATCTACATCCACTCCCCCGAGGTACGGCTCGGCCGGGTGCAGAACTACGGTTCCTGGTCGCCGTACCTGGTCCGGGCCGGACGGACCTGCCTCGGCCTGGAGTACTTCGTCAACGAGGGCGACGACCTGTGGCGGATGCCCGACGACGACCTCGTCGCGTTCGGCACCCGGGAGCTGGAGCACCTGGGCCTGGTCACCCCCGGTGAGGTCCAGCGGGGCTACGTGGTGCGGATGCCGAAGGCCTACCCGGTCTACGACGCCGGCTACGTCCACAACGTGGAGGTGCTCAGGAAGTATCTCGACGTGGAGTGGCCGCGGATCCACCCGGTCGGCCGCAACGGCATGCACCGGTACAACAACCAGGACCACTCCATGCTCACCGCGATGCTGACCGTGGAGAACCTCGTCGACGGCGCCAGGCACGACGTCTGGGAGGTCAACGTCGACGCGGAGTACCACGAGGAGCGCGCGGGCCACCGGACCGCGAGGGGCACCGGCCGTGACGCCCCCGTCCTCCTCGGCCCGACGGCTCCCTGACCTGACGGCCGCTCATCCACCACCCGTCACCGACGGACGCCGACAGACACCGGCGGAACACCGAAACCGGCAATCCCATGACGCCTTGCCCGGCCGCTGCCGGCCGTTGCGGGTCAAGGCTCTCCTCCCAGCCGCCCTGGAGTTGCGCATCATGACACAGCGTTACACGGTCCCGGACGTCAGCGTGATCGTCATCACCTACAACGACGCACCCCGGTTACCCCGGGCCGTGCGCTCCGTACTCGACCAGACGCTCAAGAACCTCGAAGTGATCGTCGTGGACGACTGCTCGGGCGACGACACCCCCGCGGTGGCCAAGGCGCTCGCCGAGGAGGACGACCGGGTCCGCTACCTGCGGCTGCCCGCCAACAGCGGCGGCTGCGGCGCCCCCCGCAACGCGGGCATGGACGCCGCCCGCGCACCCTTCCTGATGTTCCTCGACAGTGACGACGAGCTGCCCAGGCACGCCTGCAAGAGCCTGCTGCTGGAGGCGGAGGCGACCGGCGCCGACTTCGTCATGGGCACCGTGGAACGCGTCGACGAGGCGAGCGGCGCCGTCACCCTCTGGTACCCCCGGCTGTTCGCGGAGCGCCGGATCGTGGACGACATCCGCGCCGAACCCGAACTCCTCTTCAACTGCCTGGCCACCAACAAGCTGTACCGGCGGACCTTCCTGGACGGCACCGGCATCCGGTTCCACGAGGACATCCACCACGAGGACATCGTCTGGTCGACGGAGCTGTTCTGCCGCAGCAAGCTGTTCGCCGTCGTACCGTGGCCCGTCTACCGCTGGCTGCTCGCCGCCACGCCCGCGACCAGGTCGATCTCGTCGCGGCGGCACGAGCTGGAGAACGTGCGCCAGCGCGTCACGGCCGCCGTGCTGAGCGATCGCGTGCTGGCCGCCACCCACTCCCTCGATCTCAAGGAGGACAAGGACTTCCGCTTCCTCTCCCACGACCTCCGCCTCTACCTGGGCGACCTGCCCCAGCGTGACCCGGCGTGGATCGCCGAGTTCGCCGACCTCGTCATCCCGTACGTGGACACGCTCGAACCCGCGGCGATCGGGCGGCTGAGCAGGGCCGAGCGGGTCTGCCTCCAGCTCGTCCGCGAGCGGCGCGGCGCCGAGGCGGCGCTCGCCGCCGTCGAGCTGGGGGCCAGGCACTCGGTGCCGCCCCGGGCGGTCACCACGGCAGGCGGGCGGGTGTTCTGGGGGGCGACGCTCCCGCTGAGCGAGCAGGGCAGGAGCGAGCTGGACGTCACCGAGCTGCACCTGGCGGAGCAACCACTGGCCGGCGCGCTGCTCCGGCACGAGCTCGTCGACCTGCAGGCGTCCAGGGACGAGGTCCGGTTGCGTCTGCGGACCTACGACCCCGGCCGGGTGCTCGACGGCCGCTCGCTGACCGCCTGGCTGCACATCGGCGGCAGGAAGAAGACGATCGCCTCGATCCCCTTCGAGCCGGCACCCGTCGTGACCGAGCCGCCTGAGGGAGTGCGGAAGCGGCGGGGGCTGGAAGGGCAGTGGGACCCGGAGGAGGCGGAGGGCACCCAGATCCCCGAGGGGACGGGCATCCTGGAGGCGACGGTGTCGATCTCCCTGCCCGAGCTGGACTGGCCGGACAACGCCGTCAGGCCGCAGGCGGTCACGATCTCGCTCCACGAGGGTGAGCGCCGCAACGCCAGGCCCCTGCTGGCGTCCCCCGGCCTGTCGTTCACCTCCGTGGGCACGGTGGGCACGGGCCGCCTGGTCCTGGAGGCGTCCGCCGACATCCCGTTCCGGCTCGTGGCGCGCAGGCTCGGCCACGTGCCCACACGACGCCTGCCGAGCATGGCGGAGCTCTGGCAGCACCTGCTGTCCGACCTGGCCACCCCCCGCAACCTGGGCCGCTTCTACCGGCTGGTCAGCGCGACGGTGCCGGTCAACCGCCGCCTGGTGCTCTTCGAGTCCGCCGAGGGGAGCGGCTACACCGGCAACCCGCGCTACGTCTACGAGGAGCTGCAGCGACGCGCGGGCGGCCTGCGCGCGGTCTGGTCCCACGCGGGCGTCCCCGAGCGCTTTCCCGAGGACGTCGACCTCGTCCAGCGCGACACCTTCCGCTACGCCTGGACCCTGGCGCGCGCCGGCTACTGGGTGGACAGCCACAACCTCCCCTACTGCTACCGCAAGCGCAAGGGCACCCGCTACCTGCAGACCTGGCACGGCCAGGTGTTCAAGAAGATGGGGCTGGACGAGCCCCGCCACCGGACGCAGCCCGCCCTGGCCAGGAAGTACACCGAGGCGGTGGCGCGCTGGGACATGCTGCTCACCCCGGGCCGCGACTTCCGCCGGGACTTCGCCGAGGCCAGCGGCTTCAAGGGCGAGCTGTTGCACGCCGGCTACCCGCGTACCGACGTGCTGGTGCGGCACGCCGAACCGACGCAACGCGAGCGGGCGCGGCGGGTCAGGGAGTTCTTCGAGATCCCGGCCGGAAAACGGGTGGTCCTCTACGCGCCCACGTACCGCGACAACGGGCGTTTCAGCGGCGAATCACTCCGGATCGACCTGCCGGCCCTCGCCGCCACGCTCCGCCCGGACTGGGTGGTCCTCGTCCGCGCCCACCCCTACGACCGCTTCACGGTGCCCGACCCGCTCGGCTGGCTGGCCCGGGACGCCTCGGCGTATCCCGAGGTCAACGACCTGATGCTGGCCTCCGACGCGCTGGTGACGGACTACTCCTCGATCATGTTCGACTATGCCTGCCTCGGCCGGCCGATCCTCTACTACGTCGACGACCACGAACGCTACGCCTCCGCCCAGCGGGGGGTCTGCTTCGACCTGGCCGAGGTCGCCCCCGGGCCGCTGCTGCGCGACCCGGGCGAGCTCGCCGCCGCGCTGGAGGAGCTCGGTGAGATCACCGAGCGGTACGGGCGGCGCTACGCGGAGTTCCGCGACCGCTGGTGCGGCCTCGACGACGGGCAGGCGAGCGGCAAGGTCGTGGACTCCTTCTTCCCGGAGGTCGTGCGATGAGAGCGCGAAACGTCATCTTCCTCAGCACCGACGGCGACTCGATGGGCGGGTCCCAGCGGGTCATCCACACCCTGGCCCAGGGCCTCGCCACCCGCGGGCACCGGGTGACCCTGGTCAGTATCAACCCCTCCAGGCAGCCGCAGGCCTACTTCGCCGACCCGGTCTACCGGCACGCCACGCTGTACGACACACCCGCCCCCGAGGCCGCCCCCCGCTCGCTCCCGTGGCGCAGGGCGAAGGCGCGGCGGACCCCGGAGGAGATCGCCACCGCCAGGCAGCGGCTGCTCCGGCTGACGGACCGGATCGACGGCGGCTATATGGTCATCGCCTCACCCTGGGCCGCCCACTGGATCGCCGACCTGCCCATGCCGCACATCGCCAAGATCGGCCAGTACCACCAGTCGTACGCCGAGGCCGTGGACTCCCCGAACCTTCGGTTGATCAAGAAGCACTACGCGCCCCTCGACAAGGCGCTCTTCCTCTGCGACGACTACGCCGCGTCCTTCACCAACCACCGGCTCGCCAACTGCGGGACCATGCTGAACCCGGTCAGCGTCTTTCCCGAGCAGGCCGCCGCGCTGCGCAACCCGCGGATCGTCTCGGCGGGACGGCTGGTCAGGGTGAAGCGGATCGACCTGCTGATCGACGCCTTCGCCGCCGCGGCCCCCGCCGTCGCCGAACCGTGGGAGCTGCACATCATCGGCGACGGGCCGCTCAGGGCGGCGCTGGAGGCGCAGGCCGCCGAGACCGGACTCGGCGGCCGGATCGTCTTCCGCGGGCGGGTCGAGAACGTCGAGGCCGAGTACCTCGACGCCTCCATCGTCACTCTGAGCAGCGACTTCGAGGGGTGGGGGCTGGTCCTCGCCGAGGGCGCGGCCTGCGGGCTGCCCGCCGTGGCCTGCGACGCCTCGGCCGGGGTCAGGACCCTGGTCTCGGACGGTGACAACGGCGTGCTGGCCGAACCGGGGAACGCGGGGAGCTTCGCCGCCGCCCTGGAGCGCCTCATGTCCGACGCCGAGCTGCGCCGGCGGATGGGGACCAGGGGCAGGGAACGGATGAGGGCCTACCGGCTGCCCCGCGTCCTGGACCGCTGGGAGGCGCTGTTCGACGAGATCGACCGCTGACGCGGGCGCTCATCGCCGGGGCGGCAGGGTTCGTACCTCCCGCAGCAGGAGCGGCACGAACAGGACACCGATGAAGATCGGCGCCACCATGAACCGGAAGTCCGGCGCGGTGTTGGTGAGGATCACGCCGAGCTGCTGCCCCGCGACCACGGCCGCCCCCGCGAGCGCCGCCCCGCTCCCGGTCCGCCGCCACGCGAGCGCGGCCGCCGCGTAACCGAGGTAGCACCAGAAGGGCGCCCGCCAGAGCAGCCACTCAAGCTGCCTGACCGTGCTCGCGTCCAGCGCGGAAAGCCCGGCGGCCCGCAGACCGGCGGAGAACGGCCGCTGCCGCATCGCCGAGGCCGCCGGGGTGCCCGCCCAGCCGTCGGGGAGCCGGGGATCGCGCAGCGAGAAGCGATAGAGCTCGCCGCCCGGCTCGCCCGAGGTCGAACCGACCTGCCAGGCGAGCGCGGCACGGCAGATCCGGGCGCTCAGCATCACGCCGGGCGCGCGGACCAGCAGCCCGCGCCAGAGTTCCAGCACGTCGGAGATCCGCTGCTCGGCCCGCGAGTGGCTGAAGGCGGGGTCGAAGAAGACGCGCGCCATGGTCTGACAGGTCGCGCCCCGCCGCCAGGCGTGCAGCGGGGCGATCGTGGCGAGGAGCGCCCGCTGCTCGCGGTCGAAGAGCCGGGGGCGCTCCCCGTACGCCACGGCGAGATCGCCGAACACCGTCTGGTAGGCGAACGAGCGGGACGGCGGCGCGATGCCCATCGCCGGGTAGCCGACGCCCAGCAACAGCAGCGGCGCCGCCACCGCCGCCGCGGCCACCGTCGCCAGCGGGCGGCGGGCCGCGGGCAGCAGCGGGAGCAGCAGGATCGCGGCGATCAGCGCGACGAGGAAGCCGTTGTTCCTGAACAACCCCAGCCCGGCGAGTTCGGCACCGAGGGCGGCCAGCCGCGGATCCCAGGTCCACCCGCCCTTGAGCACCCTGTTCCTGAGCGTGCCCCGCGTCCCGCTCCCGGCCGCGCGCCGTACCGCGGCGGGCCCGGTCGCGAGCCGTACGGCGGTGCCCGCGGCCAGCACCGCGCACACCGTGAACGGCACGTCCTTCCACATCGTCACCGTGAAGGCGCCGAGCGGCGGTGACAGCACCGCGCATCCCAGCGCCGCGAGCAGCCCGCGCCCGCGCACGCCCAGCGACCTGAGCGCGCCCGCGAGGTGGGCCAGCGCGGCGGCCATCGCCGCCGTCTGCGCGAGGGTGACCGGGGACAGGTCGCCGGTCACCCTCAGCGAGAGGCCGAGCAGGGCGTCGTAGGCGACCGACTGGCCGGCCACCCAGGGGCCCGTCGTGACGTGCGCGACGTAGGTGACGGAGTCCGGGCTCATCAGCCCGGGGTGGAAGGCGAGCCACCAGCCGAGCAGCACGAGCTGGCCGGTCGCGTAGCAGGCGAGCGTGAACCACCGGTCGCGGGTGTCGCGAACATCGCCCCGTTCCCTCTCGACCGAGGGCGGCCCCACCGTAGCGATCGTCATGCTCTCCCCAGCGTTTTCCGGCAGGGGGCCGTTGCCCATCATCGGGCAGCAGCGGGGCGCGTCCATGCCGCTATACACAGCCATGACCTGGGGAGACGTCAAGTTTGCGGTAGGGCGCGCACCGTGGCGCGGTCACCGGAACACATGGGCTTTCACAGGACATTGTGACGCTTCAGCCCCAGGAGCCATCAGGCGCCTCGATAGGATGCCCACTCGACCGACGTCGATTTGACCCGGAGATCCCCTCATGAAGTCTCCTGTCCGAATGTTGCTGGCCACATCCTGTGCGCTGGCCATGATCGCCACCCCGACCGCCGCGTGGAGTGCGGAACAACCAAAAACAACGGCCAAGTCGGCGGACAAGGCCAAGCCCGCCCCCAAGCCCGTGCCGGTGGACTGCACGAAGGTCAAGTGCATCGCGCTGACCTTCGACGACGGCCCCGGCAAGTACGCCGACAAGCTGCTCGACACCTTCAAGAAGTACAACTCCAAGGCGACGTTCTTCCTTGAGGGTCAGTACGTGAAGTCCCGCCCCGCGTTCGCCAAGCGGATGGTCGCCGAGGGCCACGACATCGGCAACCACAGCTACAGCCACCCGCACCTGCGGGAGCTGTCCGAGGACAAGATCCGCGAAGAGCTGACCAAGACCCAGGACATCGTCAAGAAGTCCACCGGGAAGTACCCGACGACGATCCGGCCGCCCTACGGCGAGTTCGACCAGCGGGTCACGGCGATCGCCACCGAGATGGGCATGCCGATCGTCCTGTGGAACGGCGGCTCCCGCGACTGGGCGACCAAGAACGAGAAGGCCATCTACGACGAGGTGCTCAAGAACGCCAAGCGTGACGGGGTCATCCTCATGCACGACTGGGTCGAGCAGACGGTCAAGGTGATGCCGAAGCTGCTGACCGCGCTGCAGAAGCAGGGCTACCACGTGGTGGCGGTCTCCTCGCTGCGCGGTGCCAAGGCCACAAAGGCCGGAGAGGTCTACCCCGTCGGCTCCGAGAAGAACGAGGACCTGACCTCCGAGTCGCCCACCGGCGACCCGGGCGACTGGGCGGAGTCACCCGCGGACGGCAGCTGAGCCGCCTCACCCGAGGACGCCCTCTTGGCCATCTCAGCTGAGGGCGTCCTCTCGGTGATCTCGTCCGCGGACCGCCGCCGAGCCAGCCGCCTGCCCAGCCGCTGCATGGGAAGCTCCACGTAGCGGTGGGTGAGCAGGCTCAGGCCAAGCACCACCAGCACGAACGCCGCGGACAGGGAGAGCTGCACCACCGGCCCCGCGGCCCGCACGTCCCCGACAACGGCGTGCGCGATCCGCAGCAGCGGGTGATGCAGCAGGTAGACCGAGTAGCTGACCAGCCCCAGCCAGACGAGGAACCTGGGCAGCCGGCGCTCGCGCAGGGCCATCGCGCCCGCGAACGACACCCCGGCCAGCGCCATGGTGACGAACCACGGCCCCGGCTGCACCCACCACCAGCCGGCCTGCTCCGACCAGACCGGGGCCAGCGCCACGAACACCGTCGCGGCCGCCACCGGCCAGAGGGCTCCCTCCCCGTGCTCCCAGCGGCGGATCGCGGTCCCGGCGAACATCACCGCGAGAATCGCCGCCCCCAGCCACGGGACGAAACCGGAGAAGATCAGCAGCACCACGGCCATCGCACCGAGGACATATGCGGCGATCTTCGTGAACCGTCCGCCGATCAGGCAGGCCAGGCCCGCGAAGAACAGCACGCCGGACACGTACGCGGGCCCGGAGCCCTTCAGCAGCGGCCCCGTCAACACCAGCCCCGCCACGACCGCGACCGCCCCGAAGCCGATGGCGAAGGCACCGCTCGCGCGGTGCACCCCGCCGACGAACAGCGCGGTGACGATCAGGTAGAAGACCATCTCGTACGAGAGCGTCCACATGGTGTCGGCCAGGCCGCCCAGGTGCACCACGTCCAGCAGCATCGTGGCGTGCGCGGACACCGAGGCCAGGTCCCTGGGCACCTGCTCGCGGACGGGCATCCAGATCGCCATGACCAGGACTCCCACCGCGACCAGCAGGTAGATCGGGTAGAGCCGGAACACGCGGCTGATCCAGAAGGCCCGCACATCACCGCGCCGCTCCAGCGAAACCGGGATGATGTACCCGCTGACCAGGAAGAACACCAGGACGCCGTACATCCCGAGGTTGAACCAGTACGGCCGCAGGGCGGGCATGAACCAGGGCAGCATGTGCTCCAGCAACACGGCGACCGCGCCGATCCCACGCAGCGCGTCGAGCCACGCCAGGCGGGGGACGGAAGTCTTGGTGGAGCCTGCGCCGGTCAGGGTGGAGGAGGACACCCGCCCCAACTTACCGTTCGGCACCCCGTGAAACCCCGCCATCAGCGGTAACCGTCCCCGGTGGACGGAGACCGGCATCGCTCCGACTACCAAGAGGTAGTGATTTGTAACGCTCCGTAAAGGATGCGCCAAAGTCGGCCGATGGCGCGCGAATCAAGTATTCACCGGACCGGGCGTCCATTATATTGCGATATTAGGATCTTTGTCCGATTATCTATGGCCGCAGCCCAGACACTGCTTGGAAATCACCGCCAACAGTGGCAATCGCTCGCCCCGGTCGGCCCGGGGAAATCAAGCCACGGCACCGGCAAGGCACCACCGGGTTCGCTCCGGGAGAGAAACCATGACCGACGAGAAACCCCGTAACCCAGAAAACAGCCGGCCCAGCGGAGAATGTCCGGCAGGTGCCTTTGGGCGGCGGTCGTTTCTTCAGGGCACACTCGTCACCGGCCTCGTCGGAGCGGCGGACAGAAGCCCACCGGGCAGCGACGCGCCCCTCGCCGACAGATCGGCGGGCGGCAACGCGAGCACGGGTGCGATTCCGTTCCACGGCTACCACCAGGCGGGCATCGCCGATCCTCCACAACCGGTCGGGAGCTTCGCCTCCTTCGACGTGACCGCCGCCGACCGCGGAGAACTCATCGAGTTGTTCCGCACGCTGACCGCGCGGGCCCGCTTCCTCACCACCGGCGGCACGCCACCGAAGGCGCCCCCGGGGTCACCGCCACCGGACAACGACATCCTGGGACCCAGGATCGTGCCGGACAACCTCACCATCACCGTCGCCCTCGGCGCGACCCTCTTCGACGGCCGCTACGGACTGGGCGCGCGCAAGCCGATCCAGCTCATCACCATGCAGCCCTTCCGTCACGACGACCTGGACCCCGGGCTGTCCCAGGGCGACGTGCTGGTACAGATGTGCGCCGATCACCGCGACACGACGGTGCACGCGCTGCTCGACATCCTTGCCCACACCGACGGCGTGATGAAGCCGCGCTGGCGTATCGACTGCCAGCGCAATCCGCCGCGCCCCGCCGGTACGCCGCGGGACTGGTTCGGTTTCAAGGACGGCATCGCCAACCCGGACACCACGAACACCGCCCAGATGGACCGGCTGGTCTGGGTGCAGCCGCACACCGCCGAACCCGCCTGGGCGGCGGGCGGTACCTACCAGGTGCTGCGCATCGTCCGGTTCAACCTCGAAGCCTGGCAGAAGCTGCCCCTTGCCCAACAGGAGCGGATCTTCGGCCGCCGCAAGGCCAGCGGCGCCCCGATGTACGCCATGTCCGAGAACGCCTCCGACCTCCTCGATCCCGTCTACACCAACGACCCGCAGGGGCTGATCACCCCGCTGAACTCGCATGTCCGCCTGGCCAATCCGCAGACCCCGCAGACCGCGGCGACCAGCACCATCCTGCGTCGCAGCTACGACTACAACCAGACTCTCGGCGTACACGGTGGCCTTGACCTGGGGCATGCGTTCTGCTGCTTCCAGCGCGAGCTGAACACCTACATCACCATGCAGACCCGGCTGGAGGGCGAGGCACTGGTGCCGTTCATCAGCCCGCGGGGCGGGGGCTACTTCTTCGCCCCTCCGGGCGTGCGCGATGACCGGGACTACTACGCCCGTGGACTCCTGACCTGATCGCCACCTCCGGCGAGAGGCGGTCCGGGCCACAGACCGAACCTTTGCGATGCGCACGGGAGGCAAGATGCGTTTCCTCCGGCGAGTCCGGGCCGGCACCGCCGGTCGGCGGCGAAGAAGGGCACTCGGGACGGCGCTGGGGGTCGGCCTCGGGCTCCTGCCGGCCTCCGGCCTGCCCGCCGCGCCGGCCGGTCCGGCCTCGGCGCCCCCCGCGGTCGTCCTCCCGGGCGCCGGTGGCCACGTGTACGTCACCAACCAGCTCGACAACACGGTCTCCGTGATCGACGCCCGAACGAACAAGGTCATCGCGACCGTGCCGGCCGGTACGGCGCCCGAAGGCATCGCGGTCGCCCCGGACGGCAGGCACGCCTACATCGCCGACAACGGATCGGCCGAGGTCTCGGTGCTCGACACCCGGACCAGAAAGATCGTCGCCACCGTACCGGTCGGAAAGGCCCCCAGCGGTGTCGAGCTGAGTCCGGACGGCGGGTTCCTCTACGTGGCCAACGGCGGTTCGAACAGCGTCTCGGTGCTCGACACCCGGACCAACCGGGTGACCGCGTCCGTCCCGGTCGGGATCTCCCCGGTGAGCGTGACCGTCAGTCGCGACGGCGCCGAGGCCTACGTCGCCAACGCCGGATCGGGCAGCGTGTCGGTCATCGACACCCGTACGCGTCGGACCACCCGGGTCCTTCCCGCAGGCCGCTCCCCGGTGGGCGTCGCCGTCACCCCGGACGGCCGGTCGGTCTACGTCGCCGACGAGGTGGCGGCGAGCGTCTCGGTCGTCGGAACCCGTACCGGCACGATCACGGCTACCGTGCCGGTCGGCGAGGGCCCTTTCGACGTGGCGCTCGGACCGGACGGCCGGTCGGCCTACGTCACCGCTCTCGGACCCGGCCAGGTATCCATGATCGACACCCGTAGCCACCGCGTCTCGGCGACGGTTTCCGTGGGGCCTCCGGGCACCGACCCGTTCAACGTGGCGGTCACTCCCGGCGCGGTCTACGTCACGCAGCAGGGGGCGGGCACCCTCGCGGTCATCGACCCGAGAACCTTCAAGGTCGTCACGACCGTCACGGTCGGCAGCAACCCGTACGGCGTAGCGGTGGGCCCGTGACGACCGTCCCGTCCGCCGGGTCGCCGTCAGCCCGGCACCGGCCACGGTTCCCGCGCGTGTCCCCGACCGTGGGAAGGCCGAGACCTGCGCCTTCCGGGCCGGGGACACCGGCCCGCCGATCGACCACGTTCCGGCGAGAGCGCCTACTCCCACTCGATGGTGCCCGGGGGCTTGCTGGTCACGTCCAGCACCACCCTGTTGACCTCGCGGACCTCGTTGGTGATGCGGGTGGAGATGCGGGCGAGCACGTCGTAGGGGACGCGGGACCAGTCGGCGGTCATGGCGTCCTCGCTGGAGACCGGGCGCAGCACGATCGGGTGGCCGTAGGTGCGGCCGTCGCCCTGGACGCCCACCGAGCGGACGTCGGCGAGCAGCACGACCGGGCACTGCCAGATCTCCCGGTCGAGACCTGCGCGGGAGAGCTCCTCGCGGGCGATGGCATCCGCCTCGCGGAGGATCTCCAGGCGCTCGCGGCTGACCGCGCCGACGATGCGGATGCCCAGCCCCGGGCCGGGGAACGGCTGGCGCCAGACCATGGTGGCGGGCAGGCCCAGCTCCTCGCCGGCCCGGCGGACCTCGTCCTTGAACAGCGCGCGGAGCGGCTCCACCAGCGAGAACTGAAGATCGTCGGGGAGGCCTCCGACGTTGTGGTGGGACTTGATGTTGGCGGTGCCGGTGCCGCCGCCCGACTCGACCACGTCGGGGTAGAGGGTGCCCTGGACGAGGAAGTCGACGGGGCCGTCGGCGATGATGGCGCGCTGCTCGTCCTCGAAGACCCTGATGAACTCGCGCCCGATGATCTTGCGCTTCTCCTCGGGGTCGGTGACCCCTTCGAGCGCCTTCAGGAAGCGCTCCTGGGCGTCGGCCACCCGGAGCTTGACCCCGGTGACGGCCACGAAGTCGCGCTCGACCTGCTCGGCCTCCCCCTTGCGCAGCAGCCCGTGGTCGACGAAGACACAGGTCAGGCGGTCACCGATGGCCCGCTGGACCATGGCGGCGGCCACCGCGGAGTCGACGCCGCCGGAAAGCCCGCAGATGGCGCGGCCCTCGGGGCCGATCTGGGCGCGGATCGCCTCGACCGCGTCCTCGACGATGTTGAGCATCGTCCAGGAGGGGCGGCAGCCCGCGGCGTCCAGGAAGTGCTTCAGCACCGCCTGGCCGTGCTCGGAGTGCAGGACCTCGGGGTGGAACTGGACGCCGTACAGGCCCAGTTCGGGGTTCTCGAAGGCGGCGACGGGCGTCTCGGCGGTCGCGGCGGTGACCGTGAAGCCCTCGGGGGCGGCGGAGACGCTGTCCCCGTGGGACATCCAGACCGACTGCTTTGCGGGCAGCCCCGCGAAGAGCACGCCCTGGTCGCTCACCTCCAGGTGGGTACCGCCGTACTCGGCGGTGCCGGTCCTGGCCACCTCTCCGCCCAGCTCCTGGGCCATGACCTGGAAGCCGTAGCAGATGCCGAAGGTCGGCACACCGGTGTCGAACAGGCCCTCGGGCGCGGCCGGGGCGCCCTCGGCGTACACCGACGAGGGACCGCCGGACAGGATGATGGCCTTGGGCTTCTTGGCCATCATCTCCGCCACCGGCATCGTCGACGGGACGATCTCGGAGTAGACGTGGCATTCACGCACCCTTCGCGCGATCAGCTGCGCGTACTGCGCGCCGAAATCGACGACCAGGACCGTGTCGAACTCAGACACCAAGACCCCCAAAAGGAACAGAGCGGTGTTGCCAGTCTATCGGCGCCCGTCAGCGCGCTACTCGTGGATGGGAAACGGGGGCAGTTTCCCCGCGAGCAGGGCCTCGGTCTGGTCGCGCAGGCCCGCCGCGTAGCCGGGATGGGTGAAGACCAGGAAACGCTCCTCGCGGATGGCCGCCACCGCGGCGAGCGCCACCTGTTCGGGGTCGATGCCCCGTTCCACCAGGCCGTCGATGATCCCGACGGAGGCCGCCTCGTCCTCGGTGGGCCTGGCGACCGCGAGATTCTCCGGCCGGACCCGTTCCGAGCGGTTGATGCCGGTCCGCACCCCGCCCGGGCAGAGCGCGGTCACCCGGAGCTTGGAACCGGCTACCGCGAGGTCCTGGGCGAGGGACAGCGAGGCGGCGAACGCGGCGTACTTCGAGACCGAGTAGGCGCCGGAGAACGGCGCGGCGAACAGCCCCGCCACCGAGACGGTGTTGAGGATGTGACCCTCGGTGTCCTGGGCGATCATACGGGGGACGAAGGCCCGGATCCCGTGGAGCACACCCCAGAGGTTCACCCCGAGCAGCCAGGCGAAGTCCTCGGGCCTTCTCGTCCACATCTGACCGCCCTGGAAGACCCCCGCGTTGTTGCACAGTACGTGGACCGCGCCCAGTTCGCCGAAGGTCCGGTCGGCGAGGTGCTGCACGGCCGCCTGGTCGGAGACGTCGGTGATCTCGGTGATGACCTTGGCCCCCTCCACCAGCGAGGCGGTCTCCGCGAGAGGGCCCGGATCGATGTCGGCGAGCATGAGGGCCATCCCCTCCGCTGCCAGGCCCAGCGCGAGCGCCCGGCCTATCCCGCTGCCCGCCCCTGTGACAACCGCGACCTTGCCTGACAGTTCACGCATCGCGCCGCCTCCCCTGCTGCCTTACCTAGCGACCAGTTGGGCACAAAACTAACGTTAAGCTCACCACCAGTCGAGGAGGCAGGCCATGACCGGCACCGGAGTCATCGTCACCGGCGGAGCGTCAGGGATCGGAAGGGCCTGCGCGCTCGCGCTCGCCGAGGCCGGGCGCCCGGTCGCGATCTGGGATCTCGACGAGACGGGCGCCAAGGAGACCGCCTCCTTCGTCGCCATGAACGGCGCCCCGGCGATCTCCGTCACCGTCGACGTCACCGACGCCTCGTCCTTTCCCGCCGCGGTCGCCACCAGCCGCGACGCCCTGGGGGCGATCGGCGGCCTCGTGCACGCGGCCGGGATCGCGGCCCCCCTGGGCGTCGGCGAGCTGACCGAGGCTGCCTGGGACGCGGTGCTCAACGTCAACCTGCGCGCCCACGCCCTGCTGGTCAAGGCCCTGCTTCCGGACCTGCGCAAGCAGGAGGGCTCCGCGGTCGTCGGCATCTCCTCGGTCGAGGGCCTGGTCGGGCAGGCGTTCATCCCGGCCTACTGCTCTTCCAAGGCGGGCATGCTCGGCCTGACCCGCTCCATGGCCCACGAACTGGCGCCGATCCGGATCAACGCCGTCTGCCCCGGCTACATCGACACCCCCATGCTCGTCAAAGCCACCGGCGGCGACCAGAGCTTCATGGAGTCCTTCAAGCGCAAGTCCCTCTTCCACCGTCTCGGCCGCCCCGGGGAGGTCGCCGCGGCCGTACGGTTCCTGCTGAGCGACGAGGCGTCCTTCATCACCGGCACCCACCTGGTCGTCGACGGCGGCGCCACGGCCGTCGACCGCTGATCCCGCGGGTGACGCGGTTCGATCCGCCGTTCGGCCCGGCGGACGCGGCGCCGAGGACCCGCCGGAACCGGCCGTGGCACCGAGGTCATCCGATGCCTCCAGCGTGGAGACCCCCGCCTTCAGGCGGGGGAGGAAACGCGGCACGGTGCCGCGTTTCCGGGTGGGTGGTGTAGCCGTAGCCGTCGGCTCGCTGGAGCAGGCGGACGTGGCGGTGGCCGATTCCCTGCACGGTGCCGTGCCGGGTGGTGATGTTGAATTTTCCGGTGGAGCGGACCGCGACCCGCCCGGTGTGAACTCCGGCCTTCTTGCCGGTCGGGACGGTCGCGCGGACCAGGTCGCCGGTGGCGAACCCCTTGACGTGCTTGATCCGGGGGAGTCGTAGCCGGGGGAAGCCGTAGCGGTCGGTGCGGGTACGGCAGTAGGTGCCGCGCCCGGTCGCCTTGACCACGAGCACGGTGGACGGCCAGGTGGTCACGGTGTCGAGCGAGCCGACGTGCAGCGCGTCCAACGTGTGCGACTTCGGTGCGCCGGTGCGGGAGCGGTTCCATTTGGTGCGCCCGCCGGAGGCGCCTGCCACGGGTAGGCCGGTGGCCTTCAGCTCCTGCCACAGTGCCCAGCGGGTGGTGTTGACGGCGGCGGCGTCGCGCAGCGGAGCCTTCGCCTGCTTGAGGATCTTTGCCAGGAGGGCGGGCTTGCCCTTGAGGAAATCCTCCATGGGGGTGGCGTTCTTGGTCTGGTTGCAGCCGATGCAGGCCAGGGTCAGGTTGCTGACGCGCTCAGAGCCGCCCCGGCTGCGGGGGCGGATGTGGTCGAGGTTGAGCGGCACACCGCTCGCGCCGCAGTAGGCGCAGGTGCGCCCCCACTTGGCCAGCAGGTATTCGCGGACCTCGTACCCGGCGAGAGTGCCCCGCTGGTACTCCGCTCCTTCGAGCGGCCGCCCGGCCGACAGGGCGTGGGTGTCGAAGGAGACCTTCTCCACGTGGACGGCGGCCACGGGCGCCCACCGGGCCAGCCGCACCACCTGCGACATGGTGGTGTCGACGCGGTGTCGCAACGACGGTGCCAGCCACCCCTTCGGCCTGGTGCGGTTGAGAAACCGGGGGGCACGGTAGCGCAGGTTCCGCCCCCGGCGCCCCCGGCGCAGTGCGGCCCGCGAGGCGAGCCTGTCACGGATCGCTCCGCCTCGGTGGTCGAGCCGGATTGAGTACCTCCCTGTCCGGCTCCCGTCGCGGTCGGTGAACACGGCCAGGCCGGTGTGCTTGGAGCCGGGGTCGATACCGACCTGTACGCCTGCCACGGCGGAGTCGGCAGCCGACCGGTCTTTGAGGCGGATGACGAACGGGGTGTGACGCACCACCACCGCCCGCCCGGCCGCCAGCAGGCGACGGGCACGGGCAGGATGGCAGGGGTCAAGCGGGTGGCCGTGGCGGTCGAGGACGAACACGGCCGGGTGAACCTCACGGTTCGCTCCCTCAGGCGTCGAAGCGCCCTCGGGGTGACGCCGATCCGGTGGTGCGGCCGAACCGATCTCCCCTCGCCCAGGTTCCATGCCAGTGCCCGGCGTCGCCGGGAGTCCGTGAGCCGTTTCGTGCCCACCCTCGGGCGTGTCTGCTCCCACGGATTCCAGAGCGGCAGGCTGAGGAAGCACCTGCCGGTGGGTCTGCTCACCTACATGAAACGTAGCCATCTGGATCACACCTCCAGTTCGTGATGGCTAGGGCTGGTCAACGCGGGGCTTCGAAGCGCATCGCTGCGCCTCAAGCCCCCTCCTTCAGGAGGGGGTCGTTGACGGCTTCGAGTGACGATCGCCGGGGCGAGAGTGAAGGGCGTGGTCGAGGAGGCCCAGGGGTGGGGAGCCGAGGTCGAACATCGCGGTGTGGAAGCGTTTAAGGCCGAAGTCGGGGCCCCAGGCGGTTCTGGCGCGGTCGCGGAGGTCGAGGATCTCCAGCTTGCCCCAGGTGTAGCGGCCGTAGGTGGGGTCGAAGGTGGCCCGCGCCGCCTCGGAGCCGGCCGCCGAGCCGACGATGTGGGTGTCGGCGGCGAAACGGCGGGCGGCCTCCTCGACGGTCATCGCACCGGAGTGCACGCCGATCGCGCAGGCCAGCCGGGTCACCCTGATCAGCGCCTCCAGCCAGACGCCGATCTCGAAGCGCGGGTCCTCCGGCGCGAAGCCCTCCTCGACGCAGAGCTCCTCGGCGTAGTGCGCCCAGCCCTCGACGAAGGCCAGCGACATCAGCGTCCGCCGCACGTCGGAGCGGGCGCGGCGGAGCGCTCGGCCGTGCGAGAAGTGCCCGGGGGCGACCTCGTGCACGTTGATCGCGGGGAGCGTGGTCTCGCTGAAGACCTCCAGCCACTCCTCGATGTCGCCCTGCGGCCACGAGGGGTCGGGCGGGGTGATGTGGTACCACGAGGGGCCGTCGGGCTCGCCGGGCGCCGACCAGCTGATCATGGCCATGGCCCACCGGCGCGACTCGGGCGCGATGCCGACCAGGCACTCCCCGTCGTGGTAGGGCACCAGGTCCCTCTCCCTGGTGAAGGCGATGGCGCTCTCGGTGCCGATCCTGGCCGCCTCGATCACGCCCTCCGGGCCGGGGTGCTGCTTGACGAGCTCGCGCGCCACGTCCAGCGGCGGCCGATCCCCGAATCCCAGCGCCGCGCAGGACTCCGCCAGCCTGGCCATCAGCCGGTCGCGCTCGGCGTCGGCCCGCTCGGCCAGCCGTCCCAGGTCGACCGGGAGGCCGTCGCCCGCGCCCATCAGCCGGGCGAGACCTTCGGCGCCGAGCGAGGCGTCCGGGTCGCCGGAGTGCGCGGCCTTCTCGACGTGCTCCACCAGCCGGGCGTGCGCCCTGAACGCCGCCTCGCGCACGCTCTCCTTCGCGTCGCGGGGCACCCCGGCGGCCAGGCCGCGTACCGCCCCGAGCAGCGCGGTCGCGACGGGGGCGCTGAGCAGGTCGAGCGAGGCGACCGCGTTGTCCACCGCCTCCGGCCAGCGGGCGAGGTGGGCCTGCTTGGCGGCGTTCCGCTCGGCCTCGGGGGCGTACTCACGGTCGTAGGTGGCCAGGTCCAGGTTGCCGACGTGCTCCATGGGGCTACGCCGGTGCAGCTCCAGCTCGGCGAACTGCACCCGCGCGGCCTCCTCGAAGATCTGCAGGTGCGCCGCGTCATAGGGATCCTCGGGCAGCGGCCCCTGACCGAGCGCGGCCAGCCCGGCGCGCACCCCCGCCGGTGACAGGTCCTGGATCAGGCCGTCGTACTCGTGCCGCCCGGCCATTTCCCGGACACCGGAGACATTGAGGTCGCACACCGCCCGAAGGCGGCCGTCGAGTTCGGTCATGGTCGCGACGCTATATCAGGACGGGCTCCAGGGGACCTGGCACGGCGTCCGCACCGGGATTCACCCGTTCACCGGGGACCGGCCCTGCTGGATTCAGGGATTCCCCAGTTCGGCGATCCGGTCGAGCAGTGCCTCCAGCGTCTTGTCGTCCGTGGCCGGGGCCATGACGGTCACCCGCAGGTGGCGGACCCCGCCGATCTCCGCCGAGGTCAGTTGGAAGGCGCCGTCCGCCATCAGGCGCTCGCGGACGTCCGCCGGGTCGGCGGTGCCGTACCTGAAGCAGACGATGTTGCTCTCCGGCTCGTACGGGCACTCGAAGCCCGGCCGCTCGCGGGCCAGCTCCCAGAAGCGGTGCGCGGTGGCGTACTGCCGCGCGACGTGCTCGCCCAGGCCGCGCTCGCCCCGCCAGGCCAGGTTGAGGAAGATCTTCAGGCCCAGCTCGGCCTTGCTGCACTCCACGGTCCTGCCGATGAGGTCGAAGCCCTGCTCCCCGTAGAACAGGTAGCTGGCCCGCTGCTGGAAGGCCGCGTCCAGGTCGCCCTCACGCCGGGTCAGCACCGCGGCGGCCAGGCTGGAGGTACGCAGCATCTTGTGCGCGTCCCAGATCAGCGAGTCGGCGAGTTCGATCCCGTCGAGCAGGTGGCGGTGCTCGGCGGCCAGCAGCGCCGAGGCGCCGTGGGCGCCGTCCACGTGGAACCAGACACCGCTCTCCGCGCAGAACTCGCCGATCCCGCGCAGGTCGTCGTAGAGCCCGGTCCCGGTCGCGCAGGCGTTCGCCACCAGGGCCATCGGCCGCCGCCCGGCCTCGCGTACCCGTTCCAGGGCATCCGGCAGGCGGGCGACGTCGACCCTGCCGAGCCCGTCCACGTCCAGTGGCATGACCGCGCGCTCCCCCAGCCCGAGGATCGCGGCCGCGCGGCTGAGCGAGTAGTGCGCCGCGGCGGGGGCGAGCAGGGCGAGGTCACCGGGGACGCCGTCGGTCCACGCGTCGGGGGCGACCGCCGCCCGCGCGGCCAGCAGCGCGGTGAGGTTGGCCAGCGAGCCACCGTGGGTGAGGACCCCGCCGCCCGCCTCGCCGAACCCGACCTTGCCCAGCATCCAGCGCAGCACCTCGAACTCGACGGTCGCCGCCGAGGCGCCCATCTCGTAGACCGCCATCGGGTTGTTGGTCGCGCCGTGCACGAAGTCGGCGAGGGCGGCGGGGAAGTCGGGCGCGGCGATCTGATGTCCCAGGTAGGCCGGGTGATGCATCCGGGTGCCCTCGGCGAGGTAGCCGCGCAGGAACTCCCCGTGGCTCTCCGCCGTCATCCCGCCCTCGCGGATCCACCGGGCGAGCCCGAGCCGCTCGGCCAGCTCGCCCGGGGGCCTGCGCCGGATGACCGGCGCCGCCCCCGCCTGGCTCTCCGCCACGTAGGCGGCCAGCTCATCGACGGTCACCCCGGCCGCGCGCGCGAACTCCTCGACATTCCACATCACATCGGGATACTGCTCGAATTCACCACCCCCCGCCAACCGAGCCGAACGCGCACCTCACCAAGTGCCCTCAGGTGATGTCCACGATGGGGAGGCGGAGGGCGCCTGGGGCGGCGGCCGGGACGACAGGGTTCGCCGGGGCGACGGGCGCGAGGCGGGCGTACGGGGAGCCCTGGGCGGGGCGGGGGTCGGCCTCTCCCCGGTTGGGCCAGAAGGCCATCGCGCGCTCGGCCTGGGCGGTGATGGTGAGGGAGGGATTGACGCCGGGGTTGGCGGAGACCGCGGAGCCGTCGACGACGTGCAGGCCCGGATGGCCGTGGACGCGGTGGTAGGGGTCGATCACCCCGGTCTCCGGCCCGGCGCCGATGGCGCAGCCGCCCAGGAAGTGGGCGGTGGCCGGGATGTCGAACAGGTCGAGCCAGGTGCCGCCCGGCATGCCGCCGATCTCCTCGGCCGCGTGCCGGACGAACTCGTGCCCGGCGGGCAGCCAGGTGGGGTTGGGCTCGCCGTGGCCTCGCCCTGAGCGGAGCCTGCGGCCGAAGAGCCCCCTGCGTATGGACAGGGTGATCGAGTTGTCCTTGGCCTGCATGACCAGCGCGATGATCGTGCGCTCGGACCAGCGGCGGTGGTCGAACAGCCTCGGCACCAGGTGGGGCCTGCGCAGGGCCTCGCCGAGGAACTTGAGCCAGCGCGGCGCTCCGCCGCCGTCGATGAGCAGGGTGCGGAGCAGGCCCATCGCGTTGGAACCGTCACCGTAGCGGACCGGCTCGATGTGCGTGTGGGCGTCGGGATGGATGGAGGAGGTGATCGCCACCCCGTGGTTGAGCTTCTCCCCCTTGACCGACGGGCGCTCGAAGCCGAGCAGGGCCTCGGAGTTGGTCCTGGTGAGGGTGCCCAGCCGGTCGGAGAGCCGGGGCAGGGTCCCGGTGGCCTTGAGCCGGTGCAGCAGGCGCTGGGTGCCGTACGTCCCCGCCGCGAAGATCACGTGCTCGGCGGTGAACGCGCGGCGGCGCCAGGGCGCGCCCGTCCGGTGCGTCTCGACCCGGTAGCCGCCGCCGGCCGGGACGACCGAGGTGACCGTGGTCTCGGGCAGGACCGTGGCCCCAGCCCCCTCCGCCAGGTAGAGGTAGTTCTTGACCAGCATGTTCTTGGCCCCGTGGCGGCAGCCCGTCATGCACTCGCCGCACTCGGTGCAGCCCCTGCGGCGTGGCCCCGCGCCCCCGAAGTAGGGGTCGTCCACCTCGACGCCCGGAGGGCCGAAGAAGACGCCGACCGGGGCCAGGTGGAAGGTGTCGCCCACGCCCATCCGCTCGGCGACGGTGCGCATCACCTCGTCGGCCCTGGTGACCGTCGGGTTGAGCACCACACCCAGCATCCGCCTGGCCTGGTCGTAGTAGGGGGCGAGCTCGGCCTTCCAGTCGGTGATGCCCGACCACTGGGCATCCTGGAAGAACATCTCCGGCGGCTCGTAGAGGGTGTTGGCGTAGACCAGGGAGCCCCCGCCGACCCCGGCACCCGCCAGGACCATGACGCCGGTGCCCTTCTGGCCGCGGAGCAGGTGGATGCGCTGGATGCCCTTCATGCCCAGCCCCGGCGCCCACAGGAAGTCGCGGGCCCGCCAGGAGGTCTTGGGGAACGTGCCCTCGTCGAAGCGGCGCCCCGCCTCCAGCACCGCGACCCGGTAGCCCTTCTCGGTCAGCCGCAGCGCGGAGACACTCCCGCCGAAGCCGGAGCCGATCACCAGCACGTCATGGTCGAACACGGCGACTCCCTCTCAGACGACGGCCTTCGATGACGACCTCCGGGGACGCCTCGCGCGATCCATGCCTCACTTCAGGTGGAGCGCCTTCATGACCCTGAGCGCGCCCGCGAGGGTGTCGGCGTACTTCTCGTACGCCATGCCGAGGATCGGCTCGAAGCCCAGCCAGGACGCCTGGCTGGAGACGGTCTGCGCCTCGGTGTACCTCAGCAGCCCCTCGGCGCCGTGCCGGCGGCCGAGCCCCGAGGCCTTCATCCCGCCCATGGGCGCGTCGTAGGAGGCGTAGGCCGAGGCGTACCCCTCGTTGATGTTGACGGTGCCCGCCTTGATCCGGGAGGCCAGCGCGCGCCCGCGTGACAGGTCGCGGGTCCAGATGGAGGCGTTGAGCCCGTAGGAGGTGTCGTTCGCCTTCTCGACCGCCTCGTCGTCGTCGCCGAAGCGGTAGATCGCGACCACGGGGCCGAAGGTCTCGGCGCGGCAGAGCTCCATGCTCTCGTCGACGCCGGTCAGGACGGTGGGCTCGTAGAACAGCGGGCCGAGGTCGGGGCGGGCCTTCCCGCCGGCCAGCACCCTGGCGCCCTTGGCGACGGCGTCGTCCACCTGGGCGCCGACCGCCTCCAGCTGCCGCAGCGAGGAGAGCGAGCCCATCTGCACGCTCCAGTCGAGTCCCGCGCCGAGCCGCATGTTCCTGACCTGCCGGACGAACTTCTCCACGAAGGCGTCGTGCACCGAGTCGTGGACGTAGAGCCGCTCGATGGACAGGCAGAGCTGCCCCGCGTTGGTGAAGCAGGCGCGCAGCGCGCCCTGGGTCGCGGTGTCGAGGTCGGCGTCGTCGAGTACCAGCATCGGGTTCTTGCCGCCGAGCTCCAGCGAGCAGCCGATCAGTCGCCTGGCGGCCTCCTCGGCGATCTTCCGGCCGGCCCGGGTGGAGCCGGTGAACGCCACGTAGTCGGCGCCGTCGATCAGCGGGTCGCTCACCTCGGCGGGTTCGCCGAGGACGACCTGCCAGATCTCGCGGGGCATGCCGAGGGAGACCAGCAGGTCGATGGTCCACAGCGTGGACAGCGCGGTCTGGGTGTCGGGCTTGTGGACCACCGCGTTCCCCGCGAGCAGCGCGGGGACGGCGTCGGTGACACCGAGCGAGAGCGGATAGTTCCACGGCGAGATCAGGGCCACCGTTCCCCGGGGCCGGCGCGCCTCGACGGTCCTGGTGGCCACCGGCAGTATCCCGGCCCGCGATCTGGTCTCCAGCAGGCCGGGGGTCCGCCGCGCGTAGTAGAGGGAGCAGCCCGCGACGTCGAGCACCTCCTCGAAGGCGTGCCTGCGCGCCTTGCCGGTCTCCCACTGGACCACGTCGAGGATCTCCTCGCGCCGGTCGAGGATGGCGTTGTGCAGGCGGAGGAAGGGCTCGGCCCGCTCCCTCACGGGCAGCGCCGCCCACGCCCGCTGCGCCTCCCGCGCCGCGGCGTGCGCGGCGCGGACGTCGTCGGCTGTGGAAATGGGCAACTCGGCGAGCACCTCGCCGGTGAACGGCGCCGTGATCTCCTGCGTCTTGCCGGCGGAGGTCACGTGCGGTACGACACGTTCGATCATGCGGGGGTCGAGGGCCCGTGTCATTTCAGGGGGAACGGCCATGTTCGCAGGGTAATCGCGGGAGGCGGGCCGTGGCTACTCACGGGTAGCGAAGCATTGAACCACACCCCCTTCCGATCCGTCGTAGTGGCATGAGGACATCGATTCGTACAGCCGGCGCGGTCACCCTCGCCGCGGCCCTGCTCGCCACGGCGTGCAGTTCTACGGAGACGAAGAGCGGTGCCGGACCCGCGGCACCGGTCACGTTGGGGAACATCAGGCTGGTCTCCTACAGCGGCTGCGACGACATGCTGGCCGGGCTGCGCGCGGCGACGGCGAAGAACGTCGGCCCGTGGGGCCTCGGCGGCCCCCCGATCCTGTACGCGGAGGCGGAGGCGCGGTCGGACGCCGCCGCCGCCAAGGTCGGCGGCGCGGCGCCGCCCGAGCACTCCACCACGAACACGCACGAGGCCGGGGTCGACGAGCCCGACCTGGTGAAGACCGACGGCGACCGGGTGATCACCGTGAACCGCGGCGTGCTCAGGGTGGTGGACAGCGCGACCAGGAAGGTCACCGGCACGCTCAAGCTGGTGGACGCCGAGCAGGCGTGGGCCCCGGCCGACCTGCTGGTCAGCGGGGACAGGGCGCTGGTGCTCTTCTCCGGCGGCGGAATCATCCCGTACGGCGCGGTGGCCAAGCGCGCGCCGAGCCCGGGGCCGCGCTACGTCCTCGTCGACCTGTCCGGGGAGCCGAAGGTGATCGGCTCGCTCACCCCGGACGGCTCCCACGTGGATGCCAGGATGGTCGGCTCGACGGTACGGATCGTGGTCCGCAGCCAGCCGCGGATCGACTTCCCCGACACCGGGTCCGACATCTCGGACAACGAGCGCACCCGGCGGAACACGGAGGTCGTCGCCAGGGCACCGATCGAGGCGTGGCTGCCGAAGTACGAACTGACGTCGGCGACCGGCGTCACCTCGGACCACACCGTCGACTGCGAGCGGGTCAGCCACCCCGCGGAGTACACCGGGACGTCGATGCTGACGGTGCACACCCTCGACCTGTCGCAGGCGCTCGCCGAGACGGCCCCGATCAGCGTGGCCGCCGACGGCGACACCGTCTACGGGACGGGCTCCAGCCTGTACGTGACCAGCAACCCGCACTGGTGGTGGCCCAGGCCGATCGAACCGGCGATCGTCGAGGAGGCCCCGGCCGCCACTCCCACGGTCGCCGCGACCCCGGCCGCCGTCTCGAGCCTGGACCCCGCTCCGACCCTGCTCCCGGAACCGGCCCCGACCCCCACGCCGAGTGACACCGTCTCGCCGACACCGACGGCGACACCGGAGGAGCCTCCGGAGGAGACCGAGGTCCACCGGTTCGACATCACCGTGGCCGGAGCCCCCCGCTACGTCGCCTCGGGCAAGGTGCCGGGCAGGCTGCTCAACCAGTACTCCCTGTCCGAGCACGAGGGGCACCTGCGGGTCGCCACCACCTCGACCGTCGGGCAGGACAGCTCCAGCGCCGTCTACGTGCTCAACGCCGGCACCCTGGCCGAGACCGGCAGGGTCGGCGATCTGGGGCTGGGCGAGCGGATCTACTCGGTCCGCTTCATCGGCCCCGTCGGCTACGTGGTGACGTTCAAGCAGGTGGACCCGCTCTACACGCTCGACCTGCGCGACCCGGCGGCGCCGAGGAAGACCGGCGAGTTGAAGATCACCGGCTACTCGGCCTACCTGCACCCGGCGGGTGACGGGCGGCTGATCGGCGTGGGCCAGGAGGCCAGCGAGAAGGGCCGCACGCTCGGCACCCAGGTCTCCCTGTTCGACGTCAGCGATCCGGCCGACCCGCGCCGCCTGTCGCAGATGTTCCAGAAGGACTCGGGTTCCGAGGCCGAGTGGGACCCGCACGCCTTCCTGTACTGGGCCAAGACCGGGACGGCGGTCCTCCCGCTGAACTCCTGGACGGGCACCGAGCAGACCAACGGGGTCGCCCTGGTCCTCAACATCGGTGATTCCGCGATCACCAGGACCGGCACGATCGTCCACCCCAAGCCCAAGCCGGTCAACGACACCCGCTTCGCCCCCTACGACCCGGGCATCCGCCGCTCGGTCGTGATCGGCGACAGCCTGTGGACGGTCTCCGACCTCGGCCTCAAGGTCAGCGACCTGAAGGACCTGGCCGACCAGGCCTGGATTCCCTTCTCCTGACCTTTCGAAAGCACCCGCCCCGCGCCCCCGCCCCACCGGCGGGGGCGCGCTGAACGTCCCTATTACACCGACATGTCAGCCTTTACAAGATCTTGTCATGACACTTGAATAAGTGTTACCTCTTGCGCAACACACGTGATCCGCGTGTGGCATGGCCAACGACGGCCATCTCTCCGCAGGAGGATCGGTGTCGACCAGACCCTGGTTACGCATCACCGTCATCGCCGCCGCGACCGCGGCGCTCGCCCTTCCGCTGCCGGGAATCGCCCAGAGCGAACCCGGCGCCCAGCCCCCCAAGGCCCACGACTTCCAGGCCGAACAGGGCGCCAAGCCCGACCTGGACAACCGGCGCGGCAGCGTCGCGCCCCCGGCCTCGCTCTCCAGGTCGGCGGCGAGCGCCGCGACGATCCGGTGGAACGCCCTCGGCACCCCCGCCGTCGTCACCGGCTCCGCTCCCCTCGCCGAGGGCCTCGGCACCGACCCCGAACAGGCCGCGCGGGCCTATCTCAAAGCGAACGAGAACCTCTTCGGCCTCTCCGGCGAGGCGGTGGACGCGCTGGAGAAGATCGCCGTCAACCCGATAGGGGACGGGTACGCCGTACTGCTCAGGCAGAGGTTCGGCGACCTGCCCGCGGGCGTGGACGGGCAGGTCGCGGTCGGCGTGAAGGACGGCAAGGTCCTGCACGTCACCTCGACGCTCTCCCGCTCCTCCGAGGCCCCTCCCGCCGCCAGGCTCACCGAGCAGCAGGCGCTGGAGATCGCGGCCAGGGACGGCGGGATCGACCTGGCCACGGCCACCGTCAAGAAGGCCACCGCCACGGCGGTGCCCGCCCCCGACGGGACGCACAACGCGTTCCAGGTCGTCCTGATCGGCGGCGGCGAGGGTGAACCGGCCGCGTACACCACACACGTCGACGCGGTCAGCGGCGAGATCCTGACCCGCGAGAACCTGGTGGACCACCACAGCGCGCCCGACGACCCCACCTGGAAGGCGTTCCCCGCCAACCCGCCGGGCGACTACTCCTCCACCGACACCCGCAAGACCTGGTGCCCCGCCGCGGGCCCCGGCTGCGACCTGGTCGGGGCCGACCCGGCCACCGGCAAGGCCTGGGACCTGACCCACGCCACGGACACCTCGACGAGCACCAGCGTCGGCAACGCCGCCAAGACCGTGGAGAACCGCGCCAGCGGCGACGCGTTCTCGGTGGGCACCCGGAGCAACGTGGCCACGCCGAACCGCCAGTACGCCTATCCGTGGACCAACAGGTGGTACACCGCCAAGTGTGACCCGGCGGCGCTGGACGAGCCCGGCGAGGCCGACCTCGAAGCCGCCATGACCAACCTGCACGTCATGCACAACCGCATGCACGACTGGTCCTACCGGCTCGGGTTCACCGAGACCGCCTGGAACATGCAGAACGACAACGGCGGGCGCGGCGGTCTCGGCGGCGACCCCGAGCAGGGCAACGCGCAGGCGGGTGCCCGGGTGCTCAGCGTGCGCGACAACGCCAACCAGATCACCGGTCCCGACGGGATCGCCCCCATCACCAACATGTACCTGTGGCAGCCGATCGCGGGCTCGTTCTACTCCCCCTGCGTGGACGGCGACTACGACATGTCGGTGATCGGGCACGAGTACACCCACGCGATCTCCGGCCGCATGATCGCCGGCCCGAACGCCGGGTGGAGCGGCGCCCAGGCCGGGGCCATGAACGAGAGCACCTCCGACCTGTTCGCGATGGAGTATCTCGCCGAGTACGGCTTCCGCCCCGCGGGCGACACCCCTTCCGTCACCGGCGGCTACGTCACCGGCGACAAGAAGGCGGGCATCCGCAACTACGACATGGCCACCTCACCGCTGAACTACAGCGACATCGCCTACGACCTCGTCGGCCAGCAGGTGCACGCCGACGGCGAGATCTGGTCGGCGACCCAGTACGACGTGCGCAAGGCGTTCCTGAAGAAGTACGGCGAGGGCACCCCGGCCAAGCAGAAGGCGTGCGCCGACGGCCAGACCCCGCTCGACCAGTGCCCGGGCAACCGCCGCTGGGCGCAGGTCTCCTTCGACGCGCTGCTGCTGATGGCCTCCGGCGCGGTCAGCTACGTCGACCACCGCGACGCGCTGCTCGCGGCCGACGCCATCCGGTTCGGCGGCGCCAACCAGGCGATCATGTGGCGGGCGTTCGCCGAGCACGGCCTCGGCCAGGGTGCGGCGAGCACCGGGCCGAACGACCCCGATCCGACGCCGAGCTTCGTCGACCCCACCGGGAAGAACGGGAAGCTCCAGCTCAAGCCGTTGGCCGAGGCCAAGGACGCGGCGCTTCGGCTGTACGTCGGCGACTACGAGGGCCGCGTCGTGCCGGTGGCCGACACCGACCCGGCGACCGAGCTCGGCGACACCGTCGAGATGACCCCGGGGGTCTACGACTTCGTGGTCGTGGGCAACGGGTTCGGGCACACCCGGGTGAAGCACGCGGTGCTGCCCGGCGTGAAGCTGCCGCTGCCGCTGGCGGTGCCGAAGAACGTCGCCTCCGCGGCGCTCGGCGCCACGGCGACGGGTGACGGCGTCAACCACGGCAAGCTGATCGACGAGACCGAGGCGACGAACTGGGCCTCGCTCACCGGACCGGTCAAGGGTAAGACCGTCACCGTGGACCTGGCCGGGACCGCCCCGGTGAAGGTCCGCCGGGTGCAGGTCAGCGCCATGCTCCGGCCCAGCGTCAACGACTCGGCCGACCCCGGTGGCCAGAACCGCTTCAGCGCCCTGCGCGCCTTCGAGGTCCTGGCCTGCGACGCCACCAAGAAGGACTGTTCCTCGCCCGCGTCCTTCTCGGTCGTCTACACCAGCCCCGCCGACGCCTTCCAGACCCGCCTGCCGCGCCCCCGGGGCGCCGACCTGCTCATCAAGTCCTTCAAGATCCCGACGACCACCGCGACCCACCTGACCCTGCGGGCCGTCTCCACCCAGTGCACCGGCAACCCGCTCTACGCCGGTGAGCAGGACGCCGACCCCAACTCCGCCACCGACTGCGGCACCGCCAGCCCCGCCAGGGACCAGCTGCGCGCCGCCGAGTTCCAGGCCTTCACCCGCTAAGTGATCGAGTCCAAGGGGAATCAGTGATCGTAGGTGGTCCGTGAGCGCGGTGCGGCCTGGCCGGTGGTGTGGTCGTGCCACGAAACGGCGGTCAGCGCGAGAAAACATCGCGGGATGCGGATGATCACTCCCTCAGGAGTACGACCACTGTGGCGTTCCAGGTCGAGTCGGCCCTTCACGGTCTGATCGACCGACTCGACCTGACGCAACGGTGTGCACGACCGCGGCCCGCTCGCGAAGGTTCGTCCTCGCGGGCGGGCCGCGGCAGATCACTCCCCGAAGAAGCCGGAGCGCCGGCGGACAAGCCCAGGTCCTGGGGCTACCCAGGCCGCGACGAGCCCATGGTTCGTCTCCTGCTCACAGACCCGTGCGGGAAGGATCGGATCAGACGTGGGTGACCAGGAGGGTCACGCCGGCCTCGCCGCCGCAGTCGACGAAGACGGGGCCGACACCATTGCCGATCTTGTGGGAAAGGGTCGCCTTGGCCACGAATCCCTTCGGGTTGTCGTCGATGATACGGATGTTCTCCAGCGACGGCACGCCGCCATACGCGCCGCTGACCACGGCCTTGAGCCCCTTACCCCCGCCGCAGTGGCCGGTGATCGTCAGCTCCTCGCCTCGCTTGGCGGTGGGGTTGGGGCTGACCTGGACGACGGCCCTGGCCCCCTTCGGCGGCTTCGGCGCCGCCGCCTCGGCTGCGATCTTGCCGGTCGCGCCGACCTTGTCGCTGGCGAACGCGCTGCCGGCACCCAGTCCGAGAACCCCGACCGTCAAGCTCGCCCCGACGATCGCAGCGATCATTTTCTTGTTCACGGTGGCTCCTTTGTGAAAGTCTCTCCGGCCCGTACGGCCGTGATGATCCCTTGTCGTTTCGGGATCTACTCGGTGAGTAGCCGGCGGGACCGCCGTGGGTTCTCATCTGGTTGGACTGTGACATGGATCACGACCGGATAGGGTCCGGCGGTGACCGCGACGGCCACGGTGGGCGTCGCCGGAACCGTGTCGGCCGGCCCAGGCCGACCACCCGCGCGGAGGTTCGCCCGCACCCCTCCCCGTGACCGATGTTCAGAGGTGGTGGCACAAAGGCATGGCCGCGGAGAGCGGACGAGGGGGTGCGCGCCCGGTTCGTGACAGCCGAGACGGACACCCTGGCAACCGTGCTCTAGGTGCGTGTGGACGATCTGCTGAGGGCTGCGCCCGATCTACGCCCGTGCCGGCCCGGGACCACCCTGGCCCCGACACGGCGGCTTGCGTGACCGCGCGGTCCGCGGGCTGGTGTCCGGCGTTGAGGCGCGCTCCGGACGGTCACATCGGCTTAGGCCCTGTCCTGCGGACCTTTTGCCTACTGCGGTCGGTCAGGCGGCGCCTCGCCGCGTTGTCGTCGGTCACCGCAGCACGCTGCGGCTCCCTCCTCCGCCTTGCGAGACACCACCTGACCGATCCTCGCCACGGCAAGATCCGCAGGACAGGGCCTAGATCGGGTGGACCGGCTGGACGTCCGGTCCGGCCACCGGCACGATCTCCGGGGCGCCGAGGCGGATGGCGTCGGCCTCCTGGTCGGTGTCCTGTTCCTGGGAGAGTCGCTCCGACTCGACGCGCTTGGTGTAGTACTCCACCTCACGCTTGATCTGCTCGGCGTCCCAGCCCAGCGGCCCGGCGAGCAGCTGGGCGGCCTCCTCGACCACGGCCACGCCGCGGTGGAAGGTCTCGATCGAGATGTGCGTGCGCCGGGTCAGCACGTCGTTCACGTGCCTGGCCCCCTCGTGGGTGGCCGCGTAGACCACCTCCGCCCGGAGGTAGTCGTCCGCTCCGGCCAGCGGTTTGGCCAGCGACGGGTCCCGCTCGATCAGCTCCAGCACCTCGTCGATCATCGAGCCGTACCGCTGGAGCAGGTGTTCGATCCTGGCCACGTGCAGCCCGGAGGAGTGGGCCAGCCGCTGCCGGGAGTTCCACAGCGCCTGGTAGCCCTCGGCCCCGGCCAGCGGAACGCGGTCGGTGCAGGAGGGCGGGACCCGCTGGTCCAGGCCGTGCGCCACCGCGTCCACCGCATCCTTCGCCATAACGCGATATGTCGTGTATTTCCCTCCGGCCACCATGACCAGCCCCGGGACCGGGTGGGCCACCACGTGCTCGCGGGAGAGCTTGGAGGTCTCCTCGGACTCCCCCGACAGCAACGGGCGCAGCCCCGCGTAGACGCCCTCGACGTCCTCGTGGGTGAGCGGGACCGAGAGCACCTCGTTCACGTGGTCGAGGATGTAGTCGATGTCCGACCGCGACGCCGCCGGGTGTGCCCGGTCCAGCTCCCACGCGGTGTCGGTGGTGCCGATGATCCAGTGACGGCCCCAGGGGATGACGAACAGCACCGACTTCTCGGTGCGCAGGATGATCCCAGTGAGCGAGTGGATCCGGTCGCGCGGCACCACCAGATGGATGCCCTTGGAGGCGCGCACGTGGATCTGCCCGCGCCCGCCGACCAACTCCTGGATGTCGTCGGTCCACACGCCGGTGGCGTTGACCACCTGGCGGGCCCGTACGTCCAGCTCACGGCCGCTTTCCAGATCACGCACCCGGACGCCGGTGACCCGCTCCCCCTCGCGGAGGAAGCCCACCACCTGCGCCCGCGAGGCGACGTTGGCCCCGTAGGTGGACGCGGTCCGCAGCATGGTCATGACGTAGCGGGCATCGTCGACCTGGGCGTCCCAGTACTGCACCGCGCCGGAGAACGCCGACTTCCGCAGCGCGGGCGCGAGCCGCAGCGCCCTGGTACGCGACAGGTGCCGATGGCCGGGCACGCCCCGGGTGAGGCCGGCGGAGAAGCCCATCGTGTCGTACAGCACCAGGCCCGCGCCGACATAGGGCCGCTCCCAGCCCGTGTGCTTGAGCGGGAACAGGAAGGGCACCGGCCGCACCAGGTGCGGGGCGATCCGTTGCAGCAGCAGGGCCCGCTCCTGGAGCGCCTCCCTGACCAGCTCGAAGTTGAGCTGTTCCAGGTAGCGCAACCCCCCGTGGATGAGCTTGGAGGATCTGGACGAGGTGCCCGAGGCGAAGTCGCGCGCCTCCAGCAGCCCGACCGACAACCCCCGGGTCGCCGCGTCCAGCGCGACCCCCGCTCCGACGACTCCGCCTCCGATCACCACCACGTCGAGTTCCTCGGCGCTCAGCTGCGCCAGTGCGGCGGACCGCTCGGCAGGACCGAGCCGTGCGGTGCCCATTCGCGCCGTCATCCTGCAACCCCCTGGGGTGCGACTTGTCGCCTTACGCGGTATATCTACCCATCTACCCTAGGCACCATTACTGACCAGTAGGAAGCGGCGGACGAGATTCACGCTATATCCCCATTTACATTGGGAAAACGATCCTCAAAGTTCGATTGAACCCCGGGCCGAGGCCGACGCTACCCACCTGGCGTGGACGGGGGAACCGAGAGGATGGCACCGCGCTGGTTCGGCGCCGCACGTCGGCGTGCCGGCACGCGGGAGGACGACACCTGCGTGCTGGCCAGGGTGGCCGACGGCGACGCGGGCGCGCTGACCGAGCTGTACGAGCGGTACGCCAGGCCGCTGTTCGCCTTCATCTACCGGCTCGCCGGGGATCGGGGCACGGCCGAGGAGATCCTCCAGGACACGCTGCTGGCCGTGTGGCGCTCGGCGGGCACCTACCAGAGCCGCTCCAGCGTCAGCACCTGGCTGTTCGGGGTGGCGCGCAGGCAGGCGCACAACCGACTGCGCGGCGTCCCGCCTCCCCTGGCGGCCGAACCGTCCGACGGGGCCGATCCGCTGCCGGGCCCCGAGGAGCTGGCCGTGGGCGACGACCGGGTGCGGGCGGCGCTGGCCCGGCTGCCGCTGGCCCAACGCGAGGTGGTAGTACTCGCCTTCCTCGACGACCTGAGCCACCGGGAGATCGCCGAAGTGCTGGAAATCCCGGTCGGCACGGTGAAAAGCCGCCTGCACCACGCCCGAGCGACCCTGAGGGGGTGCCTCGATGAACAACCGTCCTGAGCCAACAGAACCCCACGACCGGCCCCAGCTCGCGGAAATCCACGACTGGCCCGAGCTGCGGGAGATCCGCGACGACATCCCGCCGCCGCCCGGCCCCGAGATCGTGCGCGCCGCCCTGATGAGGGCCGCTCTCGACGGCTTGGAGGCCCCGGCCGCGCCGGAGCCGTCAGGGGTGTCACGGGCGTCACGGCCATCGCAGAGGACCTCGTCACCACACCTGGAAGCGGCCGTACGGGGGCTGCACAGGGCGCGGGCCCTGCTGGCGATGGAGGCCCGGCTCGTGCACCCGATGATCTGGCTGGTCTCCGTGGTGACCGTGGTGATCAGCGTGTTCTTCACCCTGACCAAGGGCCCGGACGCGGGGCCCCTGCTCGCCCTCGCCGCCTCGCTGATCGCCATGGTCGGCGCCGCCGCATCGTACGGCCCCGGGCACGACGACGCCTTCGAACTGGTCGCCGTCACGCCGACGTCACCGCGCGTCATCCTGCTGGCCCGGGTGACACTGGTGTTCGGCTACGACCTGGTTCTGGCGCTGGCCGCCTCGACGGTGCTGTCATCGCGGGGGGCCGCCCCCGCGGGGCTGACGTCGCTGATCATGTCGTGGCTGGGGCCCATGGTGCTGCTCGCGGCGTTCACCCTGTTACTCTCGGTGTGCTGGAACCCTACCGGCGCGATGAGCAGCGGGTTGGCCGTGTGGACTGCCTACGCCCTGTGCACCACCACCGAACTTCCCGTGATCGACGTCTTCCGACCCCTCTGGACGACCACCCCGGCCACGGTCGCCCTCGCCCTGGCCCTCCTCCTGGCCGCCGTGATCGCGGCGGGCACGGGTGAGCCGATCCGCCGCGCCCGCGCGACCCACCGGCCATGACTTCCCGCCTTCGCGCTCACGGCGGAAACGCTCACGGTGAAGATCAGATGAACCGATCCGGCGTACCCACGCTACTCACCGGTCATGAGATCACTCGACCTCTGGTCGCACGAGATAAAAAGGGCCGGTCCCGCGGCCCTGCTGGCCCCACCGGTCCTCGTCCTGCTCATCGTGCTTCTCGTCGCCTTCGGCACGCGGCTCGGGTCCCGGGAGGGGAACACCGTGCTGTTCCTGATGACGATCCTGGAAACGGGGGTCCCGCTCCTGCCCGGCATCGCCGCCGCCTCGCTGATCGGCCGGGACCGCGCGGTGGAGCTGCAGCTCACCCTGCCCAGGGGATACCGCTCGACCCTGCTGCGCCGCCTGGCCGTGCTGGTCGGCTGGACGGCCCTCTGCGCCCTGATCGCCTCGGCGCTGCTGATCGTCACCGGCTGGTGGGACCTGCTGCCCGCCGCGTCCCACGGCCTGGCCGGGCAGCTCGCCTGGCTGTCCCCCATGCTCTGGCTGACGGCCCTGGGCCTGCTCGCCTCGGCCACGCTCCGCAGCGCCTCCGCCGCCACCGCGATCATCTCGTTCGTCTGGTTGTTCGAACACATGCTCGCATATCTCTTCCAGGAGAACCTGATGCTCCGGCTGCTCCACATGTTCGCCACCACGTACGGGACAGTGCCCGGCGACTGGCTGCCCAACCGGCTGACTCTGCTGGCGACCGCTCCGCTGCTCGCCGCCGCGGCCTGGCCGCTGCTCGGCGACGCCGAACGGATCCTCGGAGGTGAGGCCGCATGATCGCGACCTTCCGCTACGAGTTCCGCATGCAGATCCGCCGCCGCGTCCTGTGGATCGTCTACGGGCTGACCTACGCGGTGATCGTCATCACCCTCAACCCGGCGTATGTGGATCTGCAGCGGGGCGCCGACAGGGACGACCCGACGACGGCCATGATCGTGTCGGCCGACCTGCTCATGCTCCTGCTGCCCATCGTCTACGGATGCCTGCTCGCCGACCGGCTCGTCCGTGACCGGCGGCTCGGCGTCGTCGGGGTCCTGGACGCGACCCCGACCGCTCCCACCGCCCGGTTGATCGGCAAGTATCTCGGCACGTGCGCGGCCACCGCCGTACCGTTCGCACTCGCCTATTTCGGCCGGGCCGTGGTCTACGCGATCGTCGAGGGCGAGCCCTCCGCATTGGGCTGGGCGGTGGCGGTCTTCGTGACGACCACCGTCCCCGCGCTGCTCTTCGTCGGAGCGCTCGCCCTGGCCGGTCCGCTGTTGATGCCGCCGATGCTGTTCCAGGTGCTGTTCGTCGTCTACTGGTTCTGGGGAAACCTCATCCCTCCCAGGATGATGCCCACCCTGGCCGACACCATCCTCTCGCCCAACAGCCAGCACGTGGCCTACGGCCTCCTCGGCTACAGGCCGGCGCAGCAACCACCGAACGTCCTCGTGGAACCCGACTACTACACCTACGGCCCCGTTTCCGAAGCCGCGCTGAACTTCCTGCGGCCCGAAGCCGACGCGGCCGTCGCCCTCCTGTGGATAGGCGTGATGCTCGTGCTCGCGGTCTTCGTCCTCTCCCTCGCCCGTCTCCACGCCACCCGGACGGAGTCCTGACATGCGCATCGAGATCTCCCGCCTGACCAAGACCTACAGGGGCGGCGTGCACGCCCTCGACGGGCTCGACCTCGACGTGCCGACCGGCATGTACGGGCTGCTCGGTTCCAACGGGGCGGGCAAGACCACGCTCATGCGCATCCTGGCCGGGCTGCTCAAGCCCACCTCGGGGACGGTCCGTATCGGCGGGCACGACATCGCCACCGCCGACGGACGTCTCGCCGTCCAGCGGACGCTCGGCTATCTCCCCCAGGACCTCGGCGTCTACCCCGACCTGACCGCACGGCAGTTCCTGGACTACATCGCCCTGCTCAAGGGGATCGACTCCCGCCCCGCCCGGCGACGCCGGATCGGCGAGCTGCTGGAGGTGGTCTCCCTCACCCAGGACGCCGACCGCAGGCTCAAGGGCTACTCCGGCGGCATGCTGCGCCGGGCCGGCATCGCCCAGGCGCTGCTCGCCGACCCCCGACTGCTCATCGTGGACGAGCCGACCACCGGCCTGGACCCCGAGGAGCGAATCCGCTTCCGCACCCTGCTCTCCCAGCTCGCCGGCGACCGCACGGTCCTGCTCAGCACACACATCGTCGAGGACGTGGCCCAGACCTGCCGCTACCTCACGGTGCTCACCAAGGGACGCCTGGCCTTCACCGGGGACGTCGGCGAACTGGTCTCCCAGGCCGACCACCGGGTGTGGACCCTGACCACCCCCGGCCCCGCCCCCTCGCACGGCAGGGTCGTGGCCGCCGTCCCCGAGGGCACCGGAATGCGCTACCGGCTCATCGCCGCCACCGCCCCCGACCCCTATGCCCGCCCGGCCGAACCGACCCTGGAGGACGGCTACCTGGCCCTGATGGAAACCGGCCGCTGACGCCCTGTTCCCTCAGTAGGCGGACAAGCTCGGCCGGACCGCGGTCAGCGGAGCCGGTCGCGCAGGCGCGCGCACTCACGGGCGAAACGGCTGCCGCAGTCGCCGGCCGACCGCGACCACGCGGTCGACCGGCGCCCCGGCCCTGTGCTCGGTGACCAGGTCACGCACCTCCTGCCAGGCGGTCACGGGGCCACCTCTACGGCGGTGCGGGCGACGATCCTGGCGGCCAGCACGTGTTTGCACGGCCCGCGCGAGCCGCGATGGTCCCACCACCACGGGCAGGTGCACGACCCCTCGGCCAGACCGACCTCGCGCACTCCCCCCTCGGTCCGCACCCGCGCCGAGTCACCGTCGATCTGTACGGCACCGGCCTCGACCAGCGCCCTCGCGGCGGTCAGCCGGGGGTTGAGGTGCTGCACGTGCTCCCTGTCATAGGGCAGCTCGCGGTGGAAGTGCGCGGCCTCGGCCAAGTCGTAGCCGACCCGGCCGGCCGTACCGAGCTGGGTGAGCGCGGCGCGGACCCGCGTGGTGGACAGACCGGCACGGTCGGCCAGCAGGCCGATCTCCACCTCGGGCTCGAAGTTGAGCAGCATGCCCACCAGATCGGCGTCGGCCTCGGCCTCGTCGGTCGCGAGATCGGCCAGCACCGCGCCCTCTCCGGAGAAGCCGCGCCAGCGCTGCGGCGACAGGGCGAGCGTGTAGCGCATCCCCGGCAGTTCGAGCTCCCATGCGCTCGACGCGGCGTCGCCGGTCTCGGCCGGACCGTACACCCTGAGGCTCTTGGCGAAGCGGAGCAGGGGCAGCAGCGTCGCCAGGCGTCCCACGCCGGACAGGCACACCGCTCCCGCGCCGGGCCGGTCACCGACCCGCAGGTCACGGCCCGCGGGAACGACCCAGAGATCGGCCGTCGCCCGCTTGGGCAGGGAGCGCAGGAACCGCACCGCGCTCATACCCGCCAGCTCGGCCCTCAGGTCCATACCCGCCGCGATCACCTGCACCTCGGCGAAGCCCCGCAGCCACCGCTCGGGCAGCGGCACCTTCTTCTCCACCACCGCGCCGTCGAGCGTCGTCACCGTCAGCTCGTCGGCGCCGACGCCGAGGTGGAGCGGGTCGCGCGCGCCCACCCTGGCCAGCGCCTCGCGGAGCGGCCCGTTGACGTCGACGTTGGTCGTCCCCCTGTCGAACACCTCGCCGTCCAGGGCACCGTCGAGCACGTCGAGCCGGGCGTAGACCCCGCCGCAGGCGGAGAACGACTCGAACCGGAGCCGGTCACCGCCGCACGTCACGACCGGGTCGCGGGTCCACCCCGGACGCGGCTGGTGGTAGCGGGTGAGGGCCACGTCGGCTATGCCCAGCAGGGCCGCGGCCGCGGGCGCCGCCTGCGTCACCATCCCGCTGAAGAACCTGGGCGCGAGAGCGGGGCCGCTGAGGGCTCTGCCACCGGACGTCGACAACCCCAGACGCCCGTCTACCAAACTGGAAGGCGCGGCGTAACTGTACGCCTGCGTCGCACTTGTCATGGGCCGGACACTAGAGATCGTCTCCGACAAAAATGCCGCTGCCGGCGCAGATCCCATCATGATCCCAAAGCGTCACCGGATCACCGACCCCGGCAAGGCTGTTCACCATCAGGAGCGCTACTGGACGGCACCCTGCCGGGCGGAACGCCTTGTGCTGGAGCGCCGATCGTGCCGCGCGGCACCGCAGCACCGAGGCCAGAGCATCGCTGGTCGCCGCGGGCGACACCGGGACCGCGGAGATCACTGCCGCTCCCCGTCCGGGCGCCGAGGAGCATTCCGCGTCGGCTTGGCCAGAAACGAGGAGCGGCCGAGGATGACGATGCCGGTCACCAACGCGATCAAGCCGGCCACCACCGCCGCGAGCGCCTCCGGAGTGACCCGCAGACGCTCGGAGAAGATCGCCACGCCCAGCACGATCCCGGTGATCGGCTCGGCGGCCGTGGTGGCCGGCAACGAGATCCGGAGCGGGGCGGCGTCGAACGCGCTCTGGTTGAGCAGCAGCCCCACCACGGCGACGCAGGGCAGCAGGTACAGCTGCCAGGTACCGGCCGGGTTCAGCCCGTTGGCCAGCGTGAGCAGGGAGCTGCGCGTCAGCACGTCCTGCAGCCCGTACAGCACCCCGGCGGCTGCCGCCAGCAACATCGCCTTGACATGCAGGGAACGCCGCAGACCGAACAGGACCAGCCCGCCCGCCACCACGATCACCGAAAGCACCGCCAGCCACCGCATGGAACCCGGTTCAGGCAGAGTCCCGCCATGGGGCCGACCGCCGTACAGGAACAGCGCCACTCCTCCGCCCACCAGCAGCGCGCCCAGCTGTAGCATGCGGCCGAACGGCTCCTGGTAGATGACATGGGCCGCGGTCAGCGCGAACAGCAGGTTCATCGCCAGTAGCGGCACCACCTTCGCCACGTCCGCCTCCCGCAGCGCGAGGGCGCCGAGGATCTGGCCGCAGAGCATCAGCCCGACCCCGGCCAGCCACAACGGCGTGCGGATGAGGTCCAGCAGCAGGCGCAGGCGCAGCATGTCCTCCAGGGGCTGGCGGTACGCCGCATGCTGCTGTGCGACGAAGCCTAGGCCGAGAAGGCACGCCGCACCCAGCGAGATCGCGATGACCACAAGCGGTGACCTGTTTCGATGTCCGGTCCGACAGAAGGGGCACCAGGCGGTGAAGGCGTTCCCCGCACCCTGACCACCAGTGCCCACTACGTGAGTGCTCCGGCCCGGCAGGCTGGCGCTGAGCGGGCCCTCGAACAAGCCTTTCCCCGAACTCCGGCCCCCTATCCGGCCCGCCGGACTTTCACTCGGGCTTGAGCTCCGGTCACCGGAGCCGGCTACGGCCCCGGCCGCGACACCTTCGGGCCGGGGAGCGCGTCAATGGTCCGGACCTCGCCCCTCGAACGGGCTCGCCGAGACCCGCGATCACCTCCTGAACACGCTCTGGGCCGGATCCGATTTTCGGATCAGCGGGTCCTGCCACGACCCGTGTCCGTCATTCGTTCGGAGGCGGTCGCGGTAGCGACGTCGCGGGGAGCGGAGACCCTCGGGGGCGACATCCAGAAGATCAGGCGCGGTGCAGGACCACGTAGCCTTCGCGGTCGTAGACGACCCGGTAGCCCTGGCTCCTCAGTTCGTCGATGTGCTGGCGTTGGCGGTCGAGTGAGGCCCAGGGGTAGGCGGCGCGGGCGGTGTCGGCGACGATCCAGGGGGCGGTAGGGGGTCTGTCCTCCCACAGCAGGACGGTGGTGCGGGCGGACAGGCGGGGGCCCACGTGGTTGACGGCCTCGACGACCACGCCGGAGGGCACGGCCGCGACCGCCTGCTCGGCCGCGACCACGTCGGGCTGTTTCTCGTAGAAGGAGGGCCTGATGAGCTGGTCGAAGGGGAATCGTGGGACGAGGGTGAGCGCGACGACACAGACCGCGGCCGCCCAGAGCAGCGACGCGCCGCGCTCGCTCAGGCCGGGTTCGCGACGTCGTGCCCAGCGGATCACCCGGGCGGCTCCGTCGACCCCCGCGCAGAACAGGACGGCCACCGTGATGGCGCTGTGATGGAAGTCGGTCACCCACCACTGCGCGCGGTCGGAGAGCATCCGCTCCAGCAACTGGGGGAGGGCGATCAGCGTCAGCGGGGAGAACAGGCAGGCCAGCAGGGTCGGCCACAGCAGGAAGGCCAGCGTGTCGAGCTTGACCTGCGGGCTGAAGAGGCTGCCGAGGACGCCCAGCGGGTCGCTGAGGACGTGCACGACCACCGCGGACATGTTGCCACCGAGGTGGCCGTACGCCCAGTACATGGTGGAGTCGCCGCCCACGGACGGGATGAGGATGGCGAGGACGAGACCGGTGTACGCCAGACCGACCCCCATGTACATGACCCCGTACACGACCCCGTGCAAGGTCCCGTGCCGGCGTCGCATCTGGAGCAGTACGTACCCGCCGAACCCGACGAGCATCAGCCCCATGTCCTCCTTGACCAGTAGCAGTGCCGCCGCCGCCAGCGCGGTGTGGCCGTGCCTGCCGGCGCTGAAGCGTTCGATCATGAGGGCGGTGAGCAGCGGGGCGAACGCGGCCTCGTGGAAGTCGAAGTTCACCGCCCTCGCGATCGGCCAGGACAGCGCGTAGGCGACGGCGACCAGGTAGGCGGGGCCGATGCCGAGCGTCCGCCGGGTGAACAGCCACAGCGGCGGTATGGCCAGCGCGAACAGCACCGCCTGGGCCACGATCAGCGTCTCGGGGCCGTCGTGCAGCCAGTACAGCGGGGCCAGCACCGCCAGGATCGGTGAGAAGTGCTCGCCCAGCTGCACGAAGTCCATGCCCAGACCGAGGTTGACGCCGCGTACCGGGCTGGTCGGGGCACCGAAGGAGGCGAAACCCCGCACCGCCTGGTCGAACAGCGTCAGGTCCATGCTGGTCGCCCGGAACAGGTCGTACCTGACCAGCCCCAGCAGGCAGTAGATCCCGGTGGCCGAGACGACCATGGCGGTCAGGGCGATCACGTGCCGCCTCCGTGCCGCCAGCCGGAGCGCCGTGGGGATCGCCCTGGGGATCGCCGACCGGAGGCTCGCCCGCTCGGCCGTGTCTGGCTGCAAGCCCACCTGTCTCGTCTCCAGCGTGCCGGGTACCAAAGTGATCAAAAGCTAGCATCCCGGACATTAGCTGGACACTGCCATATTTCGCTGTCCGCGTGACCGTCGGCCTCGGTGACAGCGGTTCACCACCCAGCCCGAGACGTCACCTCACACGTCAGGGGCGCTCGTTTCGAGCAGGCGGCCCTCGGACAGGCGTAGCCAGCGGTTCACGCCGATCTCGGCGAGGAACCGCTCGTCATGGCTGACCACCACGAAGGCGCCCTCGTACGAGCGCAGGGCGCCTTCCAGCTGGGCGACGCTGACCAGGTCGAGGTTGTTGGTCGGCTCGTCCAGCAGCAGCAGCCGGGGCGCCGGTTCGGCGCACAGGACGCAGGCCAGGGTGGCGCGCAGCCGCTCGCCACCGGAGAGCACCCCGACCGGAAGGTGAACGCGGGAGCCCCGGAACAGGAAGCGGGCGAGCAGGTTCATCCGCTCCGCCTCCGGCAGTCCCGGCGCGAACGCGGCCAGGTTCTCCGCCACGGTGCGGTCCAGATCCAGCAGGTCCAGCCGCTGGGACAGGTAGGCGACCCGGCCGTCGGCCCGCTTGGTCCCGCCGCCCTCCGACTCCAGCTCGCCGCCGATCACCCGCAGCAGGGTGGACTTGCCGGCGCCGTTGGGGCCGGTCAACGCGATCCGCTCGGGTCCCCGGATCGTCAGGTCGGCCCCCTGCCCGGCGAAAAGGGCCCGCTCACCGTGACGGACCTGCATCCGCTCGCCGAGGAAGACCATACGGCCGGCCGGGACGTTGGTCCCGGGCAGCTCCAGCGAGATCCTCTGCTCGTCGCGCAGGGCGCGGCCCGCCTCGTCGAGCCGGGCCCTGGCCCCGCTGACCCGCGCGGCGTGCGTCTCGTCCGCCTTCCCCGCCGACTCCTGGGCGTTCCGCTTCATCCTGCCGGAGACGATCTTCGGCAGACCGGCGTCCTTGAGGGTGCGGGCGGCGTTGCCGGCCCGGCGCGCGGCCCGCTCGCGGGCCTGCTGCATCTCCCGCTTCTCCCGTTTGACCTCCTGCTCGGCATTGCGGACGTTCTTCTCGGCGACCTCCCGTGCGGCGCGCACGGCCTCCTCGTAGAAGGTGAAGTTCCCGCCGTAGGAGCGGATCTCACCCCGGTCGAGCTCGGCGATGCGGTCCATCCGGTCGAGCAGTGCCCGGTCGTGGCTGACCAGCAGCAGGCAGCCGTTCCAGTCGGCGAGCACGTCGTAGAGCCTTCTGCGCGCGTCGAGGTCGAGGTTGTTGGTCGGCTCGTCGAGCAGCAGCACGTCGGGCCGCTTCAGCAGCTGTGCCGCCAGGCCGAGGGAGACGACCTGGCCACCGCTGAGGGTGTGCAGGCGCCGGGTGAGGGAGACGTCCCCGAGGCCGAGCCGGTCCAGCTGGGCGCGGGTGCGCTCCTCGATGTCCCAGTCGTCGCCGACGGTGGTGAAGTGCTCCTCGCTCGCGTCCCCGGACTCGATGGCGTCCAGCGCGCTGATCACCGGGGCGATCCCCAGGACCTCGGCCACGGTCAGGTCGCCGACCAGGGGCAGCGTCTGGGGCAGGTAGCCCGGCATCCCCCGTACCGTGACCGAGCCCGCGGACGGGCGAAGTTCACCGGCGATCAGCCTGAGCAGCGTGCTCTTGCCGGCGCCGTTGGGCGCCACCAGGCCGGTGTGCCCGGCGGGGACGGTGAACGAGAGGTCCTCGAACACCGGGGTGTCGTCGGGCCAGGAAAAGGACAGGTTGGAAACCACGATCAGGGCGTCGGACATCGAATCGCTTCCGCGTTCGGCCGGCACGGTGAGGACCGCCCGGCGAAATGGTCAGGGCACGAAGACATCACCGATCGGCGGCCCCGCGATGGGCGCGTCACCGATGGCGATGGGATCCGGTATCACCCGGAGATGTCTTCTTCGCCTGCCATGTCATGCTCCGTTCCGCCGTTACTGACCGACTACCTTATCAGCGGAGAGCCTTTCTCTCATCGTCGATAAATCAGGGGACCGGCGAACCGACGGCACCCCACGGTCGCGTCGGGGGCGGCTTCTGCCGGGGACCCGAGAGGATGGGGACCATGAGCATCACACTCGCTGACGCACGCATCGTGACCCCCGAAGGTGTCCACGGGGGCTGGCTCACCATTGAGGACGGCCGCATCACGCATGTGGGCCAGGGCTCCGCGCCGGGGCCAGGACTCGGGCTGGGCGGCCGGTATGTCGTGCCGGGTTTCGTGGACATCCACAACCACGGCGGGGCGGGCGGTTCCTTTCCCACCGGCGATCCGGAGCAGGCGAGCCGGGCCATCGAGCTGCACGCCAGGCACGGCACCACCACGCTGATGGCCAGCCTGGTCACCGCCTCCCTTGACGACCTGGCCGGGGCCGCCGCCGCCCTCGCCGACCTGTGCGAGGACGGCCTGCTGGCCGGGATCCATTTCGAGGGCCCCTACATCTCCGCGGCCCGGTGCGGCGCGCACAACCCGGCGCTGCTCCGCGACCCCTCGCCCCAGGAGCTCGCCGGACTGATCAAGGCCGGGCGCGGCCACGTGCGGATGGTCACCATCGCCGCCGAACTGCCCGGCGCGCTGGACACCGTACGGGAGGCGACGGCGAGCGGCGTGATCGCCGCCCTCGGCCACAGCGACGCCACCTACACCCAGACGATCGCCGGGATAGCGGCGGGCGGCAGCGTCGCGACCCATCTCTACAACGCGATGCCGCCGCTGCACCACCGCGACCCGGGGCCGATCGCCGCACTGCTCCAGGACGAGCGCGTCACGGTCGAGCTGATCAACGACGGCGTGCACCTGCACCCGGCCATGACCCGCCTGGCCTTCGAGGTCGCCGGTCCCGGCAGGACCGCGCTGATCACCGACGCGATGGCGGCGGCCGGGATGGGCGACGGCGTCTACGGGCTCGGCCCGATGAAGGTGGACGTGGTGGACGGGGTGGCCCGGCTGGCCGAGGGCGGCGCCATCGCCGGCAGCACCCTGACCATGGACGTCGCGTTCCGGCGGGCCGTGCGCGAGGTGGGCCTGTCACTGGCCGAGGCGTCCGAGATCGCCTCCCTGACCCCCGCCAGGGTGCTCGGCCTCGCCGACCGCCTGGGGTCCGTCTCGGTCGGCAAGCAGGCCGACCTGGTGGTGCTCACCGAGGAGCTGGAGGTCTCCGGCGTGATGCGCAGGGGCACCTGGATCGTCGAGCCCCGCTGAATCCCCCCACCGCCCGGATCCATCCGGCCGGAAGGCCGGTCCCGCAGCCGAGGCTCGGCGACCGGTGACAGCTGAGAAACGACGAACGCCCGGCCACCGGGCCGGGCGTTCGCGCGAGATCTCAGCCGGCCTGCGGGGCGACGACCACCTCGACCCGCTGGAACTCCTTGAGGTCGGAGTATCCGGCGGTGGCCATCGTGCGCTTGAGCGCGCCCATCAGGTTCATCGAACCGTCGGCCACCGAGGAGGGGCCGTGCAGGATCTGCTCCAGCGTGCCGATCGTGCCGAACTCGACCCGCTTGCCCCTGGGCAGCTCGGGGTGCTGCGCCTCCGACCCCCAGTGGAAGCCCTGGCCGGGGGCCTCGACGGCCCTCGCCAGCGGCGAGCCGACCATGACCGCGTCCGCGCCCACCGCGATCGCCTTGGCGATGTCGCCGGAGGTGCCCATGCCGCCGTCGGCGATGACGTGGACGTAACGGCCGCCGGACTCGTCCATGTAGTCGCGGCGGGCGGCGGCCACGTCGGAGATCGCGGTGGCCATCGGCACCGCCACGCCCAGCACCGTGCGGGTGGTGTGCGAGGCGCCGCCGCCGAAGCCGACGAGCACCCCGGCCGCGCCGGTCCGCATCAGGTGCAGCGCCGCGGTGTAGGTGGCGCACCCCCCGACGACCACGGGGACGTCGAGCTCGTAGATGAACTGCTTGAGGTTGAGCGGCTCGGCCCTGCCGGAGACGTGCTCGGCGGAGACCGTGGTGCCGCGGATCACGAAGATGTCCACGCCCGCGTCGATGACCGCCTTGTGGTACTGGACCGTGCGCTGCGGGGAGAGCCGGACCGCCGTGGCCACCCCGGCCGCGCGGATCTCCTCGATGCGGCGGCCGATCAGCTCTTCCTTGATCGGCGCGTTGTAGATCTCCTGCAGCCGCCTGGTGGCGGGCTCTCCCTTGAGCTCGGCCACCTCCTGCAGCAGCGGCATCGGGTCCTCGTACCGGGTCCACAGCCCTTCGAGGTCGAGCACGGCGAGACCGCCGAGCCTGCCGACCTCGATGGCGGTCTTCGGCGAGACCACGCTGTCCATCGGGCTCACCACGACGGGCAGCTCGAAGCGGTAGGCGTCGATCTGCCAGGCGATCGAGACCTCCTCCGGGTCGCGGGTACGACGGGACGGAACGATGCCGATATCGTCGAGCGCGTAGGCACGACGGCCGTTCTTGCCGCGGCCGATCTCCACCTGAGTCATATGTCTGTCTTTTCCGTTCCGTGGCGTGCATGGCGCACGCCACGTTTTCACGCGTGCGCGGTACGCGCCGCTCTAGCGACCGTGGTAGTTGGGGGCCTCGACCGTCATCTGGATGTCGTGCGGGTGGCTCTCCTTGAGGCCCGCCGACGTGATCGGCATCAGCTCGCACCGTACGTGCATCTCGGGGATCGTGCGGCATCCGGAGTACCACATGCCCTGGCGCAGGCCGCCGACGAGCTGGTGGGCCACCGCGGCGACCGGGCCGCGGTAGGGGACCTGCCCCTCGATGCCCTCGGGGATGAACTTGTCCTCGGTGCCGACATCGGCCTGGGCGTAGCGGTCCTTGCTGAACGAGGCGCCGCCGCGCTCCCGGTTGCGGACCGCGCCGAGCGAGCCCATCCCCCGGTACGACTTGAACTGCTTGCCGTTGATGAAGATCAATTCACCCGGGGACTCCTCGCAGCCCGCCAGGAGCGATCCGAGCATGACCGAGTCGGCCCCGGCCGCGATGGCCTTGACGATGTCACCCGAATACTGCAGGCCGCCGTCGCCGATCACCGGAACCCCGGCCGGGCCCGCGGCGAGGGACGCCTCGTGGATGGCCGTCACCTGCGGGGCACCGACGCCGGCGACCACCCGGGTGGTGCAGATGGAGCCGGGCCCGACACCGACCTTGACCGCGTCGACCCCCGCGTCGACCAGCATCTGGGCGCCCGCGCGAGTGGCGATGTTGCCGCCGATCACGTCGACCTTGCTGTTGGCCTTGATCTTGGCGATCATGTCGGCGAGGCCCTTGGAGTGGCCGTGCGCGACGTCCACCACGATCACGTCGACCCCGGCCTCGATCAGCGCGCTCGCCCGCTTATCCGCGTCACCGCCGACGCCGACGGCCGCCCCCACGACGAGCCGGCCGTTGGCGTCCTTGGTCGAGAGCGGGTACTTCTCGCTCTTGGTGAAGTCCTTGACGGTGATGAGCCCGCGCAGCCGCCCCCCGGCGTCGACCAGCGGGAGCTTCTCGATCTTGTTCTTCCTGAGCAGGTCGAACGCGTCGTCGGTGGAGACCCCGACCGGCGCGGTGACCAGCGGCATCGGGGTCATGACCTCGCGCACCGGACGGCTGTGGTCGCTCTCGAAGCGCATGTCACGGTTGGTGACGATGCCGACGAGCACGCCGCTCGCGTCGGTCACCGGCACCCCGGAGATCCGGTAGGTGGCGCAGAGGCGCTCGACGTCGGCGAGCGTCTCGTCGGGAGAGCAGGTGACCGGGTTGGTGACCATCCCGGCCTCGGAGCGCTTGACGAGGTCGGCCTGCTGGGCCTGGTCCTCGATCGACAGGTTGCGGTGCAGGATGCCGATGCCCCCCTGGCGCGCCATCGCCACCGCCATGCGGGCCTCGGTCACCGTGTCCATCGCCGCGGAGATCAGCGGGATCCGCAGGGTGATGCCCCGCGACAGCCGCGTGGTGGTCTCGGCCTCCCCGGGTTGCAGGTCCGAATACGCGGGCACCAGCAGCACGTCGTCGAACGTGAGCCCCCGATCGGTGAACTTGGCCATCTGCAACCCTCCTGCCGCGGCGCTCTCATGAAGGGGAAAGGCGCCGACCCCCGGGTCACAGTTTAGAGTCTGACGCCAAACCTGGTGGACCCGGGGGAAAAGCCGGAGGCCCGGATCTCCCACCGGAGTCGCATACTGGTAAGTAGCCGGGTTTCCGGTACGGGCCGGAGATCTTCAGGTTCCCGCTTCCAGGACCTCCCGGCCACCGCGGTCGCCTGCCCCGTACCGCCCCGGACCGTCATACTCGTGCCGGTTCGGGGTCTGTTTATCACATCCAGGCCATAAGGTGGGATCGTGCTCGACGATGTCCCTCGCGACCCGTTCGCGGATGACCCCGACGACCCGGCGGCGGCGCTGGGCGATCCCGACGATCCCGAGCCGTTGACCACGGACGAGCGCGACGAGGCCATGACCGACCTCGCCGACGTGGAGGTTTTCCGCTCACTGCTGGAGCCCCAGGGCGTGCTCGGCCTGGTGCTCGACTGCCCCGAATGCGGGGAGCAGCACTACTTCGACTGGGAGTTGCTGCGCGGCAACCTGCGCCAGATGATCGAAAACGGCCAGCCCCAGGTGCACGAGCCCGCCTACCAGCCCAACCCCACCGACTATGTGAGCTGGGAGTACGCCCGAGGCTACGTGGACGGTGTGATCGACACCGAGGAACACCACTGATCCACGTCGCCGGTTACCCCGGTCCGCCCACCGTGAGCCGTGAACACGCCCGGGATCAGCCGGACTGCGTGATCGACGCCGAGGAACACCGCTGATCCACGTCGTCGATCAAGGCGGCCAGCAGGGCGACCGCGGCGTCCGGCGTGGAGACGGGCGTCCTGCGCGAGAGCGCCTCCACCAGGGCGTCGGTCTCGGCCACGGCCGGATCCTCGTCCGGCCCGTATCTTCGAGCCGGACGTCGCGGGTGAACCGTTGTCATGATCGTTCTCGCTCCGGGTCGTCGCGAGCCCCGTCCCGCGGTTCGGGCTTTCGCTCGCGGCCCCTGCTCGACAGCTCGGCGGTCAAGCTATCGACTCCAGCTCCGCCATCGCTCGTAGCCGGGCCAGCGCCCTGTGCTGGGCGACCCGGACCGCACCTGGTGACATGCCGAGTACATTACCGGTCTCCTCGGCGGAAAGGCCCGACACCACTCGGAGCATGAGAAGCTCGCGCTGGTTGTCCGGCAGCCTCGACAGCAGCCGGCGTGCGTGTTCGGCCTCGATGTAGCGCACCACGGTCTCCTCGGGCCCCGGCCCCTCGTCGGGCCCGTCAGGAAGGTCCTGGGTGGGCACGGCGGACCGTACGGAGCTGCGCAGCGCGTCGGCCACCTTGTGCGACGCGATGCCGAAGACGAAGGACGCGAACGGGCGCCCCATGTCACGGTAACGGGGCAGCGCGGACAGCACCGCGATACATACTTCCTGGGCCACGTCGTCCGCGATGTGATACTGACCGGAAACCCGGCCCAGACGACCACGGCAATAACGGACGACCATCGGCCGCAGTTGCGCGATCAGAGATTCGATCGCGGTGCGATCCCCCTGAACGGCGAGGCTTGTCAGATCCTTGAGATCGTCCCTATGGACGCCCCCTTCGGACCTCGTCGCAAGCCTCACCCCATTTTTGGCGTCGGCGACGCATCCCTCGGTCACGTTAGGCATGATGCCCGCCCTGATAGTGCCTGTCGTCATGGCAAACGGCTACGGATTGGTCACATTGAGGCGGCGATAACGGTGCGTAATCACGCACTGACCACGGCGACTACGCTATGTGCAAATATTTCATTCGATTGCCAAATACATCGACTATTCGGAGGAACCGCGTTTGCCCTTACGAGTGACGCGCCATGACGCGGTGCGGGCGCATTTGGTTTACCGCAAAACGCGAACGGCCCGCGCCTCCGGGGAGACGCGAGCCGTTCGGAACCGGTGAGATCAGTGACCGTGGCCGTGGCCGTGGCCCTGACCGGCGGCGGCCGGAGCCTCCTCCTCGGGCTTGTCCACCACGAGCGCCTCGGTCGTCAGCAGCATGCCGGCGATGGAGGCCGCGTTCTGGACGGCCGAGCGGGTGACCTTGACCGGGTCGATGACACCCTGGGCGATCAGGTCGCCGTACTCGCCGCTGGCGGCGTTGAGGCCGTGGCCGACGGGCAGGTCGGAGACCTTGGAGGTCACCACGTAGCCTTCGAGGCCGGCGTTCTCCGCGATCCAGCGGGCCGGCTCGACGAGCGCCTTGCGGACGATGGCGACACCGGTCGCCTCGTCGCCGGTCAGGCCCAGGTCGTCGAGGACCTTGGAGACGTGCACGAGCGCGGAGCCACCGCCGGAGACGATGCCCTCCTCGATCGCCGCGCGGGTCGCCGAGATGGCGTCCTCCAGGCGGTGCTTCTTCTCCTTCAGCTCCACCTCGGTGGCCGCGCCGACCTTCAGCACGCAGACGCCGCCGGAGAGCTTGGCGAGACGCTCCTGGAGCTTCTCACGGTCCCAGTCGGAGTCGGACTGCTCGATGGCGAGCTTGATCTCCTTGACCCGGTCGGCGATCGCCGAGGCCTCGCCGGCACCGTCGACGACGGTGGTGGAGTCCTTGGTGATGACGACGCGCCGGGCGGTGCCCAGCACCTCCAGGCCGACGTGCTCCAGCTTGAGGCCGATCTCCTCGCTGACCACCTGGCCACCGGTGAGGATGGCGATGTCCTGCAGCATGGCCTTGCGGCGGTCACCGAAGCCCGGCGCCTTGACGGCGACGGAGGTGAAGGTGCCACGGATCTTGTTCGTGACGAGAACCGCGAGGGCCTCGCCCTCGACGTCCTCGGCGATGACCAGCAGGGCCTTCTTCGTCTGCGCGATCTTCTCGAGCAGCGGCAGGAAGTCGGCGACAGAGGAGATCTTGTTCTGGGTGATCAGGATGTAGGGGTCCTCCAGGACCGCCTCCATGCGCTCCTGGTCGGTCACCATGTAGGGCGACAGGTAGCCCTTGTCGAACTGGAGACCCTCGGTGAACTCGAGCTCCAGGCCCATGCTGTTGGACTCTTCGACGGTGATGACACCGTCCTTGCCCACCTTGTCGAACGCCTCGGCGATCAGCTCGCCGATCTTGGCGTCCTGCGCGGAGATCGTCGCCACATTCGCGATCTCCTTCTTGTCCTCGACCGGGCGGGCCGACTCGATCAGCCTGTCGCTGACGGTCTTGGCCGCGATGTCGATGCCGCGCTTGAGGGAGAGCGGCTGGGCACCGGCGGCCACGTTGCGCAGACCCTCGCGGACCATGGCCTGGGCCAGGACGGTCGCGGTGGTGGTGCCGTCACCGGCGACGTCGTTGGTCTTGGTCGCCACTTCCTTGGCCAGCTGCGCGCCAAGGTTCTCGTACGGCGCCTCAAGCTCGACCTCGCGGGCGATGGTGACACCGTCGTTGGTGATGGTCGGCGCACCGAACTTCTTGTCGATGACGACATTGCGGCCACGCGGGCCCAGCGTCACCTTGACCGCGTCCGCGAGAGCGTTCACGCCGCGCTCGAGAGCTCGGCGCGCGTCCTCCTCGAACGACAGGATCTTCGGCATGACAGTCCTCTCTATAAGTACGTCGGCGCATCAAAGCCCCGGGCGCTCTCGCGACCCGGGGCTCGATACGTCATCTTTGTGAAGCGAGAACTACTTCTCGATGATGGCGAGCACGTCACGGGCGGAGAGCACGAGGTACTCCTCGCCGTTGTACTTCACCTCGGTGCCGCCGTACTTGCTGTAGAGGACCACGTCGCCCTCCTTGACGTCGAGCGGAATCCGCTTCTCGCCCTCGTCGTCCCAGTTGCCCGGACCCACCGCGAGGACCTTGCCCTCCTGCGGCTTCTCCTTGGCGGTGTCCGGGATGACCAGACCGGAAGCGGTGGTCTGCTCGGCCTCAAGCGGCTGGACCACAATGCGGTCGCCAAGCGGCTTAACGGGAACCTTGGTGGCGGTCGTCACGTCGGACCTCCCCTTCAGATTTGAATGATCTAGAAGAGGCGACCAGCGGTCTGCCGTCGCGGGTGTCAGACCTGCCTCGTCGCATGTATTTGGCACTCTCACCGGGAGAGTGCCAATACGGAACAGTATGCAAGGAGGGCTTGACAGTCAACACGGAGCGCCCGTCTGCGCTTCGGGCGAACGTCAAACCAGGTGGAAGCCCCTCGCGAAGCCCCACGGTGAAGGCGGTAGCGTCGGGTGGTGTGAATCTCGACGCATTCCGCGAACTCCTGACCCCGCGCGGCCAGGAGGCGCTGGGCGCGGCGGCCGAGGCCATCGGCGACGACCCGGTGGCGGCGGTGACAAGGTTAAGAAAGATCTACGACGCGGACCTGACCTCGGCGGCGCTCACCCAGGCCGAACTCAGGCTGCGCGCGAGGGAGAAGTTCGGCGCCGACGCCGATCTCATGTACTTCACCCGGCCCGGCCTGGAGCAGGCCACCCGCCGCGAGGTGGCCGACCACCGGGCGCGGCGCGTCCCCGCGGGTTCCCGGGTCGCCGACGTCTGCTGCGGTATCGGCGGAGACCTCCTCGCCCTGGCCAGGGCCGGATGCGTCGTCGAGGCGGTCGACGCCGATCCGCTCACCGCCGCGATCGCGGCGGCCAACGCCGCCGCCCTGGGCTTCGGCGACCGGGTCTCGGTCCGCGCCGCCGACGCCTCCACCCTGGACCCGGCCGCCTTCGACGTCCTGTTCGCCGACCCCGCGCGCCGTACCGCGCGGGGCAGGACCTTCGACCCGATGGCCTACTCGCCCGCCTGGCCCGCCGTACTGGAGATGGTGGCCAGGGCCGGGGCCGCCTGCCTGAAGGTCGCCCCCGGGATCCCGTACGAGTTCGTCCCCGCCGGGGCGGAGGCCGAATGGGTCTCCTACCGGGGCGACGTCAAGGAGGCCGTGATCTGGTGCGGCACACTGGCGGGTGAGACCGCGCGCAGGGCCACGATCCTGCCGTCGGGCGTCACGATGACGCCCGACCCCACCCTCGGCGATCCCGGCACCGGCCCGGCGGGCCGCTACATCTACGAGCCCGACGGCGCGGCGATCCGCGCCCACCTGGTCGCCGAGATCGCCGCGTCGGTCGGCGGGCGCCTGCTCGACCCGCAGATCGCCTACATCACCGGCGACGTCGCGGCGCCGACGCCGTGGGCGTCGCGGTACGAGGTCCACGAGACGCTGCCGTTCTCGCTCAAGCGGCTGCGGGCGGCGCTCCGCGAGCGCGGGGCCGGCAATGTGACGATCAAGAAACGTGGCTCCGCGGTGGATGTCGACCGTCTCAGGAAAGACCTCCGGCTGCCCGGAGGTGAATCCGCGACGGTCATTCTCACCCGAATAGGTGACAGGCCATTTGCTTTCATATGCAGCCCCAGCTGACCAGCCAAAATGGTCGATTATTCCAGCAAGCCGACAATTCCTGTCTTTTAACCTCGCCCCTGGAAAACCTTGATCCAGAGGCTAAGGTTGCCGGGCGGGAGTTCTCTCGCCTCCGATTTCATCCCGTTCATCGGCAGAACCGACCCAATCCAACCGCGCGGCTGAGCGTCGGCGAGCGAAGGAGCTCTCGGTGGATCACTCTGACCACGCCCTGCTCCAGACGGGCAGCCAGACCGCCATCTCCGACCGGATGCGCGAACTCCTCGCCCGGGCGGCCCAGGACCACGTCTACGAGCAGCGGACCCAGGGCGCCGTGCTCGACGAGATCCGGCAGCGCCTGGAGGGCATGGAGTGGCTGCTGCGCGAGGTCAGGGAGCGCGAGATCGGCGGGCTGAACGGCACGCTCGAGTCCGTCAACGGGCGCCTGGACGACATCGCCGCCCGCCCGCCCTCCTGGGCCGAGGGCCTGGCCCAGCACGTCGAGGCGGTCCGCGACCACGTCGACGCCGTCGGCGAGCGGGTCGAGTCCTTCGGCAGGCGGGTCGACGCCGTCCGCGACCGGGTCACCCCCCTCGGCGAGCTGCCGAGCCTGTGGACCGATCTCGGCACCGTGGGCGAGAGCGTGGACGAGGCGCTCACCCGCCTCCGGGCGATCTCCGACGGCACCCAGGGCATCGACGAGCAGGTGCGGCAGCTGGCCGAGCACCTCGGCCGGCTCCAGGCCGACATGGGCATCGCGGCGCACCGGTTCGGCCGCCTGGACAGGGCGCTGGCCGACCTCTCCCAGCGCGCCGGGCGCATCGAGGCGGGGATGCTCGGCCTGTCCGCGAGCGTCCAGCAGGCGGTCGGCACGGCCGCCGACCGGGTGCTCGCCGCCGTCGAGCAGGTCAACGGCAGGGTCGAGCGGGTGGGGGCCGGGGTCGATCTGGTGGTGCCCAGGATCGACGAGCGCGCCGCCGCCGTGGAGAGCCGCGTCGACCGGCTGAACGGCCATCGCATGGCGGCGGGTGGCCGTTTCGACACCCTCGACGAGCGCCTCGACGACATCGAGGGCCGCCTCACCGGCCGGATGGACGTCATCGACTCCCGCCTGTCCACCCTGGACGGCCGGGCGGAGAAGTCCGGTGAGCGCCTGGAGAGCCTGGACGAGCGCCTTGAGGCGCTGCCCTCCGTCCTCGGCGTCGGTATCGGCGTCAGCGCGCTCATCGGCGCCCAGACCGACGAGCAGCGCGAGCGCTTCGACTCCCTGGACGAGCGCGTCATCCGGGCCGAGGCCGCGCTGGCACCGCTGACCGAGATGCTCCGCGCCCAGCCCGACCGCGACCAGCTCTCCGACGCCCTGAGCGAGACCGTGGAGCCCGCGCACGCGGACCTCACCCGCCGGCTGGGCGCCCTGGAGGAGACCATGCTGGCCCTGGCCGAGGCACTGCTCCGCCCCACCAGGGACTGACCGGAGCCCTCCCGGGCAGGGGCCCGTGCGCGGGACTCCCCCACTCCCTGACCGATCGCCGATCCCGTACCGGTGCCGTCAGCCGGTCCGAGCGGCGTCGAGGGCCTGGTCCTCGGCCGGGCCCCGCACCCCCGCCTCGCGGCACAGGTTGCCCCTGACCACGCCGAGCAGGGACGTCAGCTCCTCCGTCTGCTCCTCCGTCAGTCCCCGGGTCATCCGGCGGTGCATCTCGGTGAGGACCCGGTCCACCTCGGGGCGGAGCGCGTGCCCCCTGGGCGTGATCTCGACGATGCTGATCCGCCGATTGGCCAGGTCGGGCCTGCGGCTGACGAAGCCGCTGCGCTCCAGGCGCTGCAGGGTCTTGGTCATGGTGGACACGTCGATGCCGACGATCCTCGCCAGCGCGTTCTGCGACTGGGGGCCGTTGTCCCACAGGGCGCCCAGCACGCGCTCCTGGCCCGGGTAGAGGTCGATCTCCCCGAGAAGGCTGGCGAGCAGGACCCGGTGACCTCGGGCGGCGTAGGCCATCAGGCAGTTGAGGTCGGCGTCGTACTCGCCGCACCCCTTGGTCGCCTCGCACCCCTCGTCGAACAGCGGCTCCGCCATGTTCAGGTCCTTCCGTCCCCTCCGAGACTACCGCTTGCATGTTGGCCGACCAAGTTGTAGAACTGCTTATTGGCTAGCCAAGTTGGCCAGCCAAGAAGGGAATCGTCATGCCGTTCTCACCGTTCTCACTGGCCGGCCTCCAGCTGCCCAACCGCCTGGTCATGGCACCCATGACCCGCTCGCGGTCCTACGTCGACGGGATCCCCTCGTCGCTGACCGCCCTCTACTACGCCCAGCGAGCCTCCGCGGGCCTGATCATCACCGAGGGGGTGCAACCCAGCCAGGCCGGAAAGGGGTACATGAACACCCCGGGCCTGCACACCGACGAGCAGGTCGCGGGATGGCGGGAGGTCACCGACGCCGTCCACGCGGCGGGCGGCAGGATCTTCGCCCAGATCATGCACTCCGGCCGGATCGGCCACCCCGACAACACCGGCGCGCTGCCCATCGGGCCGTCCGCCGTACGACCGGCGGGTCAGATCTTCACCCCCAACGGCCTGCAGGACCACCCTGTCCCCCGGGAGCTGACGACCGCCGAGGCGGAGGCCACCATCCAGGACTTCGCGGACGCCGCCGCCCGCGCCGTGGACGCGGGCTTCGACGGGGTCGAGGTGCACGGCGCCAACGGCTACCTCATCCACCAGTTCCTGTCGCAGAACGCCAACCTGCGCGAGGACCGCTTCGGCGGCTCGGTGGACAACAGGATCCGCTTCGGCGTGGAGACCGCGCGGGCGGTCGCCGACCGGATCGGCTCGTCCAAGGTCGGCATTCGGATCTCACCCGGCAACGGCGCCGGGGACCTGGTCGAGGAGGACCGGCACGAGGTCTACCCGGCGCTGGTCTCCGAGCTCGCCGATCTCGACCTGGCCTACCTGCACCTGGGGATGAACGGTTCGGACGACCTCAGCCTGGAGATCCGCAAGTCCTGGCCGAACACCCTCATCGTCAACGACGCGTCGATAGGCGACCCGGCCGCCAGGGTCTCGCACTCGCTGGAGCGCGGCGCCGACCTGGTCTCGCTGGGCGCGTCGTTCCTGGCCAATCCCGACCTGCCGGTCCGCCTCCGCCTCGGCGCCGAGCTCAACCAGGCCGACTTCAACTCGGCCTTCGGCGGCGACCACCGCGGCTACACCGACTACCCGGTGCTGGCCCTGCACTCCGTGTAGGAGCGGCCCGACAGCGCCTCGAAGAGCCCGTAGAGCCGCCGCCCACGGGGGCGCGGCGGCCCGGGACGGAGCCCCGCGACGGCCGTGAGGCCGCTACACGTGGACCGTGGTGACGGGCAGCGAGGAGTCGGCGGGAATGTCCAGCGGCGACGGCTCGACACCTGCCGCCACCAGATCGGAGCCCAGCGCCGCCACCATGGCACCGTTGTCCGTGCACAGCCCGGGACTGGGCACCCGGAGCCGGACCCCGGCCGCCTCGCAGCGCTCCTGCGCCATCGCCCTAAGCCGGGAGTTGGCCGCCACCCCGCCGCCGATCAGCAGGTCACCGACACCGTACTTGGCACACGCGCTCAGGGCCTTGCGGGTCAGCACGTCGACGACGGCCTCCTGGAAGGACGCCGCCACGTCGGGCACGTGGATCGACTCGCCCGCCTTCTCCCTGGCCTCCACCCACCGGGCCACGGCGGTCTTCAGGCCGGAGAAGGAGAAGTCGAGCGTCCCGTCGTCGTACTTGCCGCGCGGGAACGCGATGGCCGCGCCGGAGCCGTCGCGGGCCACCCTGTCGATGTGCGGCCCGCCGGGGAAGGGCAGGCCGAGCACTCTGGCCACCTTGTCGAACGCCTCGCCCGCGGCGTCGTCCACGGTGGACCCCAGCGAGATGACGTCCTTCGCGACATCGGGCACCAGCAGCAGGGACGAGTGCCCACCGGAGACCAGCATGGCGATACACGGCTTGGGCAGGGCTCCGTGCTCCAACTGGTCCACCGCGACGTGGGCCGCCAGGTGGTTGACGCCGTACAGCGGCACGCCCAGACCCAGCGAGTACGCCTTGGCGGCGGCGACGCCGACGAGCAGCGCGCCGGACAGACCCGGCCCGGCGGTGACCGCGATCGCGTCGATGTCCGCGAGGCGCAGGCCCGCCCGTTCCAGTGCCCGCTCGACGGTCGGGGTCATCGCCTCCAGGTGCGCCCTGGAGGCGACCTCGGGCACCACCCCGCCGAAACGGGCGTGCTGCTCGACGCTGGAGGCGATGGCGTTGGCCAGCATGGTGTGCCCCCGGACGATTCCCACCCCCGTCTCGTCGCAGGAGGTCTCGATGCCCAGGACCACCGGTTCGTCACGCATGGAGATCCTTTCTCATCATGATCGCGTCGGTGCCGTCGTCGTAGTAGCGGAGGCGCATGCCGATCCGCTCGAACCCGAACCTGTCATAGACCGCCTGCGCGCCCGGGTTGTCGGCGCGCACCTCAAGGAAGACCGAGACCGCGCCCCTGCGCTCGGCCTCGGTCAGCAGCTCGGTCAGCAGGGCGCCGCCGATGCCGTTCCGGCGCCACTCGGCCAGGACCGCGATGGTCTGCACGTCGGCCTGGTCCCCCGCCGCGGCGAGGCCCGCGTAGCCGACGATCGCGTCCTCGGCCAGGGCCACCACGTAGTGCCTGGTCCTCGGCTGGTCGTCGAGTTCGCCGCGGAGCATGCCCTCACTCCAGGCGTCGGCTGGGAAGGTCCTGCGCTCGATCTCCATGACCGCGGGCAGGTCGTCGAAGGTCATCTGACGGAGCACCGTCGTCATGCGGAGACCTTCTTGGGCGCCGAGGGCACCCGGGCGTCGGGACGGCGCAGATAGATCGGGTGGGGCAGGCCGAGCACGGGGTGGGTGCCGCTCTCGACGACCGTGTGGACGCCCGGCTCGCCGAGCTGCTCGGCGGCCAGCGCCGCCAGCGCGCCCGCGTGGGGATACTCCGGCGTGTCCAGCAGCCGGGAGGCCCCGACGACCTCGGCGTACATCCGCGCGCCCGCGCCGACCAGCGGAAGCTCCCCCGGCAGGTCCTGGGGCCGGTCCACCGCGGGGCCGGACAGCCGGGTGCGCATCTCCTGGTAGTGCCCCCAGAACACCTCCTTGCGCCGGGCGTCGGTGGCCACCAGGAACGGCTCGGTCAGCCCGCTGCCGTAGGCGAGCGCGTCGAGCGTGCACACACCGTACGCCGGGACGCCCAGTGACGTCGCGAGGGCCTGGGCGGTCACCAGGCCGACCCGGAGCCCGGTGTAGGGGCCGGGGCCGGAGCCCGCGACGACCGCCGTGACGTCGCGGAGCGAGGCTCCGGCCTCACTCAGGACCGTCTCGATCGTGGGTACGAGCAGCTCACCGTGGCGGCGCGCGTCGACCGTCGTCGACTCGGCGAGGACCCTCGCACCGTCGTGCAGCGCTGCTGTGACGGCGGGGGTTGCGGTGTCAAAGGCCAGGACCAGCACGAACAGTTAGCCTAGTCCTTCCGGGGAGGGCTCAGTAGCGCCGCCCTGGCGGGGCGGCGGCGTACGGCCCGCCGCGCCCCCGTCCGAGCCCTGTACGGGGCCCGCGCGAGCCCCGGGCAGCCGGGCTCAGGTCTTGACCAGGGTGGCGTAGACGATGAGGTTGTCGCGATATTCGTGGTTGTCCCAGTCGAAGGTCCCGCCGCAGGTGATGAGCCGCAGGCCGTCCTCAAGGTAGACCTTGTCGGCGGGGAACCGGCTCTTGCTGATCTGCTCGATCGTGTCCACCCGGTACTGGGCGACCTTGCCGTCGCTGCGCACCACCTTGATGACCTGTCCCTCCCGCATCTCCTTGAGCTTGTAGAAGACGGCGGGCGCGGTCTTGGTGTCCACGTGCCCGAGGATCACCGCGGAGCCCTCGTCCCCGGGGACCGCGCTGTCCTTGACCCAGCCCGCGGTGTTCGGCTTCTCGTACGGCGGCAGTTCGATCCGGCCGTCCTTCACGCCGAGCTTCATCAGGGGCGCCTTGATACCCAGGGACGGGATGTCGATGCGGCTGGGCACGATCGAGGCCCGGACCGGCGGCTGCTCCTCACCGCCGTCCCTGCTGTTGAGCGCGACCATGACGGCACCGGTGACGACTCCGGCCAGGATGATCCTGGACCAGCGGGTGGAATCGGCCATCAGGGACTACGAGCGGCGGCGACGCACGACCGCGATGCCGATGCCGCCGGCCAGGGCGAGGGCGAGCAGGACACCCGTCGTGCCGATCGGCCCGCCCGAGTCGGCGGGGCCTCCCGCCGCGGTGCCGCCGCCGCCCGTGCCCGGCGCCTCGGTGCTGATGATCGTTCTGGTCGGCTTGGAAGTGGGCTTGGACGTCGGACTGGAGCTCGGCTCGGTGTCGGCCACGATCCTGAGGTTGGTCTTGCCCGTGTCGTTGGTCCCCTCGCACCTGGCGTTGACCTCGTAGACACCGGCGGCCACGCTGTCGGCGACGGTGGCCTGGCCGCGGACCCATGGGCGCGGCGTCGGGCTGGCGGTGTTCGCGGGGGCCGGCGTGGGCGTCGCGAGGATCGGGTCGAGGGTCACCGGGGTGCGGAAGATCCGGGATGACGCGGTGCCGCGGTGCTCGGGACCCCCCTGCGGGATCGGGCAGTTCGCCAGGACCCACACCTTCTGCCCGGCCTTGGCACGGGCCGGCTGGAGCTGGACCTCGATGTCCTGCCGGCTGATGCCGGAATCAGGTGGGGTGGTGGTGGGGGTGGCCGTCGGGCTGCCTGAGTTGGCCTCCGCCGAACACCCGACCAGCCCGACCATCCCGAAAAGAACGATGGCTCCCGTAACCGCGACACGCTTGACGCTTGGCACCGTCGAACTCCACTTCGCCCTCCGGCCGACGACCCTCGCCCGGCACGATGTCCCACCTGTTCCCCATTAAACATGGGCAAACCCGCCAGAGTCGATCAACGCGCCCGACGATCTAGACCAATGGGGCGGGGTACCAGCCTGTCAGGATTTCCCAGCCCCCGTGGGCAAATCAGATGACACCTTCCCAGCGCGGTCCGACCCCGCGGAGGGTCACGGTCCGTTCCTCACCCGGCTCGCCGGACGCGCCCCTGCCGATGAGGATCTCCAGCCGGTCGTCGGCGAGCCCCTCCACCAGGCCCTCGCCCCACTCCACGACGGTCACCGACTCCTCCAGCGAGGCGTCCAGGTCCAGGTCGTCGACCTCCAGATCCCCGCCGAGGCGGTAGGCGTCGACGTGGACCAGTGCCGGACCGCCGGAGAGCGAGGGGTGCACCCGGGCGATGACGAAGGTCGGCGAGGTGATCGGTCCGCGTACCTTGAGCCCTTCTGCGATGCCCTGCACCAGGGTCGTCTTACCCGCGCCGAGCGGGCCCGACAGCACGGCCAGGTCTCCCGGCCGCAACAGCTCGGCCAGCCTCTGGCCCAGCTCCCGCATCTCCTCGGCGGTCGCCACGACTATCACCGGTGCGTCACTCCTGTCACCACTCCCGCCCGTGTCCGGGCTCATCGGTTCTCGTCGCCCGCGTCGGTGTCGGCGATCGCCCGCTTGAGCAGGTCGTGCAGCGCGTTGTTGACGAGCGCCGGCCGCTCCAGGTGGACCAGGTGCGAGCTCTCCGGGATCTCGGTGAACCGGGCGCTCGGCAGCGCCGCCGCCATCGCCTTGCTGTGCTCGACGGGGGTGAGCCAGTCCTTGTCACCGACCATGATGGAGGTGGGCACCTCGTCCAGCACACCCAGCGCGCTCAGCTTGTCGTGCGACATCAGCGCCGGGTAGAACTCGGCGATCACCTCGAAGGGGGTGGAACGGATCATCGACTCGACGAAGTCGACGACCGTGGGACTGACGTTCTTGGAATCGCCGAACCCCAGGTGGCGCAGGGCCAGGAAGGCCACGTCGTTGCCGACCTGGCGGCTCTTGTCGACCAGCGCGCCACCGCGCCTCAGGATCGACACCGTGCCCGGTGTGACCTTGTGCACCGCCTTCGACAGCAGCGCGGGCAGGCCGAGGGAGATCTCGCCGAGCCTGCCGGGGGAGGTGGAGATCAGCGCGACACCCTTGATCTTGTCGCCGAACAACTCGGGGTGCCGGTCGGCGAGCGCCATGATCGTCATACCGCCCATGGAGTGGCCGACGAGCACGCACGGGCCCGGCACCAGCGCCTCGACGATCTCGGCCAGGTCGTCGCCGAGCCGGTCGATCGAGCAGTCCTCCGTCGGGATGCGCGGCGATCGCCCGTGGGAGCGCTGGTCCCACAGGACCAGGCGGTAGGCGTCACCCAGATCGCGCCGCTGGTAGTGCCAGGAGTCGAGGTTGAGCGTGTAGCCGTGGCAGAGCACCACGGTCAGCGGAGCGTCTTCCCGGCCGTCCACCTCGGCGTACAGCGAAACGCCGTCGGAGGTGGTGACCGTGGTGGGACGGCCCCGGAGCTCTCCAAGCGGCTCGCTCGCCTCCAGGTCGGGGCGGAGTCTGATGCGGCCGACGGCGTACCGCTTGGCGAGGGCCCCGGCGGCCACTCCCGCGGACGCGACACCGACGATCGCGCTCGCGATACCGACCTTGCGCCGTGTGGTAGTACTCATGCGACCCCCTGAGCTCCCTTTTACCGGTAAACGCGTGGGACCCGCGAACCGATCCCGGTCACGATCTCATGCGTGATCGTGCCGAGGGAATCCGCCCATTCCTGGGCGGTCGGCTCGCCCCGCGATCCGTCACCGAACAGGATCACCTCGTCGCCCTCCGCCAGTGGGTCGTCCGCTACGTCGATCATGAACTGGTCCATGCAGACCCGACCGGCGATCCGCCGCCTGCGGCCACCCGCCAGCACCTCCGCCAGGTTGGTGGCGCGCCGCGAGATCCCGTCCGCGTACCCGAGCGGGACGAGACCAAGCGTGGTCTCCCGATCCGTGACATACAGGTGGCCGTACGACACACCCGATCCGGCGGACACCCGCTTGACCAGCGCGACCCGCGCCACGAGCGTCATCACCGGGCGCAGCCCGAAGTCGCCGAGCTCGGGCACGGGGCTCAGCCCGAAGGTCGCGATCCCGGGGCGGACCATGTCGTAGTGCGCCTGCGGCAGCGTCAGGGTGGCCGCCGAGTTGGCGATGTGCCTGATGACGTGGGAGCCCCCGGCACCCGCCTTCTCCGCGACGGCCAGCGCCTCGTCGAACGCCATCAGCTGGGCCACGATGGATGGATCTCCCGGAATGTCCGCGCAGGCGAAGTGGGACCAGAGCCCGGCGATCTCGACGGTCCCCTCGGCCTGCCGCCGCAGCGCCCGGTCGAGCAGGTCGGGCCACTCACGCGGCGTCGCACCACCACGTGACATGCCGGTGTCGGCCTTCAGATGCACCCTGGCCGTCCGGCCGGTCAGGGCCGCGGCGTCGGCGATCGCGTCGACCACCGCGACCGAGCCCGCCGACAGCTCGATGTCGTGCTCGACCGCCTGCGCCAGGGGCTCGCCCGGCGGGAGGATCCACGCCAGGATCGGCGCGGTGATCCCGGCGGCCCGCAGTTGGAGGGCCTCGCGGACGTAGGCGGTGCCCAGCCGCCCGGCACCGCCCTCCAGGCAACCTCGCGCGGCGGGGACCAGCCCGTGCCCGTAGGCGTCGGCCTTGACCACCGCCATCATCTCGGCGCCGGGGGCGTGGCTCCCGAGCAGTGCCAGATTCTCGCGGATCGCCGAGAGGTCCACCCGTGCCTCGGCGGGCGTCATCGGGAAGCTCATCGCTCCAGTTTGGCAGGTGAGCGGCTCTGCCTGAGCCCGTTGACCAATGACCGCACCGTCTCCGGCAGGGCCTCGGCGACGTCGGAGGCGGCGAGAGGGCCGCGCCGACCGGCGATTCCGTGCAGGTAGGCGGCGCAGGAGGCCGCGTCGTAACCACTCAGTCCCGCGGCCAGCAGCGCGCCCGCCAGGCCGGCCAGCACGTCGCCGGTGCCGCCGGTCGCGAGCCAGGGACTTCCGGTGGGGTTGATCCTGACCGGCCGCCCTTCCTGCGCGACCAGCGTGGTCGAGCCCTTGAGCAGTACGGTCACGTCCAGCTCGGCCGCCGCCCGCCGTACGTTCTCCAGGCTCCGTGCCTCGATCAGCTCCCTCGGCACCTCCGTCAGGCGGGAGAGCTCGCCGGCGTGCGGGGTGATCAGGACGGGCGCGTCGCGGCGGAGCAGTGACCGCTCCTGGGCCACCAGGGTCAGCGCGTCGGCGTCGACGAGCACGGGGACATCGTCGGCCAGCACCGAGCGGGCGATGGCGCGCGCCTCGTCGCCGGTGCCGAGCCCGGGACCGAGCACCCACGCCTGCACCCGGCCCACCTCCTCGACGCCCTCGCCGGGGGCGAGCGTGGTGATCACCGCCTCGGGCCAGCGGGCCCGCACCTGGGCCACCGGCTCGGCGACCCCCGCGTAGCGGACCATGCCCACCCCGGCCCGCAGGGCCCCGCCCACCGCCAGCACCGCCGCACCGGTGTAGCGCTCGCTGCCCGCCGCGATCCCGACGACGCCCCGGCGGTACTTGTCGGAGGAGGCACCGGGCCTGGGCAGCAGGGCGGCCACGTCGGCGTCCGTCAGCGCGACCGCGTCGGGTCCCGGCAGATGGGGGCCGAGACCGATGTCGACGAGTTCCGTCCGGCCCGCGTGCCCGGCGCCGGGATCCACCAGCAGCCCGGTCTTCCACGCTCCGAACGTGACCGTGGCGTCCGCGCGGACCGCCGCGCCCTCCACCTGGCCGCTGCTCGCGTCCACCCCGCTCGGCAGATCCACCGCGACGACCTCGCCGGGCGCGTCACCCGCGAGCCGGGCCAGGGTCGCGTACGGCTCCCTGAGCGCCCCGGTCCCGCCGATCCCGAGCATCCCGTCCACGATCAGGTCCGCCGCGCCGATCAGGTCGCGGACCGCCCCGCCCACCACCGCGTCACCACCCGTCACACCGTCCCCGGGCGCTTCCGCGAGGTTTCCCGTCGCCGGCCCCTCCGAAGCGACCGGCCGACCGGCCGGGGTGGTCGCGGGGGCAGCGGCTTCGCCGCCGGGCAGGTCGGTCACCCGGCCGCCCGCGCGGCGCAGGGCCTCCAGTCCCGCCTCGTGGACGCGCTTCCCGGCGATGATCGCGTCAACCCCGGCCCCCCTGGCCGCCAGGCGTGCCCCGGCGTAGAGGGTGTCGCCGCCGTTGTCACCGCCGCCGACGAGCAGCACGACGCGGGAGCCGTACACGCCGCCGAGCATCCTGGCGCAGACCACCGCGAGCCCGGTGGCCGCCCTCTCCATCAGGGTGCCCTCGGGCAGGGTCGCCATCAGCGCCGCCTCGGCCGCCCTGATCTGGTCAGATGTGTACGCGGTCCGCATTCCACCGAATTTATCCCTCGGCGATCACATAGGCGATGGCGACACCCCCGTCGTGCGTCAGGGAGACGTGCCATCTGACCACGCCCAGGGCCAGGGCGACGTCCGCCACCTTGCCGGTCACCCGCAGCTCGGGCCGCCCGTGCTCGCCGGTGAGCACCTCGGCGTCCAGATGCCGCAGCCCGGGGGGCGCGCCCAGCGCCTTGGCGACGGCCTCCTTGGCCGCGAACCTGGCGGCCAGCGACTCCGTCGCCAGCGCGCTCTCGGCGGCGGTGAACAGGCGCCCCCGCAGCGCGGGCGTCCGCACCAGGGTCGCCTCGAACCTGGCCACGTCCACGACGTCGACGCCGATCCCAACGATCATTTCCCCAGGTTACCGATGATCTTCATCGGCCGCCCGCCTGCCGGCACGGACGTCGTACGATCGGCCCCGAAGCGGGTCGCGGGGGTCGGCGGGGAGGTCAGAAGCCGCCGCGCTGCCAGGGCCCCCAGATGGCGAAGCTCATCCCCGCCGACGACTGGACGTTGACGTAGAGGGTGTGCCCGCCGGGACCGAAGGTCGAGCCGGCGAACTCGGCGCCGGAGTCCCCGGCGACGGGGGCCAGCCGGGAGAAGTCGAAGATCTCGCCACGGCTGGTGAGGCCGCGCAGGTAGTTGTCGCCCGAGCCGTCCTCGCACAGGACCAGCGTGCCCCGGGGGCTGGCGGTGACGTTGTCCGGCAGGTCGAGAGTGACCGAGCCCGGCGACTCGTAGACGAGCCTGAGCCTCCCGCTCCACGTCTCGTACGCCCACACCTGGCCGCGCCCCTTGCCGAAGCCGCTGGGCGGGGTGTCGCCGGGCGCGGTCGCGCCGCCCTGCGTGGAGGTGAAGTAGATCGTGCCGTGATGGTTGATCGCCCCCTCCAGCCGGGAGAAGAGCGCCGCCCCCTTGGCCCTGCCCTGGTTGCCGACCGCCTGGACCGCGAGGTCGTTGGCGGGGGTACCGATGAAGGTGGGGTCGGGGTCGTCGATGTCCACCCAGGTGGTCGCGTAGGTGGCCCCCTTGGACTGGCCGACCGAGAGGTCCTTGCCCGGCGCGCCCCGCACGGCCAGCATCTGCAGCCTGCCGCCGTCGAGGATGCGACCGGCCCGGAGCGGGTTCTTCGGCGGCAGGTAGCGGTAGAACCCGGAGGCGAACGCGAAGTTGTCCTCGGTGAGGTAGACGGCGCCGGTGAACGAGTCGAACGCGGCCGACTCGTGGGCGAACCGCCCGGCGCTCCTGATCGGTCCCGAGGCTCTGCCGTCGATCGGGACCTCGAAGATGTAGCCGTGCCTCTGGGTGAGCTTGCCGTTGTCCTGGCCGGTGAAGTCGTTGCCCACGTCCGGCCCGTTGACCGTCTCCTCGCAGGTCACCCAGGCACCCCAGGGCATCGGGCCACCCGAGCAGTTCATCTGGGTGCCGGTCAGGCTGGGGGCTGCGGAGATCACCTTGCCGTAACGGGTGACCCTGAGCGTGGAGGTGCCGCCGCCCGCCGCCGGGTCGTAGGCCCTGGCCGGGTCGCCGAACGCGCCGACCGGGCCGTTGACCTCGTGGTTGCGGACGAGGATCGCGGTGTTCGCGGGTCCGCGGAACGCGGCCATGCCGTCGTGCCTGGAGGGGACGGCGGACCCGTCGCCGAACCTGTCCCCGGCGACGCTGAAGGAGGCGTAGCGGAAGCCGTCGGGCAGGTGAAGCCGGACCGCGCCGTCCCGCTCGTCGGCGACCGGCCTCAACGGCCCGTACCCGCCTCCGGGGCGGGTCTCCCCGTTCAGCCCCGCCCGCGCGACGCCGGCGAACGGCCCGGCCACCCCTACCGTGGCCAGCGCACCACTACCGGCAAGGAAACGACGACGATCCATCTTGCGACTCCCTGAGGTCCGGTGGATTCACGCCACGTTAATCCGCCGTCAGCAGTCCGCTATATGGCATATATCGACAATTAACCATGCAAGAAAGCGGGCAGCTCCTATTCCCGCTTCTGCCCCTCGGTAATCCATAGGGGTTGTCCACAGGCTGTGGACAACCCCTGTCCTGGGCTTACTCCACCGTGACCGACTTGGCGAGGTTGCGGGGCTGGTCGACGTCGTGCCCCTTGGCGGTGGCCAGCTCGCAGGCGAAGACCTGGAGCGGCACCGTGGCGACCAGCGGCTGGAGCAGGGTCGGCACGGCCGGGATGCGGATCAGCGTGTCGGCGTACCGCTCGACCACGTCGTCGCCCTCCTCGGCGATGACGAGGGTCCTGGCGCCCCTGGCTCTGATCTCCTGGATGTTGGACACGATCTTGTCGTGGATCACCCGCTGGCCGGACAGCGAGGGGACGACCACCACGACCGGGAGCCCCTTGTCGATCAGCGCGATCGGGCCGTGCTTGAGCTCCCCCGCGGCGAAGCCCTCGGCGTGCATGTACGCCAGTTCCTTGAGCTTCAGCGCTCCCTCCAGCGCGACGGGGAAGCCCACGTGCCGCCCGAGGAAGAGCACGCACCGCTCGGCGGCCAGCGATCTGGCCAGCGCGCGGACCGGTTCGACCGTCGAGAGGACCTCGCTCACCTTCGACGGCATCTCCGCCAGCCGGTCGACGATCTGGGTGATCTCGTCGCCGAACTTGGTGCCCCGGACCTGCGCGAGATAGAGCGCCACCAGGTAGCAGGCCACCAGCTGGGTGAGGAAGGCCTTGGTGGAGGCCACCGCGACCTCCGGGCCCGCGTGCGTGTAGAGGACGGCGTCGGACTCGCGGGAGATCGTGGAGCCGTTCACGTTGCACACCGCCAGCACCCGGGAGCGCTGCCCGCGCGCGTGCCGTACCGCCATGAGCGTGTCCATCGTCTCGCCCGACTGGCTGATCACGACGACCAGCGTGTCCCGGGTGAGGATCGGGTCGCGGTAGCGGAACTCGCTGGCCACCTCGACCTCGCAGGGCAGCTGGGCCCAGTGCTCGATGGCGTACTTCGCGATGAGCCCGGCGTGGTACGAGGTCCCGCAGGCCACCAGGATGATCTTGTTGATGTCGCGCAGCTCCTGGTCGGACAGGCGCATCTCGTCCAGCACCAGCAGGCCGTCCTGGCCGACCCTGCCGAGCAGCGTGTCGGCGACGGCCCTGGGCTGCTCGGCGATCTCCTTGAGCATGAAGTGGTCGTAGCCGTCCTTCTCGGCGGCCGAGGCGTCCCAGCCGATGTGATAGTCACGCGTCTCGGCCGGAGCCCCCTGGAAGTCGAAGACCGTGATCTTCGAGGGACGCAGCTCGACCACCTGGTCCTGCCCCAGCTCCACCGCCTCGCGTGTGTAGGCGATGAAGGCCGCCACGTCCGAGCCGAGGAAGTTCTCCCCGTCCCCTCTGCCGACCACCAGCGGCGAGTTACGCCGCGCCCCCACCACCACCTCGGGCTCGTCCACCGAGACCGCGAGCAGCGTGAACGCCCCCTCCAGCCGCAGGCAGACCCGGCGCATCGCCTCCGCCAGGCCACCGGCGGCGAACTCCTCCAGCAGATGCGCCACCACCTCCGTGTCGGTCTCGGAGACGATCCGGTGGCCCTTGTCCTCCAGCTCACTCCTGAGCACGGCGAAGTTCTCGATGATCCCGTTGTGGATGACCGCGATCCGCCCGTGACAGTCGGTGTGCGGGTGGGCGTTGCGGTCGGTGGGCGCCCCGTGGGTGGCCCATCTGGTGTGCCCGATCCCGACCGTCGACGGCGGCGCGGGCCGCGAGACCAGTGCCGAGCGCAGGTTGGCCAGCTTCCCCGCCCGTTTCTCCACGACCAGGCCGCCGGATCCGACCAGTGCGATTCCCGCCGAGTCGTACCCCCGGTACTCCAGCCGGCCCAGTCCCTCGACGGCGACCTCGATCGCCTGCCGCTGTCCCGTATATCCCACTATGCCGCACATGACCTACCCCCTTCCCTGAGAGATCGGCCACCTTGTCTATGGAGAACCCCCCAGACACCCCAAGAATCCCGCCCGGCACCCGGCAGGATCGTACGCAGAGGCGATCAGTAGGCTTGCTGAACATGGCCAACGGTTTGGACACCGCGACACCGTACGTGCAGCTGAGCCGGGCTCAGTGGAGCGACCTGCGGAAGAACACCCCCCTGACGCTCACCGAGAGCGAACTGGAGGAGCTGCGCGGCGTCGACGACCCGATCGACCTGACCGAGGTCACCGATATCTACCTGCCGCTCACCCGGCTGCTCAACCTGCACTTCACCGGGGTCAGGCAGCGCAGCATGGCACTCAACACCTTCCTCGGCGGCGAGCGGCGGACGGCCCCGTACGTCCTGGGCATCGCCGGCAGCGTCGCGGTCGGCAAGTCGACCACCGCCAGGCTGCTGCACACCCTGCTGGCCCGCTGGCCGGAGCACCCCCGGGTGGATCTGATCACCACGGACAGCTTCCTGTTCCCGAACGAGGTCCTCACCGCCAGGGACATCATGCACCGGAAGGGCTTCCCGGAGAGCTACGACCGGCGGGCCCTGGTCAGGTTCGTCGCCGACGTCAAGGCGGGCCTGCCCGAGGTGACGGCCCCGGTCTACAGCCACCTGGAGTACGACATCGTGCCCGGTGCGACCCAGACCATCCGCCGGCCCGACATCCTCATCGTCGAGGGCCTCAACGTGCTGCAGCCCGCCCCGCCCACCGCGCTCGCGATCAACGACTACTTCGACTTCTCCATCTACGTGGACGCCAAGGTCGAGCACATCCGCGACTGGTACGTGGACCGCTTCCACAAGCTGCGGCAGACCGCCTTCGAGGACCCGAAGTCCTACTTCAGGCACCTCGCCGAACTGTCCGAGGAGCAGGCGACCGAGTTCGCCAAGGACATCTGGCGCGACATCAACGAGCGCAACCTCCTGGAGAACATCGCCCCCACCAGGGGCCGCGCCGACCTGGTCCTGCACAAGAGCGCCGACCACTCGGTCAGCCGCGTCCGCCTCCGCCGCATCTGACTTTCCGCCCCTTTCGCCCCCTGGGATCAGCGTCCGTCAAAAGCGCGTCGAGTGGTCGGCGTCTGCGCGCCGGTGGAGGTGGTCAGGCGTCGGCCTTCGCCGGTGAGCAGTACCTGCGCTGCCGCGACGCCTACGTCGTCTCGCCGCTCGGCCTCGGACCCGCCGTACGGGGGGGAGTACCCCGACGGCCTGGACGGTCCGGCCCCGGCCGCCGGAAAACGGCTTTCTGAACGGACCGGCGCTGTGGCAGGGTCGGCCGGTGACTGTTTCCCGTGGTGAACTGCTCCGCTGGCAGTTCGAGCTGACCTGGTCGCTGTTCGAACTCCATCTGGAGCGGTTGCGGCCGGAGGACTTTCTCTGGGAGCCCGCGCCCCACTGCTGGACGGTGCACCCGGGCGTCGACGGGATGTGGGTGCCGGACTGGGACGATGCCGAGCCCGATCCCATTCCGGTCCCCACCCTCGGCTGGGTCACCTGGCACATCGGCTGGTGGTGGACGGTGACCATCGACCACGCGCGGGGGCGGACACCACGTGACCGGGAGGAGATCGGGTGGCCGGGCGACGGGCAGGCCACCGTCGACTGGCTACGCGGCCTTCGCGTGGAGTGGCTGGCGGTGCTGGACCGGCTCACCGACGACGACCTGGACGCCCCCGCCCCCTTCCCCTGGCCGGACAGCCCCGAACTGACCGTCGCCCACATGATCGCCTGGGTCAACTCCGAACTGATGAAGAACATCACCGAGATCGGCCAGCTCCGCCTGCTCCGCGCCGCGTCCGCCGGATGACAGGTCGGAGATTCTCCGGGCTTCAGTGAGCCGCCCACAGGTCCTAAGGTTGGCCCGTGTTGCATCTGCGCGTGATCAGTCCGCCGGAATTGTCGGACGGGGTACTGGAGGTGCTCGAAACCTGCGTCGGCGTGGTCAACATCGTCGTGCTTCCCGGTGCCGCGCGCTCCCCCGCCGGGGACCTCGTCCAGTTCGACGTCGCCCGCGAGGCCGCCAACGAGGTGATCGAGTACCTGCAGCGGCTCGGCCTGCACACCGAGGGGTCGATCGCGGCCGAGGAGGTCGACCTGTCGATCTCGGAGGTGTCCGAGCGCGCCCAGGAGGAGGCGCCCGGCGACGGGGACGACGCGGTGGTCTGGGCGGAGTTCGCCCAGCGGGTCGGCGACGACTCCCGGCTCACCTGGGCCTTCCTCGCGTTCCTGGTGATCGCCACCCAGATCGCGGCGATCGGTGTGATCGTCAACTCGCCGATCCTCATCGTCGGCGCGATGGTGCTGGGGCCGGAGTTCGGTGCGATCGCGGCCATCTGCTTCGGCCTGATCCGTGCCGACCGGCAGCTGATCGGCCGCGCGCTCCGTACCCTGGCCGTGGGCTTCGCCGTCGCCCTCGCGATCACCTTCGCCTGCGCGCTGGCCTGGCGGTGGCTGGGCTGGATCGACAGCGGCTCGCTGCGGACCGGGCACGAGGAGATCGAGTTCATCGTCAAGCCCGACAGGTGGTCGTTCATCGTGGCGCTGCTCGCCGGGGCCGCCGGGGTGCTCTCGGTGACCGCCGGCAAGTCATCGGCGCTGGTCGGCGTCTTCATCTCGGTCACCACGGTCCCGGCCGCGGGCTACTTCGCGGTCGCCGCCGCGCTGTCGCGCTGGGGCGACATGGGCGCGTCGGCCGTCCAGCTCGGGGTGAACATCGCAGGAATGATCATCTCCGGGGTGCTGACGCTCCTCGTGCAGAGGGCCTACTGGTCCCGGTTCGGCATGCGACTTCCGGTACCCCCCGGCAGGCGGTGAACCGCCCTTTTGGACGAGGGGGATTCCTTCGTACGGCTGAGGTGTCCGTCCGCGACGGCGGATAGTGTCCCGGTATGACTATCCTCGCCACCGAGGGACTGACCAGACGTTTCCCCCGGGTGACGGCGCTCGACCAGCTCACCGTCACCGTCGGCCCCGGTGTGACCGGTCTGGTCGGCGCCAACGGCGCGGGCAAGTCCACGCTGATCAAGATCCTGCTCGGCCTGCTCGAACCCAGCGCCGGCCGCGCCCAGGTGCTGGGCATGGACACCGCGACCAGGGGCGCGGAGATCCGCCGGATCGTGGGCTACATGCCCGAGCACGACTGCCTGCCGCCCGATCTGTCCGCCACCGAGTTCACCGTGCACATGGCCCAGATGTCCGGCCTGCCGCGCACCGCGGCCCGCGAACGCGCCGCCGACGTGCTGCGCCACGTCGGGCTGTACGAGGAGCGCTACCGCGCGATGGGCGGCTACTCCACCGGCATGAAGCAGCGGGTCAAGCTGGCCCAGGCCCTGGTGCACGACCCGCGCCTGGTCCTGCTGGACGAGCCCACCAACGGCCTCGACCCGCAGGGCCGTGACGAGATGCTCGCGCTGATCCGCAGGATCGGCTCGGAGTTCGGCATCAGCGTGCTGGTCACCTCCCACCTGCTGGGCGAGCTTGAGCGGGTCTGCGACCACGTCATCGTGATCGACGGCGGCAAGCTGCTGCGCTCCTCGGCCATCGGGGAGTTCACCCAGCAGACCCAGACCGTGACCGTCGAGGTGGAGGAGGGCCAGGACGCGCTCGTGGCCCGGCTGACCGAGCTGGGCGAGACCGTCACCCCGCACGGCAGGATGCTGCTCGTCCACGTCCGCGCGCCGGAGACCTTTGATGTCCTCCGCGACGCCGTCTGCGAGCTCGATCTCTGCCTCGTCCGCCTGGAACAGGGGCGCCAGCGCATCGAGGACGTCTTCAGGGAGCCGGCCAATGTCTGAACCCACGGGTGTCATCCACGACATCGGATACCGCCACTACGACGGGGTGCGGCTCGGCCGGGGCCACGCCACCGCCGCGCTGACCGTGCACAGCCTGCGCGGGATCTTCGGGCTCGGCCGCACCGCCCGCTCCAAGATCATTCCTTTCATGCTGGTGGGCATCATGTTCCTGCCCGCCGTCGTCTCCATCGCGGCGATGGCGCTGATCAAGCAGGAGGGCATGCGCTACACCGATTACGCGGTCTTCATGCAGGTCGTGCTCGCGATCTTCCTGGCCTCCCAGTCGCCGTACGCCGTCGCCCCCGACCTGCGCTTCCGGGTGCTGCCGCTCTACCTGTCGCGCCCGGTGACGCTCTGGGACTACGTCGGGGCGAAGCTGGCGGCGATGACCGCGGCGATGTTCCTGCTGCTGGCGGTGCCGCTCACCGTGCTGTTCATCGGTGAGGTGGTCATCGACCTGCCCGGCGACACGCACACCGTCGAATACCTCACCAGCATGGCCGGCGCGGTCGGCTACGCGCTGCTGCTGGCCTGTCTCGGCATCGCCATCGCCTCGTTCACCCCCAGACGCGGTCTGGGCGTGGCCTCGGTCATCGCCCTCTACCTGCTCACCTCCGCCGTCTCCACGGTGCTGTACGGGGTGCTGGAGTCGATGGGCGACGACGCCACCGCCGCGTGGGCCTGGCTGATCAACCCGTTCTTCCTGGTGGACGCCGCCGTGCACGTCGGAATCTTCGGGGCGACCCCCGCCTCGAACGTCATCTACCCCTCGGGCGCGGGCAGCCTGGTCGCCGGAGTGATCATGATCGCGCTGATCGGCCTGTCCGTGACGGCCCTGATCGCGCGCTACCGGAAGGCGGCCTCCCGATGAGGATCGAACTGGCCCAGGTCTCCCGCTGGTACGGCAACGTGGTCGCCGTCAACGACATCACCATGACCGTCGGCCCCGGCGTCACCGGGCTGCTCGGCCCGAACGGCGCGGGCAAGTCCACGCTGCTGCACATGATGGCCGGGTTCCTGGCGCCCTCGGGCGGCACCGTCGCCCTGGACGGCGACCGGATCTGGCGCAACCACCAGATCTACCGCTCCATCGGCCTGGTCCCCGAGCGCGAGGCCGTCTACGGCTTCCTCACCGGCTGGCAGTTCGTACTGTCCAGCGCGAAGCTGCACCGCCTGCCCGACCCCGAGGACGCCGCCCGCAAGGCGCTCGCCCTGGTGGAGATGGAGAGCGCCAAGGACCGCAGGATCGAGACGTACTCCAAGGGCATGCGCCAGCGCGTCAAGGTGGCCGCCGCCCTGGTGCACGACCCCCAGGTCCTGCTGCTCGACGAGCCGTTCAACGGCATGGACCCCCGCCAGCGCCTGCACCTGATGGACCTGGTCAGCGCCATGGGCGCGGCGGGCAAGACCATCCTGTTCAGCTCGCACATCCTGGAGGAGGTGGAACGCGTCGCCCAGCACATCGAGGTGCTGGTCGCGGGCCGGCACGCCGCCTCCGGGGACTTCCGTGAGATCCGTCGCCGGATGACCGACCGCCCGCACCTGTTCCGGGTCCGCTCCAGCGACGACCGCCGCCTGGCGTCCGCGCTGATCGCCGACGCCTCCTCGGGCGCGGTCTCGCTGACCGAGGCGGGCCTGGAGGTGCAGGCGGTCGACTTCCGGCGCTTCACCCGCCTGCTGCCCAGGGTCGCCAGGGACGCGGACGTACGCGTCTGGCAGGTCTCCCCCGCCGACGAGGACCTGGAGAGCGTCTTCTCCTACCTGATCAACAGGAGCAGCTGATCATGAACGGTGTCATCGCCGGAATCTCCTACCGGGCCCTCCTCGGCCGCCGCCGGATCTGGCTGCTGATCATGCTGCCCCTGGTGCTGGTCGTCATGGCGGCCCTGCTGAACCTCATCGGCGCCGCCGACGAGCGGACCGCGGTCACGCTCATGCGGACCTTCGCCATCGGCACCATGCTGCCGCTGCTCGGCCTGATCGCCGGGACCGGGGTGATCGCCCCCGAGATCGACGACGGCACGATCATCCACCTGCTGGCCAAGCCGATCTCCCGCCCGGTGATCGCGCAGACCAAGTTCGTGGTCGCCGCCTCGATGCTCGCGTTGTTCGCCGCCGTACCGACCTTCGTCGCGGCCTACCTGCTGGTCAACCTCGAATCCGGGATCGCCTACGGCTTCGCCCTCGGTGCCCTGGTCGGCGGGATCGCGTACGCGGCGGTGTTCATGCTGCTGGGTGTGCTGACCCGGCACGCGGTCACCATCGGCATCGTCTACGCGCTCGTCTGGGAGGGCGTGGTGGGCAACTTCGTCCCCGGTGCCCGGAGGTTCTCCATCCAGCAGTGGGCCCAGTCGATCGCCGACCAGGTGTCCTCCTCACCGTTCTTCTCCACCGAGATCACCCTCGGCTTCGCCGTACCGGCCCTGCTGATCATCACCGTCGGCGCGGTGGTCTGGTCGGGCCAGCGCCTCCGCGGCTTCTCCCTCACCGGCGACGAGTAGGCCGTGGGCACCCCCCACGGCCGGGGGTGCCCACATACCGGTTCATCTCGCCCGTGTCATGAGGCTGGGCGCGGATCGTTACGAGGGCGACCGCCCCAGGTGACGGCGGAGTCTGGTGCGGCGGAGGGCCAGGAGCACGGTCAGGGCCAGGGCCAGCAGACCGGCGCCCGCACCCGCGTACCACAGGCGGCCGGTCACGGGGTTGGCCGCCTCGTGGGCGGCCGCCTCGGCGGCCGCGCCGGCCGGCAGCTGGTCGGAGTGGGTGGCGCAGACCAGGGGCTTGTCGTCCGTCTTGACGCTCGCACAGGCGACAGTGGCCAGGCGGAGCAGGTCCTCCGGGGTGTCTCGCACCTCGGCGGTGGTGTGGAAGACGGCCTTCTTGCCCGCCGGCACATCGGCGGTCCAGAGGACCTGGCCCTCCTCCGCCCGGCCCTGGCCGTCGGCCGAGACGAAGTGCAGGCCGGTCGGCAGGCTCTGGGTGATCCTGAGCTCACGCGCCTTGTCCGTGCCGACGTTGTTGACGGTGACGGTATAGGTGAACCGGTCCCCCGCCTCGGCGGTGGTCTGGCCGTTGTCGATGCTGATGCTCAGCCTGGGGGCGGCCACGATGGCCGCCTTCACCTCCTTGTCGTCGGGGTGCGGTTTGAGCGCGAACGCCGCCGAGGGTGTGGCAAGGGCGACGACCAGGACCGCGCCGGGTCCGCAGAGAGCGGCGGCACGCCGCGTGATCACTGCCATGGCTTGCTCCTTCACGTTGTTCGGGTTCGAGTGAGAGGTGCTTGGTGGACCCCACCGAGTTCCCGGCGGGGGCGTCTGCGCGTCAACTGGCCGTCGCGACGTAGGTGAGCGTCGCCGAATAGCCGCCGACCGGGACAAGGGGGATGTAACCCTCGAAGTCATTGCCGATGGCGTCCCCGCCGGGAGCGGACGGACCGTCCTGCTGGTGGACGAGTACCGGGGTGCCGACTGAGACGGCCTGGAAGGCCGACGTGCCGCTCTCGCGCACGCGCAGGTTCCCGATCGGGATGGTGACGTCGTTGCCGGGCTGGTCCGAGGTGAGCTCGGCCGAATCCGCCTGCACGGTGACGCTGTAGCCGTCGACGCTGTTCGTGATGACGGTCATGGTCACGGCTCCGTTGCTCCTGGCCGTCGAATCCGGAGTGCCTGCCAAGACGAAGCTGCTGGTCAGGTCGGTGAGGGTGATACTGGTGGGGGTCAAGGTGATCACGACCGAGCACCGCGGGTCGGCGCCCCCGACCGGACAGTTGCTACCCGTCGTCGCCGAGGTGACCCGATTGTCGAGAGTTCCGTCACCCGTGACCTCCTCACCCGTGATCTCCTCGTCGGTGACGACGGTGAAGGTGATGACCGCGCTCGCCTCCATCGGCAGCGCTCCGGTCCAGCCGAGGACCCCGTCGGCATAGGTGACGGTGCCGGTGGAGGCGCTCGCGTCGTTGTTGTAGACGGCGTCGTCGAGCACCCCGGCCAGCGAGTCGGTGACCGCGGCAGCGGCGTACGGGGTCTCACCGGTGTTCGTGACCGTGATCGTGTACTGGACGGTGGCATCCGCCACCACGGCACCGCTGTTGTTCGCGGTCTTGGTGATGGTGAGACCGGGGGTCAGGACGGTGACGGTCGTGGTGCAGCCCGGATCGTCTCCCCCTTCGGGGCAGGTCGATCCGGCGGTGGCGGAGACGACGGTAGTGGTCATGATCCTGTCGCCCTGAGGAGGATAGATGCCGGTGATCGAGTAGGTGACCGTGGCGGTGGCGCCGATGGCGAGGTCGCCACTCCAGCCGAGGACGCCGTCGGTGAAGGTGACGGTGCCGGCGGAGGCGCTCGCGTCGTTGCCGTAGGTGGCGTCGTCGAGCACCCCGGCCAGCGACTCGGTGAACGCGGCACCGGCGTAGGCGGTCTCACCGGTGTTGACCAGGGTCACCGTGTAGTGGACGGCGCCCCCGGCGACGACGGTGCCGGTGTCGGCGGTCTGCGTGATCGTGAGCCGCGGCACCAGGGCGCGCACGAGCGTCGCGCACGCCGGGTCGGTGCTGCCCACCGGACAGGTGCTGCCCGGCGTGGTGGAGCTCACGCCGCTGGTCAGGGCCTTGTCCCCGGGGTCGGGATCCTTCACCGTGATGGAGTAGGTGATCGCGGTGCTCGCGCCCATCGCGAGGGCGCCGGTCCAGGTCAGTTTCGGCGCGGTGTAGTCGAAGACGCCGGTGGAGGCACTCGCGTCGCCGTTGTAGACGGCGTCGGGGAACACCCCGTCGAGCGCGGCGACGACGGAGGCCGCGGCGTAGTCCGTCTGCCCGGTGTTGGTGACCGTGATCGTGTAGCCGACCGTGCTCCCGGGGGTCGTGGTCGCCGTGTCGGCGGTCATGGCGATGCTCAGTGCCGGGATCAGGATGGTGACCGTGGCACTGCAGGCCGGGGCGGTGCCGCCCACCGGGCAGGTGCTGCCCGGTGCGGACGAGGAGACGACGCTGGTCATGACCGTGTCTCCGCGGTTGGGGTCGCCGGTCTTCACCGTGTACGTGACGGTCACGGTCGCCCCGACCGCCATATCGCCGGTCCAGGTCAGGGTCTGCCCGGCAACGGCGACCGTGCCGGCCGTGGCGATCGCGTCATTGTCGTAGACGGCCTCGTCCAGCACGTCGGCGAGAGCGTTCACGACGCTCACGCCTTCGTACGGGGTCTGGCCGGTGTTGGCGATCGTGATCGTGAAACGGGTGACGCCGCCGGGGGTCGTGGTCGGCCGGCCGGCGGCGATGGAGACGGCCAGTCCGGGGATGAGCACGGTCACCGTCGAGGTACAGGCCGGGGTGCCGCCCCCCACCGGGCAGGTGCTGCCCGGCACGCCGGAGGCGACGGTGTCGGTGAGCAGCAGGTTGCCGGTGTCCGGATTGTTGACGGTGACCGAGTAGCCGATGGTCACCGTCACCCCGACCGCCAGATCACCGCTCCAGGTCAGGGTCTGCCCGGCAACGGCGACCGTACCGACCGTGGCGGTCGCGTCCCCGTTGTAGTCGGCGTCGTCCAGCACCGCCGCCAGCGGATCGGTGACGGTCACGCCGGTGTAGTCCGTCTGCCCGGTGTTGGTGGCCGTGATCGTGTAGCCGACCGTGCCGCCGGGGGTCGTGGTCACCGTGTCGGCGGTCTTGACGATGGTCAGCGCCGGGACGAGCACGGTGACGAGTGTCGTACAGGCAGGGGTGGAGGCGGTGGACGGGCAGGTGCTGCCCAGCGTGTCGGAGGAGACCTCGTTTTCGATCAGCTTGTCACCCAGGTCGGGGTTGTTCACGGTGACCGAGTAGGTGATCGTCGCACTCGCGCCGACCGCCAGGTCACCGGTCCAGGTCAGGCCGGGGCCGGTGAAGGCGACGGTGCCGCTGGTAGCGCTCGCGTCGCCGTTGTAGACGGCGTCGGTGAGCACCTGCGAGAGATCGTCGGTCGCCGTCGCCCCGGTGTACGGGGTCTGGCCGGTGTTGGCGACCGTGGTCGTGTAGGTGATGGTCCCGCCGGGAGTGACCGTCGTCCGGTCCGCGCTCGTGGAGAGGGCCAGGACGGGGGTCAGCACGGTGACCGTCGAGGCACAGAGCGGGTCGGTGCTCCCCACCGGACAGTTGTTGCCCAGCGCGCCGGAGGTCATGACGGCGTTGAGCACCTTGTCGCCCGGATCGGGGTTCTGCACCCTTACCGAGAAGGTGATGGTGACATTCGTGCCGATCGGGAGAAGACCGGTCCACACCATCTGGCTGGTCGCGGAGGTGAAGGCGAGGTTGCCCGACGAGGCCGTTCCGTCACCGTTGTAGACCGCGTCGTCGAGGATCCCGGCGAGCAGGCCGTTCACGGTGATGCGGCTGGTGTACGGCGTCTGCCCGGTGTTGGCGATCGTGACCGTGTAGGTGACGACCCCGGTCGGGACGGCGGTGACGACGTCCGCCACCATAGTGATCTTGATCCTGGAGATCAGGACCTCGTCGAAGCAGCGGGGGTCCGTGCTTCCGGTCGGGCAGGTACTGCCCGCGGTGGCCGAGGTGACCGTGTTGGTCAGCTTCTGGTCACCGGTACCGGGGGTGTTCGTCGTGACGCTGTAGGTGAGGGTGACCCCCTGTCCGGGGTTGAGAGCTCCGGTCCAGGTCAGATTGGGACTGGTGAAGGTGACGGTGCCGCGCGTGGCGCTCGCGTCGCCGTTGTAGACGGCGTCGTCCAGCACCCCGGCCAGCGCGTCGGTGAACGTCGCCGCGGCGAAGGGGACCTGTCCGGTGTTGGTGGCGGTGACCGTGTAGCCGACCGTCCCCCCGGGGGTGGTCGACGTGACGCCGGGCGTCTTCACGATCGTCAGGAGTGGCGTGAGAACGACGATCCCCGAACGGCAGGCCGAGCTCCCGCTGCCGGGCGGGCAGGTGCTGCCCATCTCGGTGGAGGCGACGCCGTTGCTCAGAAGCTTGTCACCGGTGGGAGGGCTGACCGAGGTGACGGAGTAGGTGACGGTCGCGATCGCGCCGACCGCCAGGTCACCGGTCCAGGTCAGGACCTCGTCCGCGAGGCGGACCGTGCCGGTCGTCGCCGCCGCGTCGCCGTTGTACGTCGCCGCGTCCAGCACCCCGGTCAGCGAGTCGGTGACGACGGCGCCGGTGTACGCGCTGTTCCCGCTGTTGGCGATCGTGACGGTGTAGGCCACCGGGTCACCGGGGACCACCGCGCTCCGGTCCGCGACCTTGGTGATCGTCAGACCGGGGGTCAGCACGGTGACCGAGGTGGTGCAGCCGGGAGCGGTCGTCACGGGACAGCCGCTGCCCTGTGCCGAGGAGACCGAGGTGAGGGTGATCAGCTTGTCGCCGGTGTCGGGGTTGTTCACCGTGAGGCTGCCGGTCAGCGTGACACTGCCGCCCACCGGAATGTTTCCGGTCCAGGTCAGCCCGTCGAGGCCCAGTGACAGCGATCCGGAGGTGGCGCTCTGGTCCCCGTTGGAGACGCTGTCGTCGACGCCCTCGATCCCGTTGAACAGGACGCTGATCCCGTGGTACGGCGTCTGTCCGGCGTTGGTCATCACCGACGTGTAGTGCACCACCTCGCCCGGCAGGTAGGTCGCCGCGTTGGACGTGGTCACGATGGTCAGCTTGGCCACGGTCACGGTGACCGAGCAGCGCGGATCGGTGCTCGCCGCGGCGCAGTTGCCGTCCGGTGAGGTCGAGACCAGGGTGTTGACGAGGTTCCCGTCGGGCGAGGTGTTCACCGTCACCGAGTAGACGACCGTGGTCGACCCGCCGGCCGGGACGGTTCCGGTCCAGGTCAGGTCGGGCGCGGTGTAGCCGACGGTGCCCGTGCCCGCCACGGCGTCGTTGTTGTAGGTGCTGTCGTCCAGGACGTCGGTCAGGTCGTCGGTGAACGTCGCGCCGACGTAGGGCGTCAGCCCGCTGTTGCTGATCGTGACGGTGTAGGTGACCGTCTCGCCCTGCCCGGCCGAGGGGGTGCTCGCGGCCTTGTCGAAGGTCAGCGTGGTGAGCCCGGTGACCGGGACGCTGGTGCCGCAGCGGGGGTCGGTCCCACCGGACGGGCAGTTGTTGCCGGAAGTGGTGGAGGTGATCGTGCTCACCAGGTTCGCGTCACCGGTCACCGGGTTGTCGACGGTGACCGAGTAGGTGATCGTCGCGCTCGCGCCGGGCACGAGGTTTCCGGTCCAGGTCAGGTTGGGGCTGGTGTAGGACATGCTGCCGGTCGTCGCCGTCGCGCCGCCGTTGTAGACCGCGTCGTCCAGCACACCCGCCAGCGACTCGGTGAACGTCGCCCCCGTGTAGGGAAGCTGCCCGGTGTTGGTGACGGTGATCGTGTAGGTGACCGTGCTCCCCGGCACCGCCGTGGTGGGAACGTCGGTCTGGGTGATGGTCAGCGCGGGGATGAGCACGATCACGGTGCTGGTGCACTGCGCGTTGCCACTCGCCGGAGCGCAGTTGCCGCCGATGGTGGGCGAGGAGATCGTGCCGGTCAGGTTCCTGTCGCCGGAGTCGGGGTTTCGTACGGTGACCGAGTAGGTGATCGTCGCACTCGCCCCGACCGCCAGATCACCGGTCCAGGTCAGGTTGGGGGCGGCGTAGGAGACGGTGCCTCTCGTCGCCGACACGTCGCCGTTGTAGACCGCGTCGTCCAGCATGCCCGCCAGCGACTCGGTGAACGTCGCACCGGTGTACGGCGTCTGCCCGGAGTTGGTGACGGTGACCGTGTAGTTGACGGTGCCACCCTGGACCGTGACGGGGGTGTCGGCGATGTTGGTGATCGTCAGGCCGGGGACGACGACGTTGAGCAGGGCCGTGCAGCGGGGGTCGGAGCCGCCGGCCGGGCAGTTGTTACCGGGAGCGGCCGAGACCAGGGTGCCGGTGACGATCTTGTCCCCGGTGGGGGGATTCTTCACGGTCAGGGTGCCGGTGACCGTGACGGTGCCCCCGACGGGAATGTTGCCGGTCCAGGTGATGGCCGTGGCGCCGAGGACCAGCGTCCCCGAACTCGCGGTCTGGTCCCCGTTGGGGACGGCGTCGTCGACGGTGCCGGCGATCGGACTGGAAATGCTGATCCCCGTATAGGGGACCTTCCCGGTGTTGCTGAACGTGGCGTTGAGCCGGATCGTCGACCCCGGTGTGGCACTGCTCCCGACGTAACTCTGCGAGATGACCAGCCGCGCCACCGCCACCACGACGGTGCAGCGCGAATCGGTGCCCCCTGCCGGGCAGTTGCTCCCCGTGGTGGACGAGACGGCGGTGCTGGAGAGCAGCGCGTCTCCGGTGTCGGGATTGTTGACGGTGACCGAGTAGGTGATCGTGGCACTCGCGCCGACCGCCAGGTTACCGGTCCAGCCCAGGTTGGACCCGGCGAGGGTGACCGTACCCGTCGTGGCCCCGGCGTCCGCGTTGTAGGTCGCGTCGTCCAGCACCCCGGTCAGCAGGTCGGTGACGGCGGCCCCGGTGTACGGGGTCTGCCCGGAGTTGGTGACGGTGGCCGTGTAGTGGACGGTGGCCCCGGGCGTCGTCGTGCCGGTGTCCGCGCTCACCGCGATGGTCAGCCTCGGCACCAGGACTGTCACCACCGAGACGCACCCCGGGCCGGTGCTCCCCGCCGGGCAGGTGCTGCCCGGGGCGGACGACACCGCGGTGTTGGTCATCACCTTGTCGCCGCGGTCGGGGTTTCGCACGGTGACCGAGTAGGTGACGGTCGCGCTCGCCCCGATCGCCAGGTCACCGGTCCAGGTCAGGTTGGGAGCGGCGTAGGAGACGGTGCCGGTCGTCGCGGTCGCGTCGCCGTTGTAGTCGGCGTCGTTGAACACCTGGGCCAGCTGGTTGGTGACCTGGGCTCCGCTGTAGGGGGTCTGCCCGGTGTTGGTCACCGTCGTCGTGTAGGTGACCGTGCCACCCGGCGTGGTCGTCTGGGTGTCGGCGGTGTTCGTGATCGTCAACGCCGGGACCAGGACGGTGACCAGGGTGAAGCAGCCGGGCGCCGTCGCACCGATGACCGGGCAGCCGCTGCCCGGAGCGGCGGAGGTGACGGCGCTTCTCAGGACCTTGTCGCCGGTGTCGGGGTTGTTCACGGTGACCGAGTAGGTGATCGTGGCGCTCGCCCCGACCGCGATGTCCCCGCCCCAGGTGACCGAACCGTTCGGGGACACGCTGACACTGCCCGAACTGGCCGTGAGGTCGCCGTTGTAGGTCGCGTCGTCGAGCGTGGCCGAGACATCGATCACGGCACTGATGCCCGTGTACGGGGTCTGCCCGGTGTTGGCCAGCGTGGTGGTGTAATTCACGACGCCCCCCGGGGTCGTCGTGGCCACGTCCGTCCCGGCGTTGATCGTCAGCTTCGGGACGAGGACCGTCACGCTGCTGGCGCACCGGGCGTCGCCGCTGCCCGCGGGGCAGTTGCTGCCGGCGGTGGCCGAGGTGAGGGTGTCGGTCAGCGTCCTGTTCCCGGTGTCGGGGTTGTTGACGGTGACCGAGTAGGTGATCGTGGCACTCGCCCCGACCGCGAGGTTGCCGGTCCAGGTCAGCGTGGAGCTCGCGAAGCCGACCGAGCCGCTGGTCGCGGCGGCGTCCGCGTTGTAGGTCGCGTCGTCCAGCACCCCGCCCAGCGCGTCCGCGAACGTCGCACCGGTGTAGGCGGTCTGCCCCGAGTTGGTGACCAGCACCGTGTAGTTCACGACCGAACCGGGGGTCGTGGTCGACGTGCCGACCGACTTGGCGATCGTCAGGCCGGGGATCAGGACCGTGACGGTGCTGAAGCACCCGGGGGCCTGGTTGCCCACCGGGCAGTTGTTGCCCGGTGCGGCCGAGGTGACGGCGGTCCGGAGGACCCTGTCTCCGGTGTCGGGATTGTTCACGGTGACCGAGCCGGTGATGGTGACGCTCGCGCCGATGGCAAGGTCACCTGTCCAGGTGAAGGTGCCGTTCAGGTTGTTGACGACGGTGCCCGACGTCGCGGAGAGGCTGCCGTTGACCGTCGCGTCGTCCAGCACGCCCGCCAGCGAGGCGGTGAAACTCGTCCCGGCGTACGGGGTCTGCCCGGTGTTGGCGGCCGTCAACGTGTAGTTCACGACCGAGCCCGGCGTGGCCGTGGCCACGTCCGCGCTGCTGCTGATCGTGAGACCCGGGACCAGGACCGTGACGGTGGCGGTGCACGACGCGGCGCGGTTGCCGGCCGGACAGGTGCTGCCGGGGGTGCCGGAGGTGATCGTGTTGGATACGGTCCGATCCCCGCCGTCGGGGTTTCGCACCGTGGCCGAGTAGGTGATGTTCGCGCTCGCACCGGGAGCGAGGTTGCCGGTCCAGGTCAGGTTGGGGCCGGTGTACGACACGCTGCCGCTGGAGGCGGTCGCGTCCGCGTTGTAGACGGCGTCGTCGAGCAGGCCGGCCATCGAGTCGACGAACGTCGCGCCGGTGTACGGGGTCTGACCGTTGTTCGTCACCGTGACGGTGTAGCCGATCGTCCCTCCGGGAGTCGTCGTCGCGACGCTGGCGACCTTGGCGATGGACAGGCCGGATACGGTCACCGTGGCGGAGCATCGGGGGTCGCCGCCGCCACTCGGGCAGGTGCTGCCGACGGTCGACGAGGTCACCGCGTTGGCCAGCACCTTGTTACCGGCGCCTGGGCTGCTCACCGTGACCGAGTAGGTGATGGTGGCGACTCCGCCGGCCGGCACGTTTCCGGCCCAGTTCAGGGTCTGACCGGTCACCGAGACCGAGCCGATGTTCGCGGACGCGTCACCGTTGTAGGTCGCGTCGTCGAGGACATCCGCCAGCGGGTCGGTCAGTGTCGCCCCGTTGAAGGCACTCGACCCGGTGTTGTTCACGGTGATCGTGTAGGTGAGCCTGTCACCAGGTACCACCGAGGAGGCGCCGGCCGTCTTGACCATGACCAGCGGTCCGGCCACCATGACCAGGGTCGCGGACTGGGTGGCGGCCAGGCCGGCGGCGTCGACCACCCGGAAGGTGACGGGGTAGCTGCCCGTCGTGGTCGGGGTGCCCGACAGCAGACCGGTGGAGGCGTTCAGGGTGAGCCCAGGGGGCAGGCTGCCCGCGCTGACCGACCAGGTGTAGGGCGTGACCCCTCCGCCGACGGTCAGCGGGACGCTGTAGGAGACTCCGACCTGCCCTGCCGGTGGCGCGGGGAAGGTGAACGCCGGCAGCGCCGCGATCGTCAGGCTCACCGTCCTGGTGTCGCTCTGGTTCAGGGCGTCGAGCACCTTGACGGAGAAGGAGAAGGCGCCTCCGGCCGTCGGGGTGCCCGAAAGCACGCCGGTGGAGGCGTTCAGGGTCAGCCCCGGTGGCAGACTGCCCGCCGTGACCGACCAGACGTACGGCGCGGTCCCCCCGGTGACGGTCAGCGGGATGCTGTAGGGGATGCTCACCTCGCCGTTGGGCGGCGCCGGGAACGTCAGAACGGGTGCCGCCGCGATGACCAGGGTGACCGCCCGGGTGGCGGTCACGTTGCTGGCGTCCGTCACCTGAGCGGTGAAGGAGTAGCTACCTCCCAGAGTGGGGGTACCGGACAGCACGCCGGTGGAGGCGTTCAGGGTCAGCCCCGGCGGCAGGCTGCCCGCGCTGACCGACCACACGTACGGGGTCGTACCACCGGTGACCGTCAGCGGCACGCTGTAGGCGACGTTCACCTCACCGGCAGGCGGCGCGGCGAAGGTGAACGCGGGAGCGGAGTTGGGGACGACGGTGGCCGACAGGTCGGACGGCGCGCCGGAGCCCGCCGCGTTCACGGCGGCTACGGTGAACCGGTACGAGGTCCCCGGTGTCAGACCGGTGACGACCTGGGTGGTCGCATTGCTGTTGAACGTCTGGGGCGACTGCGCGACGCCACCGATGTAGGGCGTGACGATGTAGCCGGTGATGTCGCTGCCGTTGGTCGCCGGTGCCGTCCAGGTGAGGTTCGCCGAGGAGGTTCCGGCGGTGGCCGAAGCGATGGTCGGCTTACCGGGAACGGCGTACGGGGTGACCGCGTTGGACGCCGGACTGGCCGACCCGGTGCCGAAGGCGTTCGTGGCGGTCACCGTGAAGGTGTACGGCACACCGGTGGTCAGCCCGCTCAGCGTCCGGGTGGTGGTCGAGGCGTCATAGGCCACCGAGGTCTGGGCCACCCCGTTTTTGTACGGGGTCACCAGGTAACCGGTGATGGCGCTGCCGTTGTTGTTCGGCGCCGTCCAGGTCACCGTGGCGCTGCTCACCCCCGCCGTGGCGGTGGGGGCGGCGGGCGCGGCCGGGGAGGCGGCGTAGATGTAGGTGGCGGACGCGGCGAGTCCCAGGGTGACCACGGTGACCGACACCGACGCGCTGGCGGCTCGGGCCGGCATGGCGGGAATGGTCAACGTGCCGTTGGCATTGGCGGTGAAACACCCGGTGGTGGCCCCCGAGGCGCAGGGCAGCAGGACGACGGCGGTGCCGGCCGCCTGCTCGGCGGCGGTACCGATCATGATGGCCGTCGCGTTGGAGATGTTCGTCCCGCTCACGGTGTTCGAGGAGCCACCGGAGATCGACCCCGTCGTCGAACTCAGGCTGATGCCGCTGGGCGCCGACGGCAGCGTTCCCTGGGTCGTCGTCGTCGAGTAGGCGGGGTTGGCGTCGATCGACGAGGAGGTGACCACGGTCGCGGTCTGGATCAGGGTCTGGGTGACACCGGTCCCGGTGACGACGCCCGTCACCGTGATCGGCGATAACGTCGCTCCGGCCGCGAACGGGACGTTGCTGTTGGTGCACGTGACGGACTGCCCGACCGGCGCCGCGCAGACCCATCCCGTTCCGTAGGCGCCGGTGGGCACCACCCCGGCCGGCACGGTCTGGGTCATCGAGATCGGCGAGGACTCCGCGATGCTGTCCGTGCCGACGCCGGAGACGACGCTGTAGGTCACGGGGGCGCCCGGCGCCGGCGTCGTGGCGCTGTAGCCGGTCTGTGCGACGGTCAGCTGGGGGACCGAACTGGTCGTGGTCACCGTGGCCGCGTCGACCTCGTGGAAGTCGGTCACGCTTCCGGTGGAGGCCACCCAGCCGAAGGCCAGTTGCCGGGGAGTCCCGTTGGCGTTCAGCCAGCTCGCCGGGTACAGGCCGGTGGGAACCGTCGGAAGGCTACCGGTCAGGGTCTTGTTCGTCCCGCCCACCAGAGTGACCACCACCACGTAACTGCCGGGCGGGACCACCAGTCCGGCGGCGGTGGTCAGCGACACCGCGGTGGGGTTGATACCGATCTGAACAGGAACGGCGGTACGGCTGGTCGCCCGCAGCGCCAGCGGGGTGGCGCTCGTCGAGGCGGCCGTGGTGTTGAGCGCGCAGTATCCGACAGTGCCGTTGCCCGGCCCGCGGATGACGACCTGGCCGGGCACCCGGACACCCGTGCCCGACAGGTTCGTGCAGCCGGTTCCCTGGTAGGTGCTGCTGCTGAAGTTTCCGTACACGTCGAGACCGATACCGAGATACCCGTACGCCATGCCGACCACGGAGCTGGTCCCGGAGTAACCGAGGGCACCGCCCGACTGGCCGATGTTGGCCGGAGACTTCGGGTTCGCCGGATCGACCGCCGCCAGCACGAAGGCGATGCCGTCGGCTCCGCTCCCGCCGTACTGGTAGGTGTTGAACGTCACGTCGAGCCCCTGCGAGGCGGGCACGCTGACCGCGCCGAAGAGGCCGCCCTCCTTGCTCGTCGTCGCGTTCGTCAGGCGCAGCTTGCCCGAGCCCTGACTGTCCGTGTTCCCGCTGCAGCTCTGCAGGACGCCGGTGCCGGTGTTGCCGGAGGCGGTCAGGCAGGCGTAGTTCGACCCGGACGAACCGCTCGGCAGCGCGGGCAGCACCACTGCACCGGTGCCGTTGGCCGTGTTGTTGTGGAAGGGCTGGTTGAACACGACGGTGCCGGCCGCCGACGCGGCCGTCACCGGGGTGAGTACCACGGACGTGCCGAACAGGGCCAGGGTGAGAAACCTGGCGAGCCCCCGCTCGGACCGCGACAGCGGGCCGGCGGCCCGGGCAATGGTGAACAGCGGCACGCCACCCTCCGATCGGTCGTGATACCGGCGGCCTGCCGCCGTACGGGCGCTGCGCGAGCAGCACGAAGTGCGGTGGCCAGGCCCAGGCAACCGGCTCGATGAGTGGTGTTTCCGGGCGGAAATCTCGCCGCAACCACTGAAAGTGTCCGATCGACTACCTAGAGTGTCAATCAGCGGGAAGTCCGGCGTGGCGACGGGCAGAACCATGCATTATTTGACGAGACAGTCAGAGAATGACAAAAAGCACGGCCCGCACCGGAGTGCGGGCCGTGCTTTCGATATTCCTGCCGAGAGCCGTCGCTCCCGGACGGTCACCGGCCCCTCAGACGCAGGCCGTACGGACGACCTCGGCCAGCCGACCGGCCAGCTGCTCGGCCTGCTCCGCCGAGGCGGCCTCGACCATGACGCGGATCATCGGCTCGGTGCCGCTCGGCCGGATCAGCACCCGGCCGGTCTCCCCCAGCTCCGACTCGGCGACGGCGACCGCGGCCTCCAGCTCCGGAGCCGAGGCCTTGGCCCGGTCGACGTCCTTGACGTTGACCAGGACCTGCGGCAGGCGGGTCATCACCGAGGCCAGCTCCGCCAGCGACTTCTTCGCCCGCGCCACGACCGCCAGCAGGTGCAGCGAGGTCAGCAGACCGTCCCCGGTGGTGGCGTGGTCGAGCATCAGGACGTGGCCGGACTGCTCGCCGCCCAGGTTGTAACCACCCGCCCTCATGGCCTCCAGGACGTAGCGGTCGCCCACGGCGGTCTCCACCACGTCGATCCCCGCGCTCTTGAGCGCGAGCTTGAAACCCAGGTTGGACATGACCGTGGCCACCACGGTGTCGCCGACCAGCTTCCCCTCGGCGTGCATGGCCATGGCCAGCACCGCCATGATCTGGTCACCGTCGACGACCTCGCCGGTGTGCGAGACGGCCAGGCAGCGGTCCGCGTCGCCGTCGTAGGCGATGCCCACATCCGCGTTGCGGGAGACGACGATCTGCTGGAGCTTGTCCAGGTGGGTGGAGCCGACCCCGGCGTTGATGTTGAGGCCGTCGGGGCGCGCCCCGATCGTCTCCACCGTGGCCCCGGCCCGCAGCAGCGCCTCGGGAGCCACCATGTGGGCGGCGCCGTGGGCGCAGTCGAGGACCACGTTGAGGCCGTCGAGACGGCAGTCCACCGTGGACAGCACGTGGGACACGTAACGGTCGGCCTCGCCGTACGCCTCGCGCACGCGGCCGACCGAGGCACCGACAGGGCGCTCCCACTTCTCGCCGACCCGCTGCTCGATCTCGTTCTCCACCGCGTCCGGCAGCTTGTAGCCGCCACGGGCGAGGAACTTGATCCCGTTGTCCGGGGCGGGGTTGTGGGAGGCGGAGATCATCACGCCCATGTCGGCTCTGAGAGCCGTGGTCAGGTAAGCGACCGCCGGGGTGGGCAGCACGCCGAGCCGGAGAACGTCCACGCCAGACGACGCAAGGCCGGCGACCACCGCGGCCTCCAGGAATTCTCCTGAAGCCCGGGGGTCCCGGCCCACGACGGCGACGGGGCGGCCTCGCCGCCCGACGCTGGCGCTGAACGCCCCGGCATCGCCGAGGACATGAGCCGCGGCCACGGACAGGTCCATGGCGAGCTCGGCCGTGAGGTCGCGTCCCGCGACCCCACGTACCCCGTCGGTGCCGAAAAGGCGCCCCAACTTAACGCTTGCTGTACTGCGGAGCCTTACGGGCCTTCTTGAGACCGTACTTCTTGCGCTCGGTGGCGCGGGCGTCACGGGTCAGGAAGCCTGCCTTCTTCAGCGGCGGGCGGTTGACCTCGACGTCCAGGGCGGTCAGCGCGCGGGAGAGACCCATGCGCAGGGCACCGGCCTGGCCGGTGACGCCACCACCGTTGATGCGGGCGATGACGTCGAACTGGTCCTCGGCGCCAAGAACCACGAAGGGCTCGTTGACGATCTGCTGGTGGACCTTGTTCGGGAAATAGTTCTCAAGCGTACGACCGTTGATCGTCCACTTGCCGGTGCCCGGCACGATGCGCACGCGGGCGACGGACTCCTTGCGGCGCCCAGTGCCGTACGAGTTGCCGGTGGTGATGGGCTTGCGGACGGCGACGTCGCCGCTGACAGTGGACTCGGAGGTGTACTCGGAGGGGAACTCCTCCGCGGAGTACGCTTCCTGATCGCCCTCGATGGGCGTCTCGACACCGGTGGGCTCAGCCACGGTTCTCCTCTAACTTTCCTACTCGGCGTCGGCCGTCGGCCAACGCTGCTGGCGACAAGCAGCTAGCGACTACTGGGCGATCTGGGTGAGCTCGAAGGGCACCGGCTGCTGCGCCTGGTGCGGGTGCTCGGAACCGGAGTAGACCTTGAGCTTCTTGATCATCTTCCGGCCGAGAGCGTTCTTGGGCAGCATGCCCTTCACGGCCTTCTCGACGGCGCGGTCAGGACGCTTGTCCATGAGCTCGCCGTAGGTCATGGAACGCAGACCGCCCGGGTAGCCCGAGTGGCGGTAAGCCTTCTTCTGCTCAAGCTTGTTGCCGGTCAGCGCGATCTTGTCGGCGTTGATGACGATGACGAAGTCACCGGTGTCGACGTGGTTGGCGAAGGTCGGCTTGTGCTTACCGCGAAGCAGGATCGCGACGTGGCTGGCCAGCCGGCCAAGCACGATGTCGGTGGCGTCGATGATGTGCCACTGACGCTCGACTTCGGCAGGCTTGGGTGTGTACGTGCGCACGGTCGTATGCCTTCTTTGGTCGCGTCTTCGGCGCTGTCGGAGATGACAGCAACATGGGTCGGTAGGTGCGGGCACACGACAGCCCGGACCTTCCGTCTCCAGAACAGAGGAGATGACGCCGGACGCGCCGCGTATCGGTCTGCAGAGGAGACCAATTCGCACACAACGAACTAGCAGAGTACCGGCGCGAATGAGCACGAGTCAAAAAGACACGACTCTCCGGCGGTGCCCCTGGCATTCTACCCGGGACCCGGCAGTGCCCGGGAACCGCCACACACGGGCGGGCGATCGGCCATGAGACCGCGGTTCCCGGGAAGCCCGCCACCGGAACCCGGCGAGGAACGTGGATCCGTGACGGTTCCAACACGTTCTCATCATTCTCTTTTTCCTCACCGCAAACATCTCTATCTTTGATAGCGGTATGTGGCAGCTTCCTCACCCCGGGCATACCCAGCGAGCGCGCCTGCGTCGTATGGGGGTGTTCGTGTGCCTGATGACGGTTCTGCTGGTCGGCTTCATCATCGGCCGGGGCAGCCGCGACGAGGAGGCCGCCGACCAGATCTACCTGAACAACCCCGGGTCGACCAGGCCCACGCCCAGCAACGGCGCCCTGGCCGGGCAGGTGGAGCGGGCTCCGCTCGCCCGGGTCGCCCGCCCCTCCGCCCTCCCGACCGTCCCGGCGGACCGGCGCCCGCGCCCCACCCACGACGCCGACACGAAGCTCGGCGGATCCGGCGACGACGGCCCCTCTCGCTACCTGCTCAACGGCAACGGTGACGACGACGCCACCACCCCCGCCCTCGGCGCGATGGAGCGCGAGGTCGTCAGGCTCGTCAACATCGAGCGCAGGCGGGCCGGGTGCGGGCCGCTCCGCATCGACCGGAGGCTGATCTTGTCCGCCAGGAGGCACTCGGCCGGGATGGCGTCCGCCGGCAGCCTCTCCCACACCTCTCCCGACGGCACGTCGCCCTGGGAGCGGATGGACGCCACCGGCTACCGTGACGGCGGCGCGGAGAACATCGGGCGCGGCTACACCTCTCCCGACGAGGCGGTGCGGAACTGGATGGAGACCAGCGGCCACCGGCGCAACATCCTCAACTGCGAGCTCACCGCCACCGGCGTCGGAGCCGTCCAGGGGCCCGACGGGCCGTGGTGGACCCAGGACTTCGGATACTCCTGAGCCGACCGGCCCTGATCCCGGGCTACGCTCGGCGCATGGGTTTTCCCGTGGAGCCGCCGCGCCGCCAGCCTTACAACCGGCCTGACGCGTCGCCGCCCGCACAGGGCCAGCACTGGTTCGACGCCTCGCCGCACAACCGTGCCCCCGAGCCCCCGCGGGCGCCGCAGGCGCCGCCTGTCCAGCCTCCCCCGCCGCAGGAGCGACCACGGCAGGAGATGTGGAGCCCGTACGACGAGGGCCCCCGCTCGCGCCGCCCGATCTTCATCGCGCTCGGAGCACTCGCCGCGCTGATCGCCGGGGGCGTCGGCCTGGCCGTGCTGGCCAACTCCGACCCCGCCCCGGTGCCCGGGGCGGCGACCCCCTCGGCCCAGGCCCCCCTCGTGCCGCCCGCCAACATCGCGAACGGCAAGTTCGGCCTCGCCTCCTCCCGCGCCACCGACCCGTACGCCCTCACCCTGAACGAGGTGTTCAAACACCGGAAGATACGGATCGGCAAGCAGAACTACCTGATGACCACGCGCAGGACGGACCGGAAGTGCGGCGAGGCCGTGGTGGGAGACAAGCTGAAGAAGGCCCTCACCGCCGCCAAGTGCACCCAGCTCCTGCGCGCCAGCTTCCGCGACGCCTCGGGGAAGATCATCGGAACCGTGGGAGTCGCCAACCTCAAGACGTCCGCGGGGGCGACCAAGGTCGTCTCGGCCAGTTCGGGCAAGGAGCGGGAAGAGTACATCAAACCGCTTCCAGGTAAGGATAAGGTCACCAAACTTCTCGGAACCGGCGAGGCTTTCGTCGGCGAGTGGCGCCATGGGCACTACGTGGTAATGGTCTGGTTCCAGTACAAAGACGGGCACCTGCCGAAGAAGAACGAGGTCAAGCAACTGAACCAGGCGGCCTTCGGAGCGGCGGACGCGACCGTCACCCCCGCGCTGGAATCGCGTTCGCTGACCGGCAAGCGACCCTGAGCACGGGGCCATACTGTCGCTTTCAGGCATGAATCCGGCAGACGATACAGCCATACCCGCATGATGATCTCCAGCTGTCGCTAGGCTGCCGCGTATGCGTGGCCAGGAATCCGGGTCCGAGCACCGACATGAAGCCGAGGGTTCGGCGACACCGGCGACGCCGCCGCCGAGTTTCGGCCAGCCCTCGCCCCACGTGCCGCGGACCGATCTCGCAGGTGATGAGCAGCCCGGCGGTCCTTCCGCGTGGCCGGAGACGGATCCGGGTGCGGCCCAGCCATGGACGGTCCCCGGCGACGACGGGGCTCCCTACGACTGGTACGCCCAGCCGGAGGACGGCCCGCCGCTGTCCACCGCGCCCATCGTGCCGGGAGCACCGCCCTGGCAGCCGCCTCCGGCCTTCACCGCCGCCGCCGCGGGCATGCAGGTCTGGCCCTCGTCCGGGCAGCAGGCTCCCTGGCCCGCCGCGACCGGCGAGCCGGTGTGGACGGACCAGGAGGAGACCGTCGCCCGCCCGGGAGAGCCCGGCGACGTCGCCGTCTGGCCGCCGGACGCGGTCTTCCAGGAGGAGCGCGGCGGGGGCGAGAAGACGGCCGGCGTCCGCGCCGCCTCACCCCGGCAGGCCCCCCTCGCCCACCAGGACCCGCCACCCCAGGCTCCCGCCCTCTCTTCCGGCGGTCCCCAGGACGACTCCCAGGACGTCCGCCAGGACGTCCGCCAAGACAGTGACCGATCCGTGCCGGCGGCTCGGCCCCCCGTGTCCGCACCCGTCGCGCAACCCGTGGCGACCGAGCCGGAGCCGATCTCGCAGGCGCCCCTGCCGGCCACCGAGCAGACCGCTCCCGCCCGGACACCTCCGGCCGCCTCCGGCCCGCCCGCACCGCTCTTCACCCCTGCGGAACAGGTGACCCCGCCCAGCGGCGTCCCGGCGGTCGCCTCGCCGTTCCCGCTCCCCGCCTTCCCTCCCCCGCCGCTGACGTCCCCATCCGCGAGCGAGCCGCCGGCACCCCCGAGCGACCCGGCGGCGACGCGCGGGCCGTTCACCCCGCTCTCCGCGTTCACCCCCGAGCCGCCCCCCACTCCCCCACCGCCTACCCGCGGCAAGGCCGGCACGACGCTGCTCGCGGCCGTGGTCGCGGTCGTGGTGGTCGGCATCGGCGTCGGGGCCTTCTTCGCCTACCAGTCGTTCAACGCCAAGCAGGCGGCGAACGCGGCGGATCCGATCCTCGGTCCGGGAAAGATCGACCCCACCGACAAACTGGACATCACCAGTGAGCCCGAGCCGATCAACACCACGATGCTCAACTCCGAGAAGACCGACCCGGGCAAGATGACCGTGGCCGACGCCTTCGTCAAGAAGGTGTCCGTGGCGGGGACGACGTTCACCCGGGTCAAGACCAACCTCACCGAGCAGTGCCAGAAGGCCGCGACCGGCAAGTTCGCCGGCACCCTGCGCAGCCAGGAATGCCGCCGGGTGCTGCGGGCCACGTACGTGGACAGCAAGCGCAGGTACGCCGTGACCACCGGGATCGCCGTGCTTCCCACCCGCGAGTCCGCGGTCGCCGCGGACCGGGCCAAGGACCTGGAGCGCAACCTCTGGTTCCGCGGCCTGCCCTCGGCCGCCGGCACGGGCGGTGAGCGGGTGCACATCGCGGGCGGCTACGCGGCCGGGATGGTGTGGGGCCGCTACATCGTGTTCAGCTACGCCACCTACAGTGACGGCCATACACCGACGGCCAAGGAGAAGGCCCTGGGCAAGATCAGCGGTGCCTTCCGCGACCAGACCGCGAAGGTCGTGGAACGCCGCGTCACGAACTGAGCGTCCGCACCCGGCGAGTCTCCGCGGCCCGCCTGGCGAGCTCCTCGGCGCCGGGGTAGCGCACCTCCTCAAGACAGAGCCCGTGCGCGGGCGCGACGTGCACCCCCGAGTCCCGTACGGCCCGCGACAGCACCCCTTGCGGCCACTCGACCGTGAGCCTGCCCTCACCGACGGGCAGCAGCGACCCGACGAGCGCCCGGACCATGGAATGGCAGAAGGCGTCGGCCACGACCGTCGCCACGATGAACCCGTCCTCGCGGACCCAGTCGAGCCGCTGCAGCTCGCGGATCGTGGTCGCGCCCTCACGCCTCTTGCAGAACGCGGCGAAGTCGTGCTCACCGAGGAGACCGGCGGCGGCCGCGTTGAGCCTGTCCACGTCCAGGGGCCGGTTGTACCAGACGATCTCGCGGCGGCGGAGCGGGTCGACCCCGCCGGGGGCGTCGGAGATCCGGTAGGCGTACCGCCTTGACAGTGCCGAGAACCTCGCGTCAAAGCCTTCAGGAGCCACCGTGACGCGATGCACACGTACATCTGGGGGGAGGACTCCGGCGAGCCTCCTGCGCGTGGCAGAAAGCCTCTCGTCGAGCTCCTCCACCGATCCGGGCTCCCACGTGGGCACCCCGCGGCGGTTGCGGCTGTCCAGCGCGCCGAGCACGCCGGCGTCCAGGTCGACATGGGCCACCTGGCCGCGGGCGTGCACGCCCGCGTCGGTCCGCCCCGCCACGGTCAGCGCCGGAGGCTCGGGAAGCCGGAGGATCCTGCCGAGCGCCTCCTCGATCTCCCCCTGGACCGTACGCCGTCCCGGCTGCTTGGCCCAGCCGGAGAAGTCGGTCCCGTCATAGGCGAGATCCAGCCTCAGCCGCACCACGATGTTCCTCTCGAAAGACTCTCGGAGAACGGAAAGGGCCCGGCATCCCGGTGGAGGGAGTGCCGGGCCCATTCACTGGGCCTGAAAGATCAGGCGTTGTCCTTCTTGGCCTCGGTCTCCTCGGCGGGAGCCTCGGTCGCCTCGGCGGTCTCCTCGGCGCTCTCGGCCTTGGCCTCCTCGACCTTGGCCTCCTCAGCCTTGGTCTCCTCGGCCTTGGCGGCCGGGGCGGCCTTGGCGGCCTGGGTCTGGCCGACGCGGACCGTGTTCAGCGGCTCGGACACCAGCTCGATCACGGCCATGGGGGCGGCGTCGCCCTTACGGAGGCCGACCTTGGTGATCCGGGTGTAGCCACCGGGACGCTCGGCGAAGGTCGAGGCGATCTCGGTGAAGAGGTGGTGGACGACACCCTTGTCCCTGACGACCGTCAGCACCTGGCGACGGTTGTGCATGTCGCCCTTCTTCGCCTTGGTGATCAGCTTCTCCGCCAGCGGGCGCAGACGCTTCGCCTTGGCCTCGGTGGTCTTGATCCGGCCGTGCTGGAACAGCTGGGTGGCGAGGTTCGCCAGGATCAGCCGCTCGTGGGCCGGGCTGCCGCCGAGACGGGCACCCTTGGTGGGCCTAGGCATAACGTTCTCCTTGGGAGTAAACCCGCCCCGGCCGTACGAGGTACCGGGGTCGGGCCGGGGAGTCGCTCACGATCCCCGTTACAGAAAAATCAGTACTGCTCGGTCTCGACGTAGGCGCTGTCGTCGTCGTCGTAGCCGCCGCCGGCCACCGCGCTCGGGTCGAACCCGGGCGGGGAGTCCTTGAGCGCGAGCGTCATCTCGTGCAGCTTCTGCTTGACCTCTTCGATGGACTTCGCACCGAAATTCCTTATGTCGAGGAGGTCCTGCTCGCTGCGCGCCACGAGCTCACCCACGGTGTGGATGCCCTCGCGCTTGAGGCAGTTGTAGGAGCGGACCGTGAGGTTCAGCTCCTCGATCGGCAGTGCCAGGTCGGCGGCCAGGGCCGCGTCCGTCGGCGACGGGCCGATGTCGATGCCCTCGGCCTCGACGTTCAGCTCGCGGGCGAGGCCGAACAGCTCGACGAGGGTCTTGCCCGCGGAGGCCACCGCGTCGCGGGGCTTCATGCACGGCTTGGTCTCGACGTCCAGGATCAGACGGTCGAAGTCGGTGCGCTGCTCGACACGGGTCGCCTCGACCTTGTAGGTGACCTTGAGCACCGGGGAGTAGATGGAGTCGATCGGGATGCGACCGATCTCCTGGCCCGGCTGCTTGTTCTGCGCGGCGGAGACGTAACCGCGACCGCGCTCGACGGTCAGCTCCATCTCCAGCTTCGCCTTGCCGTTCAGGGTGGCGATGCGCAGCTCGGGGTTGTGCACCTCGACACCGGCCGGGGGCGCGATGTCGGCGGCGGTGACGTCACCGGGGCCCTGCTTGCGCAGGTACATAACCACCGGCTCGTCGTGCTCGGAGGAGACGACCAGGTCCTTGAGGTTCAGGATGATGTCGGTGACATCCTCCTTCACACCCGGCACGGTGGTGAACTCGTGCAGCACGCCCTCGATGCGGATGCTGGTCACCGCCGCGCCCGGGATGGACGACAGCAGCGTGCGCCGCAGCGAGTTGCCGATGGTGTAGCCGAAGCCCGGCTCCAGCGGCTCGATGATGAACTTGGACCGGGTCTCCTCGATTGACTCCTCGAGGAGGGAGGGACGCTGAGCGATCAGCATGTTGAATCTCCCTTGCATGACGGCGCCCGCTATTTGACGCCGCTCGAACAACAGCATAGGTGCCGTGCGGCGAATCGCCGCACGGCACCTGAGGAGCCGCTACTTGGAGTAGAGCTCGACGATCAGCTGCTCCTGGACCTGGGTGTCAATCTGCTGACGGACCGGGAGCTGGTGGACCAGGACGCGCAGCGCGTCCGGGACGACGCCGAGCCACGCCGGGTACGTCTTGTCACCGGCGGTGGCGCGGGCCACCTCGTAGGGCAGGAGGTTGCGCGACTTCTCGCGGACCTCGACGATGTCGTGCTCGCGCACCCGGTACGACGGGATGTCGACCTTCTTGCCGTTCACCAGGATGTGGCCGTGACGGACCTGCTGGCGGGCGGCGTCGCGCGACTCGGCGAAACCGGCGCGGTAGACCACGTTGTCGAGACGGCTCTCCAGGATCTGGAGGAGGTTCTCGCCGGTCTTGCCGGTCTTGCGGTTGGCTTCCTCGTAGTAGTTGTGGAACTGCTTCTCGAGGACGCCGTAGATGCGGCGGGTCTTCTGCTTCTCGCGGAGCTGGAGCTGGTACTCAGACTCCTTGGGACGGCCGCGGCCGTGCTCACCCGGCGGGTAAGGACGGATCTCGATGGGGCACTTCGCGGACTCGCACTTCTTGCCCTTGAGGAAGAGCTTGGTCTTCTCCCTGCGGCAGAGCTTGCAGTCCGCACCCGTGTAACGAGCCATTTTCTATCTTCTCCTGGGCTCAGACGCGACGGCGCTTGGGCGGACGGCAGCCGTTGTGCGGCACGGGGGTGACGTCCTGGATGGACCCGACCTCAAGACCCGTCGCCTGCAGCGAGCGGATCGCGGTCTCACGACCGGAGCCGGGGCCCTTGACGAAGACGTCGACCTTGCGCATGCCGTGCTCCATGGCGCGGCGGGCGGCGTTCTCCGCGGCCATCTGCGCGGCGAACGGGGTGGACTTGCGAGAGCCCTTGAACCCGACGTGGCCGGCGCTGGCCCAGGAGATCACGTTCCCACTCGGGTCGGTGATCGAAACGATCGTGTTGTTGAACGTGCTCTTGATGTGGGCGTGCCCGTGAGCGACGTTCTTCTTTTCCTTGCGGCGCACCTTCTTCGGTGCACCCTGGCGGCTCTTAGGAGGCATTCTGTGCCTTCACTCCTGAGGTCTTCGGTCCTGCGGCTACGCGGACTACTTCTTACCGGGCTTCTTCTTACCGGCCACGGTCTTCTTCTTGCCCTTACGGGTGCGTGCGTTGGTCTGCGTGCGCTGACCGTGCACGGGAAGGCCACGGCGGTGCCGGATGCCCTGGTAGCACTGAATCTCGATCTTGCGACGGATGTCGGCCTGAACTTCGCGACGGAGGTCACCCTCGATCTTGTAGTTCGCCTCGATGTAGTCGCGCAGCGGGACGAGTTCCTCGTCCGTGAGCTGGTGAACGCGAAGGTCGCCGTTCACACCGGTGGCCTTGAGGGTCTCGAGCGCGCGCGTGCGGCCGATCCCGAAAATGTAGGTGAGAGCGATCTCCAGCCGCTTGTCGCGGGGGAGGTCGACGCCAACCAGGCGAGCCATGGTCGGGCATTCTCCTTCGTTGTGGCGGAGGTCCTACGCCTCACTTCCCCTCCCCATGCCCGGGGTGAGGGCCCCGGCCTCCGACCGGGGGTCTCCTGCGGGGTACGGCGCGAGCCGCCTGCGCAGGTGTGAAACGCGATTACCTTGGAAGCCCCACATGGGTCGAGCCCGCCTCTTGGGAACGGACTCTCGTGGGGCCTGTTGGAACGACTAGCCCTGGCGCTGCTTGTGGCGCAGGTTGTCGCAGATCACCATGACGCGACCGTGCCGGCGAATCACCTTGCACTTGTCACAGATCTTCTTGACGCTCGGCTTGACCTTCATAGTCCTATTCGTCCCTCAGACGCTTACTTGTATCGGTAGACGATCCGCCCACGACTGAGGTCGTAGGGGCTCAGTTCGACGACAACCCTGTCGTCAGGAAGGATCCGGATGTAGTGCATCCGCATCCGCCCGCTGATGTGGGCCAGGACCTTATGGCCGTTATCGAGTTGCACCCTGAACATCGCGTTCGGGAGCGACTCAACCACAGTGCCCTCGATCTCGATGGCGCCGTCTTTCTTGGCCATGTCCCTCGCGTTTCACTGATCGGTCGTCTGAGGCTTCGGAACACTAAGCAGCCGCGACCCAGCGCTTCGATGAGAGCGGCGGTTGCGACACCGCCGACGCGCAATGGTCATAGTGAACCGAAGAAGGAGTGTACGGCACCGGGCGAGGAAATGCGAAACACACGGCCGGCACCTTGACACAACCGCTACAAAGGATACCGCAGATCCCTTCAGGGATGGACGGCACGGTTCGACGCGCGAATGCTCGTGGCCTCATTGTGGCATGTCCAGCCTGGTCAGGCCAGCACTCCTACGGCCCGGTCAGACCGGATCCCCGCGGACGACCGCCCCTATCGAGGCCGCCCGAGAAGATCCGCCCGACGTCCCGCGGCGGCTCGCGCCATGGGCAGGTCCCGATGACCCGGCACCGGGAGCCACACCCTCCCCACCACTCAGGTGGACTTCTTGTCCCCGCCCAGCCCGGCGAGGACGGTCGTCACCAGCAACACCACACCCCACGGGCCCATGACCCAGAGCGGCCACGGGTAGGGGAAGTCGAGGCCGCTGGTCACTCCGATGATGAGCCAGATCATCCAGTTGACGCCGCTGGCCGTCGCCCAGGCGGCCCAGGCGGCCGCCAGACCCTTCTGCGCCTTGTCCTGCTTGTCCCCCTTGGCGCGCTCAGGGGCGCGGGAGGGGGTCTCTGGAAGCCGGCGCAGGTCGACGTCGGGAAGGTCGGAGGTGAGGACGGCGAGCTCGCCGTACGTCTTGCTGCTGTAGAGCTGTTCGAGGCGCTCGTCGAACTCCTCGGTGGTCAGGCGGCCCTGCGCGTAGTGCTCCCGCAGGACCGAGGCGACCTTGTCGCGGTCCCCGTCGGAAGCTCGCATATCTGGACCAGCCGCCATATCAACCACTTCCGCTCACCGGCGAGCCTGATCTAGCCCGCGTCTCCCAACAAGTCGACAAGCCGCTCTTTACCCCCGTCAAGGGCGGTCAGTACCCAAGGTCCATTATGTGTCACGGCGACGCTGTGTTCGAAGTGTGCCGAGGCCTTACCGTCGATCGTGACCACGGTCCAGTCGTCGGCCAGCACCTTGGTCCGGTCCGTCCCCAGGTTGACCATGGGCTCGACGGCGAAGCACATACCCGGTTCGAAACGCGGGCCACGGCCCGGTTTGCCGTGGTTGGCCACCCACGGGTCCATGTGCATCTCGGTGCCGATGCCGTGCCCGCCGTACTCCTGCGGGATGCCGTAGCGCCCCTGGGAGCGGACGTACTTCTCCACCTCGTGCCCGATATCGGACAGGTGGCGACCCACGGTGAGCGCGGCGATGCCCCGCCACATGGCCTCCTCGGTGACCCGCATCAGCTCGGTCAGCTTGGGGTCCACCTCACCGATGCCGACCGTGATGGCCGAGTCGCCATGCCAGCCGTCCAGGATGGCACCACAGTCGATCGAAATGACATCGCCCTCCCGCAGCGCCCTGCGGTCGCCCGGGATGCCGTGGACCACCTCGTGGTTGACCGACGCGCAGATGGTCGCCGGGAAGCCCTGGTAGCCCTTGAAGGAGGGGATCGCCCCCTCGCCTCTGATGGCCTTCTCCGCGATCGCGTCGAGGTCCAGGGGCGTCATGCCCGGCTGGACGCTCTCCCGCAGCAACTGCAGGGTACGACCGACCACCAGGCCCGCCGCCCGCATCTTCTCCAGTTGTTCGGGCGTCTTCAGCTGAATTCCGTGCTTGTTCTTCTTGAACACGTGCACACCCCCTGGGGTGGTTCAACGGGCGGTCCGGGAGCCCAATTCCCCAGATTCTGCCCTAAATGACAGCACGCCACCCATGAGAAGCCATGGGTGGCGTGCAAGGTAGATATCGCTTCGCTAGCCGACGAAGGGGCTCAGGGCCTCCATAGCGCGCTGAGTGATCTCTTCCACCGGACCGGTGGCGTCGACTCCGACAAGGATGCCCTCGTCCGCGTAGAAGGAGACCAGAGGGGCGGTCTGCTCCTGATAGACCTCCAGGCGGTGCCTGACGGTCTCCTCCTTGTCGTCGTCGCGCTGGTACAGCCGGCCGTCACAGGCGTCGCAGATGTCGTCCTTCTTGTCGTCGAAGTCGACGTGCCAGATACGACCGCACTGGCTACAGGTGCGGCGCCCGGCGAGCCTGCGGACGACCTCCTCGTCGTCGACCACGAGCTCCAGAACGATGTCCAGACCGGATCCGAACTCGGCGAGGATCTTCTTCAGGATCTCGGCCTGGGGCACGTTCCTGGGGAAGCCGTCGAGCAGGAAACCGTCCTGCGCGTCTTTCTCAGCGAGGCGGTCACGGACCATCGCGATGGTGACCTCGTCAGGCACGAGGTCACCGCGGTCCATGTATTCCTTGGCAAGCTTGCCGAGCTCCGTACCACCCGAGACGTTGGCACGGAAGATGTCACCTGTCGAAATCTTCGGGATCGACAGGTTCGACGCAATGAACTGGGCCTGTGTCCCCTTACCCGCTCCGGGGGGCCCGACCAGGACGAGGCGCACTATTTCAGGAAGCCTTCATAGTTGCGCTGCTGCAGCTGGCTTTCGATCTGCTTCACGGTGTCAAGGCCGACACCAACCATGATCAGAATGCTCGTCCCTCCGAACGGGAAGTTCTGACTCGCACCGACGAGCGCCAGCGCGACGATCGGCACCATGGAGATCAGGCCCAGATACAGCGCGCCAGGAGCGGTGAGTCGCGTGAGCACATAGTTCAAGTACTCAGCCGTCGGGCGCCCCGGGCGGATGCCCGGGATGAAACCACCGTACTTCTTCATGTTGTCGGCGACTTCAACGGGGTTGAAGGTAATCGACACGTAGAAGTACGTGAAGAACACAATAAGCAGGAAGAAAGTGATCATGTACGTCGGGGTGGTCCCTCCGCCGCCGAACTCCTGCGAGATCCACTGGATGATCTTGTTCGGCTCTTCCTGGCTGTTCGTGAAGAGCGTCGTGATCAGCTGCGGAAGGTAGAGCAGCGAGGAGGCGAAGATGACCGGGATGATGCCGGCCTGGTTGACCTTCAGCGGGATGTAGGTCGACGTCCCGCCGTACATCCGGCGGCCGACCATGCGCTTGGCGTACTGCACCGGGATCCGGCGCTGGGCCTGCTCGACCATCACGACCAGGGCGATCATCGCGATACCGACGACGATGACCACGGCGAAGACGAAGCCGCCCTTCTGCCTGGCGATGTTCAGCAGCTCGGACGGGAAGACGGCGATGACCTGAGTGAAGATCAGGATGGACATGCCGTTGCCGATGCCGCGGTCGGTGACGAGCTCGCCCAGCCACATGACGACGGCGGTGCCGGCGGTCATGGTCAGCACCATCGTGACGATGGCGAAGACGTTGTCCTTGTCGAGGAGGATCTCTTCGCGGCACTGCGGGAACAGCTGGCCGCCGCGGGCCAGGGCCACGAAGGCGGTCGACTGCAGGACGGCAAGCCCGACCGTCAGGTAACGCGTGTACTGCGTGATCTTGGTCTGTCCGGCCTGTCCCTCCTTCTTGAGGGCCTCCAGGCGCGGGATGACCACGACGAGCAGCTGAAGAATGATGCTCGCGGTGATGTACGGCATGATGCCGAGGGCGAACACTGAAAGTTTCAGGAGGGCGCCGCCGCTGAACAGCTGCACCATTCCGTAGATGTTGCCCGCGTCCCCCGCCTGCGCCTGGGTGAGACAACGGCTGATGTTCTCGGTATGCACACCCGGAGTCGGCAGGACCGACCCAAGTCGGAACAGCGCAATGATGCCCAAAGTGAAGAGCAGCTTCTTACGCAGGTCCGGCGTACGGAACGCTCGGGTAAATGCGGTCAGCACGGTCCCTCCTGCGCGCCTGAAAGGCGAGGTCGGTCAGCGATGGTGCGGGGGTGTTCCATCTTTGCCATATCCAGTCAATGAGCCCAAGGAAATGAGTCGAGGCCCACTGTCCAGCGAACTCTAACGCACTACGGGCGCGGGAGCCCATTACGAGCCCCCGCGCCGCGTGATGATGACACCTACAGCTCGGAGACGGAGCCTCCGGCGGCAGCGATCTTCTCCTTGGCACTGGCGGAGAAGGCGTGCGCCTCCACGTTCAACGCCACGGAGATGTCACCGGTTCCCAGAACCTTGACGAGCTGGTTCTTGCGAACCGCGCCCTTGGCGACCAGCGCCTCCACGGTGACGTCGCCACCGTCGGGGAACAGCTCACCGAGCCTGTCGAGATTGACGACCTGGTAGGTCGTCTTGAACAGGGCGTTGGAGAAGCCCTTGAACTTGGGCAGGCGCCGCTGCAGCGGAACCTGACCACCCTCGAAGCCGAGCGGGACAGTGTTCCTGGCCCTCGTGCCCTTGGTTCCGCGACCCGCGGTCTTGCCCTTGGACGCCTCGCCGCGGCCCTTGCGGACCTTCGACTTGTTGGCGCCGGGGGCCGGACGCAGGTGGTGGATGCGGAGCGGAGTGTTCTCTGCCATGTCTAGTCGACCTCTTCCACGGTGACGAGGTGCGTCACCACGGAGACCATGCCGCGGATCTCCGGGCGGTCCTCCTTGACGACGACGTCGCCGATTCGCTTAAGACCGAGCGAGCGCAGCGAGTCACGCTGCTTCTGCTTGCCACCGATCTTCGAGCGGACCTGGGTAATCTTCAGGCGCGCCATGGGCTAGCTCACCGCCTTCGCCGCCGCGGCCTCCGCGAGACCCTCGGCGCGAGCCTTGAGCATCGCCTTGGGGGCGACGTCCTCGATCGGCAGGCCACGGCGGGCCGCGATCTCCTCGGGGCGGCTGAGGCCCTTCAGAGCGGCCACGGTGGCGTGCACGATGTTGATCGGGTTGTCCGAGCCGAGCGACTTGGACAGCACGTCGTGGATGCCCGCGCACTCCAGCACGGCGCGCACCGGGCCACCGGCGATGACACCGGTACCGGGCGATGCCGGACGCAGGAAGACGACGCCGGCGGCCTCTTCGCCCTGCACGATGTGCGGGATGGTGCCCTGGATACGGGGCACCTTGAAGAAGTGCTTCTTGGCCTCTTCGACACCCTTGGCGATCGCCGCGGGCACTTCCTTGGCCTTGCCGTAGCCGACACCGACCATGCCGTTGCCGTCACCGACGATGACGAGGGCGGTGAAGCTGAAGCGACGACCACCCTTCACGACCTTGGCCACTCGGTTGATCTTCACAACGCGCTCGATGTACGAGACGCCCTTGTCAGCGTTGCCACCGCGGCGGTCGTCACGACGACCGTCACGCCGCTCGCCACCGGCGGCGCCACCGCGACGCGGAGCTCCAGCCATTAGTGGTTCCTCTTCTCATTCGTAAGACGGGCCATCGGTTGCGCACTGGTGAAAGGAGTCATCAGAACTCCAGTCCACCTTCGCGGGCGCTGTCCGCGAGAGCCGCGATGCGGCCCGCGTAGCGGTTGCCACCCCGGTCGAACACGACCGCGGTGATCCCGGCTGCCTTGGCCCGCTGAGCGAGAAGCTCGCCGACCTGCTTGGCCTTGTCGGTCTTGGCGCCCTCGGCCGAGCGCAGGGAGGCGTCCATGGTGGAGGCGCTCACCAGCGTGTGGCCCTGGGCGTCGTCGACGATCTGCACGAAGAGGTGCCTCGTGGAGCGGTTGACGACCAGACGCGGACGCGTGGCCGTACCGACAACCTTCTTGCGGACTCGGCCGTGGCGGCGGGCCCGCGAGACGGCGCGGGCGGCCGTGTGCTTGCCGAACGCAGTCTTGCCAGCCATGCCTACTTACCAGCCTTTCCGACCTTGCGGCGGATAACTTCACCCTGGTAGCGCACGCCCTTGCCCTTGTACGGGTCGGGCTTGCGCAGCTTGCGGATGTTCGCGGCGATCTCGCCGACCTTCTGCTTGTCGATGCCGTCCACGTGGAACAGCGTCGGCTTCTCGACGCGGAAGGTGACACCCTCGGGAGCGTTGACGATCACCGGGTGGCTGAAGCCGAGAGCGAACTCAAGCTGAGTCGGGCTCTTGGCCTGCACACGGTAACCGACGCCCACGATCTCCAGGGACTTCGAGTACCCCTGGGTCACACCGGTCACCATGTTGGCGACCAGGGTGCGGGACAGGCCGTGCAGCGCACGGACCTTGTTCTCGTCGTTGGGGCGGGTGACGGAGAGATTTCCGTCCTCACCCTTGGCGATCGCGATGGGTTCCGCGACCGTAAGCGAAAGCGTGCCCTTGGGGCCCTTGACCGTGACGTCCCGGCCGTCGATGGCGACGTCCACTCCGTTCGGTACGGGGATGGGCAGCCGTCCGATTCTTGACATGCTGTTCGTTCTCCCCTCTACCAAACGAAGGCGAGGACTTCCCCGCCCACTCCACGCTTGCCGGCCTGCTTGTCCGTCATGAGACCGCCGGACGTCGAGATGATCGCGACGCCCAGTCCGCCCAGGACTCGGGGCAGGTTGTCCTTCTTTGCATAAACCCGCAGGCCGGGCTTGGAAACCCGTCGCAGGCCCGCGAGCGACCGCTCACGGCTCGGCCCGAACTTCAGCTCCACCACGAGGTTCTTTCCGACCTTGGCGTCTTCGACGCTCCAGGACTGGATGTAACCCTCCTGCTGGAGGATCTCGGCGATGTGCGCCTTGATCTTCGAGTACGGCATCGCCACGCTGTCGTGGTAAGCCGAGTTCGCGTTTCGCAGACGCGTCAGCATGTCTGCGATCGGGTCGGTCATCGTCATGGCCGGTGGCCTTCCTCACCGCGGTTTCCACAGGGGACCTTCGGTGCGGTCATGGGCGCTTGTAGTCAGCGCCCGGTGAATACGAACTTCTATGTGTGGCCGGTGCCCCGCGCGGGCCCGTGATGGTCATGGGACCGCGCGGACGGCTACCAGCTCGACTTGGTGATGCCGGGCAGCTCGCCCCGGTGCGCCATCTCACGGAAGCAGATGCGGCACAGGCCGAACTTCCGGTAGACGGCGCGGGGACGACCACAGCGCGAGCACCGAGTGTACGCCCGGACCTCGAACTTGGCCTTGCGAGCAGCCTTGACCTTGAGCGACGTCTTCGCCATGATCAGGCCTCCTTGAAGGGGAAGCCGAGGTGCTTCAGCAGCGCCCGGCCCTGGTCGTCGGTCTTAGCGGTGGTCACGACCGTGATGTCCATACCACGCTGGCGGTCGACCTTGTCCTGGTCGATCTCGTGGAACATGACCTGCTCGGTGAGACCGAAGGTGTAGTTCCCGTTGCCGTCGAACTGCTTGGGCGACAGGCCGCGGAAGTCACGGATGCGGGGCAGCGCCAGCGAGAGCAGCCGGTCGAGGAACTCCCACATGCGGTCGCCACGGAGCGTGACGTGCGCGCCGATCGGCATGCCCTCGCGCAGCTTGAACTGGGCGATGGACTTACGGGCGCGGACGACCGCCGGCTTCTGGCCGGTGATCACGGTGAGGTCGCGGACGGCGCCTTCGATGAGCTTCGAGTCACGCGCGGCCTCGCCGACGCCCATGTTCACCTTGATCTTGGTGATGGTGGGCACCAGCATGATGTTCTCGAACCCGAACTGCTCGTTCAGCTTCGCGATGATCTCTTCGCGGTAGCGCTGCTTGAGGCGCGGGAGGGTCCGCTCTTCAGTGTTCGCGGTCATCAGTTGTCCTCACCCGTCTCCTCGGAAGCAGCCTTGGCCGACTCCTTCTTGGCGGGCTTGTCGTCATCCTTGAGCTTCTTGACGTTGCTCACGTGGATGGGAGCCTCCATGGTCTGCACGCCGCCGGTCTTGGCGCCACGCGGACCCTGGTTGGTCTCCTTGGAGTGCTTCTTGACCATGTTGACGCCCTCGACCACCACGCGCTCGTCGCGCGGGTGGGCGGCGATCACGCGGCCCTTGGCACCCTTGTCCTTGCCGGCGATGACCAGTACGAGGTCACCCTTCTTCACATGCAGCTTCGGCATTACAACACCTCCGGCGCGAGCGAGATGATCCGCATGAACTTCTTGTCACGCAGCTCACGTCCGACGGGACCGAAGATGCGGGTGCCCCGGGGGTCACCGCTGTCCTTGATGATGACGGCGGCGTTCTCGTCGAAGCGGATGTAGGAGCCGTCGGGCCGGCGGCGCTCCTTGACAGTGCGGACGATGACGGCCTTGACCACATCGCCCTTCTTCACGGTGCCGCCGGGAATGGCGTCCTTGACAGTGGCGACGATGATGTCGCCGATTCCCGCGTAGCGCCGGCCCGAGCCACCGAGCACACGGATGCAAAGGACTTCCTTCGCACCGGTGTTGTCGGCGACCTTGAGCCGCGACTCCTGCTGGATCACTTGTACTCCTGTTTGTCTCGCTGGTTCTCACCCGTGGGTGAGCCTTGCGGAACCTGCTGGGTCTTTTTCCCCCGGCGACAGTCCTTGGCGGACCGCCGACGCAGGCGGGACGAAGATCGCTTCGCCCCCTTGGACGCCGTCATGGGGGGTGACGGTGTCACCCCCCACGAGGCGCGTTGACTTACTTGGCCTTCTCGAGGATCTCGATGACCCGCCAGCGCTTGCTGGCGGAGAGCGGCCGGGTCTCCATCAGGAGGACTCGGTCGCCGACACCACAGCTGTTGGCCTCGTCGTGCGCCTTGTACTTGGTCGTCCTGCGGATGACCTTGCCGTACAGGGGGTGCTTGACGCGGTCCTCGACAGCGACCACGACAGTCTTGTCCATCTTGTCGCTGACGACCAGACCCTCACGGGTCTTGCGGTAGTTCCGCGTCTCGGTCGTGGTTTCCGTGGCCTCAGCCATCAATCGACTCCTTCTCTACCGTGACGATTCCGAGCTCCCGCTCGCGCATCACCGTGTAGATACGGGCGATCTCGCGGCGAACGGCACGCAGCCGCCCGTGGCTCTCCAACTGGCCGGTCGCAGCCTGGAAGCGGAGGTTGAACAGCTCCTCCTTGGCTTCCTTCAGCTTCGTGACCAGGGTGTCCTGGTCTTCCACCCGCAGCTCACCGGCGGTCAGGCCCTTAGCCATCACGCCTCACCCACTTCACGCTTGACGAACCGGCACTTCATCGGCAGCTTGTGCATCGCACGACGCAGGGCTTCGCGAGCCACCGGCTCGGCGACACCCGACAGCTCGAACATGATGCGACCGGGCTTGACGTTGGCGATCCACCACTCCGGCGAACCCTTACCGGAACCCATGCGGGTCTCGGCGGGCTTCTTGGTGAGAGGACGGTCCGGATAGATGTTGATCCAGACCTTTCCACCACGCTTGATGTGACGGGTCATCGCGATACGAGCCGACTCGATCTGACGGTTGGTCACGTAGGAGTGCTCAATCGCCTGAATGCCGAACTCGCCGAACACGACCCTGGTGCCGCCCTTGGCAGCGCCGTGACGGTCGGGCCGGTGCTGCTTACGGTGCTTGACCCTGCGCGGGATCAGCATGGTCAGCTCCCTTCAGCACCCGGCTGCGCAGCCGGGCCGGTCTCGGGGGCAGCCTGGGAGGCCGCCTCGTTCCTGGGGGCGCGGTCGCCACGGCCGGCACCGGCACCACGACGGGCGCCACCGGCACCACGACGGGGACGGTCGCCGCCACCGGCACCGGGGCCACGACGGTCGTCGCGGTCACGACGCTGGCCCGCACGAGCACCGGCGGCAGCCGCCTCGCGCTCGGCGCGGCTGGTCGGAGCCTCACCCTTGTAGATCCACACCTTCACGCCGATACGGCCGAAGGTGGTACGGGCCTCGTACAGGCCGTAGTCGATGTCCGCGCGGAGGGTGTGCAGGGGCACGCGGCCCTCGCGGTAGAACTCCGAACGGGACATCTCAGCGCCGCCGAGACGACCGGAGCACTGCACCCGGATGCCCTTGGCGCCGCTCTTCATCGCCGACTGCATCGCCTTGCGCATGGCACGGCGGAACGAGACACGGCTGGACAGCTGCTCGGCCACACCCTGGGCGACGAGCTGAGCGTCGATCTCAGGGTTCTTGACCTCAAGGATGTTCAGCTGGACCTGCTTCTTGGTCAGCTTCTCGAGGTCACCGCGAATCCGGTCCGCCTCGGCGCCGCGGCGGCCGATGACGATGCCCGGACGGGCGGTGTGAATGTCGACCTGAACCCGGTCGGTGGTCCGCTCGATCTCCACCTTGGAGATGCCGGCCCGCTCCATGCCCTTCTTGAGCATGCGGCGGATCGCCACATCCTCGGCAACGTACGACTTGTAGAGCTTGTCGGCATACCACCGGCTCTTGAAGTCGGTCGTGACGCCGAGGCGGAACCCGTGCGGGTTAACCTTCTGACCCACTAGCGGGTCCTCCCCTTCGGCTCGCGGGACTCCACGATCACGGTGATGTGGCTGGTCCGCTTGTTGATCCGATAGGCACGACCCTGAGCACGGGGACGAAACCGCTTCAGCGTCGGGCCCTCGTCGACCCAGGCACGGCTCACGAAGAGCGTGTCACGGTCGAGCTTGAAGTTGTGCTCCGCGTTGGCAATGGCGCTCGACAGCACCTTGTACACGGTCTCGCTCGCCGACTGGGGAGCGAACTGCAGCACGGCCTGCGCCTCCGAAGCGGGCAGCCCGCGAATGAGGTCCACCACACGGCGGGCCTTCATGGGCGTGTGGCGCGCGAACCGCGCCTGAGCCCTGGCTTCCATCGCTTACTCCTCTTACCCTTCGTTTTGGTCGAGTCCGTCTCACTCTGTGACGATCGCTTCCGATCGTTCCCGGCTCGACGTCCTCTTCCTGAGGCGCTTATCGCCGGCTGCGGCGGTCTTCCTTGACATGGCTGCGGAAGGTCCGCGTCGGCGCGAACTCACCCAGCTTGTGGCCGATCATCGACTCGGTGACGAACACCGGGACGTGCTTGCGGCCGTCGTGAACGGCGATCGTGTGGCCGAGCATGTCGGGCACGATCATGGAGCGCCGCGACCACGTCTTGATGACGTTCTTGGTGCCCTTCTCGTTCTGGGCATCCACCTTCTTCTGAAGGTGGTCGTCCACGAAGGGACCCTTCTTGAGGCTACGTGGCATTTTGGCTGCTCCTACCGCTTCTTCCGCTTGGTACGACGGCGGATGATCAGCCGGTCGCTGGCCTTGTTCGCCGCACGAGTACGACCCTCGGGCTTGCCCTTGGGGTTGACGGGGTGACGACCGCCGGAGGTCTTACCCTCACCACCACCGTGCGGGTGGTCGACCGGGTTCATCGCGACGCCGCGGACGGTGGGGCGCTTGCCCTTCCACCGCATACGTCCGGCCTTACCCCAGTTGATGTTGGCCTGCTCGGCGTTGCCGACCTGGCCGATGGAGGCCCGGCAGCGAACGTCGACCTGGCGCATCTCACCGGAGGGCATACGCAGCGTGGCGTACTGGCCCTCCTTGGCGAGGAGCTGAATCTGCGCGCCGGCGGACCGGCCCAGCTTGGCGCCACCACCCGGACGGAGCTCCACCGCGTGGATGAAGGTACCGGTCGGGATGTTGCGCAGCGGGAGGCAGTTGCCCGGCTTGATGTCGGCCGTGGGGCCGTTCTCGATCTTGTCGCCCTGCTTGAGGCCGGTCGGGCAGAGGATGTAGCGCTTCTCCCCGTCGGCGTAGTGCAGCAGCGCGATCCGGGAGGTGCGGTTCGGGTCGTACTCGATGTGAGCGACCTTGGCCGGAATCCCGTCCTTGTCGTGACGCCGGAAATCGATGATCCGGTAGGCGCGCTTGTGGCCACCGCCCTGGTGACGGGTGGTGACACGGCCGTGGACGTTACGGCCACCCTTGCTGTGCAGGGGTGCAAGCAGCGACTTCTCGGGCGTGCTGCGCGTGATCTCGGCAAAGTCCGAGACGCTGGCGCCGCGGCGACCCGGGGTCGTCGGCTTGAGTTTACGGATGCCCATCTTTTTCGTTCATCCTTCGTCGGTTAATCCGGTCGAACGCCCCTCACCTGGTGGTGAGGGGCTTTCTCCCTGTACTTACTGAGCGAGCGCGTCAGCCGATCTGGCCGAAGATGTCAATCCGGTCGCCTTCGACCAGGCTGACGATCGCTCGCTTGGTAGCCGGACGCTGGCCGTAGCCGAATCTGGTCCGCTTACGCTTGCCCTGGCGGTTGATGGTGTTGACGCTGGCCACCTTGACGCCGAAGATCTTCTCAACAGCGATCTTGACCTGCGTCTTGTTGGCCGTCTTCCGCACCAGGAACGTGTACTTGTTGTGCTCGTCGATCAGGCCGTAGCTCTTCTCGGAGACAACCGGCTTGATGATGATGTCGCGCGGGTCGGCGATCTTCTCCATCAGGCGTCTTCCTTCCCGCTCTTGCTCAGACGCGCGACGACCTGGTCGTACGCCGCCTGAGTGAAAACGACGTCGTCGTGGCAGAGCACGTCGTAGGTGTTGAGCTGCCCGGCGTCCAGCAGGTGGACCTCGGGAGCGTTGCGCAGGCTCAGCCAGCTGAGCTCGTCACCCTCGTCGACGACGACCAGGACGCTACGCGCCTCGGTGATCTTGCGAAGCGACTCGAGAGCCGCCTTGGTCTTCGGGGTCTCCCCCGCGACCAGACCGCTGACCACGTGAACGCGGCCCCCGGTCGCCCTGTCGGACAGGGCCCCGCGCAGGGCGGCGGCCTTCATCTTCTTGGGAGTCTTCTGCGAGTAGTCCCGCGGAACCGGACCGTGGACGGTGCCGCCGCCGGTGAACTGCGGAGCGCGGGTCGAACCCTGGCGGGCGCGGCCCGTACCCTTCTGGCGGTACGGCTTCTTGCCGCCACCACTGACCTCACCGCGGGTCTTGGCCTTGTGGGTGCCCTGCCGGCGAGCGGCGAGCTGGGCCACGACGACCTGGTGGATCAGCGGGATGTTGACCTTGGTGCCGAAGATGTCCTCCGGCAGATCGACGGTCCCGGCCTTGTCGCCGCTCGCGTCGAGGACGTCAATGGTGCTCACTTGGCAGCCCCCTTCTTGGCAGCGGTGCGGACCAGAACCAGGCTGCCGTTGGCGCCGGGGATCGCACCCTTGATCAGGATGAGGCCCTTCTCGGCGTCCACGGCGTGGACCTTGAGGCTCTGGATGGTCGTGCGGGCGTTGCCCATCCGGCCGGCCATGCGCACGCCCTTGAAGACGCGGCCCGGGGTGGCGCAGCCACCGATGGAACCCGGCGAGCGGTGCTTGCGCTGCGTACCGTGCGAGGCGCCCAGGCCCTTGAAGCCGTGCCGCTTCATGACACCCGCGTAACCCTTGCCCTTGCTCTTGCCCGTCACGTCGACGTACTGGCCGGCCTCGAAGGTGTCGGCCGAGAGCTCCTGGCCCAGGGTGTACTCGCTCACGTCGTCAGTGCGGATCTCCGCGAAGTAACGGCGCGGGGTGATGTCGTGCTTGCGCAGGTAGTCGCCGAGCGGCTTGTTGACCTTCCGCGGGTCGACCTGCCCGAAGCCCAGCTGGATGGCGGTGTAGCCGTCCTTCTCAGCGGTGCGGACGCGGGTCACGACGCACGGACCAGCCTCGACGACGGTCACCGGGACCATCCGGTTGTCCGCGTCGAAGACCTGGGTCATGCCGAGCTTCTTGCCCAGGACGCCCTTGATCTGCTTAGCCATGTCAGTGCGTTCCCTCAGAGCTTGATCGAGATGTCAACGCCGGCGGGAAGGTCGAGTCGCATGAGCGAGTCGACCGTCTTCGGCGTCGGGTCGATGATGTCAATCAGCCGCTTGTGCGTGCGCATCTCAAAGTGCTCGCGACTGTCCTTGTACTTGTGCGGCGAGCGGATGACGCAGTACACGTTCTTCTCGGTCGGCAGCGGCACCGGGCCCGCGACCTTGGCGCCAGTCCTTGTCACCGTCTCGACGATCTTCTTGGCCGAGACGTCGATGACCTCGTGGTCATAGGCCTTGAGCCGAATGCGGATCTTCTGTCCCGCCATAATGGCCTCGGTGTCCTTCACTGTCGTCTGAAAAAGTTACGTGCGGCCTGTTGCCGCTGTGTCATGGCCGGGTCCGTCTCGGACGTCCCCTCCATGTTGCGCGGAGCCTGCTTCGCCCTTCAGGCGACGCCCTCCGCACACGCCCCACGTAGCAGACGCTGTGAGTCCGCGCTTTCTTCCGTGATCTGGCAGTTACTTCGGTCATCGTTCGGCCGAACCAACTGCGAGATCACGGTTCGTGGGGTCCCTGCCAGGGTTCGCGCCCTGCGGCGCGGGCCCCTCGTGGGGAAGCGGCCGGCCCTGCGTTGAGGGCCGACCGCCACTCCGCGATCGTACTACTTGATGATCTTGGTCACTCGACCCGCACCGACGGTGCGGCCACCCTCACGGATGGCGAACTTGAGACCGTCCTCCATCGCGATGGGCTGGATGAGCGCGACGCTCATCTCGGTGTTGTCGCCCGGCATGACCATCTCGGTGCCCTCGGGGAGGTTCACCACACCGGTCACGTCAGTCGTACGGAAGTAGAACTGCGGGCGGTAGTTGTTGAAGAACGGCGTGTGGCGGCCGCCCTCGTCCTTGCTCAGGATGTAGACCTGGGCCTCGAACTCGGTGTGCGGGGTGGTCGTGCCCGGCTTGATGATGCACTGGCCGCGCTCGACGTCCTCGCGCTTGATGCCGCGCAGGAGCAGACCGACGTTGTCACCCGCCTGGCCCTCGTCGAGGAGCTTGCGGAACATCTCGACACCGGTGACCGTGGTGGTGGTCTTGGTCTCCTTGATGCCGATGATGTCGACGGTCTCGCTGACCTTGACGATGCCACGCTCGATACGGCCGGTGACGACCGTGCCGCGACCGGTGATCGAGAAGACGTCCTCGACCGGCATCAGGAACGGCTTGTCGGTCTCACGGACCGGCTCGGGGACGTTCTCGTCCACCGCGGTCATGAGCTCGATGATCGAGTCGCCCCACTTGGCGTCGCCCTCAAGCGCCTTCAGCGCCGAGACGCGGACGACCGGCAGGTCGTCGCCGGGGAACTCCTGGGCCGAGAGAAGCTCACGGACCTCGAGCTCGACGAGCTCCAGGATCTCCTCGTCGTCCACCATGTCGGACTTGTTGAGGGCCACGACGATGTAGGGGACGCCGACCTGGCGGGCCAGGAGGACGTGCTCCTTCGTCTGCGGCATCGGGCCGTCGGTGGCGGCGACCACGAGGATCGCACCGTCCATCTGAGCCGCACCGGTGATCATGTTCTTCACGTAGTCCGCGTGACCGGGGCAGTCCACGTGGGCGTAGTGGCGCTTCTCGGTCTGGTACTCGACGTGCGCGATGGAGATCGTGATACCACGAGCCTTCTCCTCGGGCGCCTTGTCGATCTTGTCGAACGGGGTCGCCTCGTTGAGGTTCGGGAAACGCTCGTGGAGCACCTTGGTGATCGCCGCGGTCAGAGTGGTCTTGCCGTGGTCGATGTGCCCAATGGTGCCGATGTTTACGTGCGGCTTGGTCCGCTCGAACTTGGCCTTGGCCACTGCTCTCTCCTTAGAGATTCTGACGTGACTTGCGTCTTCATATTCGGGTTTGGGGAGGCCGATCCCTCTCGGAACCGGCCCGCGAGAAAGCTCTCGCCCCGCACCCCCGGCAACGGGGGCGAGTCTCCTCGCCTCCCGTAACCAAAGTGAGTGCTGGACTTGCTTGCCCTGCACCCCTCCGGTGGCGGGACGGCGATCTCCTCGCCTCCCGTAACCAAAGTGAGTGCTGGACTTGCTTGCCCTGCACCCCTCCGGTGGCGGGACGGCGATCTCCTCGCTACCCGTAACCGAAGTGGGTGCTGGACTTACTCGCCCCGCACCTTCGCGACGATCTCCTTGGCGATGTGCGCGGGCACTTCCGCGTAGGAGTCGAACTGCATGCTGTAGCTCGCGCGTCCCTGCGTCTTGCTACGGAGGTCTCCCACGTAGCCGAACATCTCAGAGAGCGGCACGAGCGCCTTGACGATCCGGGCGCCGGAGCGCTCGTCCATCGCCTGGATCTGCCCGCGGCGACCGTTGAGGTCACCGATGACGTCACCCATGTAGTCCTCGGGCGTGGTGACCTCGACGGCCATCATCGGCTCCAGGATTACGGCGTCCGCCTTGCGCGCGGCCTCCTTGAAGGCCATCGAGCCGGCGATCTTGAAGGCCATTTCGGACGAGTCCACCTCGTGGTAGGCGCCGTCCTGCAGGGTGACCTTGACCCCGACCATGGGGTAGCCGGCGAGAACACCGAACTCGGCCGCCTCCTGGGCACCCGCGTCGACCGAGGGGATGTACTCCCTCGGGATGCGGCCACCGGAGACCTTGTTCGCGAACTCGTAACCGTCGTTGCCCTCGCCCAGCGGCTCAATGTCAATGATGACCTTGGCGAACTGGCCGGAACCACCGGTCTGCTTCTTGTGGACGTAGTCGACCTTCTCCACCTTGCGGCGGATGGTCTCCCGGTAGGCCACCTGAGGCCGGCCGATGTTGGCCTCGACCTTGAACTCGCGGCGCATCCGGTCGACGAGGATCTCCAGGTGGAGCTCGCCCATACCCCAGATGACCGTCTGCCCGGTCTCGTCGTCACGACGGACCTGGAAGGACGGGTCCTCCTCGGCCAGACGCTGGATCGCGGTGCCCAGCTTCTCCTGGTCGCCCTTGGTCTTGGGCTCGATGGCGACGCTGATGACCGGCGCCGGGAAGTTCATCGACTCCAGGACCACGGGGTGAGCCGGGTCGGCCAGGGTGTCACCGGTGGTGGTGTCCTTCAGGCCCATGACGGCGACGATCTGACCGGCGACGGCCGACCCGCGCTCTTCGCGCTTGTTGGCGTGCATCTGGTAGATCTTGCCGATCCGCTCCTTACGGCCCTTCACCGCGTTGACCACGGCGGTGCCGGTCTCGAGCGTGCCCGAGTAGATGCGGATGTAGGTGAGACGGCCCAGGTGCTGGTCGCTCATGATCTTGAATGCCAGCGCGGAGAACGGCTCGTTCACATCCGCGTGGCGCTCGATGACCTCGTCTTCCTTACCGACCGCGTGGCCCTTGAAGGCCGGGATGTCGGTCGGAGCGGGAAGGTAGGCGACGATCGCGTCGAGCAGGGGCTGAATGCCCTTGTTCTTGAACGCGGTGCCGGTCAGGACCGGGTTGATGGCGCTGCTCAGCGTCGCGCGGCGGATGGCCGCGACCAGCTGCTCCTCGGTGGGCTCGACGCCCTCCAGGAAGAGCTCCATCAGCTCGTCGTCGTTCTCGGCGACCGTCTCGACCAGCTTGTCACGCCACTCGCGAGCGGCCTCGGCGTGCTCGGCCGGGATGTCGACGGTCTCGTACATCTCGCCCTTGGCCGCCTCGGCGCTCCAGAGCAGACCCTTCATCCTGACCAGGTCGATGACGCCCTTGAAGTCGGCCTCGACGCCCCAGGGAAGCTGAAGAACCGCGGGGGTCGCGTTCAGGCGGCTGATCATCATGTCGACGCAGCGGTGGAACTCCGCGCCGACCCGGTCCAGCTTGTTGACGAAGCAGATCCTGGGAACTTCGTAACGGTCGGCCTGACGCCACACCGTTTCGGACTGGGGCTCGACGCCTGCAACGCCGTCAAACACGGCGACGGCACCGTCGAGGACGCGGAGCGAGCGCTCCACCTCGATCGTGAAGTCCACGTGACCCGGCGTGTCGATGATGTTGATCGTGTGGCCGAGCCACTCGCAGGTCGTAGCAGCGGAGGTGATGGTGATACCACGCTCCTGCTCCTGCTCCATCCAGTCCATCGTGGCTGCGCCCTCGTGGACCTCACCGATCTTGTAGTTGATACCGGTGTAGAACAGGATGCGCTCAGTCGTCGTGGTCTTGCCCGCGTCGATGTGAGCCATGATCCCGATGTTGCGGACCTTGGCCAGGTCAAGAGCGGTCGTGGTGGCCACTTCTCTCGCGTCCTCGTCGTCTCGTCGAAGCCGCTGTTACCAGCGGTAGTGGGCGAAGGCCTTGTTGGACTCGGCCATCTTGTGGGTGTCCTCACGCTTCTTGACGCTTGCGCCGAGGCCGTTGCTGGCATCGAGCAGTTCGTTCATGAGGCGCTCGGTCATGGTCTTCTCGCGGCGGGCCCGGGAGTACTGCACCAGCCAGCGCAGGGCCAGGGTGGTGCTACGCGCGGCGCGCACCTCGACCGGGACCTGGTAGGTCGCGCCACCGACACGGCGGCTGCGGACCTCAAGGGTGGGCTTGACGTTGTCCAGCGCGCGCTTCAGGGTGACGACCGGGTCGTTGCCGGTCTTCTCCTTGGCGCCTTCGAGAGCGCCGTACACGATGGACTGAGCGATGGACCGCTTGCCGTCCAGGAGCACCTTGTTGATAAGCGCGGTGACCAGGGGCGAGTTGTGAACCGGGTCAGCCATGAGCTGACGACGGCCAGGAGAACCCTTGCGAGGCATTCTTACTTCTCCTTCTTCGCGCCGTAACGGCTACGGGCCTGCTTGCGGTTACGGACACCCTGGGTGTCGAGCGAACCGCGGATGATCTTGTAGCGAACACCCGGCAGGTCCTTCACACGACCACCGCGGACGAGCACGATGGAGTGCTCCTGAAGGTTGTGACCGACACCGGGGATGTAGGCCGTGACCTCGATACCGTTGGTGAGCCGGACACGCGCGACCTTGCGGAGCGCGGAGTTCGGCTTCTTGGGGGTCGTGGTGTAAACGCGCATGCAGGTGCCGCGTCGCTGAGGGCTGGCCTTGAGCGCCGGGGTCTTGGTCTTGGTGACCTTGTCCTGGCGGCCCTTGCGGACCAGCTGCTGAATCGTGGGCACCGCGTCTCCGTTCGTGCTAGCCGGTTAATCGAATGTCGTGCATTTTGCAGGTACTGCCGGTGTCATGACCTGCGGTTCTTTCATCCCCTCCGACCCACGCGGTCGGGCGTGTCGCGCACTTGTCACGCCACAACCCGGTCAAGGCCGGTCCGGTGGAGGAGGCCATGCGGCGCCCCTGCCGACTCCCCACCGGGAACCTGTCGACGCACACGCATGAGGGCCCATGAAGACATGAGCACGAAGGGCAAGACTACCCAGCCGAGCGCAACACGTCAAAACGGCCGCACCCGCAGGGCGCCGCTGTGGGCGCCCGCATTCGTGTCATGACTCCCACGACCGGTTTCCGACCGACCGCTTCTGGGTCCACGTCGAGTTTACCCGTCGCAGAGCACTTCTCCGGCCGTTCTCCCCATTAACGTACGGCTTTCGCCGCAACATTCCGGTCAAGAAAGGGCCACACCCACCCGTCACGGACGTGAACACGGTGGAAAGGCAGCGGCGCCCGGCCCCCCTGCCGGGGACCGGGCGCCGCCTGCGATCACTTAGCGGTTGTACTGACCGAAGTCGTACTCCTCCAGCGGCACGGCCTCACCGGAGCCCGAACCGAAGGTGTAGTCCGCCGCGGAGCCGTCGTAGCCGCCGACCGTGTACATCGCGGCCTTGGCCTCCTCGGTGGGCTCGACCCGGATGTTGCGGTACTGCGGCATGCCGGTACCGGCCGGGATGAGCTTTCCGATGATGACGTTCTCCTTGAGGCCGAGCAGCGAGTCCGACTTGGCGTGGATCGCCGCGTCGGTGAGCACTCGGGTCGTCTCCTGGAAGGACGCCGCGGACAGCCAGGACTCGGTGGCGAGCGAGGCCTTGGTGATACCCATCAGCACCGGACGCCCGGAGGCCGGCGTGCCGCCCTCCGCCACGCACTCGCGGTTGATCCGCTCGAAGCGCGGCCGCTCGACGAGCTCACCGGGCAGCATGTCGGCGTCGCCGGACTCCAGCACGTTCACGCGCTTGAGCATCTGCCGCACGATGATCTCGATGTGCTTGTCGTGGATCGACACACCCTGCGAGCGGTAGACCTGCTGGACCTCCGCCACGAGGTGCAGCTGCACGGCCCGGGGGCCGAGGATGCGCAGCACCTCGTTGGGGTTGACGGCACCGGCGATCAGCTGCTGGCCGACCTTGACCCGCTGCCCGTCGGAGACCAGCATGCGCGACCGCATCGAGACCGGGTAGGCGACCTCCTCGGAACCGTCGTCCGGGATGATCACGATCTTCCGGGTCTTGTCGGTCTCGTCGACGCGGACCCGGCCCTCGGCCTCGCTGATCGGGGCGACGCCCTTGGGCACGCGCGCCTCGAAAAGCTCCTGGACACGGGGCAGACCGTGGGTGATGTCGGCGCCCGCCACACCACCGGTGTGGAAGGTCCGCATCGTCAGCTGGGTGCCGGGCTCACCGATCGACTGGGCGGCGATGATGCCGACCGCCTCGCCGACGTCCACGAGCTTGCCGGTCGCGAGCGAGCGGCCGTAGCAGGTGGCGCAGACACCGATCTTGGCCTCGCAGACGAGGGCGCTGCGGGTCCTGACGGTCTCCACTCCGGCCTCGACCAGGGCGGTGACGTGGATGTCGTTGATGTCGACGCCCACCGGCGCGATGATCTTGCCGTCCACCTCCACGTCCTCGGCGAGGATGCGGCCGTGCACGTTGCTCTCGGCGTTCTCCGCCTTGACCAGGTTGCCCTGGGCGTCGCGGTCGGCGACGTGCAGCGGGACGGCGCGGTCGGTGCCGCAGTCGATCTCACGGACGATGACGTCCTGCGCGACGTCCACCAGACGACGGGTCAGGTACCCCGAGTCGGCGGTCCGCAGCGCGGTGTCCGCCAGACCCTTCCGCTGGCCGTGGGTGGAGATGAAGTACTCCAGCACCGACAGACCCTCGCGGAACGAGGCCTTGATCGGGCGCGGGATCGTCTCACCCTTGGTATTGGACACCAGACCACGGATGCCGGAGATCTGCCGGACCTGCATCAGGTTTCCTCGGGCGCCCGACTGGACCATCATCCAGACCGGGTTGGTCTTCGGGAACGCCTTCTGCATGTCGTCGGTCACGTCGCTGGTCGCGTGCGTCCAGATCTCGATGAGCTCCTGACGACGCTCCTCGTCCGTGATCAGACCACGCTCGTACTCGCGCTGGACCTTGTCGGCCCGGCGCTCGTACGTCTCCATGATCTCGGACTTGTTCGGCGGCGCGATGACGTCCTCGATGGAGATCGTCACACCGGCCCTGGTCGCCCAGTAGAAGCCGGCGTCCTTGAGGGCGTCGAGCGCGGCCGCGACCTCGACCTTGGGGTACTTCTCGGCGAGCTCGTTGACGATGACCGACAGCTGCTTCTTGCCGACCTGCGAGTTCACGTACGGGTAGTTCGCCGGCAGGGTCTGGTTGAACAGGCAGCGGCCCAGAGTGGTCTCCAGGCGGTAGCTGTCACCGGCCTCCCAGCCCTCGGGGCCCGCCCAGCCGCGGGGCGGCGGGACGTCTCCCCGCATCCGGATCTGGATCGGCGACTGGATGTCGAGCTCCCGGCGGTCGAAGGCCATCAGCGCCTCCGACACCGAGCCGAAGACCCGTCCCTGGCCGACGCCGTTCTCGTCCTCGTCCTTGATCGTGGTCAACGAGTAGAGACCGATGATCATGTCCTGGGTGGGCATGGTCACGGGCTTGCCGTCGGCCGGCTTCAGGATGTTGTTCGTCGACAGCATCAGGATGCGGGCCTCGGCCTGCGCCTCGGCGGACAGCGGCAGGTGCACGGCCATCTGGTCGCCGTCGAAGTCCGCGTTGAACGCGGTGCAGACGAGCGGGTGGATCTGGATGGCCTTGCCCTCGACCAGCTGCGGCTCGAAGGCCTGGATGCCCAGGCGGTGCAGGGTCGGCGCGCGGTTGAGCAGCACGGGGTGCTCGGTGATGACCTCTTCGAGGACGTCCCACACGACCGGGCGAGCACGCTCGACCATCCGCTTGGCCGACTTGATGTTCTGCGCGTGGTTCAGGTCGACCAGGCGCTTCATCACGAACGGCTTGAAGAGCTCCAGCGCCATCTGCTTGGGCAGACCGCACTGGTGCAGCTTCAGCTGCGGGCCGACGACGATGACCGAACGGCCGGAGTAGTCGACTCGCTTGCCCAGCAGGTTCTGGCGGAACCGGCCCTGCTTGCCCTTCAGCATGTCGCTGAGGGACTTCAGGGGGCGGTTGCCCGGACCGGTGACCGGGCGGCCGCGGCGGCCGTTGTCGAACAGCGCGTCGACGGCCTCCTGGAGCATCCGCTTCTCGTTGTTCACGATGATCTCGGGGGCACCGAGGTCGAGAAGCCGCTTGAGGCGGTTGTTCCGGTTGATCACACGGCGGTACAGGTCGTTCAGGTCCGAGGTGGCGAACCGGCCACCGTCGAGCTGCACCATGGGGCGCAGGTCCGGCGGGATGACCGGGATGCAGTCGAGGACCATCCCGTTGGGCGAGTTGCGGGTGTTCAGGAACGCCGACACGACCTTGAGACGCTTGAGCGCGCGGGCCTTCTTCTGGCCCTTGCCGCTGCGGATCGTCTCGCGCAGGTTCTCGGCCTCAAGGGCGAGGTCGAAGTTGGTCAGACGCTCCTGGATGGCCTGGGCGCCCATGCCACCGCGGAAGTAACGGCCGAAGCGGTCGCGCATCTCGCGGTAGAGCAGCTCGTCGCCCTCAAGGTCCTGGACCTTGAGGTTCTTGAAGCGGCTCCAGACCTCGTCCAGCCGGTCCAGCTCGCGCTGGGCCCGGTCACGCAGCTGCCGCATCTCACGCTCGGCGCCCTCACGCACCTTGCGGCGCTGGTCGCCCTTGGCGCCGGCGGCCTCAAGCTCGGCCAGGTCGGTCTCCAGCTTGCGCTGGCGAGCCTCGATGTCGGCGTCACGGCGCTGCTCGACGTGCTGCCGCTCGACGGAGATCTTCGCCTCCAGCGACGGCAGGTCACGCTCGCGCATTTCCTTGTCGACGTGCGTGATCATGTAGGCCGCGAAGTAGATGACCTTCTCGAGGTCCTTCGGGGCCAGGTCGAGCAGGTATCCCAGACGGGATGGGACACCCTTGAAGTACCAGATGTGCGTGACGGGCGCGGCCAGCTCGATGTGGCCCATCCGCTCACGACGCACCTTGGCGCGGGTCACCTCGACGCCACAGCGCTCACAGATGATGCCCTTGAAGCGGACGCGCTTGTACTTACCGCAGTAGCACTCCCAGTCGCGGGTCGGACCGAAGATCTTCTCGCAGAAGAGTCCGTCCTTCTCGGGCTTGAGCGTCCGGTAGTTGATGGTTTCGGGCTTCTTCACCTCGCCGTGCGACCACTGGCGGATGTCGTCGGCGGTCGCGAGGCCGATCCGAAGCTCGTCGAAGAAGTTGACGTCGAGCACTTGTAATCCCCTCCTCAGCTTCTAGATCAGACCTCTTCGACGCTGCTCGGCTCACGCCGGGACAGGTCGATGCCGAGTTCTTCCGCGGCGCGGAAGACGTCTTCGTCGGTGTCGCGCATCTCGATGGACATGCCGTCGCTGGAGAGCACCTCGACGTTCAGGCACAGCGACTGCATTTCCTTGATGAGGACCTTGAACGACTCCGGGATGCCCGGCTCGGGGATGTTCTCGCCCTTGACGATCGCCTCGTAGACCTTCACCCGGCCGAGGACGTCGTCGGACTTGATGGTGAGCAGTTCCTGGAGCGCGTAGGCGGCGCCGTACGCCTCCAGAGCCCAGACCTCCATCTCACCGAAGCGCTGGCCACCGAACTGGGCCTTACCACCGAGCGGCTGCTGGGTGATCATGGAGTACGGGCCGGTCGAACGAGCGTGGATCTTGTCGTCGACCAGGTGGAGCAGCTTCAGGATGTAGATGTAGCCGACGGAGATCGGGTGCGGGAACGGCTCGCCGGAACGGCCGTCGAACAGCTGGGCCTTTCCGTTCGCGCCGACCATGCGCCCGCCGTCCCTGTTGACCAGGGTGTTGTCGAGCAGGCCGATGATCTCTTCCTCGTTGGCACCGTCGAACACCGGCGTGGCCATGTTGGTGCGCGGGTCGACCTCTGCGAAGCCCTTGTCACGCAGCCGCTCGGCCCATGCCTCCTCGATGCCCGAGATATCCCAGCCTCTGGCCGCGATCCATCCCAGGTGGGTCTCCAGGACCTGGCCGACGTTCATTCGGCCGGGCACGCCCAGCGGGTTGAGGATGATGTCGACCGCCGTGCCGTCCTCAAGGAACGGCATGTCCTCGACCGGAAGGATCTTGGAGATGACACCCTTGTTGCCATGACGGCCGGCCAGCTTGTCACCGTCGGTGATCTTACGCTTCTGGGCCACGTAGACGCGGACCAGCTCGTTGACGCCGGGGGGGAGCTCGTCGCCCTCCTCGCGGCTGAACACGCGAACGCCGATGACCTTGCCCTGCTCGCCGTGCGGCACCTTCAGGGAGGTGTCACGGACCTCGCGGGCCTTCTCACCGAAGATCGCGCGGAGCAGGCGCTCCTCGGGGGTCAGCTCGGTCTCACCCTTGGGCGTGACCTTGCCGACGAGGATGTCGCCGGGGACGACCTCGGCGCCGATGCGGATGATGCCGCGCTCGTCGAGGTCGGCCAGGACCTCCTCGGAGACGTTCGGGATGTCCCGGGTGATCTCCTCGGGGCCCAGCTTGGTGTCGCGGGCGTCGACCTCGTGCTCCTCGATGTGGATCGAGGACAGGACGTCGTCCTGCACCAGGCGCTGGGAGAGGATGATCGCGTCCTCGTAGTTGTGACCCTCCCACGGCATGAACGCCACGAGGAGGTTCTTGCCCAGGGCCATCTCGCCGTTGTCGGTGCAGGGACCGTCCGCGACGACCTGGTTCACCTCGATCCGGTCGCCTTCCGCGACGATCGGCTTCTGGTTGAAGCAGGTGCCCTGGTTGGAGCGCTTGAACTTGGCGACGCGGTAGGTCGTGCGGGTGCCGTCGTCGTTCATCACCGTGACGTAGTCGGCGGAGACCTCCTCGACCACGCCCGCCTTATCGGCGGTGATGACGTCGCCGGCGTCGGTCGCGGCACGGTACTCCATGCCGGTGCCGACCAGCGGCGCCTCGCTCTTGAGCAGCGGCACCGACTGGCGCTGCATGTTGGAGCCCATGAGCGCGCGGTTGGCGTCGTCGTGCTCCAGGAACGGGATCATCGCGGTCGCCACGGACACCATCTGGCGTGCCGAGACGTCCATGTAGTCGACCTCGTTGGCGCGCAGGGACTCGAACTCCCCGCCCTTCCTGCGGACGAGCACCCGCGACTCGAGGAACGTTCCGTCGGGGCCGATCGGCGTGTTCGCCTGGGCGATGACGTGCCGGTCCTCCTCGTCCGCGGTCAGGTACTCGACCTGGTCGGTGACCCGGCCGTCGACGACCTTGCGGTACGGGGTCTCGACGAAGCCGAAGGAGTTGACCCGGCCGAAGGAGGCCAGCGAGCCGATCAGACCGATGTTCGGTCCTTCCGGCGTCTCGATCGGGCACATCCGGCCGTAGTGCGAGGGGTGAACGTCCCGGACCTCGAAGCCGGCCCGCTCACGGGAGAGACCACCGGGGCCCAGCGCGGACAGACGACGCTTGTGCGTCAGGCCGGCGAGGGGGTTGGTCTGGTCCATGAACTGCGACAGCTGGGAGGTGCCGAAGAACTCCTTGATCGACGCCACGACCGGGCGGATGTTGATCAGGGTCTGCGGCGTGATCGCCTCGACGTCCTGGGTCGTCATCCGCTCGCGGACGACGCGCTCCATGCGGGCCAGCCCCAGGCGGACCTGGTTCTGGATGAGCTCGCCCACCGTACGGAGCCGGCGGTTGCCGAAGTGGTCGATGTCGTCGGTCTCGACGACGATCTCACCGTTGGCGCCGGGCATCGACACCTCGCCGGCGTGCAGCCGGACGATGTACTCGATGGTGGCGACGATGTCGTCCTCGGTGAGCGTGCCCTGGGTGATCTCGCTGTCGACCCCGAGCTTCTTGTTGATCTTGTAACGGCCGACCTTGGCGAGGTCGTAGCGCTTGGAGTTGAAGTACAGGTTCTCCAGCAGCGTCTGCGCCGACTCCTTGGTCGGCGGCTCGCCCGGGCGCAGCTTGCGGTAGATGTCGAGCAGAGCGTCGTCCTGGCCGGCCGTGTGGTCCTTCTCCAGGGTCGCCCGCATGGACTCGTACTGCCCGAAACGCTCAAGGATCTGCTCGCTGGTCCAGCCGAGCGCCTTGAGCAGGACGGTGACGGCCTGCTTGCGCTTGCGGTCGATGCGGACACCGACGCTGTCCCGCTTGTCGATCTCGAACTCTAGCCAGGCGCCCCGGGAGGGAATCACCTTGCATCCGTAGAGGTCCTTGTCCGAGGTCTTGTCGACGCTGCGGTCGAAGTAGACACCCGGGGACCGGACCAGCTGGGAGACGACGACACGCTCGGTGCCGTTGATGATGAATGTGCCCTTGCCGGTCATGAGCGGGAAGTCGCCCATGAACACGGTCTGGCTCTTGATCTCACCAGTGGTGTTATTGATGAACTCCGCCGTGACGAACATCGGGGCGGAGTAGGTCATGTCCTTGTCTTTGCACTCATCGACTGAGTACTTGGGCGGCTCGAACCGGTGGTCCCGGAACGACAGGGACATGGTTCCGGAGAAGTCCTCGATGGGACTGATCTCCTCAAAGATCTCTTCGAGGCCCGACTGGGCCGGAACGTCCTTGCGCCCGGCCTGGCGAGCCGCCTCGACCCGCCCCTTCCACTTCTCGTTGCCGAGCAACCAGTCGAAGGACTCGGTCTGAAGAGCGAGAAGATCAGGAACTTCGAGCGGCTCCTGAATTCGTGCGAAAGACACACGACGGGGACCGGCGGGTACGGCGAAGGCGTTGCGCGAGGCTGCCAACAGATGTCCTTCCGAGGGCTCGCGGCGGACTGACTACACGCACGCCAGACGACCATGCATCAGAGCACCAAAAGAAGCGGGTCGTCAAAGGGCAGCGCAAAGGGGCAGTGTAGCCGAACGGCACACACCTGTCCACCTCAGTCTCACTGCAAGCTCCACGTTGGTCGCAGCATCGCCCGTCAGAGCCGAAACGTCAAGCCCGGGAGCTCACATTTCGGCCGGGAAATAGCCGAGACCCTGGGAGTTTTCCCACCGGGTGACCTGCGCACACCACAGGATCCAACACGATGTCCGACCTGGTGCGGCTGACGCTGAGTCACCCGGCGGTTCGAACGCCAGCCGATGGTTCGACTGACGATCGACGCTGCCATGGCAGGTGTACCCAGTCGCGGACCCATCCCAAACCAAGGTTTTACTAACAATTGAATGAAGCGACGCGCCGATCATGGTGACGGAGGATCTCCGAGCAGTGTGGAGAGCTCGGCGACGAACCAGCGGGAGTCCTTCTTGATCATGATGAACCTGGCCCGGTTCTGGCTGACCTGCCGGCGCGGCTCCTTCTCCCCCTGAGGAGTCTTCACGGTGCTCATGTTCATGAACAGCAGCACCTGGACCCGGCCGGAGTCGCCGGACTCCACCGACTCCACGCCCGCCCCGATCACCGTCGCCTGCTGCACGGTTCTCTGCTCCCTGGCCTGCGTGGCCATGCCCCTGGTCAGCTGCCGGTAGTGCAGGCTGAGCGCCCCGGTCGTGTAACCGCCCGCCCTTGCGAAATCCTGTTCGATCGTACGATAGTCGTAGGACAGCATGTCGGAGGCGACCGACCGGGCCGTGGCGAGCGCCTCCTGTCCGGCCCTCTCGTCCGCGCGCAGCCTGCTGAGATCCGTGAACATGATCCAGACCACCGCCGCGAGCGCGAGCGCCACGACGACCATGAGTCCGACCGCCAACCGGTAGGCGCGCGTCACGGCACCAGCTCCGCCTTGGACACGAGCCAGGCTCCCCCGACCTTGGTCACTTCCATGTTCCACCGGTGGAACTGCTCCCGTGGAGCGTTCTTACTCCCGTCCCACCGGATCACCTCATCGCCCACCACCATCACCTGGGCCGTGTCCCCTGTCAACGAGACCAGCCCCAGGGCACGTAGCGCGCCCGCACGGAGGATCTTGTCCTTGATCGTGACCTCCCTGCGCTCCGCGGCGGTTCTGACGTACTCGGCCCTGGCCTCCCCCGTGGAGCCGTCGAGGATTCGCTGGATGTCGGCGTCGACGCTCCGGTATCCGACGGAGAGCAGATGCACCGCGTGCGCTCCCGCCGCCCGTGCCGCCGCCTGTCTGTCGTCCGCCGCCGCCTGGGCGTCGCGCAGGTCGGAGCCGATCCAGAGCGCGGCGACGAGCAGCATCGCGATCAGCACTCCGAGCACCGGTGCTGCGATCCTGAGCGTGCGACGGGGGCGGCGGGGGCGAGCGGCGTGCACTGCCATGCGTTCTCTCCCATCGCACGGTCCGTGGAACGCGAGCCGGTGAGCGCGGCTTTCCCGCCACCGGGACGGTATGCTCCCCGATCGCCGGATCATAACCCGCCGCACAGATCCGCATACCAGCCTTTGCTCACCTGCTTCGGGCCGTTTCGCCCAGCGTTTCGCTTCGTGCGGTGAACGGCGGGACGCCCGCTACCCGCCCGCGGTCAACGAGCGCCGTGGATGTGCGCCGTGACCAGCCGGGGATACTCCTCCAGCCAGTTCCGGCCCCTCTCGTCCACGAACGAGTTGGGCGGCGGGATGACCCCGTTGGCGGCCAGCCACGAACCCGGCGGGCGCTGCGTGCGGCGGATCCGGCTCTCGCTCGGCATCAGTTGCGGCGGGATCGGCGGCAGCCCACCGGGGTCGTGTCCCATCTGGGCCTCGGCCTCCAGCTCGGAGACGTCCTTCTCCTCGGACATGCCGATCGGGCCGTGCCTGCGGGCGTTGAGGAACTGCCTGACCACCGGCTCGTCGCTGGAGAGCAGCATCTCCCTCGGCCCGAACATGATCAGCTCACGCCGGAACAACAGACCGATGCTGTCGGGCACCGTACGGGCGGTGTTGATGTCGTGGGTGACGATGAGGAAGGTGGCCTCGATCTCCGCGTTGAGATCCACGATCAGCTGGTTGAGATAGGTCGTGCGAACCGGGTCGAGGCCCGAATCGGGCTCGTCGAACAGGATGATCTCGGGATCGAGGACCAGTGCCCTGGCCAGGCCCGCACGCTTGCGCATGCCGCCGGAGATCTCGCCGGGAAGCTTGCCTTCGGCGCCGGCCAGCCCGACGAGCTCCATCTTCTCCATCACGATGCGGCGGATCTCGGTCTCGCTCTTCCTGGTGTGCTCGCGCAGCGGGAAGGCGACGTTGTCGTAGAGGTTGAGCGAGCCGAACAGCGCCCCGTCCTGGAACAGCACGCCGAACAGCCGTCTGAGCTCGTAGAGCTTGTTCTCACTGCAGTTGGCGAGGTCGTGCCCGTCGATCCAGATGTGGCCGCGTTCGGGCCTCAGCAGGCCCACCAGGGTCTTCAGGAAAACGGATTTGCCCGTGCCGGACGGACCGAGCAGCACGGAGATCTCACCGGCGGGAAGCGTCAGCGTGACGTCCTCCCAGATGACCTGCTTCCCAAACGACTTGGTCAGACCCTCTACCACGACTTCGACGCCCACGTGCCGCCTTTCAGGAGCCCGCGGGACGTGCCCGTCCCGCGGCGTGCCGGAGACTCCGCCGGCAGAACCTGCGACTGCATCAACCGTAGCCGCGATCGTCCGAATTGGAAGAGGGTCCAATAGCTTCCGTCGATCGTTATGCCGTGGTTATAAGACATCGTGTCCAACAGAGCGAACACAAAAAGAGCGGGCCACCGGCACCAGGTGGACCCGCTCTTTCCGGTAAGACGAACTACTTGACGGTGACCGTCGCGCCGGCACCCTCAAGGGCGGCCTTGGCCTTCTCGGCCTGCTCCTTGTTGACCTTGCCGTCGAAGACGGACTTGGGAGCGCCGTCAACGAGGTCCTTGGCCTCCTTGAGGCCCAGGCTCGTCAGGGCGCGGATCTCCTTGATGACCTGGATCTTCTTGTCGCCGGCGGCCTCGAGGACGACGTCGAACTCGTCCTGCTCCTCGACCTCTTCGGCAGCGGCCGCACCGGGGGCGGCAGCGGCGGCGACGGCGACCGGAGCGGCGGCCTTGACGTCGAAGGTCTCCTCGAAGAGCTTCACGAAGTCGGACAGCTCAAGGAGAGTCATCTCCTTGAAAGCGTCGAGCAGCTCGTCGGTGCTGAGCTTCGCCATGATGGTTCCTCCATACGGATCTGACTATTAGGGAAAGTTGGGACCGCGGTTGCGTTAATCCCCTGTGACCGCCTGCGCGGACCTACTCGCCGGCGCCTTCGCGCTTGGCGCGCAGTGCCTCGGCCAGCTGAGCCATGTTGGTGGGCAGCGCGTTGAAGACGGCGGCCGCGTGGCCCTGCTTCGCCTTCAGCGCACCGGCCAGCTTCGCGAGGAGAACCTCACGCGACTCGAGGTCGGCAAGCTTGGTGATCTCGTCCGGCGTCATCGACTTGCCGTCGACGACACCGCCCTTGATGACCAGGAGGGGATTGGCCTTGGCGAAGTCACGCAGACTCTTGGCAGCCTCGACCACGTCGCCGTTGACGAACGCGATCGCCGACGGACCCGCGAGCAGGTCGTTGAGCTGGTTGAACCCGGCCTCAGTGGCCGCGATCTTGGTCAGCGTGTTCTTCACCACGGCGAACTTCGCATTCTCACCGAGAGAAACGCGCAGCTGCTTGAGCTGGGCGACGGTGAGACCGCGGTATTCGGTCAGAACGGCAGCATTGGAGCCGTCGAAGCTGCTCTTCAGCTCAGCGACAGCCGTTGCCTTTTCTGCCTTCGCCATGGGCCTCCTTCCAGATGTGCCGCCGGGGTAAGGGCCCATGAAAAGCAGACAAGCCCCGGCGCAGGCGCACGGGGCTCACATAAGGAGATTAATCCAGATGAAAACTCACATCACACCTACGCGGGCCGTCCACTGACGTGGCTCCTTAGGTCATCAGGCCATGCGGCCCGACGACGACCGGCGGTCTTCGGCGTTGACAGCGTACGCCCTGCCGTTCACGAATGCCAAATCAGTCCTGGAAACCGGTCCCGCCCCCGTCGGCGGGAAAAGGCTCGCGCCCCCCGCCCGTGCGGGCGGGGGGCGCGAATCTCGGGAGAACCTCAGTTTCCGCCGCGGTGCTCGGGCAGGTCGCCCACCTGGTCGGCGGGCGGCGCGGTGATCTCGACGGGCTCGTTGAAGCCCTTGAAGAACGCCGTCAGGTTGAACGTCACATCCCGCTCCGAGCCACCGAGAGTGACCTTGCGGGGCAGGCTCTGCGCATCGGCCCAGAGGTCGAACTTCACATTCTTGACCTGCGAGAACTCCTCCTGGAGCTTCTCACGCTTGGCCGGGTCGAGCAGCTGTGCGGCCTCGGCCACCGGGAAGGTGCCGCTGTAGTGGGTGGTGTCGACCCCGCCGACCGTTTCGGTGCCGACCGCCTTGACGTCCTTCGAGGCGGTCAGCAGCTTGACGGTGCCGGCCAGGTCGAACTGCTGGGCCTGGTCCATGAACTGCCTGACCCCGGCCTGCCCCTTGGCGTCGAGCTCGCTGAGCGACACCTTGACCCACGGCTTGGTGGTGCCGGCGAACCTGTTGAGGAGCTCGGACTTCACGTAGACCGTCTCACCCGACAGGATGGCCCGCGCCCCGCCGGGCACGTTCTGGCCGCCGAAGGTGACCGTGTCGAGCTTGATGTCCGTCGCCAGCTGGGGCTTGCTCTGGTAGAGCATGCTGCCCTGGATCTTGCTCGCGCCCTTCCCGCCGCCGCTCGCGTCGAGAACCAGGTCCGCGGAGTAGGAGGTGACCCCCTCGGCCTTCTGCGCACTCTGCTGCACCGCGTCGGCCGCGGCCAGTTTGACGTTTCCGAGGGAGCCGGTGCCCTGCGCACCGCATCCCGCGACCGCGACGAGCGCGGCCGCTCCCAGTGCCACTGCCGGAGCCAATCGGCGCATTTCGTCTTCACCCTTTCGTTCCCCCGATGATCCTGACTACGACAGTACGCGCCGGGAAAGCCGGGCGCGTCCTTCGGAAGAACGAAGAAGGGCCTCAACCGAATGGCCATTCGGTTGAGGCCCGCTGCGAAAGACGTCTGGTATCAGGCGTCGAGCTCGGCGGTCAGCGCCCGCGTCTGGTTGGGGTCGACCTGGATGCCAGGGCCCATGGACGTGGAGAAGACGACCTTCTTGACGTAGCGTCCCTTGGCCGCGGACGGCTTGAGACGGATCACCTCTTCGAGGGCGGCGGCGTAGTTCTCGATGAGCTGACGCTCGCCGAAGGACACCTTGCCGATGATGAAGTGCAGGTTCGCGTGCCGGTCGACACGGAACTCGATCTTGCCGCCCTTGATGTCGGTGACGGCCTTGCCGACGGCCGGGGTCACGGTGCCGGTCTTGGGGTTCGGCATCAGGCCACGGGGGCCGAGCACGCGGCCCAGGCGGCCGACCTTGCCCATGAGGTCCGGGGTGGCGACGACGGCGTCGAAGTCGAGGCGGCCCTTGGCGACCTCGTCGATCAGCTCGTCGGCACCGACGATGTCGGCACCCGCGGCGCGGGCCTCCTCGGCACGGTCACCGGTCGCGAAGACCAGGACCCGGGCGGTCTTGCCGGTGCCGTGCGGGAGGTTGACGGTGCCGCGGACCATCTGGTCGGCCTTGCGGGGGTCGACACCCAGCCGCAGGGCCACCTCGACGGTGGCGTCGAACTTGGCGACGTTGGTCTCCTTGGCCAGCTTGGCCGCCTGGGCCGGGCTGTACAGGGTGTCGCGGTCGACCTGCGCCGCTGCGGCGCGGAATCCCTTGCTGCGCTTCACTTGCTCACTCCTTTGATCCGAGTGTCCGTGGTACGGGCCAGCGCCGGCCCCTCCACTTACTCCGAAATTGGCGGATGTCGCTCTGATCCGCCTACTTGGATCCCTGTTCGATCTCGTGGACGTTCATCGCCGCGAGGTCGCCGCCGGGTCCGTACGGTGGGTGTCGCTAGTCGGCGATCGTGATGCCCATCGACCGGGCGGTGCCGGCGATGATCTTCTCGGCCGCCTCGATGTCGTTGGCGTTGAGGTCCTGCATCTTGGTCTCGGCGATCTGGCGCAGCTGCTCCTTGGTGAGCTTGCCGACCTTGTCCTTCTGCGGGACGGCCGAACCCTTCGCGACACCGGCGGCCTTCTTGATCAGCTCAGGCGCCGGAGGCGTCTTCGTGACGAAGGTGAAGGTGCGGTCCTCGTAGATGGTGATCTCAACGGGGATGATGTTGCCGCGCTGGGCCTCGGTGGCAGCGTTGTACTGCTTCACGAAGTCCATGATGTTGACGCCGTGCGGACCGAGGGCGGTACCGACCGGCGGCGCGGGCGTGGCCTGGCCGGCGGGGAGCTGAACCTTGACCAGCGCGGCGAGCTTCTTCTTAGGAGGCATGCTTCTCTCCGGGTCCTTCTTCTCTGAACGGTGTTCCTGAGTCCCCGCGACCGCGGGGACCACCACCGCGGGGCCCACCACGGCAACCGCAGCTTGACCGGCGCGGTGGACGGAACATCCCCGCGACCGCGGGGCAGACTGACGAAGTCTACGCGACCGGCCTAGATCTTCGAGACCTGGTTGAACGAGAGCTCGACCGGGGTCTCGCGGCCGAAGATCGACACGAGCACCTTGAGCTTCTGCGACTCGGCGCTGATCTCGCTGACCGTGGCGGGCAGCGTGGCGAACGGGCCGTCCATGACGGTGACGGACTCACCGATCTCGAAGTCGACGGTCGCGGCGGAGGCCTTCGCGGTCGACTTCTTGACCTCTTCCGACGGCTCGGGCGCGAGCAGCTTGGCGACCTCTTCGAGGCTCAGCGGGCTCGGCTTGTTGGAGAGACCGACAAAACCGGTCACGCCGGGCGTGTTACGCACCGCGGACCAGGACTCGTCGGTGAGCTCCATCCGGACCAGCACGTAGCCGGGCAGCACCCGCTCCTTGACCAGCTGGCGCTTGCCGCTCTTGATCTCGGTCACGTGGTGGGTGGGCACCTCGACCTGGAAGATGTAGTCCTCCATGTTGAGGGACTGCGTGCGGGTCTCGATGTTGGACTTCACGCGGTTCTCGTAGCCGGCGTAGGAGTGGATGACGTACCACTCGCCGAACAGACCCCGCAGGTGCCGCTTGAACTCCTCGACCGGGTCGACGTCGGGAAGGACGTCACCGTCCTCGTCGACGGCGCCGGCCGGGGCCTGCTCGGCCTCGTTTTCGGCGTCGGCGTCGGTTTCGGCGTCGACATCCTGCCCGTCGGACTCGCCAAGCGATTCCTCGGTGACGTCTACGGCCTTCTCCAGCTCATCCTCGCGCTCTTCGCGGGGCTCGCCGGCCGACTGTGCAGACTCGGACACGGTGCTCTTTCTCTTTTCGTCGATGGCTGATGGACTCGTCCGCAGGGCGGTCCGCCCGCCGGAGACCGCGGCTCAGGCTCCGCCGAAGATTCTCAGCACGCCCTCGGTGAACAGCGCATCCAAAGCCGACACGATCCCGACCATGATCAGAACGAAGACCAGGACGATGATGGTGTACGAAATGAGGTCTTTGCGCGTGGGCCAGATGACCTTACGCAGCTCGGCGACAACCTGCCGATAGAAAAGGGCGGGAGAAGTGCGTTTCGTCTTCTTCTCACCGCTCGGCTTGTCTGCGGTTTCGCCGCGCGTGTCGATCGCCACAGTCCTCACCTGAATCCATCGAGTCCAACGCATATCAGCGGCGCGCTAGACGCCAGATGCGCGGACCGCTCCTCGCAGGGCACGAGGGACTCGAACCCCCAACCGCCGGTTTTGGAGACCGGTGCGCTACCAATTGCGCTAGTGCCCTAAGACATGAACCACCATACATCGGTTGGACCGAAGTTTGTCCGCGGCTCACGGTCTTGACCGCCGGTTCACGCATGCGGCGGAAAGAACATGCCGGAGTCTACGTGCGATTGCTCACTTCGTCGAACCGGAGGGCGATCGCCCAGCTCAGCGAATCTCCCCCGGGTGCTCGGGCCTGCCGGGGCGAGCCGTCCGGATGGTGGATACCCGGCGGGAACAGCGGCACAGGTCTGTAACCATGGAGGTATGACCCGTCCCCGCATCTCAACACGCATCTCCGCGATCTCAGAGTCCGCCACGCTGGCCGTGGACGCCAAGGCCAAGGCGATGAAGGCGGCAGGCCGCCCGGTCATCGGCTTCGGCGCCGGCGAGCCGGACTTCGCCACTCCCGGCTACATCGTCGAGGCGGCCGTCGAGGCGTGCCGTAACCCCAGGTTCCACAAGTACACGCCGGCCGGCGGCCTTCCCGAGCTGAAGCAGGCCATCGCCGACAAGACGCTCCGCGACTCCGGCTACCAGGTCGACGCGGCCCAGGTCCTGGTCACCAACGGTGGCAAGCAGGCCGTCTACGAGGCGTTCGCCACGCTGCTCGACCCGGGCGACGAGGTGCTGGTCGTCGCCCCCTACTGGACCACCTACCCCGAGGCGATCAAGCTGGCCGGCGGCGTCCAGGTCGACGTGGTGACCGACGAGACCACCGGCTACCTGGCGAGCGTGGAGCAGCTGGAGGCGGCGCGCACCGACCGGACCAAGGTCCTGCTGTTCGTCTCCCCGTCCAACCCGACCGGCGCGGTGTACTCCCCCGAGCAGGTCGCCCAGATCGGCCGCTGGGCCGCCGAGCACGACCTGTGGGTCGTCACGGACGAGATCTACGAGCACCTGACCTACGGCGACGCGACGTTCGCGAGCATCGCCACGGTGGCCCCCGAGCTGGGCGACAAGGTGGTGATCCTCAACGGCGTCGCCAAGACCTACGCGATGACCGGCTGGCGGGTGGGCTGGCTGATCGGCCCCAAGGACGTCGTCAAGGCCGCGACCAACCTGCAGTCGCACGCCACCTCCAACGTCTCCAACGTCGCCCAGATCGCCGCGCTGGCCGCCGTCAGCGGCGACCTGTCGGCCGTGGCCCAGATGCGCGAGGCCTTCGACCGCCGCCGCCAGACCATGGTCCGGATGCTCAACGAGATCCCGGGCGTGTTCTGCCCCGAGCCGAAGGGCGCCTTCTACGCCTACCCGTCGGTCAAGGAACTGCTGGGCAAGGACTTCGACGGCCGCCGTCCGGCGACCTCCGCCGAGCTGGCCGAGCTCATCCTGGAGGAGGCCGAGGTGGCGGTCGTCCCCGGGGAGGCGTTCGGCACCCCGGGCTACTTCCGCCTGTCCTACGCACTCGGCGACGACGACCTGGTCGAGGGCGTGGGCCGCATCGTCAAGTTCCTCAGCCAGGCCCGCTGAACGCCTCCCGGGGCGGGAGACGAGTGGCCGCCGCACCCCCGCCGGATCGGGCTCCGGCCGGCGGGGTGACGGGTGGACGGCCTCCGCGCCCGCCGGATGAGCCCGGCTCAGTCGCGCAGGGCGTAGGTCACCGCGGACTCGAAGTGGGAGGCCGCCCCCTCGGCGAAGGCCAGCGCGTAGGCGGTCTCTCCGATCAGACCCTCGGCGCGGGCCGCGGCGGCCTCGCGGAGCCCGGTCATGGTGTCGGCCCCCAGGCCGGGCAGCCCGAAGGTGATCCAGATGCGCTGCGCGGCGCCGAGGAGCCAGGCGGCGCGGGAGCCGTCACCCGCGGCCGCGGCGATCCGGGCGAGCTGGTCGATGGCGAGCACGCCGCCGACCACGTCTCGCAGCCGCCAGTTGACCTCCAGCGCCGCCCTGGCCGCGGCTGAGGCCTCGGCGACCTCCCCCCGGCCCAGAAGGGCCAGAGAGCGGATGTAGTCGCTCAGGGCTCGCTGGGAGAGCTCTCCACGCGCCTCGCAGTGCCGGCGCGTCTCGCGCAGGATCTCCACCGCCCTGTCGAAGTCGCCACCGAACGTGGCGGCCATGGCCAGGAGGAGGGGAACGGAGAACAGGCCTGACGAGCCGGGCTCGACCTGCCGTAACCCGGCGGCTCCGCGCAGCGCGTACCCCCGCGCGCCCTCCAGGTCGCCGGCGAGCAGGCAGGCCCCGGCGAGGCGGAGGTGGGCGTGGGCCTCGGCCTCGCCGTCGCCGTGGCGCCGGGCGCTCTCGGCGCTCTCCCTGGCCCGCCTGCGTGCCAGGGGTATGTCGCCCGCGAGGAGCGCGAGGTGGGCGGCGACCCAGAGCGGTCTTGACCTGGCTCGGTCCGGGGCCGGGACGGCGGCCAGCGCGCGGTCGAGGTAGTGGCGGCCCTCCCGGACGAGGCCCAGGTGACACCAGAGAACCCACAGGGCTCCGGCCAGTTCCAGGGCGGTGCGGTGGTCGCCGCCCGCGAGGCAGCGGTCGAGGGCCGCGCGGATGTTGGACAGTTCCCCGCGCGCCCAGCGTGCCCATTCGAGCTGGCGGGGGCCGCACCACTGGGCGTCCATGCGGTGGGCGGCGGCCAGGTAGTGATCACGGTGGCGGCGGCGCATCAGGGCGCCCTCGCCCAGCTCGTCGAGCCAGTCGCGCCCGTAGTCCCTGATGGTGTCGAGCAGGCGATAGCGATCACCCACGCGGGTGACGACGGACTTGGTCACGAGCACGGCGAGCACACCGGCCACGTCGGGCAGGCACTCGTCCGCGCAGACGCCGCGCGCCGACTCCTCGTCGAAGGTGCCCGCGAAGACCGACAGGCGGGCCCAGAGCAGGCGTTCCGCGGGCGTGCAGAGCTCGTGACTCCAGCCGGCCGCGGTGCGCAGCGTGTGGTGGCGTACGAGGACTCCCTCGCCGTCGGCCGGCAGCTTGAAGCGGTCTTCGGGCTGGTCGGCGAGCTGGATCGCCGACAGGCCACGCGCGTGACCGGCCGCCAGCTCGATGGCGAGCGGGACGCCGTCGAGCCTCCGGCAGAGCCTGGCGACGGCCATCATGGCCCGCTCGTCCGTGCGCAGCCCGGGGGCGACGGCCGTCGCGCGGTCCAGAAAGAGGCTCATCACGTCGTACCCCGCGAGGTCGGCGGCCTCGGGCGGAGGGACGGGAAAGGGATCGACGCCCATGACGACCTCGTACGGCAGGCAGAGCTCCTGGCGGCTGGTCACGATGATCTGGACGTCGGGCGCGCCGGTCAGGATGGCCGTGACCATGGCGGCACAGGGATCGACGAGGTGCTCGCAGGTGTCCAGGACGAGCAGGAGCCGCCGGTCGGCGAGGAACTCGACGAGGGACGCGAGGGCCGGGCGTCCGGCCCTCGCGCGCAGGCCGAACATCCCGGCGACGCGGCCGGCGAGCAGGTCGCCGTCCGTCTCCGAGGAGAGTTCGGCCACCCAGACGCCGTCGGGGTAGTCGTCGCGGACGCTCCGCGCCACCTGGAGGGCGAGGCGCGTCTTGCCGACGCCCCCGGCGCCGTGCAGGGTGAGCAGGCGCGTTCCGGTGAGGAGTTTCGTGATCTCGTCAAGCTCGGCGGCGCGTCCGAAGAAACTGTTCATCGCGACCGGCAGGTTGCCGCGCGGCGTCAAGAAAGGTTCCCCTGGATCGCGTGTTCCACCGCGTCGCGCAGGCTGATCGAACCTCCCTGTTCCTCCAGCCGGTCGAACTCCGCCCTGCCCAGGCGCCCGCGCAGCCTCAGCTCGGACGTACGGATCAGGCTCGCGATCATGGGTGAGCGGCTGGGCGGGACCCCGGCGTTCTTCCAGGCGGCGCGGGAGGCCCCGAACATGATGGCGGCGAAGGTGTCGTCGGCGGATGACTCGGCGATCACGACGAACACCTCCAGCGCCTCCATCAGCGAGATGGTGTCGCCGAACAGGCGGCCTCCGCGCAGGGAGCCGCGGGCGGACTCCGCGGCGGACGCGGAGTTGCCGAGGAGGTGCTCGGCCTGGCCCAGGAGGAGGTCGAGGCGGATGAGGGTCCAGTAGTCGCCGCAGGACTCGCAGAGCTCACGTCCCTCCCGCAGGATGGACACGGCCTGCTCGTGGTGGCCGGCGAGCATCATGGCGGTGGCGACCACCGTGTAGGTGGGCAGGAAGCCGGGGAAGACGTTGCCGGTGGAGCGGTGGCGCACCCGGGCGTGCTTGATGAGCCGCAGGGCCTCGCCCACGTCGCCCCTGACGACGGCCAGGTGGGCCTGGAACTGGCTGACGTAGGCCGTGGCGTAGCCGTTGGCGTCCTCGGTCGCGCACTCGGTGAGGATGCGCTCGGCGCGTTCGAGGTCGCCGCGCTGGATCGAGACCCAGGCGTGCACCCAGAGCGCCTTGACCCGCTCGGGACTGGCCGTGCGGTCGAGGTCGAGGCCGCGCTGGAGGAGGTCGTCGCCGGGTGCCTGCATGCCGCAGCACGCCCACAGGAACCACAGGTTGCCGACCAGGTCGAGACCGCGGCGGTACTCCTGCGGCCGGGAGTAGCAGTATTCGATGGCACCGCGCATGTTGCCGCATTCGAGGACCAGCCTGCGGTACCACTCGAGCTGGCGGCCCTGCCAGCTCATCTCGGCGCGGGCGGACAGGGCGAGGAAGTGGTCACGGTGGCGGCGCTGGATCTCCTCGGTCTCGCCGAGCCGGTCGAGCCAGACCAGGCCGAACTCGCGGACCGTGTTGAGCAGGCGGTAGCGGACCCCGTTCTCGCCCTCCTCGCGGACCAGGACGGACTTGTCGAGCAGCCCCAGCAGGCCGTCGAGGATGTCCTTGGCGGCGAGGACGCCGCCGGCGCAGACCTCCTCGGCGGCCTCGATGTCGAAGGTGCCGGCGAAGACCGAGGCCCGTGCCCACAGCAGGCGTTCCGGCGGGGTGCAGAGTTCGTGGCTCCAGCCGAGGGCGACGCGCATGGAGCTGTGCCGCCGGGGAGCGGAGGGGAGCCGGTGCGGTTCCGCGTCGTGCCCTTCGCCGTGGGTCCCGCGACCGGCGGAGGGGGCCGTACGGCTCTCGAAGGCCGCGGCGAGTTCGTCGGGTGAGGCCATGCGGCCGTCGAAGGCGGCAAGCCCGGCCGTGGAGAGCGGGCGGCCGTCGAGGGTGACCAGCCCGTCGAGGATCCCGGGGCCGCCGCCGGCCACGGCGAGCCTGATCGCCAGCGGCAGGTTGTCGAGGCGCCCGCAGAGCTCGGCCGCGTCGGGGCCGCCGATCAGACCGGCGGTGAGGGTGTCGATCAGGCTGACGGCGTCGGCGTCGGGCAGACCGCCGACCGGGTAGAGGTGCTCGCCGGGCAGGCCCAGCCGCTGCCTGCTGGTGGCCAGGACACGTAGTCCCTCGATTGAGCGCAACAGCAGGCCGACCAGGATGCCCGTGACGCCGACGACGCGGTCGCAGGTGTCGAGGACGAGCAGGGTCCGGCGCGTGACGAGCCCGTCGACCAGCGCCCGCAGCGCGGGAACGCCCGGCCTGCGGCGGACGCCGATCGCGTCGGCGAACGTCTCGGCCAGGGAGTCGAGGTCGCCGGGTGCCTCCGACAGCTCCACGATGTGGACGCCGTCCGGGAACCGGGGTTCGAGGGTGCGGGCCAGCCGCAGGGCGACGCAGGTCTTCCCGGCCCCGGCCGGACCGGTCAGCGTGACGTGCCGCACCCTTTCGAGCAGTGCGGAGACGTCGGCGAGTTCGGTCTCCCTGCCGACGAAGACGTCCGCTTTCATGGCAGCCCCAGCGTCCTGACAACGTGTGCATCTACCGTCGCACGGAGACATGGTCCACTGAAAGCCCGTTTCCTAGATTTCCTCGATATAGCGGGGGATGCGACAAGGACGGGCACTTCCGGAAGGCGGCCACACCCGCCCCGAAATAACCTCCTCGTCGCCTTCCGCCATACAGGTCCCCTTTCTCCCTCCGCGGCGCGCGAGCGGACCGTCAGGCCGGGACCAAAGAACACCGGGGGTCACCGAAGGTACGGCACTCTATTGAAATGCCACGTCCCCTCAGCGAACTGCCCAAGGCGCACCTGCACCTGCACTTCACCGGCTCCATGCGGCACTCGACCCTCGTCGAGCTGGCCCGCGAACACGGCTTACACCTTCCCGACGCGCTTGAGGAGGACTGGCCACCTCGGCTGCGCGCCACCGACGAGCGGGGCTGGTTCCGTTTCCAGCGGCTGTACGACATCGCGCGCTCCGTCCTGCAGCGGGAGAGCGACGTCTACCGGCTGCTGCGCGAGGCGGCCGAGGACGAGGCGGCCGAGGGGTCGGCCTGGCTGGAGATCCAGATCGACCCGTCCGGGTACGCGTCGAAGTTCGGCGGGCTCACCTCGGCCATGGAGCTGATGCTCGACGCGACGCGCAGGGCCGCCGACCACGCGGGAATAGGGATCGCGGTCGTGGTGGCCGCCAACCGCACCCGCCACCCCCTCGACGCCAAGACCCTCGCCCGCCTCGCCATGCACTACATGGACCAGGGCGTGATCGGGTTCGGGCTCTCCAACGACGAGCGGCGCGGCCGGGCCCGTGACTTCGACGGGGCCTTCCGGCTGGCCAAGCGGGCGGGGCTGCTGGCCGTGCCGCACGGCGGGGAGCTGCTGGGCGCCGCCAGCGTGGCCGAGTGCGTCGACGTGCTGGACGCCGACCGGGTCGGGCACGGGGTGCGGGCGGCCGAGTCGCCACAGCTCATGGAGCGCCTCGCCGCCCGGGGGATCACGTGTGAGGTCTGCCCGACCTCCAACGTCGGTCTCGGGGTGGCCGAGCGGGCCGAGGACGTGCCGCTGCGGCGCCTGTTCGAGGCGGGGGTGCCGATCGCACTGGGCGCCGACGACCCGCTGCTGTTCGGCGCCAGGCTGCTGCCCCAGTACGAGCTCGCCAGGCAGGTGTACGGCTTCTCCGACCCGGAGCTGGCCGAGCTGGCCCGCCAGTCGATACGGGCGTCGGCGGCACCGGAGACGGTGCGCAAGAAGCTCCTCCAGGGGGTCGACGACTGGCTGGCCTCAGCGGACTGAGCGGGCGATCTCCTCGGCGCGGCCGATGTCCCCGGCCCCCTCCAGACGCAGGCCGACCTGCCCGCGCTGCCAGATGAGGGTGGGGCCGGCCGCGCGGGGGCGGGCCTCGGCCTCGCCGCCGCGCCGGGGCAGGTAGGTCAGGCCGTGTGGGGCCGGGATCCACTGCGCCTTAGCGTCGCCCACCCAGGTCTCCAGCGGCCAGGGGGGTCCCAGCTCCTTGCGGAAGACGAGCAGGAGGCTACCGTCGTACTCGTCCAGCCTGAGGCCGGGCCAGAGCAGCGAGACCACCCGGCCGCCGTCGCCCACCCTGACCTCGGCGGGCTCGCCGAGCGCGGCGGGGACGGCGATCGGGAACGCCACCTGCTCCCTGGCCTGCTCCAGGGTGACCCGCCGCTCGTCCGGCAGTGGCTGGGGCGCCCAGGACGGCAGGGGCCCGGGGTCGCCGATCCTGAGCTCGACGCCCGCGAAGCGCAGGATCTCCGCGACCGCCGCCCTTCCCGCGGGCGTCGCCCCCAGCAGCAGCGCGACGAGGATCGCGACGGCGGCGACCGCCGCCCGCCTCCGCGCCCGCCCGCCGGCCCGCAGCGCCCCCCATCCCCGCCGGAGCACTCCCCGGCCACCCGTGACCGCGGGCGCCTCGGGGGCGGGCACTTCCAGGCGGGCCCGTACGGCCCGCGCGACCTCGGCGGGGTGCGGGGAGGGGACGTCGAGGGACTCACCGAGGTCGAGGAGCCTGGCCTCGAGGTCGTCAGATGAGGTCATGTGCCACCTCCTCGCGCAGACGGGCCAGGCCACGGGAGGTCCGCGACTTGACGGTGCCGACGGGAAGATCGAGCACCTGGGCGGTCTCGGCCTCCGACAGCTGAAGGAGATACCGACAGACGACGGTCTCGCGTTCCCGCTCGGGCAGCGTACGCACCGCGTCGAGGAGCCGCGCCCGCCGGTCGGTGGTGACGGCCGCCTCCTCGGGGCCCTCACCCACCGGCGGAACGGCCTCGGTGAGCCGCGCGACCAGCTTGTCCCTGCGCCCCCGGGAGCGGGTCAGGTTGTGCGTCTCGTTCGCCACGATCCGCAGCAACCAGGGCCGGAACGGCGCGCCGCGGCGGAAGGACGTCAGGTTGCGGTACGCCTTGACGAACGCCTCCTGGACCACGTCCTCGGCCTCGTCGGCGGCTCCGAGCATGGCCGCGGTGCGGTGCGCGAGCACGCTGTAGCGGGCGACCAGGACCTCATAGGCGTCCAGGTCACCTGCCAGTGATCGGGCGATCGCCTCGTCGTCGTCCGTCGGGGGGCTCCTTTGCGGATGTCTGAGAGATTTCACCGCATGCGGGCCCTCCCGCGAAAGCCCTCCCGCGAAAGCCCTCGGGCGAATGCGCTCAGTGGAGGGCGTAAGCGACCGCCGCGTCCGGGTCGGTCTCGTAGCCCTCGGCGAAGATCGCGTCGTAGGTCTCGTCACCGAGCAGTTGCCTGGCCGTCCGCTCGGCGACGGTTCTCGGCTCGGACATGCCCGCCGAGCCGAGGCCCCGCAGCCCGAAGACGGCCCGCAGCCGTACCACCGCCCCCTGGAGCCTGGCCGTGCGGCGGCCGTCGCCCTCGACCGCGGCGATCACCGCGAGCTGGTCGACGGCCAGCGCCACGCCGGCGGCGTCGCGCAGGCGCCACTTGACGTCGAGCGACTGCCGGGCGGCCTCCGCCGCCTCGCTCACCCTGCCGAGCCCCAGCTGGGCGATGGACAGGACGTAGTCGCCGCAGGCGCGGGCCCAGCGCTCGCCGTGCGCGTCACAGAGCCGCTGCACCTCCTTGAGCACCGAGACGGCCCTGTCGAACTCGCCGCGCCAGGTGACCGCCATGGCCATGGTCACCAGGGCGAGGGGTTCGCCGACCGTGTCGGCCTCCGCCCTGCGGAAGTACTCGCGCACGCGCTCGACGCACGGCTCGACCTCGTCGAGGGCGCCGGCGCACAGGGCACGGCTGGCCAGCCGGAGCTGGGCGTGCCCGGCCGCCGCGTAGTCGCCCCAGTCGAGGGCCGCGGACAGCGCCGCCTCCGCCCTGCGGCGACCCGGCTCCAGCTCACCCCTGGCGATGGCCGCGCAGCCGTCGGCCCACAGGAGTCTGGGCAGGTGAGGGTCGGTGACGGAAGCCGATTCGAGCGCGCGTGCCATGTGGTGGCGGCCCTCGTTCAACCGGCCCAGGCAGAACCAGAGGATCCAGAGCGTGCCGGCGAGCTCGACGGACACCGGGGAGGCGGGGTCGAGGGCGAGACGCAGGTCGGTCATGGCGAAGGCGAGGCGGGCGGCCCACTCCTCCTGCCCGGGGCCGTACCAGCCGGTCTCGGCCCTGCGCGCCAGGTCGAGGTAGTGGTGGCGGTGCCGCCGCGCCAGCCTGGCCTCGTCCCCGAGCAGGGCGAGCCGCTCCCTGCCGTACTCCCTGACCGTGACCGGCTGACGGTAGCCGCCGGGAACCCGGACCAGGAGGAACCTTCGCGCCAGGCTTTCCAGCAGGTCCGGTACGTCCCTCAGGCGCTCGTCGCCGCACACCCGCTCGGCGTCGGCCGCGCCGAAGTTTCCCGCGAAGACCGAGAGCCTGGCCCAGAGCAGGCGTTCCCCGGGGCCGCAGAGCTCGTGGCTCCACCTGATCGCGGCGCGTACGGTCTGGTGGCGGGGCACCGGCGCCCGGCTGTCGGGCGGGGTCTCGAACCGGCTCTCCAGGTGGTCGGCGAGCCGCTCCACCGGCATGTCCCCCAGCCATCCGGCGGCCAGCTCGACGGCGAGCGGGACACCGTCCAGCCGCCGGCAGATCCTGGCCGCGGCCGCCAGGCCGGTCTCGGTCGTCTCCAGGCCGGGCGCCGCGGCGGCGGCCCGGTCGAGGAGGAGGCGGAGCGCGTCGTTCCCCGCCATCCCCTCCTCCTCCGGCCACGGCGCGTCGAAGGGTCCGACGGGCAGCAGCGCCTCCTGCGGCAGTCCGAGCGGCCGGCGGGAGGTCGCGATGATCCGCACCCCCGGCGCCGCCGCCAGGATCTGGGCGACGAGGTCGCGGCAGGCGGGCAGGAGGTGCTCGCAGTTGTCGAGAAGCAGCAGGAGCCTCCTGCCCGCGAGAAACTCGACGAGCGTCTCGTCCTGCGTCCGCGCGGACCGCTCGGGGATACCGAGGACCGCCGCGACCATGTGGGCGAGCAGGTCACCGTCGCGCTCGCCGGACAGCTCCACCAGCCACGCGCCGTCCGGGTGGTGCTCGTGCCACCGGCGTGCGGCCCTGATCGCGATCCGTGACTTGCCGATGCCGCCGACACCGGTGACCGTGGTCAGCGGTGTGTCGGCCAGCAGCTTCAGCAGCCGCCGCACCTCGCCTTCCCGGCCGATGAGGCCATCCGTCTCCGCGGGCAGGTTCCCCCGCCACCATTGGACCTGTTCCATCGGTTCGCGCTCCTTCTCCACTTACCGGGAATAGCACTCCTCTCAAATCACGGACCGGGCGGCCGGTGATTCCCCAGGGGGATTTCCTTGTCCCCCGGTGCAAATCTCACCGCCGTATCGAGGTCGAACTTCCCCCGTACGGCGTGAAACGCGGAAATGCAGGTGCTTTATAACTGATTCGGCGGAGCCGGTAATCGGGGGGCGAGCCCACCCGGAGGCCGATCCCCCGGGCGCGGCTCCCGGCGGCACTGCCCGTGGATCGTTTGCGGGGCCGCCTTGAGGGAAGCGCCATTAGACTCTGGCTGTCCCTGGCCGCGGCCTGTCGCCGCGGCCTTTCCTTAACCGAGCTGGACGGAACCGCATGTCTGGGTATGACCGCGTAGTGCAACCCGCGGCCGGTGACGAGGCCCTGGAGAACCACCTTGGTGGGGACGAGGCCAGGAATTACCGGCAGTACGAGCTCGACATGGTCGCCCCACACGTGGGCCGGTCCATGCTGGAGATCGGTTCCGGGCTTGGCCACTTCGCCGAGCAGTTCCTGCCCCGCCTCGACCGGCTGGTGGTCAGCGACTTCGACCCCTACTGCGTGGAGCAGCTCCAGAAGCGCTTCGAGGGCCGCGACGACATCGACGTGCTCCAGTTCGGCCTGCCGACCGAGATCCCCATCGGCGAGAAGGTCGACACCGTCGTGATGATGAACGTCCTGGAGCACATCGAGGAGGACGTCGAGGCCCTGCGGTCGCTCGCCAAGGTCACCCTCCCCGGCGGCCGGATCATCATCTGGGTTCCGGGCTACATGCAGCTTTACGGGGACTTCGACCGCAAGGTCGGCCACGTCACCCGCTACACCCCGGCCACCCTGCGCAGCACGGTCTCTCGTGCGGGCCTGGACATCGACGTGCTCAAGCCGATCAACTTCCTGGGCGGCATCGCCTGGTGGGCCGCGGTCCGCCGCGGCGGTGTCGGCTACCCCGACCCCCGCCTGGTCAAGATCTACGACCGTACCGTGGTGCCCCTCACCCGCCTCATCGAGCGCTTCGTCCGCCCGCCGTTCGGGCAGACCGTCTTCTGCGTCGCCCGCGTGCCGAAGTGATCTCCGCCCGCGCCGTCCCCTCCCCCGCGGCCATCGCGGTGCCCGGCGCGGCGTGACGGCCGGGGCGGCCGGGGGCGGCCGGGGGGGAGGCCGGGGGCGCAAACAAATAGGTTGCCCGCCTCGGCAGGAGCGCCGTAAGGTCATTCACATGTGGATCAACTCCTAAGAGCCGGCGTCGATCAGCCTTCGCTGATCCGCCCGCACTCAGCGTTTCAGCCCCGTTCGTCTGACGCGGCAGCTGAGTTGTCCGACCCGGGATCTCGCCGCGTCGTCACTTTCCTCAAGGAGTCCATATGCGAATTCATGCCGCCCGCAAGCACAGTGGCAAGCCCAAGTCCGCCAAGACCACCGAGACCCACACCCCGCTGCCCGAGCACGTCGTGCCCGCGGCGCCCCGGCGGATGCCGATGCCGCCCACGCCGATGAGGCCCACCCGGCAGCCGCGCCGGATCCCCGGTAAGGGCGGTCGCTGACCTACCGAAAAGCCCCGGTCCACCGACCGGGGCTTTCCCGTCTCGCACGGTGCCTCGCGGTTCGAGGCCGCGGGCACCGGCGTCACAGACGCTCGATGATCGTGACGTTGGCCTGGCCGCCGCCCTCGCACATCGTCTGCAGCCCGTACCGGCCACCGGTCCGCTCAAGCTCGTGCAGGAGCTTGGTCATCAGGATCGCGCCGGTGCCGCCCAGCGGGTGGCCCAGGGCGATCGCGCCGCCGTTCGGGTTGACCTTGGCCGGGTCGGCGCCGAGGTCGTTGATCCAGGCCAGCGGGACCGGGGCGAACGCCTCGTTGATCTCGGTGACGTCGATGTCCTCGATGGACAGGCCCGCCTTCTTCAGCGCCTTCTGCGTCGCCGGGATCGGCGCGGTCAGCATGTAGACCGGGTCGTCGCCGGTGAGCGCCAGGGTGACGATGCGCGCCCTGGGGGTCAGGTTGTGGTCGCGGACCGCCTGCTCGGAGGCGATCAGGATCGCTCCGGAGCCGTCAGAGATCTGCGAGGAGGTGGCTGCCGTGATCTGCCCGCCGTCCCGCAGCGTCTTCAGCGACGCCATCTTCTCCAGCGTGGTGTCCGGGCGCGGGCCCTCGTCGTCCTCGACACCGTTGAGCGGGGCGATCTGGTCCTTGAAGTAGCCGTTCGCGACGGCCTTGGCCGCCCGCTGGTGGCTCTCGTACGCGAACTGCTCCAGTTGCTCGCGCTTGAGGTTCCACTTCTCGCACATCAGCTCCGCGCCGCGGAACTGGGAGATCTCCTGCTTGCCGTACCGCTCGACCCATTTTTCGCCGAAGGGGAAGGGCATGCCCTTCTCCAGCGCCGCGCTGATGCTCGACCCCATGGGCACGATGCTCATGGACTCCACCCCGGCGGCCACGACGAGGTCCTGGGTGCCGGAGAGCACGCCCTGGGCCGCGAAGTGGATCGACTGCTGGGAGGAGCCGCACTGGCGGTCGATGGTCACACCGGCGACGCTCTCCGGGAGACCTGCGGACAGCCACGCGTTGCGCGCGATGTCCATGCTCTGCGGGCCGAACTGCATGACACAGCCCATGATCACGTCTTCGACCGCCGACGGGTCGACACCCGTACGCTCGATGAGCGCTCCGAGGGTGTGCGCGGCCAGATCGGTGGGGTGGACGGTGGACAGACCGCCCTTCTTCTTGCCGACCGGGGTGCGGACCGCCCCGACGATGTATGCCTCTGCCACAGTGCCTCCTGCGTGTGAACCGAGCTGCCTGCGAAACCGAGCATCATTCGGTCAGTAGGAGGTTACAACAGAACTTTTATCCACGCCCTATCCGGGGGTGTCCTCTCCACGGAGAGGACACCTCTACCCTTTTACGAAATATCAGGAGCTCTGCGCTGACCTGGGCGGTATCGCTCAGGCCATCCTGGTGCTCGTCATGGTCGCGTAGGCGATGACGTTGTCCGTGTAATGACCGGTGGTGCGGTCATAGGTGCCACCACAGGTGATCAGGTGCAGCTGCGGGTTCGGCGACTCGCCGTACACCCGCTGTGTCGGGAACACCGACTTGTCCGCCTGCTCCAGCCCGCCGACGGTGTAGACGGCGATGACGCCGTCCTTTCTGTGCACCTCGATGACGTCGCCGTTGCGGATCTCGTCGAGGCGGCTGAAGACCGCGCTTCCCAGGCGCGTGTCCTTGTGCCCGAGCATGATCGCGGGACCGGCCTCGCCGGGCGTGGGTCCCGAGCGGTACCAGCCGACCAGGTTCGGGTTGCTGACCGGCGGCACCTCGATCGCGCCCTTGCTGTCGAGCCCGACGGATCTGACCGGCGCGTTGACGCCGAGCCGCGGGATGACCAGGCGGACCGGACTGGAGGGCTGCATGGCCGGGGCCGCCGGCAGGCTCGGCTGGGGCGGCGGCGCGGTCGGGGGCGCCTGGAAGTACGGGTTCACCGGCGCCGCCGCGGCCTGATTTCTGGGGGGCAGCGTGGTGCGCTCGCCCATGCCGTACTCCTCCGGCGCGGCCAGCACGTAGAGCATGCCCACCAGCACCGTGACCACCCCGGCGATCCCGGCCAGGATGAGCACCGACCGCATCACCCGCCCACCGTCGAGATGCCCGTCGAGGTGTCCCTCTCGCGGCCACTCCTCGTACGGCTCCCCGTAGGGCGGGCCGTGCTGCTGCTGGAACGGGTGCGGGTACTGCGGCTGGACCGGGACCGGCCGGTAGTGGGGCACGTGCCCGGGGTGTTGACCGCCCGGCGGGGGGGTGCTCATCCGGCCACCCCGATCAGCCTCGGCCCGCGGTGCGACGCCGCAGCACCATGCCGCCGATCCCGGCGAACGCCACCATCAGCACACCGCTGAGCATGATCATTCGGGCGTCGGGGCCGGCGTCCCCGCCACCGCCCGTGGCAGCCCCTCCGTTGGGGGTCTCGTCGATCTGCCCGTCGGAGGCGGGCTTTTCCGGCTCGGAGGTCTTGGTCTGGGTGACGGTGACCGTCGGCTTGGGAGTGGCGCTCGGACTCGCGGTCGCACTCGGGCTGGGACTCGTACTCGTACTCGTAGTCGGGCTCGGGCTCGGGCTCGTACTCGGGGAACCCGTCCCCACGGTCACCCGCAGCGCGGCGGCGCTGGCCTCGGCCGGGTTGAGCGGAGTGCCGCAGTCGAGCAGCTCGGCCTCATTATTGGCCCCCGTACCGGGGTCCAGGTACAGGGTGAACGGACCCGGCTGGAAGGCCACCACGCCGGTCGCGCTGGGGGTCACCGTGACGAGCAGGGGAGGTGCGGTGATCGGCTGCCCGGCGGCCGGGGGAGCGGCGGTGGCCGCGAGCGAGCGGAGTTCGGAGGGAAGCGCCAGGACCGGCGAGGGAGAGGCTTCGATCTGCACCTCCGCGTCGATGACGACACGCGCGCCCGCCGGGGCCGGCGCGGTCGGGGTGACGGTGAGCCCCGTGGCGGGCTGAGCGATCTTCCAGGTCGCCACCAGGGGCGAGTTGGTCGCCGCCGCCGTCGGGCCGCTGAGGTCCATCTGGAAGATGTACGTCGCCGACGGTGACGACACACCGGCGAGCGTGCAGGCGTAGCTGACCGGGTTGGGGTCGGCGTACATGGAGGCGACCGCAGGGACCGCGCCGAAAAGAACGCCCGCGCCCGCCGCGGCGATCGCGGCTGTCTTGACCGCGACGCGCCGCCGCGTCTTGGACTTCAGCACAGTCTCTCCCCATTCCAGATCCATCGACCGGCTCGCACCGGCCCTTAAGGCTTACACGCCTTGGTCAAGGTTCGGCATAGATCCTACGAACAGAGACCATGGTGCGCGAGCGAGTCGGCGAAACGGACACAAATTCCCATCTATCCCACAGCAAACGACACCGTACATCGGTGAAGTTTCGAACAACAGACAGGGTTTGGCGCATGGGAGTCACGGTGAGTAGCCGACCGCCGCCGGGATCCGCACGGTGTCGTGGCCGCCGCGGGACAGAACACGCGAGGGTTCCCGGGTTCGATCGGCTCCCTTGCAGGGAGGATTCACTGGAAGCCGCGCGAACGGGTATACGGGTCTTGACATCCTCCCGAGCTGGAGGTTTGTGATGAGCACCCCGGTTGCGGCACACGCGCGCGGCGGGCAGGTGCCCCGCCGGCGGATCCCGGCGAGATGGGTGGCCGCCGCCCTGACGGCGGCCCTCCTGACCGCCATCGGGCTCAGCACCCATTACCGCTCCGCGGAGTCGGTCGCGGCGTCGGGCGCCCGGTTCGACCCGGCCGCCTTCGGGGCGCGGACGTACCAGAGCGAGGTCGTGCCCGCGATCAGGAGGAGGGCGGTCGAGCTGCCCGTGCTGGTGAAGGCCGTGACCACCGACAAGAGAGCGGCCGACAGACGCTACGGCGTCCGGCAGGGCAACGGCCCCTACAACTTCGCGGTCAAGGGCACCGGCAGGGCCGGAGTGGCGGAGTCCGGGCTGATGCCCGTGACCGTGCCGGGCCTGCCACCGGGCACCCGGGTCTCGTTGCAGGTAGGTCCTGCCATCAACGGCACGGCGCTGCGGGACGCGGCCGGCATCGGATTCAGGCGGTTCCGCAACCAGGCGGAGTACGCCGCCGCCGCCACCGCGCTGAACAACCAGTTGTGGAGGAAGCTGCTCAAGAACCTGGACCCGGAGCACCTGAACGGCAAGGAGATCTCCTTCGTCGGTGCCTTCAACTTCCTCACCCCCTCCGTCGTGACCATCACCCCGGTCTCGATCGAGGAGGTGCCGTGAAGACCGCGGCGACCACAATCCTGAGCGCCCGCGACGTCACCAAGGTGTACGGGAACACGCACGTGCTCAGGGGTGTCGACTTCGACATCGCCGCCGGTCGGGTGACCGCGCTGTTCGGCAAGAACGGGGCCGGCACGTCGACCCTGCTGAAGATCCTCTCCGGGATCGAGCAGCCCACCACCGGCCACGTCGAACTCGACGGGGAGCCCGTCAGGCTCCTGTCTCCCCGCGACGCCGCCTACCGGGGCATCTCGATCATCCCTCAGGAACTCAATCTCTTCCCCAATCTGAGCATCCAGGACAATCTGTTCCTGGCCCGCGAGATCTGCGGGGGCCCCTGGATGATCGACCGCTCCTCCCAGCGGGCCACCAGCGCGGCGGTCCTGCACAGTCTGGGAGAGGACCTGGATCCCGATCGGCTGGTCGGTGACCTGAGCCCGGCCCGGCAGCAGATCATCGAGATCGCGCGGGCGCTCCTCCAGGAGGCCCGGGTGCTGATCATGGACGAGCCCACCTCGGCGCTCACTCCTGCGGAGGTCGAGGCGCTGTTCCGGGCCATCGGGGAGCTGACCGCGAGCGGAGGCGCGGTCGTCTACGTCTCCCATCAACCGGACCGGGTGCTGAAGATCGCCGATGACGTCGTCATACTGCGCGACGGGCGGCTGGCCGCCACCGCGAACGCCAAGACCGTCGATATCCGGTGGGTCGTGGAGCAGATGGTCGGCCCCGACCGGGAGGCCCTGTTCGCACGCCTCACCCAGGTCATCGAGGCGGAGCCGGCGCCGTCACGAGAGGAGTCACGAAAGGAGGAACTGCTGACCCTGCGCGGGCTCTCGGTGGCCGCTCCGGCCAATCCCGGTCATCTCGCGATCGACGACCTCTCCCTGACCGTCGGGGAGGGCGAGATCGTGGGGATCTACGGCCTGGTGGACTCGGGCCTGACCGAACTGCTGGAGGCGCTCGCCGGCCGGATCCCCTCGCAGTCGGGTGACGTCCTGCTCTCGGGCGTCCCGTTGGAGAGCGCGAGCATCCGCGACCGCATCGACCGGGGCCTGGTCCTTGTCCCTCGGGACCGGCGGCGCGACGGCCTCATCCAGACGATGTCGGTCGGGGAGAACCTCTCCCTGGCCGGACTGGACAGGTTCGTCCGACGGCTGTTCGTCTCCCGGGAGCGCGAACTGGAGGCCGTCGATCGGATGATCTCCAATGTCACCCTCAGGACGGGCGACGCCGGAGCGCCCGTCGAATCGTTGAGCGGCGGCGACCAGCAGAAGGTGGTCATCGGCAGGGCACTGCTGACCGATCCCCTGGTACTGCTGCTGGACGAACCCTCGCGCGGCGTCGACGCCGGCGCCAAGGCCGACATCTTCGCGCTTCTGGCGGCACGAGCACGGCACGGCCTGGCCGTCCTCTTCACCACGTCCGACGCCGAGGAGGCCCTGCACATCCCCGACCGGCTGCTGGTGCTCGCCCGCGGGGTCGTCACCGGCGACTTCCGGCGTGGCGCGATAACCCGGGAGGAGCTGATGAGCGCGCTGGACGGCGTCACCGTCGACAGGGCCGAGGGCGGTGCGAATTGACACCTCAGGAAACACCCCCCGCACCGGCGCCTCCGGGCCGCCCCCCGCCGGAGCGGATCGCGGCCCGGGCGCGCCGCCTGTCCCTGCTGAACGGCCTGTTCGAGTTCCGGGCGCTCATCGCGCTGGCGGCCCTGATCGTGCTCTTCGGCATGCTGACGGATTCGTTCCTCACGGTGCCGAACCTCATCACGATGGCCGAGCAGATCGCGGTCAACGGGGTGGTCGCGCTCGGCATGCTGCTGGTCATCCTCAAGGGCGGCATCGACCTGTCCGTCGGCTCGGTCATCGGGCTCTCCGGGGTCGTCGCCGGCGAGTTGCTCGAAGGTCTCGATCTCAGGTTCGTCGACGTGATCGCCTTCCCACCCGTGTGGGGCGTGATCGTGCTCTGCGTCGCGGTCGGCATGCTCGTCGGCCTGGTGAACGGTGTCCTCATCACCCGGTTCGAGGTGGCGCCGTTCATCGCGACGTTCGGCATGCTGTACGTGGCGCGGGGACTCGCACTGCTGATCTCCGGCGGCTTGACCTACACCAACCTGGACGGCCGCCCCCAACTCGGCAACACCGGCTTCGGCCTCCTCGGCAACGCACGCCCGCTCGGCATCCCGGCCCCGATCTGGATCATGATCGTCCTGGCCGTCGCCGTCATGCTGGTGCTCACCAGGACACCGTTCGGCCGATGGTTGTACGCCGCGGGCGGCAACGAGCGGGCCGCGGAGCTCTCGGGGGTCCCGATCAACCGCGTCAAGACGGTCGTCTACGTGATCTCCGGCGGCTGCGCCGCGCTCGCGGGTCTCCTCATCGCCTCGGAGCTGACCGTGGCGGTACCTCAGGCCGGTGAGACGTTCGAGCTCAACGCGATCGCCGCGGTCGTCCTCGGCGGCGCCACGCTGAACGGGGGACGCGGCACCGTATGGGGCACCCTCGTCGGAGCCGTCGTCATCGGTCTCCTCGTCAACGGGCTGATGATCCTGGATGTGTCGCTGTTCTGGCAGATCCTGATCAAGGGACTCTTGATCATCTTCGTGGTGATGCTGGACCAGGGGCAACAGCGGCTCCAGCGGCACAGGGCCGCCGTCTCTGCGCTGGTCACCGACGGGCGACCGGCCTGACGGGCTCCGGCGGCCGCCTCTCGGCACCCGTCCGCGGCACATCTGCCCATCCCGGTGTCTCCCCGAGCCGCCGGTGATTTTCACGGCAGTACGGTTGCCGCTTCTTTTGGATTTTCAGATTAATAGGTGATCCAACTCTCATTGGGTAATTGGCAGGATAAACGGCATGGCAGTCGAAGCGTTCAGCAGCGATATCACGCTGCGCATCAACGGTGCCGACCACTCCGTCTCCCTGGACAACCGGGTGACCCTGCTGGACGCGCTGCGCGAGCATCTCGGCCTGACCGGGGCGAAGAAAGGATGTGACCACGGGCAGTGCGGGACGTGCACGGTCCTGCTGGACGGCCGGCGGGTGAACAGCTGCCTGACGCTCGCGGTCACCGCCACCGGACAGGAGATCGTCACCATCGAGGGGGTCGCCGGTCTGGCTCGCGCGAACGACCTGCACCCCGTTCAGCGGGCGTTCCTCGACCACGAGGGCTTCCAGTGCGGCTACTGCACGCCGGGCCAGATCTGCTCGGCGATCGGCGCGCTCGCCGAGGCGGATGCGGGCTGGCCCAGCCATGTCACCGAGGACGTCGCGGCCGGTGTCGCCTCCTGCGCCGCCCTGGACGCCGAAGAGGTCCGCGAACGGATGAGCGGCAACCTCTGCCGCTGCGGGGCGTACGCCGGGGTTGTCGAGGCGGTCCTCGACGTCGCCGGATCGAGTCCCGGAGGCGACCGATGAGACCCTTCGCCTACGAGCGCGCCGCCGACCCCGGCGCCGCCGCCACCGCCGTCGTGGACGGCACCGACGCGATGTTCCTGGCCGGCGGAACCAATCTGGTGGACCTGATGAAACTCGGCGTGGCCCGGCCGGCGACACTGGTGGACGTCACCCGGCTGCCGTACGACCGGATCGAGCACCGGGCCGACGGAAGCGTGCTCATCGGCGCGACGGTGCGCAACAGCGACCTGGCCGGCGACCGGGGCATCAGGGAGCGCTTCCCGATGCTCGCCAGGGCCGTGCTGTCCGGAGCCTCCGGACAGCTCAGGTCGATGGCCACCACCGGCGGCAACCTGCTGCAGCGCACGCGCTGCCCGTACTTCCAGGACGTCACCAAGCCGTGCAACAAGCGCGACCCGGGTACGGGCTGTTCCGCGATCGGCGGCGGTCACCGCGACCTGGGTGTGATCGGCACCTCCGACAGCTGCGTGGCCACCCACCCGTCCGACATGGCGGTGGCGATGGCCGCTCTCGACGCCGTGGTGCACATCAGGCTCGCGGGCGGGAAGGAGCGGGCGGTGCCGCTCCACGACCTCTACCTGCTGCCCGGCGACACCCCCGATCGCGAGACGGTACTGGAGCCCGGCGACCTGATCACCGGTGTCGAGCTGCCGCCGCCCCCGGACGGCGCGGCCATGCAGTACCACAAGGTCCGCGACCGCTGGTCCTACGCGTTCGCGGTGGTCTCGGTCGCGGCCCTGGTCACGACGGAGGGCGGCGGGTCGCTGCGGGAGATCCGGCTGGCGCTGGGCGGGGTGGCCCCGCGGCCGTGGCGGGCGCACCAGGCCGAGCGGATGCTGGCCGGTCACCGGCCGAACAGGGAACTGCTGCTGGCGGCGGCGGAGGCGGAGTTCGCGTCGGCGCGCCCCCTGCCGGGAAACGAGTTCAAGATCGGGCTCGCCGCCGACCTGATCGCGGCGAGCGTACGCGATCTCACGGGGAATCCCGTGGGAGGGGAACGGCGATGACCACGCTCGACAAGGTGGTGGGCGGGGCACCGGCCAGGGTCGACGGACGCGAGAAGGTCACCGGCGCGGCCCGTTACGCCTACGAGTACCCGGTGCCGAACGCCGTCTATGTCTGGCCCGTGCAGGCCACCATCGCCCGCGGCCGGGTGCGCGCCGTCCACGGCGGCGCCGCGCTGGCCCTGCCGGGGGTGATCGCCGTCCTGGACAGCGGCAACGTCTCCCGGCTGCACCCCGCCGACGACGCCGAGCTGGCCGTCCTGCAGTCGGCCGACGTCGCCTACCGCGGGCAGATCGTCGCGGCCGTGGTCGCGAGCACCCTGGAAGACGCCCGCGAGGCGGCGTCGGCGGTGCGGGTGGACTACGACGAGCAGGAACACGACGTCGTGCTGAGTCCAGGCAACCCGCGGATCTTCTCACCGCAGAAGGCCAGCGCGGGTTTCCCCGGGACCGTCCACTGGGGCGACGCAGAGAGCGCCCTGGCCGCGGCACCGGCCGGCATCGACGCCACCTACACGACCCCGGCGGAGCATGCCAGCCCGATGGAACCGCACGCCACGATCGCGTTCTGGGAGGGCGAGACCCTGACCCTCTACAACGCCGACCAGGCGCCCTGGATGTCGGCGACCGCGATCGCCGCGCTGTTCGGCCTCGCCGACGGTGCGGTGAGCATCGTCGCCGACCACATCGGCGGCGGTTTCGGGTCGAAGGCGCTACCGCGCCCGCCGACCGTGCTGGCGGCGCTGGCCGCCCGCGCCGTCGGGCGGCCGGTCAAGGTGGCGATGACCAGGCAGCAGATGTTCCCGCTCGTCAGCTATCGGACGCCCACCGTGCAACGCGTGCGTCTGGGGGCCGAGCTGGACGGCCGGCTGACCGCGGTGTGGCACGACGCGCTCCAGCAGAGCTCGAAGCGCGTCGAATACACCGAGCCGACGGTCGCGGCCAGCCGCACGATGTACGCGACGCCCAACAGCCACACCGCCCACCGGTTGCTACAGCTGGACGTGCCGACCCCATCGTGGATGCGTGCCCCCGGCGAGGCTCCGGGGATGTTCGCCCTCGAATCGGCGATGGACGAGCTGGCGTACGCCCTCGGGATGGACCCCGTCGAGCTGCGAATCGTCAACGAGCCCGCGCTGGACCCCGAATCGGGCCTCCCGTTCAGCAGCCGCAACCTGATCGCCTGCCTGCGGGAGGGGGCGGCGCGCTTCGGCTGGGCCGGACGCGACCCGGCGCCGGGCGTCCGCAGACAGGGCCGGTGGCTCGTCGGCACCGGCGTCGCGTCCTCGACCTACCCGGTTTTCACCATGGCGTCCACCGCGACCGCCCGCGCCGAGCCCACGGGCAGGTTCGTGGTCGAGATCGCCGCGGCCGACATCGGTACCGGGGCTCGCACCGCGCTGGCCCAGGTGGCGGCCGACGAGCTCGGCGTGCCGATGGACCGGATCACCATCCTGGTGGGCCGCAGCGTCTTCGGACCCGCGCCGTTCGCCGGCGGGTCCATGGGCACCGCCTCGTGGAGCTGGGCGGTGAGCAAGGTGTGCCGGACCCTGGTCAGGGAGCTCGACGAGCGGTCCGGGATGGTCCCCGCCGAAGGGCTGCAGGCGCGGGCGGACACCACCGAGGACCTCGCCGCCCAGGGGCGGTTCTCCCGCCACTCGTTCGGAGCGCAGTTCGCCGAGGTCAAGGTCGACGTCGACAGCGGGCAGGTCCGCATCGAGCGGCTGCTCGGGGTCTTCGCGGCCGGCCGGATCGTCAACGTCAGGACGGCGCGCTCGCAGTTCCTCGGCGGTATGACGATGGGGATCTCCATGGCCCTGCACGAGGCCCTGCAGATGGACCCCCGCTTCGGTGACTTCACCAACCACGACCTGGCCACCTACCACATCGCGTCGAACGCCGACGTCCGCGGGATCGAGGCCCACTGGATCGACGAGCACGACGACGAGCTCAACCCCGTCGGCGTCAAGGGCATCGGCGAGGTGGGGATCGTCGGCACCGCCGCCGCGATCGCCAATGCCGTCTTCCACGCGACCGGCTCCCGGCAGCGCGACCTGCCGATCACCCTCGATCGGGTGCGGGCCGCCATGCACACCGGCTGACGGGACCTTCCCCGCCGATCCCGGGGAGATCGCCGCGACAGGTGCGGTCGGGCGGGATCTACCGTGAGCATGGGGCAGAGTGGTCGAGTAGACCGGGACTGACCGGCCCAGGACTGCCCGACGCCGGCGCGCTCGGCCGCAGAAGGGGTGACCATGAGGAAGACCGTGAGCCGGATCGTGCCGACCGCCGGCCTGGTGGCGACGCTGGTGGCGACGCTGGCCGCCTGCGCCGGCGACCCGGCCGCCGAGGAGGTGGCTCCCCCGAATGCGGCGCCGGCGACCTCGGGGAGCGCGAGCGGCACTCCCGGGGAGAGCGGGACTTCCAGCCCGGCTCCGAGCAGGGTGCCGGACGGGGTGCCGGACCTCCAGGCGGGAAAGGAGATGGCCCGCGACATCGAGGTGCCCTGGGGGCTGGCGTTCCTGCCTGATGGCGACGCGCTCGTCTCCGAGCGCGACAGCGGCCGGGTGCTCCAGGTCCCGGGGCGCGGCGGGCGGCCACGCGAGGTCTACCGGGTGCCCGGCGTGGTCGCGAGCGGCGAGGGCGGCCTGCTCGGGCTGGCCGTGTCACCCGGCTATGCCAGGGACCGTTACGTGTACGCCTACCTCACCGCCGAATCCGACAACCGGATCGTGCGCTTCCGCCTCGGCGACACCACACCCGAGGTACTGTTCGACGGCATCGCCAAGGCCTCCTTCCACAACGGCGGCCGCATCGCGTTCGGACCGGACGGCATGCTGTACGCCGGCACCGGAGACGCGGGGCAGCGGGACTCGTCGCAGGATCCGCGCCTGCCGAACGGGAAGATCCTCCGGCTGACACCGGAGGGCAAGCCCGCCCCCGGCAACCCGACGCCGGGCTCGCCGGTCTACAGCCTCGGCCATCGCAACGTCCAGGGGCTGGCCTGGGACGAGCGGGGACGCCTTTTCGCCACCGAGTTCGGGCAGAACGCGCTGGACGAGGTCAACCTGATCGAGCCCGGCCACAACTACGGCTGGCCGGAGGTGGAGGGCAAGGGTGACACGCGCGGCGGTAAGTTCACCAACCCGCTGGTGACGTGGCCCACGAGCGAGGCCTCCCCCTCCGGTGCCGCCATCGCCGGGAACACGCTGTATGTGGCGGCGCTACGCGGGGAGCGGTTGTGGACGGTGCCCCTGCGCGACGGGAAAACCGGCGAACCCCGGGCCGAACTGGTCGGCCGGTACGGCCGCCTGCGCACGGTCGCCGTGGCACCGGACGGGGCGCTCTGGCTGACCACGTCCAACACCGACGGGCGCGGTGAGGTGCGCGAGGGCGACGACCGGATCCTGCGCTATCCGGCCAGGCCCGAGACGGAGTGACGTGCCCCTCGGCCGCGGCCGACGCGGCGCCGGGCGGCGCCGGCGGACACGGTCAGCCCTCGGTCTGGAGCCGGTCCCGTACGGCGCGCGCCATGCCGGGGTCGTCGGCGATCACCCCGTCCAGGTTGAGCCGGTACAGACGCCTCAGCCACTTCCGCACCTCCTCGTCGGCGCGCCCGCCCGAGCTGTCGCCCCTGAGGTCCGCCCGGAGCCGCACGGCGAGTTTGCGAACCGTCGTGGCGTGTACCAGCAGCCCTTCTCGCTGGGCGTTCCTGACGAGCGCGGCGGGTGACACCGGCCTGCTCTCGAAACCGCCGGGATCACGGGGGCCGATCCGCTTCGTGACCACGCCGATGCCGTCGGCGTACCCGGCGATCTCCCGCAGGCCCTCCGGAGTGACCATGTCGTCGTAGGTAGCCGGATCGCCGGCCCGCACATGGTCGTACGGGGCGCCGTTCGCTCCGATGAACTGGATGAGCCGGAGCCGGGTGAGGGGATGCAACCGCTTGAGGTTCCCGGTCTCGAAGGACTGGATGAAGACCGGGTCCCGCTCGTCGTCCCAGCCGTACTTCCGGAAGGTCTCCAGCAGCGGTTCCTCCAGCGGCAGCCCGATCGAGGCGAAATAGGTGGGGAACTTGGTCTCGGCGTAGACGCCCACGCCGTGCTTCTGCGCGAGCTGGACTATCTCGTCGAGCGTCGGGATTCTCTCCATCCCGTCGTAGGCGGTGTTGCCTCGACGCTGCGTGGGGAAGCGTTCCCTGGCACGGAGGGTGCGCAGCTCCGCGAGGGTGAAGTCCTCGGTGAACCAGCCCGTGTGCCGGATGCCGTTTATGGTCTTGGAAGTCCTGCGGTCGGCGAACTCCGGATGCCTCGCGACGTCGGTGGTCGCCGAGAGCTCGTTCTCGTGCCGGGCGACCAGCACGTGGTCCTTGGTCGAGACGAGATCGGGCTCGATGTAGTCGGCGCCCATCGAGATGGCGACCGTGTAGGCGAGCAGCGTGTGTTCGGGCCGGAAGGCGCTGGCCCCGCGGTGCGCGATGATGATCGGCTCGGCCCCGCGGCGTCCGAGCCGCTTGGCCGCCGGACTCACCTGACGCTCGGCCGTGGAGTGCGCGGACCGTTCGGCGGTGGAACCCGTGAGCCCTTTGGACACCGAGTCGCCGGACTGCCCGGCCGCGGGGCTCGCGGATCGCGTACCCGTCGCCCCCCCGTGATGGAGGGCGCCGATCACGGCCATTCCTATGAATATGGCCAGCGCACCGGCCCGCGCCTTGCTCACCTGCGTACACCCCTCACTCTGGGTCAGAGGGGGGATACATTCGCATAAACGCCTATACCCGGACCGGACAGGTGATTAACGATCAGAAGCGATCCCCCTCGGGAGCACATTGCGCGACTGTCTCCGGAAATAATCTGAAATGTCCCCCGGCGGCCACGCCGACATCGCGTTCCCTCGAAGCAGCCGACATCATCGCCAGGACCGGGCTGACGACGGCCTCCATAGGACATGCGCGAGTGCGGTGCCCGCCGTGACGTGACCCCGCAGGTCGGTTGCCCGACGGAGAAAGAAGAAGTGGCCGACTGCCCGGTTCGCGTCTCGACGTCTCCTGGGACGTCACCGCCGGCCTGTCGATTCAGCGCGCGACCGCCCACCGCGTCGGCCTCGGACCCCATACCGGCCTCAGGCCCCTCGCCGGCCTCCGGTCCCCTTGCCGATCCCAGGCGGCGGACCGGCGTCGCACCGGCCGCGCACCACAGACCGTTGCCGCCCCGGTTTCAAACTGCAGGCCAGGCCGCTATCAACCCGCCCGGCCCGGCCGCTGCCCGTGCCGGTGCTGCCCGTGCCGGTGGTGCCCGCCGTGCCTCGCCCGCCCATGCCGTCCGTACCAGCGATCCCTGTGTCGCCGCGCATCCGAACCGCGCCGTCCGAACCCGCGGTCGCCGTACCGTCCCGCCTCGAAACCTCGCCGCCCGAACCCCCGGTCGCCGTACCGTCCCGCCTCGAAACCTCGCCGCCCGAACCCCCGGTCCTCAAACCGCCCGGACCCCAGATCCCCCGACCGCCCGAACCCGCGATCGCCATACCCACCGGCCTCCGGACCCCACCGCCCGAACCCCCGGTCCTCGTACCGCCCAGGCCTCGAATCCCCCGGCCGCCCGAACCCCCAACCCTCACCGCGCTCGGCATCTGAATCCGGCCGGCCAACCCCATATCGCCCGGAGTCCGAATCGTCTGACCGCCCTAACCCCCGCCCCCCGCCGCGCTCGCCGCCCCTGCCCCGCCACCCGAACCAGCGACCCCCGTGACGCCTCGCCTCATGACCCCGCCGCCCGAACCCCCGCGCCTTGTGCCGTCCGGTATCCGAACGCCTCGGTCGCCCGAACCCCCAGTTCCCTCCGCGTTCGATGCTCGACTCGGAGCGCGTGGCCGTGTGCCCGTTCCCCGAACGCAGCCGTTTGATCGTCCATCCTCCGGCGTGCTTGCCCCCCGAGCTCGCGGACTTGTGCGCGCCCCAACTCGTGGAGCGCTCGTGCGACGGCTTCGAATGCTGGGCGGCGCCGAGAGCGGCCACCCCTATGAGTACGGCCACGACACCGGCCCGCACGATGCTCACCTGGGCACACCCCCGCCTTCTGATCATTCGGGGGGCCACTTCGTACAAACAACTCCCTACCCGGATTGCCGGGGAGGCTAACGATCGGAGGCGGTCGTCGAAGCGGCCGCGACCCGCCGATTCAGCGAGTACGGCGGCCGGACCCGGCGCTCAGGTACGACGGGTCTTCGACAGGGTCGCATAGACGATGATGTTGTCGGTGTAGTGACCGGTCTTCCTGTTGTAGACACCGCCACAGGTGATCAGGCGCAGGGTCGCCTCACCGGTGTTGCCGTAGACCCGCTTCGACGGGAAGGCCGCCTTGCTGACCTGCTCCACACCGTCGACCGTGAACTCCACGACGGTCCCGTCCGTCCGGGAGACCTTGATCTTGTCCCCGCGCTTGATCTCCTTCAGCCGGCTGAAGACGGCGGCCCCGCTCCGGGTGTTCACGTGCCCGAGAACCACCGAAGGTCCCTGCTGCCCGGGGATGGGGCCGTACTTGTACCAACCCGCCTGGTTGGGCTTGCTCAGCGGAGGAGTCTGGATCTCCCGCTTGGAGTCGACGCCGAGCGCCATCAGCGGGGCCAGCACGCCGATCTTCGGGATGGCCAGCCGCCGGGGCTTCACCCCGTCACTCTTCAACGGCGCCGGAGGCTGGACCACCGGCAGCGGCGGCGGCGCCGTGGGCGCGGCGGCCGTCAGCGGGACGTCCAGCCCGCCCGGTCCCACCGCTGACGGCAACACCCCCGCGGGCTGCTGCCCGGCGACCTGCTCCCCGGTGCCCGGCTGCGCGCCCGGCTGTTCCTGCAGGGTGCTGACCGCCGCCTGCGGCTCGGACAGCCCATAGCCCGGATCCTCCGGCGCCGGTGAGAGGTACGCGAGCAGCCCCGCCATGATCGCGGCCACCCCACCGAGCGACCCGGCCACCAGGAGCCCGGCCATCAGCATGTTCCCCTTGGGCTTGGCCCCCGGGCCGCCGCCGCCGGGATAGGGGCCGGGACCGCCCTGCACAGGTCCTTGGTACATCCGGCGCCTCCTTCAGCTGTCCCTCTGGCCGCGCGCGTGTGCCGCCCGCCGCCTCATCAAGGCCACGCCGCCCAGCGCGCTACCGGTCACCATCACCGTTCCCGCGCCGAGAAGCCCCAGGCCGGAGCTCCCCTGTGGCGCCTCACCGGTCTGGGCCCCGCCGCTGGGCGTGATGATCACCTGCGGCGCGGTCGGCGTGGCCCGGGTGGGGGTGACGGTGGCGGTCACGGTCAGGGTCGGCTTGGGCGTCGAGGTGGTCGTGGTGGTGCTGTTCGCCCCGGCCGATGGATAACCGGTGTGGCTACGGTGCGTGGTCGGGGTGGTCGTGGGGCTGTTGGTGGTCGTGGACGTGGGGCTGTTGGTGGGGCTGATCGTCGGGCTGTTGGTGGGGCTGACCGTCGGGCTGGGTGAGGACGTACCACCCGCCTTGGAGATGGTGACGTCCACCGCCACGGGAGCGCTGATGAGCCAGCAGGTGGCCCGGTAGTCCTGGGGCGGATCCACCAGCTGCTTCGTGATCACCCGGAAGGCGTCCAGCTGCGTCCAGGTGCCGTCCTCCAGGTTCGTGACATCGATGGTGTGGGTGCCGTACTCAAGGCCACGGAAACTCCACAGCGTCAACCCGCCTCGGTGGGCGTCGTTCGTCGGCGTGCCGTCCTCGTTCTTCGAGGCGTCGATGTCCGCCGGGCTGGCCGGCTGGCCGTTGATCTTGAATCCGACCTTGCCCGAGCCCTGGTCGCGCTGGGTGACGTACTCGATCCCGGTGCCGGTGAACGTGAAGGAGGCCCAGGAGTTCACCTTGTTCGTGCGGTGCAGGTCGTGGTGGTAGTCGTTGTTGTTCATCGGCTGGTCGTTCACGTCATCCCAGTCGGCCTGGGCGTGGTACTTCACCCGGGGGTCGTCGTCGTTGACCATGACCTCGCCGGCCGGAGGCGTGAAGTCCACGTACAGCTTCTGGGGGGTGACCCTGACCGTCCCCTCCTTGCTGGTGTGAGCGGAGTCGGAGATGCCCTTGGGCAGTTCCAGGGGGGTGCCGGGCTGGAGCTGCCCCGGCTGGTCCACACTCCCCCTCGGCTGGAGGACGCCGGTCCAGCTGCCGGTGAGCTGTACGTCCCCGGTGACCGTGACCTTGCCGCCGGGCGCGAAGTAGGCCGGCGAGCCGAACCTGGACGCCCCCTCGTAGTCGAGAGCCCAGCCGATGTTGAGTGGCTCGCCGACCGTGAGCGTCGTGGGAATCGACACCTTGGTCCGCAGCTTCACCGCACCACCGTTCAGGGCGACCCCACCGGTACAGCTGTAGTCGACCACGAGTTCGGCGTTGCCGGCGCTGGCCGCTTTGGAGGGCAGCGCCACCAGTGCGCCACCGACAAGGCACAGGGCCGAAACCGCGAGAGATCTACGGAGCCCAGATCGCCACCGAACCACTACATACTCCGATCACAAAGGCTGCCGTCAACGGGCGTAGCCATAGCACACCGAGGGTAGATCGTACGGTTTGAACCATCTTCGGCGCAGCGAGAAATCGGGTACGTACGGAGACCGTGGCGCACTTGTGATCTGGATGTAAGTCCACAAACCACCGCAAGCCGCACTAGCGCCCCCCGGCCGGGTGTACCCCGGAGTAACAGAATCGTATTCTGTGTCACGGACCCCTAGGAGGCACACAATGCAGCGAGACCTCTTCGAAGAGGAGCACCAGCTCTTCCGAGAGACAGTACGCGAGTTCCTGGCCCGCGAGGTGGCGCCCCATCATGCCCAATGGGAGAAGGACGGCATCGTCCCCCGCGAGGTGTGGAAGAAGGCCGGAGAGATCGGCATGTTCGGCTTCGGGGTACCCGAGGAGTTCGGCGGGGCGGGGATCACCGACTTTCGCTACAACGCCGTGATCTCCGAGGAGGTCATCTCGACAGGCGCGTCCGGCCTGGGGTTCTCACTGCACAACGACGTCATGGCGCCGTACTTCGTGGACCTCACCAACGACGAGCAGAAGGCGCGCTGGCTGCCCGGGTTCGCCAGCGGCGAGCTCATCACGGCGGTCGCGATGAGCGAGCCCGGCGCGGGTAGCGACCTGCAGGGCATCAGGACGACCGCCGTGCGCGAGGGCGACCACTACGTGGTCAACGGCCAGAAGACCTTCATCACCAACGGCATCAACTCCGACCTGGTCGTCGTGGTCGCGAAGACCGACCCGGAGGCGGGCGCCCGGGGGATCTCGCTGCTGGTCGTCGAACGGGGCATGGAGGGCTTCACCCGGGGCCGCAACCTGGAGAAGATCGGCATGCACGCCCAGGACACGGCGGAGCTGTTCTTCGACAACGTCCGGGTCCCCGCGGCCAACCTGCTGGGCCCGCAGGAGGGACAGGGCTTCTTCCAGCTCATGGCCAACCTGCCGCAGGAGCGCCTGTCGATCGCGGTGATGGCGGTGGCGGCGGCGGAGACGGTCCTGCGGGCGACCATCGAGTACTGCAAGAGCCGCACGGCCTTCGGCCGCAACATCGGCAGCTTCCAGAACACCAGATTCGTCCTGGCGGAGCTGGACACCGAGGTGGAGATCGCCCGCCACTACGTGGACAAATGCATCCGGGCACTCAACGCCGGGGAACTCACCGCGGTGGACGCGGCCAAGGCGAAGTGGTGGACCACGGAGCTGCAGACCAAGGTCATCGACCGCTGCCTGCAGCTGCACGGCGGCTACGGCTACATGATGGAGTACCCCGTGGCCAAGGCCTGGATCGACAGCCGTGTCCAGACCATCTACGGCGGCACCACCGAGATCATGAAAGAGATCATCGGCCGCTCCTTCGGCTTCTGACCCGCCCCGGCCACCACACGGGAGAACCGCCACCCTCGCGACGGCGGGACAGCGGTCTCCCGTGATCGGCCGGCCGGTGCCGTCACCCCTGGGTGATCTCCTGGATCTGGACGGCCACCCCGTCCTTGATCGTCACTTCGGCGAGGAGGACGTCACCCTTGCCGAGAGCCTTCCGCAGTTGCTCCACGGAGCAGCTGTGCGGGGCCTTCCCTTCCGTGCAGATCAGCCCCTGTGCGTCGAGCACGACCGTGTAGGGCACCAGGAGGGCTTTCATCCCCTGGTCACTGGCGGGGGTCACCGTGATCGAGTCCGCTCCCCGCAGGGCTATCCGCCCCCGTACCGTGTCATCGATGCCCCGGCCTCCCGGCACGCTCACCGACGGCGACGGCGTGGGAGGCGGCGCGGGAAGCTCCGTCGGTGAGGCGGAGGCGGGAGGCGACGGAACCTCGGAGACCTCGGGGGTTGGAGTGACGGAGGCGGTCACGGTGACGGTCGCGGTCACCGAAGCGCCGGACGTACCGCCCGCGTCCGAACATGCGGAGAGAGCTATGGCCAGGGCTGCCATCAGCAGGGCACGCGTTACCTTCGATGTCCTGTTCACGAAACGTAACGATCTCACGGGTTCCGGATCGCGTTTACCCGCCCCGGAAACGGCTCCGTCGACGCATACTGGTCAACGGAGACTTCCCGAGGGGGTGACGATGGACAGCGGGCTGATTCTGCTGATCTTCCTGGCGTTCCTGTTCGCCTGGGGCCTGAATCGGGTACGGCGCGCCTTCCGGCTCGGCCCTGTCGCGTACGCCGGTGTCATGGTGGTGTTCGTCATCGCGATGCTGGCCATCTGGGGACAGTCGTTCCGCTAGGCACAGGCCGGCATCCCGCCCTAGGCGGACGCCTCCAGCAGCACCCTCGCGACCAGCTCGGGATCGTCGGTCATCGGCACATGCCCGCACCCCTTGAGCAGTTTCACCCGCTGCCCCGACCATTTGGCGGCCCTTACCGCCTGCCGGCGCAGAAGCAGCCTGTCGTGCTCGCCCCAGGCGATCGTGACCGGCACCTTCGGCGGCGCGGGAGGCATCAGTCCCGCGAACGAGGCGAGGGTCTCGTCGAACCCCGAGGCGTCCTTGAGCGCCTGGAGAGCGGCGAGTTGCGCCTCAGGGGTGAGCCTGGCGGGGTGGGCGACCAGAAGACTCAGGGAGAGGCTGCGGATCAGCGGGTCTTCCGCGTGGGCCAGCGCCCGTTCGGGGGAAAGGTCACGGGCGGCGGCCCTGGCGATCCGCAGGACGGCTCGCGCGTACGCGAGCTCGCTACGGTTCCAGAACCCGGCGGGAGAGAGCGCGGTGGCCGAGCGGACCGCGGCGCGCGCGGCCAGTTCGAGGGCGACGTAACCGCCCAGGGAGTTTCCCGCCACATGCGGGTCGCGCAGGCCGAGCATCCCGCAGAAGGACTCGATCGCGTCCGCCAGGCTTTCGGCCGTGTACGGCGTGCCGGACGGCAGCGGCGGTGAGACTCCGAAGCCGGGAAAGTCGACGGCGATCACGTCTCGCTCGGCGGCGAGCCGGTCGAGCACCGGCAGCCATGCCTGCCAGTGATGCCCGATGCCGTGCAACAGGACCAGGGGCGAACCCGTCCCACGCCGTTCGAACGCCAGCTCCATGTTCCGAGTCAACCACCGATCGGACGGTTGTTCCAGCTCTGCCACGTGCCGTTCAGCGCGACCTGGTGGGGATCTCGAACCAGACGGCCTTGCCTTCCTTGGTGGGGCGGGAGCCCCAGCGCTTGGCGAGCTGGTCGACGAGATAGAGGCCCCGGCCGCCCTCGTCGTTCTCCCCCGCGCTGCGGATGCGCGGCAGCCGGAGGTCCTGGTCGAAGACCTCGACCCAGACGGACTCTCCGCCCCGGCGCAGCCGTAGGGTGAACTCCTTCTCATTGACGATCTCGTCTTCGAAGCCGGGGATGTCCCAGGACTCGTCGAACGACAGCGGAGGGCCGTCCATCGTCAGCTCCCTGCGCGGGACACTGGCGCTGGCGGCGTGCAGCACGACGTTGGTGACGACCTCGGAGACCAGCAGACAGGCGAGCTCGGCGCGCTCCTCGGGGACGTTCCAGCCGATGAACGCCTCCGAGGCCATCCGGCGCGCCTCACCCACCATGATCGGCTGGGCCGGGAAGGTGCGCTCCTCGACGGCCAGGTCCTCGGGGGCGGACCTGAGCACGAGAATGGCCATGTCATCGTCGATCTCGCCGGGCACCGCGACGGTGGCGGCGTCGGCGATGCGCTCGACGGAGGTGTCGCTGATCTCGATGAGCCTCTCGCAGAGCTGCCCCAGCGTCTCCTCGACGCTGGGCGGCCTGCCGTCCGCGTCGCGGATGGGGCGGCGGTCGACGAGCCCGTCGGTGTAGAGGAGCAGCGCGGCCCCGGGGGGCAGTGTCCGCGTCTCCTCCTTGTAGACCAGGTCCGCGTGCATGCCCTTGGCCCGGACTCCCAGCGGCTGGCCGACCTCGTGGATGTCGAGTTCGGTGCAGGTGTCGCCGATGAGCAGCAGCGGGGGGGCGTGACCGGCATTGGCGAACGACAGCTGCCGCGACCAGGCGTCGTACACCAGATACTGGCAGGTGACGATGGGGGGGATGCTGATGTCGGCGCCGCTCTCGTCCTGCTCGGGGGTGGCGATGATGCGCGTCCACTCGTCGAGCCTGGCGAGGATCTCCGCGGGCGGTTTGTCGTCCTGGGCGAAGGCCCGCAGCGCCGCCCGCAGCTGCCCCATGACCGCCGCGGCCTTGGCGCCCCGGCCCTCGACGTCGCCGATGACGATGCCGACCCGGCCCGCCGAGAGCGGGATGACGTCGTACCAGTCGCCGCCGACCTGGGTCTGGATGCCCTGCCCGTGGCTGGCCAGGGGTGCGGCGGGAAAGTAGCGGACCGCGATCTCCAGCCCGTCGAGCTGCGGTAGCGCGCGAGGAAGAAGGTGCTTCTGGAAGGACTCCGCCGTGTGCCGTTCCTCCTCGAACAGCAGCGCGTTGTCGACGGCGAGGGCGACCCTGGTGGCGATCGCCCCCACGAAGTCACGGTCGAAGGCGTCGTAGTGCGGGCTACGCCGGTCGGTCAGGTTGGACAGCCCCAGGTACATCAGCCCGAGGGTCTCACCTCGCACGCAGAGCGGCGCCACGATGGCCGAGGTCATGCCGATCTCGGCGGCCAGGCGGGTGTTGGCCTCGCCGGGGCTGGGGTAGTTGGTCTGGGAGAAGTCCTCGACCAGGATCGTCTCCTGGCGGCGCAGCGCGATGTCGGCGTAGTGTCCCGCCGGGTAGCGGATCTCCGCCCCGATCGGCGCCCAGGTGTTGGGCGGCGGGCTCCACCCCTGGACGTGTGTGGAGACCCTGCGGGTCAGCCGCCCCTCCTCCATCAGCTCGATGAAGCAGTGGTCGGCGAACTGCGGGACGAGCATCTCGGCGACGCGCTTGAGCGTCTCCTCGACGTAGAGCGATCCGGCGAGACGCTCGCCGATCCGCTCCAGCAGGCCGAACCGGTCCTTCTCCCGCTCGTTGCTGCGCATCGCCTCACGAGCGGTGATGACGATGCCCGTCACCGCTCCCGAGGGGTGACGCAGCGGCACGGCCTGGGCCCGTACGTAGATGATCGTCCCGTCGCCGCGCCTGACGTCGAACGTGCCCTCCCAGACACCGCCCTTGAGGACGTGCTTGGAGAGCTCGACGGCCAGCGGATGGTCCTTCTCCATGATGCCCAGGGAGAGGGACCGGTCACGTGGTCCCGATGTGCCCGGCCGCCCGAAAAGCCTTTCCGCGAAAGGGTTCCAGTAGAGCAGGTTGCTGAACCTGTCGGTGACCACCACCGCCATCTCAGCATGATCTAGGACGGAGCCGGCCGTAAGGTGATCAGCGGCATCTTGGGAAACATCCCCCCACCGCTTCATCCGGTGACCACCCCTCGTGGGCGGGTGTGTGCAAAGCGAACCACGGTTGCTCCTGCAGTCTCGGCCTGGGAGCGGAGGGACTCCCGAACGGGATCCAACCGAGCTAAGGGGCCTCGGTCAGCGTGTGGAGACGAAAACGTGCGCGGCAATCTCTCGCGGGAGATCCGCAAGAAAATTGTCCGCCTCGTCGTCACCTGTCACCCGCACACCGTCGTCGCTCACCGCGAGCGTTACCTCGCGTCCGGGTTGTATCCCAACTTGCTTGAGTTTAAGCATCACAGCCGGATCGCTTTGCACTTGTTCGCTAATTCGCCGCACGACAACGGGTATATCTCTGGGTCCGGCCATCGCGGCCATCGACGGCAGCGACTCCGACCGCCCATCGGGAAGGCCAGGGACGCCGAGTTCCTCCAGGCCGGGGATCGGGTTGCCGTGCGGGTCCTCCGTGGGGTTGTTGAGCAGGCTGACCAGCCTCGCCTCCACCGATTCGGACATGACATGCTCCCAGCGGCACGCCTCGATGTGCACATCCTCCCAGGGCAGGCCGATGACCTGGGTGAGCAGACACTCGGCGAGACGGTGCTTGCGCATGACGCGGGTCGCGAGAGTACGTCCCAGATCGGTCATGGTCAGGTGCCGGTCGCCCTCGACGCGAACCAGACCGTCGCGCTCCATCCTGGCGACCGTCTGGCTGACTGTGGGACCACTCTGCTGGAGCCGCTCCGCGATACGCGCGCGCAGGGGGACGATGCCCTCCTCCTCCAGCTCGAAGATCGTACGAAGGTACATCTCCGTTGTGTCGATCAAGCCGTGTGCGGTCAAGGTTCCTCCCGTCCTCTCTCGATGCTACGTCCATCGCGCGGTGTTCCCGGGAGGGCGGCGCGGGACCTTGGAAGTTCGAAGACACGACCCTATTGGGAGAACGGCTCGTGATGGCAAAGGACAGCAACACCGGGGGCCGCCGAATCCTTCCCTAGCTGCTCAAACACTACTCGCGACCGGTTGATATTTTCTGAAGGCCGGGACGGCCAGCCCCACCGCGACCACGGCCACCGCGCAGGCGATCCCACCGCCCACCCAGGCCCCCGTGGCCCCGAACCACGAGGCGGTGGCCCCGGCCCGGAGATCCCCCAGTCTGGGGCCTCCCGCGACCACCACCATGAAGACGCCCTGCATCCTCCCGCGCATGTCGTCGGGCGCGTGGGTCTGCAGGATCGTCTGCCGCCACACCGCGGAGACCAGGTCGGCGGCCCCGCCGAACGCGAGCAGCGCGACCATCAGCCACAACTGGTCCGCGAGTCCGGCCGCGGCGACGGTGAGCCCCCAGGCGGCGATCACGTACGTGAGCGCCATTCCCTGACGCCGGACCCGCCCCACCCAGCCCGACAGCACCCCGCCGAGCACCGAGCCGATGGCGATGCTGGCCGACAGCCAGCCGAACGCGACCAGCGAACCACCGAACCTCTCGGCCACGACCTCCGGAAACAGCGCCCTGGGCAGTGCGAACGCCATGGCGATGAGATCGACGACAAACGACATCAGCACCACCGGGTGCCCGCAGACGTAACGCAGGCCGTCCAGGACCGACTGCAGGCCTGGGCGCGTCACCTCGCCGACCGGTTCGAGTCTCGGCAGTCTCACCGCGGCGTAGAAGCCCGCGCCGAACAGCAGCGCGTCGATCAGGTAGGCGGCGGCGAAACCGCTCTGGGCGAGCACGACCCCGCCGATCAACGGCCCGACGACGGTGCCGAGGCCGCTCACCAGGAAGTTGAGGGTGTTGGCCGCCGGGATCAGGTCGGCCGGGACCAGCCTGGGGATGATGGCCCCCCTGGTCGGGCCCGTGATGGCGAAACCTGTGGCGTGCAGGGCCACGGTGGCCAGCAACAGGCCGACGCTCGTCGACCCGAGGGCCGCCTGGACCAGGAGCGCGAGCGTCCCCGACCAGGCGATCAGCGCACCGATGATGAGGAGCCGGCGCCGGTCGACGGCGTCGGCGATCGCGCCGCCCCAGAGCCCGAAGACGACCAGGGGGATCAGGTTGGCGGGGCCGAGCATGCCGACCCAGAAGGACGACTCCGTGATGTCGTAGATCTGGGCGCTGACGGCCACCGAGGTGAGCTGGAAGCCGATGAACGACACACCCTGACCGGCCCAGAGTCGCCGGTATGCGGGGATGCCGAGCGGGCGTGTGTCGGCCGCGTGCCTGCGGACGAAATTTCCGAACCCCACACCGCTCCCTCTCTACCGGACATACCTGGATATATCAGCAAAGAGGGGGCAGGGTGTCATGGGGCCAGGCGTTCGATGATCCAACCGGCGCCGGAGCGCCGGTAACGGAGGCGGTCATGCATACGGTCTGTGCGGCCCTGCCAGAACTCCACCTCGGCCGGCACCACGCGCAGTCCACCCCAGAAGTCCGGGATCGGCGGATCCTCCGGCCAACGCTCCGACAACTCCTCGTAGCGGGCGTCCAACTCGTCCCTGGAGTGCACGACCGCGGACTGCCGCGAGGCCCAGGCGCCGATCCGCGACCCGTAGGGCCTGGACCTGAAGTAGGCGGCCGACTCCTCGCGCGGCAGCCGTACCACCGCCCCCTCCACCCGTACCTGGCGGCGGATGGAGTGCCAGGGGAACAGCAGGGCGGCCCTCGGGTTCTCCGCCATGTCACGCCCCTTGCGCGACTCGTAGTTGGTGTAGAAGACGAACCCGTTCTCGTCATAACCCTTGAGCAGTACGGTCCTGGCCGTCGGCCGGCCCCCCGCCGAGGCGGTCGCCAGCACCGTCGCGTTCGGCTCGGGAAGCCCGGCGTCCACGGCGTCGCCGAACCAGGCGGCGAACTGCGACACGGGGTCGGGTGCGAGGTCCTCCTCGAGGAGAGGCAGTCCCTGGTACGTGCGACGAAGTCCCGCCATCGAGGGCGGTCGCGATGCGGCATCCACGGGAAGGTATTCTCCCGTGCCGAGCCGGAAGCCCGCTCAGCGCCCCCCACCTGCGGCGATCCCGCTTTGGTGGGTCCGGCGGCAGGCTGCCCCGGCTCAGGGGGTTGAATATGACCCGCCGGTATCTCGACATCAAGGCTTTGACTTCAAGAAAGGGAGGCGGCCGAAAATGTCCGACTTCAAACCCGGGCTCGAAGGCGTAGTAGCTTTCGAGACTGAGATCGCGGAACCGGACAAAGAAGGGGGCGCCCTCCGCTATCGGGGCGTTGACATCGAAGAGCTGGTCGGTCGCGTCTCCTTCGGGAACGTGTGGGGCCTGCTTGTCGACAACGAGTTCCAGCCGGGTCTGTCCCCGGCCGAGCCCTACCCCATTCCTGTCCACTCCGGTGACATCCGCGTCGACGTGCAGAGCGCGCTGGCCATGCTGGCCCCCGCGTACGGTTTCAAGCCGCTGCTCGACATCGACGACAAGGAGGCCCGTGCCAACCTGGCGCAGGCCAGCGTCACGGCCCTGAGCTTCGTCGCCCAGTCCTCGCGTGGTCTCGGGAAGCCGATGGTCCCCCAGAGCGAGGTCGACAAGGGCAGGAGCATCGTCGAGCGGTTCATGATCCGCTGGCAGGGCGACCCCGACCCCAGGCACGTCAAGGCCATCGACGCCTACTGGACGTCCGCCGCCGAGCACGGCATGAACGCCTCCACCTTCACCGCCCGGGTCATCGCCTCCACCGGAGCCGATGTCGCCGCGGCGCTGAGCGGTGCGGTCGGCGCCATGTCCGGCCCGCTCCACGGCGGTGCGCCCGCGCGCGTGCTGCACATGATCGAGGGTGTCGAGCAGGTCGGCGACGCCAAGAAGTACGTGCAGTCGGAGCTCGACAAGGGCCAGCGTCTCATGGGCTTCGGTCATCGCGTCTACCGTGCCGAGGACCCCCGGGCACGAGTGCTCCGCCGCACCGCCAAGGAGCTCGACGCACCGCGTTACGAGGTCGCCGCGGCGCTGGAGAAGGCCGCGCTGGAGGAGTTGCACGCCCGCAAGCCCGACCGGGTGCTCGCCACCAACGTCGAGTACTGGGCGGCGGTCATCCTGGACTTCGCCCAGGTTCCCTCATCCATGTTCACCTCCATGTTCACCTGCGCCCGCACCGCGGGCTGGGCCGCGCACATCCTGGAGCAGAAGCGCACGGGCAGGCTTGTCCGCCCCAGCGCCGACTACGTGGGTCCCCCTCAGCGCTCGGTCCACGACGTCCCCGGCGCCGCCGAGGCCGTCAGCTCCTTCTGAATTCCCGTCTCGTACGGCTGTCGCGTGGACGTCTCGCGCGACAGCCGTTGCCGTTCCCAGCTCTTCGAAACCCTCGTGCCCCGCTCTCCCACCGGCCGTCATCCGGTTTCCCGCCCCCGCGATCACCTCGCCCGGCTCAAAACCATCCCACGTCTCGTCTCAAAATCCGGACCTCGTCCTGGATCGATCCGCGGGCTCAGTAGGCTGGTCACGTGGCTGACATCGTGATTCCCTCTGACATCAAGCCCGCCGACGGCCGTTTCGGCTGCGGGCCCTCGAAGGTGCGCCCCGAGCAGCTCTCGGCTCTCGCCGCCTCCGGCTCCAGCCTCCTGGGCACCTCTCACCGCCAGAAGCCGGTGAAGTCGCTCGTCGGGCGTGTCCGCGCGGGGCTGTCCGAGCTGTTCTCCCTCCCCGAGGGGTACGAGGTCGTCCTGGGCAACGGCGGCACCACCGCGTTCTGGGACATCGCCGCCTTCGGGCTGATCCGCGACAGGTCGCAGCACCTGAACTTCGGCGAGTTCTCCTCCAAGTTCGCCTCCGTGGCGGCCAAGGCCCCGTGGCTGGGCGACCCGACCGTGATCAAGTCGGAGGTCGGCAGCCACCCCGAGGCCAGGCTGGAGGAGGGCGTCGACGTCTACGCGCTCACCCACAACGAGACCTCGACCGGCGTCGCGATGCCGATCAGGCGGGTGGGCGAGGAGGGCTCGCTCGTGCTCGTCGACGCCACCTCCGGCGCCGGCGGCCTGCCGGTCGAGGCGAGCGAGTTCGACGTCTACTACTTCGCCCCGCAGAAGAGCTTCGCCTCCGACGGCGGCCTCTGGATCGCCCTGATGTCCCCGGCCGCGCTGGCCAGGGTCGACGAGATCGCCTCAAGCGGGCGCTACGTCCCCGACTTCTTCAGCCTGCCGGTGGCCATCGACAACTCCTCCAAGGACCAGACGTACAACACCCCGGCGGTCGCCACGCTCTTCCTGCTCGCCGAGCAGATCGAGTGGATGAACGGCAACGGCGGCCTGGCCTGGACGACCGCTCGCAGCGCCGAGTCGGCCCGGCGCCTCTACACCTGGGCGGAGAAGACCTCCTACACCACCCCGTTCGCGGGTCCGGAGTTCCGCTCCAACGTGGTCGGCACGATCGACTTCTCCGATGACGTCGACGCCTCCGCGATCGCCAAGGTCCTGCGCGCCAACGGCATCGTCGACACCGAGCCCTACCGCAAGCTCGGCCGCAACCAGTTGCGCGTCGCGATGTTCCCGGCCATCGACCCCGACGACATCGAGGCCCTGACCACCTGCGTCGACTACGTGGTCGAGCGCCTGTAGTCCCGCTCCCTGGCGGTGCCGGGCCTGGTAGCAGGCACCGCCAGGATTCGTCCGGTGAGACCTCCGGTCCCGCGCGGGAACCTAGGCGCCCGGCGGCCCGCCCGCCCCCGGAGTGAACGCCTGCTCCCCCGCGCGCCGGGCCAGTTCGTGCAGCAGGCGCAGGGCGTCGTCCGGATCCACTCCCTCCGCGAACCGCGAGAGCACGGGGGCCCGGTCCGGGCTGCCCGCCAGGGCCGCGAGCATCAGCCCCGCCACGTGCTCGTCCCTGGAGCGGCTGGCGGTGTAGCGGAAGGCGTTGCGCACGGGTGCCCTCTCCAACAGGCCCTTCCTGACGAGACGCTCGGCGACGGTCTGCACCGTGGTGTAGGCCAGGCTCCGTCCCGCGTCCTGGTTCAGCATGTCCTGCACCTGGCGGACCAGCAGTGGTTGCTTGCAGCCCCACAGCACGTCCATGATCGCGCGTTCCAGGGATCCCAGGTTCACCCGCGGCCACCTTTCGAGGGTCGCGCCCGGCAGCGGATGGCCCTGGAGAACATGTACGGGCACGCAGCCAGGCAGGGTCACACATGAAATTTGGTCATATTGTTACTTAAATCCATCGATGCGGCCATAGCTGGTGAATGTCGACCCTCTTACCAGATCGCCGCTATTCGTCCCTGGGGCGCGCACACCACCTCATCTGACCCCGAACATTCCCGCAGCATTACAAAGCCCTACAGAGCCCTTACAGCCCCGCACAGCACCTATCCCTGGGCGAAACCCAAGAGCCGGCCGGGTGGCTGCCAGCCCGCGCGGCGCGGAGGACGGCGTACGGCGGGACTCGGCGGGCAGAAAGGAGGGCGACGACGTGCGGCGGCCAGGGCGAAGGAGTTCGGAGGCTCAGTAGGCGGGAGAGACGTCCCGCGGGCGCCTGCGGCGCAGCACCCAGGCCGCGATGACGCCGCCGATCAGGCCGAACAGGTGCCCCTGCCAGGAGATACCCGCCTCCCCGGGGAGCACCCCCCAGATGATCGAGTAGTAGGTGATCGCCACGCCGACGCCGATCACGATGTCGAGGGCGCGGCGGTCGAACAGGCCCCGGGCGACGACGAAGCCGAAGTAGCCGAAGACCAGGCCGCTGGCACCGACCGTGAGGACCCTCGGCTCGTTGACGAACCAGATGCCCAGGCCGCTGACCAGGACGATGATCAGGCTCGCGGCCAGGTAGCGGCCGATCCCCCGCAGCGCGGCGAGGAAGCCGAGGATCAGCAGGGGCAGCGAGTTGGCCATCAGGTGGCCGAAGCCGCCGTGCAGGAAGGGGGCGAGGAGGATGCCGCCCAGACTCTCCGGGTCCCAGGACCGGATGCCGTAGACGTCGAGCGTTCCCTCCCCCGGCAGCACGTAGTCGACGATCTCGACCACCCACATGACGCCGACCAGGAGGACGTTGATGATCGCGGCGCCCAGCGCGCCCGCCGCCAGGTTTCCCGCCCTGCGCTTCAGGAGGTCGCCGGAGGATCGGCCGGTGGGGGTCATTCCGGTCGCGTAGTCGTTCATTCACTCTCCTGGCCTTGGAGCGGTGTCGTGGATGTCAAGTGCCCCCGCCGCACCTACCCACACCTTTACCGTACGCATTCCCGGCCATGAACGCGCCGGGTGTGATCCATCGATCACACCCGGCTCGCGATTTCCCTCCGGAATCCGAAAGGGGTCTACTCACCCTTCCACTGGGGGGCGCGCTTCTCGGCGAAGGCCACCGCACCCTCCATGGCGTCCTTGGAACCGAACACCGGATTGATGATCTCGCCCTGCTTCTTGAACATCTCGTCGAGGCTCCAGTCCGCGGACTCGACGATCACGCGCTTGGTCGCGGCGAGCGCCATCGGGGCGTTGGCCGCGATCCGCTTCGCGAGCTCGACGGCCTTGGCCAGCGTCTCACCCACCGGCGTGATGTGGTTGACCAGGCCGACCTCGTACAGCCGGGAGGCCGGGAAGTGGTCGCCGGTCAGAGCGATCTCCATGGCGATGTGGTACGGAATGCGGCGCGGCAGCCGCATCACGCCACCCGCCCCCGCGACCAGCCCGCGCTTGGGCTCGGGCAGCCCGAACTTGGCCTCCTCGGAGGCGATGATGATGTCGCAGGCCAGCGCCAGCTCGCAGCCTCCGGCCAGGGCGTAACCCTCGACGGCGGCGATGAGCGGCTTCTTCGGCGGCGTCTCGACCACCCCGCCGAATCCCCTGCCCTCCACGACCGGGAAGTCCCCGGTCACGAAACTCTTCAGGTCCATGCCCGAGCAGAACGTGCCGCCGGCGCCGGTAAGGACGTAGGCGGCCACGTCCTTGCGCTCCTCCAACTCGTCAAGCGCGGCGGCGACGCCCCTGGCGACCTTGCCGTTGATGGCGTTCCTGGCCTTGGGACGGTTGATCGTGATGACGGCCACGCCGTCGTTCACCTCGACCAGAACCTCGTCAGACACCGGGTGACTCCTACTTGGGCTGGAAGCGGATACCGCCGTCGAAACGGATCGTCTCGGCGTTCATGTAGTCGTTCTCGATCAGCGAGCGGACCAGGTGCGCGAACTCCGAGGCCAGCCCCATCCGCTTGGGGAAGACCACCGGGGCTACGAGCTTGGCCTTGAACTCCTCGGCGTTGGGCGAGAAGCCGTAGATCGGGGTGTCGATGATGCCCGGGCAGATGGTGTTGACGCGCACGCCGACGGCGGCGAGGTCACGCGCGGCCGGGACGGTCATGCCGACGATGCCGCCCTTGGACGCCGAGTAGGCGACCTGGCCGGTCTGCCCCTCCAGCGCCGCCACCGAGGCGGTGTTGATCACTACTCCGCGCTGGCCGTCCGCGTCGACCGGCTCCGTCTTCGCGATCGCCGCGGCGCCGATGCGCATGAGGTTGAAGGTGCCGATCAGGTTGACCTCGATGACCTTGCGGTAGGGGGCCAGGTCGTGGGGTGAGCCGTCGCGCCCCACGGTCCGGCTGGCCCAGCCGATGCCCGCGCTGTTCACCACGACGCGCAGCGGCTTGCCGGTCGCCACGGCCGCGTCCACGGCCGCCTGCACCTGCGCCTCGTCCGACACGTCGGTCTTGACGAAGACGCCGCCGAGCTCGTCGGCAAGGGGCTTGCCACGCTCCTCGTTGAGGTCGGCGATGACGACGGTGACGCCGTGCGCGGCGAGGTCGCGGGCCGTGGCCTCGCCGAGACCGCTGGCACCGCCCGAGATGATTGCTGCTGCTCCGTTCAAGTCCATGAGCGGACTTTAACCCGCGGACCGAATGAAGTTCTACTCGGGGTGGGTTAAATCTCTCCGATGCCAGGCCATGGCCCCCTTCGGCGCCTCCGGCCGGTCATGGCGAGATCCGCGGAGGGGAGCCTAGATCTCTCCGACGGCAGTGCTCACGTCGGGATAGACCTTGATCCGCCGGTCGAGCCCCGTCGTGCGGAGGATCCGGGCCACCGGCGCCTGGGGAGCGGCCAGGCAGACCCCACCGCCGCCGCTCGTGGCCAGCCGCCACGCCTCGATCAGCACCGACAACCCGCTGGAGTCCATGAAGGACAGGTCGGTGAGGTCGAGAACCAGTCGCGCACCGTCCAGCTTGATCGCGTCACGGACCTCGTCCCGCAGGAAGGGAGCGGTGAACAGGTCGAGTTCGCCCTCGACAGCCACCACCACGGCGTCGCCGATCGCGCGGCGAGCCAGCCGTAGCTTCATCAGTCCTCCTCGCGCCCAGGGCAGACCCACTTTACTTCGCCACCACGGCACACGCGGTCGTGCACGACTCTTCACAGGAATCTGCAGCCAAGACGTCCCGGGGTCAGGAGGCCGCGAAACCGTAGGGCAGTTCGAGCCGGTGGGCGGCGAGCAGGTCGGCATCGGCGAGGATCTTACGGGTCGGCCCGTCCGCGGCGATGACCCCTCCGGAGAGGATGAGCGAGCGCTCGCACAGCTCCAGCGCGTAGGGCAGGTCGTGGGTGACCATCAGGACCGTCACGTCGAGCCCCCTGAGGATCTCGGCGAGTTCTCGCCTGGAGGCCGGGTCCAGGTTGGACGACGGCTCGTCGAGCACCAGGATCTCCGGCTCCATGGCCAGCACCGTCGCCACCGCGACCCGGCGGCGCTGGCCGAAGGACAGGTGGTGCGGCGGCCGGTCGATCGTCTCCAGCATGCCCACGCGCTCCAGCGCGTCCTTGACCCGGCGCTCCAGCTCCTCGCCCGTGATCCCCAGGTTGGCCGGGCCGAAGGCCACGTCCTCGCGGACGCTCGGCATGAAGAGCTGGTCGTCGGGGTCCTGGAAGACCAGCCCGACCCGCCTGCGGATCTCCTTGAGCGATCCCTTCCCGACCGGCAGCCCCGCTACGGCCACCGTGCCGTGGCCGGCGGTCAGGATGCCGTTGAGGTGCATCACCAGTGTGGTCTTGCCCGCGCCGTTCGGCCCGAGCAGCGCGACCCGCTCACCGCGCTCCACGCGGAAGTCCACGCCGAACAGCGCCTGCGTACCGTCCGGGTACGCGTACGCCAGGCGGCTCACCTCCAACGAAGGCGGCGCGGTCATGCGACCCCCCAGCTCCCAAGCAGCACGGCAAGCGCCGCACCTGGCAACATACCGGCGACGAGCCACTGCCGCGACGCGACGGACAGATCCTGGATGATCGGCATCGAGCCGGTGTAGCCCCGGCTGAGCATGGCCAGGTGCACCCGCTCGCCCCGCTCGTACGAGCGGATGAACAGTGCCCCCGCCGATCTGGCGATCACCGGGATGTGCCGCACGTCCCTGGCCGCGAACCCGCGTGACTCCCGCGCCACCCGCATCCGGCGCATCTCCTCCAGGATCACGTCCAGGTAGCGGAGCATGAACATGGCGATCTGCACCAGCATCGGCGGCAGTTTCAGGCGCTGGGCGCCCAGCAGTATCAGCCGTGGCTCGGTGGTGGCCGCGAGCAGCACGCTCGCGGCCACGCCCAGGGTCGCCTTGGCCAGGATGTTCCAGGCGGCCCACAGACCGGCGACGCTGAGCGAGAGTCCCATGAACGTCACCCGCTCACCGAACCCGATGAACGGGATGGCCAGCGCGAACACCACGAACGGCACCTCGACCACCATCCGCCGCAGCAGGAATCCCGCCGGGACGCGCGCGGCCACCGCGACGGCGGCCAGCAGCACGGCGTACAGACCGAAAGCCCAGAACCACTCGCGCGGGGTGGCGACCACCACCAGGGCGAACCCGGCCACCGCCACCAGCTTGCACTGGGGTGGCAGCCGGTGCACGAGCGTGTCGCCCGGCCGGTGGAGCCGATGGTGGTGCCCCGCCCCCACTAGACGGAGACCTTCCTGTCACTGCCCTCGCCACGGCGACGCACCGTGAAGAACAGCCCACCGCCGACGGCGAGGGTCACCCCGACGCCGATCAGACCGGCCACACCCACCGGGATGCCGCCCACATCCCCGTAGTCGGCGAGCGGCTGCTCGCCCAGCGAGTGGTCGGCCGCCTGTCCGCTGAAACCCTTGTCCTCGGCCACCCGCTCCAGGCCGTCGGGCGAGGAGGAGGCGTAGAAGCTGACCACGCCCGCCAGCAGCGCCGCCACCGCGATGCCGGCGGGCAGGAACCAGCCACGACGGCGCGCGGCGACCGGCGCCGAGGACGTCGGAGACTCCGAGGTGACGGTCACCTCGCCGCCCGCGCCGCGCAGGACCAGCGGCGCGACGAGCTCCCTGGCGCCGTACACCAGGTCGGGCCGGATCGCCAGGACGGTGCTGACGGTGACCGCGGTGATCAGGCCCTCCCCGATGCCGATGAGCAGGTGCACGCCGCCCATGGCCGCGGCGACCGTGCCGATCTCGATGGGCGCGGTGCCGCCGACCCAGAACAACAGGGTGAAAGCCAGCGCCGTGGCGGGCACCGAGACCAGCGCCGCGACGAACGAGGCCGCCACCACGGCTCCCCTGCCCCGCACGCTCCGGGTGATCAGCCGGAAGGCGCCCCACCCGACCAGTACCGCGACGACGCCCATCAGCGTGATATTGACGCCGAGCGCGGTCAGGCCGCCGTCGGCGAAGAAGAACCCCTGTACGAGGAGGACCACCGCCACGCACAGCACCGCCGTATACGGGCCGACGAGTATCGCGGCGAGCGCACCGCCAAGGAGATGGCCGCTTGTGCCCGCGGCGACCGGGAAGTTGAGCATCTGGACGGCGAACACGAAGGCGGCGACCAGGCCCGCCATGGGGGCGGTGCGGTCGTCGAGTTCACGGCGAGCGCCGCGCAGGCAGACGGCCACGCCCGCAGCCGCGACCACCCCCGCAGACAGCGACACAGCCGCGTTGAAAAAGCCATCGGGTACGTGCACGACAAGCCTCCGAAGCGCGGATTTGGCTCCACTTTAGGCCATGGGCTTGTAGTTGCAAGGTACTGGCATTAACGCCCGACGAAGGTCTGGTGACTTCCGCATGGCACCGGGCTCACGGCGGTCCCAGACGCCGTCAACGCACGATGCGCCTGACGAAGGTCCGGGGGCCGAGGGTACGGACCACGGTACTGAGCCGCCCCTTGCCCGCCGTGGCGTAGGGCCTGACGCTCCACCGGGTCGCGCCGCGCCACCAGGTGCGCGGCTGCTCGGTCATCTCGGGCACCGCCTCGATCCTGAAGCGCGCGGGCGGCCCGCCCAGGTCCATCTCCAGGTAGGCGTCCCAGGTACCGGGCCCCAGCCGGCCCATCGCCTGCCAGGCCGTGAACCTGCCGTCCTCGCCGACCGTGACCGGCTCACGCCGCTCCCGGCTCGACTCGCGCTCCCGCCAGACCAGGTAACGCACCGCGTCCGCCGCCGGAGCGGCGGTGCCCACGGTGACCTCACCGTGGAGCACCAGCCGGTGCCCCGCCGCCCAGCGGGCGCGCACCAGCCTCGCGCTGCCCGGCACCGCGACCACATGACCGCCGATGTCAAGGCTGAGGTTGCCGTAGGGGCGGGTGAAGTACGGCAGGGCGACGACGTCGCCGACCACTCGCGGCGCGGGCGGCACCGGAAGTGCGGTCAGTCCGTCCCTGTCGAAGCCCAGGCGTGCGAGCCGGGGAACGCCCTCGAAGGCGACACCCACGTGAACGTCCCAGACGCCGGAGGACAGGCCGGTGACGTCGACGACCCCGGTGAACTCCGCACAGTCGCCCGTCACCGGGACCACGACCTCGTCAAAGGGGCCGGCGCCCGCGTGCCGGCGCCGCAGCACCAGGGCGAGGTCACCGCCGACGATCTCCGGCCGGTCGTACCGCTCCAGCGTGCTCAGTGCCACCTTGCCGGAGATCGCCAGCCTTCCCTCCCGCTCCCAGCGGAGCGCGGTGAGCTCCCTGCGGACCGAGGCCGACTCGATGTGCGCCAGCCGCACCAGGCGGTCGATGTCCTCCAGTGCGGCGATCCTGCTCCGGTCGATCGCGGGGAGCCGGTCACGGACCCCGTCGGTCAGCCACCGCTCGCACATGTCGGCCACCTCGGCGGCGATCTCCTTGCGCTCGACCTCCCCGGCGTCCAGGAAGGGCCTGCCGAGGTTGCCGAAGGCGTCCATCCGGAAGTGCCGCCGCAGGAGGTGGTCGCGGAGGTCTCCCGGCCGTACGTGGGCGAGCATCAACTCGATCGGCCGCCTGATCATCCGCAGCCAGGAGACCGGGTCGCGGCTCCCCTGCCGCTGCATGATGCTGGTGCCGTCGGGCCGGGCGACCAGGTGGTAGCAGTCGTAGTCGGCGACCACCGAGATCACGTTCGCGTGGCAGTAGGCGTGGGTGGTGAAGACGACGTCCTCGCCGACCAGAAGCGTCTCGTCGAAACGGATGGCGTGCCGCTCCAGCATCTCCCTGCGGAACAGCTTGAAGCAGCTCAGGCTGTTGTAGACCGCGCTGTCACCGAGCGGCACCCGCTCGGCGTTCTCCCTGAACATCGAGATCGGCACCTTGCGGTCATGACCGACGATCTTCCCGAGCACGATGTCCGAGCCGTTGCGGTCGGCCATCGCGAGCATCCGCTCCAGCGCCTGGGGGCCGAGGTAGTCGTCCGCGTCGCAGAAGAAGACGTACCTGCCGCGCGCGTGGGAGAGGCCGACGTTGCGCGGGCGCCCCGCGCCGCCGGAGGCCTCCTGCCGGACGACGCGGATCACCCCGCGGTGGCAGGAGGCGTACAGATCGAGCAGTGCGGCACCGCCGTCGGTGGAACCGTCGTCGACGACCACCACCTCCAGGGCGACCCGCTGGATCAGCAGCGAGGTCAGGCACCTGTCGAGATAGGGCCGGCAGTTGTGCAGGGGGACGATCACGGTGACGTCGACGTCGGACCGGATCGCCTCCTCCCTGGTGATGTCGCAGCCGCCCCGCCCCGTGCGGACTCGCTGAAGAGTCGTTACCGCCACCGCCGCGCCCCTCGTCGGTTACTTTCCGCTTATCTAGCGTCTCAGTATGTGACTAAGGGCCACCCGTGCGGGGCAAATCCACAGGGTTGCCTCCCCAACCCGCTCCCCAGGAAGGCCGAATTCGGAGAGAAACAGCTGGTTCGCCCATCATGGGCAGGAAACCCGCCTCCCCGGACGCCACCACCCTCTGCCGCCCGGTCGGCCCATGACCCCAAAGACACGCCGCACTCTCAAACCCCGCTGTCGGCCCGGTCGAGGTCGTCTCGATCGCGGTCGGCGCGCCCGCTCGGGGCCCGATCCGCCCCGAGCGCCCGAACCCGACGACGGCGCGGCAGCCAGGCGATGACGTACAGCACGAGCGCCACCACGATCAGCGCCCCGAGGAGGCGCAGGGGAAGGATGACGAAAGTCGCGCTCCGCTGGGATGTCCCGTTGGTCCCGGAGACCGACACCGTCGCATGACAGAGGCACATGAACGGCGGATCCGCCCATCTGACGGTGACGTCCCTGCTGTCTCCCCTGAGCAGGGTGAAGTCGGGAAACGGCACCTCGTACCCGTTCACCTCCACCTTCAGCGCACGGGGGCCGAGGAAGTCGCGGTGAACGGTCCCGAGATTGTCGACGGTGGTGGTGAAGTCGACGGGGCCGCCCGTCAAGAAGGCACCGGAGGTGCGCAGATCGCCGATGCGCACGGACGTGTCGATCGACCCCGGAACCGTGATGTAGATCGGCGTTCCGATCGCCCGGTTCAGCTTGATGTTGCCCCCACCGGCCCCCGCCGGGGCCACGAAGAGCAGGGCCACCTGGTGCTCGCCGTGCTCGGGCTCCGGCGGAGGGTCGATCAGTACGGTGACACCCCGCTCCGCACCGGGGGCGAGACGGAAGCTCGCCGGCCTGACCTTGAGCCAGCCGGCGGCCGAGCGGGGTGCGTCATGCTCGAAGAGCATCTTCCCGGACCCGTCCACGGCGAAGCCCACCCTGTCGACGACCACGTCGACGGGCAACCGCCCCCGGTTCGCCACCTGGAACGACTGAGGCTCGTCGATCTCCTCCGGGGCGACGACCAGCCGTGGCGGGCTCACCGTCAGCGAGAAGTCCGGAGCCACACCCGGCGCCCCGGAAGCCCCCGGCCCCACCGTCAGCGTCACGCCCGCCACCATCAGGAACGCGACGATCACACGTCGAAGCCTTCCGGTCACCGCTCAGCCCCCTTCACGGGCGAACCGAACATCTCGCCGAGTGCCCGACGGGTGGGCCCGCAGGGTGCCGGCGGCCGGCACGAAGGCTCTCAAGATCCCTTTTACGCAGAGTAGTCATTTGATGACGTAGAGCGCAAGCCTTCGGGAGGCCGTGTCTCCGGCGCCCGGCTCTTCCGATCACGCATCAGGCCAGAAGCGCGCCGACCTCGAAAGAGCCCGGCATATCCCGCACGCCCCCTCCACCCGGGAACCGGCCTTTGGCGCTGAAAGGGGTGCTCACCTGGGATGCGGCGGAGCGGACAGGCAGATCAGGCGCCACCCCGGTCACCCAGGTTTCCCGGTCTTTTCGATCGCGATCACCTCGGGGCGGAAACGCCTCCGCCGAAGGCTGCTCTTGGGCGAGGGAGCGGGTAATCGACATAGTCACGGCGTGTTCCGGGAATTACCACCCGGCCCGTTCAAACCACTTGCGGGCGTACTGCTGTTGTCGGTGGCGATCCATGGCCTCAAGTGAATGAGCGGGGCAGACCCCCATGTGCGTGGACCGTTCTTCTGGGCGGCCTTGGCCGCCGCGGTTCCGAGCATGGCTCTTGCACTGGCGGTGGCCGTGAAAAGTTTTCGCAGGGCCCACAGGCATGAGTATGACGAGCGCGAGCCGGAGGAAGCGCCTGATGAGCCGCGTAACCGTCTGCTCATGTTCTCGGCGACCATGCTCCTGGTGATGGCGACGGAGCTGTCGTTGATTCCCTCACTGCTCGCGGCCACGGACGGCGGGGACCTCCACACGACGGGGCCGCTCGACTGGGCCTTATGGACGAGCCAGGAGCTGCTCTTCGTGTTGATTTTCGGGGTGATCGCCTGGGGCGTGCGGAGAGGTGTCCAGTGGTGAGAGCGGGTGCTGCCGATCCGGGGGTAGCGGCTGGAGCCTGCGGTCAGAGCGCTCCACACCCATGGCAGCTCTTTGAGCAAAAACGACCAGGGTCCACAATTGATCCCGTGCGCAAACGGGTTCTCTTGTTTCTTCCTACGGTCATGTTTGGGATCGCAGCGGTACTCCTGGGCCTGGAATCGATGGTTCGGGCGCACTACCAGGTGAGTCCGTACGAACCATGGAGCGTTCTGGGCCGGCTGGGGTTCACCGTCTTTATGCTCGCCCTGTTCGTGAGCGTCGGCCTGGGTGTTCGGGCACTGCATATCGCGAATGCGAAGCGCGACCAACACGAGTCGGCGCAAGGGGATATGCCCGAAGCGCCGCGTAACGCTTGGGCGGCGGCAGGCCGCTGGTTGGCACGGCACTGAGGTAGGGCGCGGTGCGCCGTCACCGGCGCCCCCGTAGCGGGGGGCGTACGGCAGGGCGCGCTCCAGCACACGCACCTGAAGGCGTGACCACTCGCCGTCCCGACTGATCGTCGATCATGGGCTGCGCCGGCCGAAGACCTGAACCTTGGTCGGGCAAGAGGGCGCGGGCAGGCGGGCGCGAGCAGCCATCGAACACGGCCTGAGAACCCCGTGCGGACGCACACACCTCTCCCGCCGGATCTTCCCATCTGCCTCGCCCCACCCCGGAGGGGCAACAGCTCAGTGACGGAGGGTCAAGACCGACAAATCGCGAGCAGGACACCGTGGATGCGGGTCTGTGTACATGAGGGCCAGGTCTCACTCGGTGGCGCCACTGCCATTCTCACTGTGTACCTCAGCCGGTAGACATTCCTCGGCTTTGGGATGCCAACGGTCACAGACGGCCTTGATCCGGAGGAGTCGGGATGTTGGGCCCACCTGGGACGTGGCAGGCGGGAAGATCCGGCTTCCACCCCAACCACTTACGGCCTTCGTGGTGCAACGTCGACCATCCCGGAGCCGAGTACCCCCGCCGGAGGCATCCGGTTGAAGCCGGGCGAACGGGCGGGAGGGAAGATCGTGATTCTCTCGGCTCGCCTCGGGGCCAGGAACTACTGTCGCGAGCATGGTCGAACACGATGCCCTCAGTGCCACCCGCGAGGCTTACGACGCTGCCGCCTCCACCTATGCGCAGCTGTTCCGCGGCGAGCTGCGTGACAGGCCCCTGGACCGCGCGATCTTGGGTGCCTTCGCCGAGGTCGTAAGTGCGAGTGGGGACGGTCAGGTCGCGGACCTGGGGTGCGGGCCTGGCCATATCACCGCTTATCTAGACGAGCTGGGGCTGGCGGTGGTCGGTGTTGACACCTCTCCTGCGATGATCGAGTTGGCTCGACAGGCCTATCCGGACCTGCGGTTCGACGTGGGCTCGATGGCCGCGTTGAACATCGCTGACGGCGTGCTGGGCGGCGTACTCTCACGTTGGTCAATCATCCACACTCCGCCGCAGGAACTCCCCGTCATCCTGGCGGAGTTCCATCGTGTGCTGGCACCTGGCGGCCACCTTCTGATCGGCTTTTCGGCCAGCGATGATCCGTCTCACCCGACGCAGGTCTTCGATCACGCAGTCGCGCCGGCCTATCGGTGGTGGCCTGATCACCTCGCCACGATGCTGCGCAAGTCCGGGTTGCCCGAGGTGGCCCGGATGGTTCGCGAGCCTCAGCCCACCGACCGACGGCAGTTCCAGGAGATTCAACTGCTCGCCCGCAAAACCCAGGCAGGGGCTGTCTGACCGAACACATGACCGCATCCAACCTGCCGCACGGGGAGCCGTCAGGCTTCAGGCATCAACTCATGATCAGGACTCACCGCCCGTTCGAGCTCCGATTTGGTCGAACGCGGGGACTCCGCGAAACACCCTCGATGACCTGCGCTCCTGGCGGGCATCTAGCTGGGCGATCTTCACTGCTGCCCCAGCGAGGCTGACCCGTAGCCCTTCGACCTCGCCGAGCCGGCCTTCGCGTTCGGCCTCAGCGGTACGGCCCCCTGCGGCGGTCGATGGGCGAGTGCGGCGGCCGGGCCGATTCCCGCCGCCGCTCGGGACCGGCGCCCACGCCGCACGCCCGGACGGCGGGCGGTGGAAGGGCCGTGCGGCGGCGCGCCGCGCCGCCGCCTTGACGCGGGCGGCGTTGATCTACCAGCACGCCGGTCAGGACCGGGACAAGGTCATCGCCAAGGCGCTCGGGCAGGCGTTCAAGCGGGCACGCAACGGGCACGGAAGATCATAAAGTTCCCCTGAACGGCGAAAGGCCAGGTCACCGGAGACCGGTTGACCTGGCCTTTCACATACGAGCCGACGAGGGGAATCGAACCCCTGACCTACAGTTTACAAGACTGTTGCTCTGCCGATTGAGCTACGTCGGCATGGTCGCCAGACGATTGTAGTCGGCTCGAGCCTCACACGTCACCGAGGTATGCCGCGACGATTGCGAACCGTTAGGAACGACGCTTGCGGGCGACCTCGTAAAGGGCGATGCCGGCGGCGACGCCCGCGTTGAGGGACTCGGCCGCGGCGTGCATCGGAATGCGGACGACCAGGTCGCAGGACTCGCGGACCAGGCGGGACAGGCCCTTGCCCTCGGAGCCCACGACGACGACCAGCGGGCCGTCGAGGAGGTTGGCCTCGCCGATGTCGACCTTGCCCTCGCCGTCCAGGCCGATCACGAACAGGCCCGCCTCCCGGTACTCCCGCAGGGTGGCGGTGAGGTTGGCGGCGCGGGCGACCGTCAGGGTGGCCAGCGTGCCCGCCGAGGTCTTCCAGGCACCACCGGTGACACCGGCCGAGCGGCGGGAGGGGATGACCAGGCCGTGGGCGCCGAAGGCGGTGGCCGAGCGGGCGATGGCACCCAGGTTGCGAGGGTCGGTGACCCCGTCGAGGGCGACGATCAGCGGCACCTCCGCGGCGTCCTGGGCGATCCGGACCAGATCGTCGGGGTGGGCGTAGTCGTACGCCGGGATCTGCAGGGCGATGCCCTGGTGGATCCCCCCCTCGGTGAGTCGGTCCAGCTTCTCCCGCCCGACCTCCAGCATCGCGATGCCGCGGTCGGCGGCGATGCGGACCGCCTCCTTGACGCGGTCGTCGTTGTCGATGCGCAGGGCCACGTAGAGCGTGCTGGCCGGGACTCCGGCCCGCAGCGCCTCGACCACGGGGTTACGCCCGCCGATGTGCTCGGGCGCGTCGTCGCTCCGCCTCGGACGAGCCGAGGTACGCGGGGAGGCGGACCTGCCGGTCTTCTCCTCGCGCTCGATCCGCTCGGCGCGCGCCTTGTCCTTGTGCCAGTGCCGCATGTGCGCCGGCGGGGTGGCCCCCCTGCCCTCCAGGCCTCGGCGGACGTTGCCGCCGGTGCCCTTGGTCGGACTCTTCTTCTTCGCGGGTCGCCCGGACCCTTTACCCCCACCAGCCATGGTCTATAGCGTACGGCCTGGTTTTACCGCGAGAGTTCCCAGCGAGTGCCCTGGGGGGTGTCCTCGACGTGGATCCCGGCCCGGGAAAGCTGGTCACGGATGCCGTCGGCCGCCGAGAAGTCCCTGCGTGCCCGCGCCGCCTGCCGCTGCTCCAGGGCGACGGCGACCAGCGCGTCGACGGTCGCCCGCATGCCGGTCTCGCCGCCCGTGGAGCGCCACTGCTCCGAGCGCGGGTCGAGGCCGAGGACATCGAGCATGTTCTGCGTCTCGGCGAGCAGCCTGGCGACCTGCTCCTTGTTGCCCTGGGCCAGCGCGACGTTGCCCTCGCGGACCACCTCGTGCACCACGGCGAGCGCCTGGGGAGTGCCCAGGTCGTCGTCGAGAGCCTCGGAGAAGGCCACCGGGAGCGGCGCGTGCGCGTCGACGTCGTGGATGACCTCGGCCGCGCGGGTGACGAAGCCCTCGATGCGCTGGTAGGCCGTGGCGGCCTCGAAGAGCGCCTCCTCGGAGTATTCGATCGAGGAACGGTAGTGCGGGGCCGCCAGGTAGTAGCGGAGCTCGACCGGGCGGACCTTCTTGGTGACCTCGGGGATCAGCAGGGAGTTGCCGAGCGACTTGCTCATCTTCTCCGCGCCGATCTTGAGCATGCCGTTGTGCATCCAGTAGCGGGCGAAGCCGTCGCCGGCCGCCTGGGACTGGGTCAGCTCGTTCTCGTGGTGCGGGAAGATCAGGTCGACGCCACCACCGTGGATGTCGAAGGTCGAACCGAGATACTTCGTCGCCATGGCCGAGCACTCCAGGTGCCAGCCGGGGCGGCCTCGGCCCCACGGGGTCGGCCAGGTCGGCTCGCCGGGCTTCTCGCCCTTCCAGAGCGCGAAGTCACGCGGGTCGCGCTTGCAGGAGTCGGTCTCGGTGTCACCCGCGGCCCGCATGTTCTGAAGCTTCTGGTTGGAGAGCGATCCGTACCGGTCGGCGTAGGACATGACGTCGAAGTAGACGTCGCCACCGGAGGCATAGGCGTGACCGGCGGCGATCAGCCGGTCCATCAGCTCGATCATCTCGGGCACATGGCCGGTGGCCCGTGGCTCGACGGTCGGGGGCAGGCAACCCAGCACCTCGTAGGCCCAGGTGAAGGCCCTCTGGTTACGCTCGGCGACGGCGAACCACGGCACGTTCTCCACCGCCGCGACCCTGATGATCTTGTCATCGATGTCGGTGACGTTGCGGCAGAAGGTCACCTCGTAGCCCGACCTGATCATCCAGCGGCGGAGCACGTCGAAGTTGACGCCCGAGCGAATGTGCCCGATGTGCGGGGGAGCCTGCACGGTGGCACCACACAGGTAGATCGAGGCCCGGCCGGGTTCGACCGGGACGAATTCGCGGACGGTGCGTACGCTGGTGTCGTATAGCTGCAGGCTCACGAGGGCAAGGCTAATACCTCACCTCCCCTCACAAGCCAGGTTGCGGGACGTTGAAGACACCCACTAGAGGATTTTCTGACCATTAGCGGCGAATGTCCCCCAGCCAGCCCGTGAAAGAGCACCGGGTAGAAGACATACCCGGAAGCGATACGGACGATCATGCCGGGTGTCGATTCTGTAGGCTCGAAGAGCCATGGACGCCAAATCCCCCGCGGCGGCAGACCCGCTCTCCCGCCCGTCCCCGCCCCTGACCGCCGCCGCCGAACCGAGCAGGACGGTTCTCGCCCTGCGCCGTGCCGGGATCGCCGTCGCCGGAGTCGGCGTGGCCGCCCTCACCGCCGCGGCCTGCGTGCTCTCCTTCGAGGACCTGCGTGCCCTCGCCCTGGCGGGCAGGGCGCCCGCCGACCTCGCGTATCTCTACCCCGCCGCCTTCGACGCACTGCTCGTCGTCGCGATGATCGGCGTGCTGCTGCTGAGGGGCGGATGGTGGCCGGTACGGCTGCAGGCGGGGGTGGTCCTGACGCTGCTGTTCGCCGGCGCGGCCGCCGCCGAGGTGGCCACCGCCATGCGGATGGCGGTGGACGAGCAACGGGCGGCCGTCGCGGTCGCCGTCGCCCCCTGGGTGATGCTGATCCTGGCCCTCTGGCTCTGGCTCCTGCTGATCAAGCACGCCGCCGCCAGGCGTGCCGCGACCGACGCGAGCCTGGCCGGTCGGCTCGCCTCTGAGCACGACATCGTGCCGTTCCCCGAGGCGGGCCGGCCGTCCTCGGAGCATCCGGGCGCGCCGGACCGCGAGGAGCGCCGGCAGTGGCCTGGCCACCCCGGGCAGTTGGTGCACCACCCCGCGGCCGAGATCATGCTCGATCCGCACGCCGCCCCTCCGCTGGAGACGGTCCCGCACCACGATCTCCCGGCGGGAGAGCCTGTGGTCGGCCCCACCGCGGCGCCGGAGACCCCCGAGGTCGCCGACCTTCCGCAGGGCCCCCCGCCCCCGCGGAGGGCCGCGGCTCCCCGGCAGGGAAAGCCGATGCGCTGGGGTGACCTGGTCCGGCCCCGCCAGGGCGATCTGCTCGTCCACCCGCCCCGTCCCGGCCTGCGAGCGACCGAGGAGGAGCCGGGAGGCGAGAGCAGGGTCAGCGAGCGGGTGGAGACCTGGGACACCGACGCCGGCCTCCCCCGGGAGCGGGAGGCCCGGACGAGCGAGGCCGACACGGACGAGGTGAGCGAGCGCGACGCCGACACCCAGCCGATCCTCGCAGTGAAGGATCGGGCGGCGAACGTCACGCCCGGCGGGACGGCGACGGAGGTCACCGAGGCGGCAGCGAAGGCGGATGCCGCGGGCAGGAGAGCGGGCGGCTCGCCCGACCCCGCGCACGGCGCCGAGGCCGCCGAGACCGGGGAGGAGGCCCAGGCAAACCAGGGGGACGGCACCGCGGCTCCTCCCTCCGGGCGGATGCGCAGCACGCCCGTCCCGCCCGGCGAGTGAGGGACGAAAGCTTGACCACGCCCGCATGACCCCCTGACCGGATCCGGGGAACGAAGCCGGCGTGACGAAGTGCTGGGTGAAGGCCTCAGATGACAGCGGCTTTCCGGTGCGGAACCTGCCCTTCGGGGTTTTCTCGCGCCGCGGCGAGTTCCCCCGTGTCGGCGTGGCGATCAGCGACCAGGTACTGGATCTGGGCCTGCTGGCGGGGATCGGGGTGCTGAAGGGCTCCCCCTGGTTCGCCTCCGGCACCCTCAACGCGTTTCTGTCCGCGGGACCGCGGATCTGGCAGGAGGTCAGGGAGCGGTTGATCCATCTGCTCACCGAGCCGTCATGCCGCCCGGCGGTGATGCCCGCGCTCATCCCGATGGTCGAGGTGCTGATGCACCTGCCGTTCCATGTGGCGGACCTGATCCGCTTCCAGTCGTCCATCGAGCACGAGACGAACCTGGGCCGGATGTTCCGGCCGCCCGGCGATCCGCTGCCGCACAACTGGCCGCGGATGCCCATCGGACAGTACGGCAGGGCGTCGAGCGTGGTGGTCTCCGGCACTCCGGTCGTGCGCCCGTCGGGTCAGCTCCGGGGCCTGGGAGGAGCCGACCCGGTATTCGGGCCGTCCACTCAGCTGGATTTCTCCGCCGAGATCGGCTACGTGGTCGGCGTCCCCTCAACCCCGCCGCACGCGCTGGGAACCCAGGCGTTCGAGAACCACGTCTTCGGGGTGGTGGTGGTCAACAGCTGGCGGGCCCAGGACATCATCGCCTGGGAGAGCACGCCGCTCGGGCCGTTTCTCGGACGGTTCGCCACCTCGATCTCTCCGTGGGTGGTCCCGCTCGCGGCGCTGGAGCCGGCCCGGGTGGTGCCCCCCGCCCAGGACCCACCTCCGCCGCCCTACCTGCTGGCCAGGCGGCAGTGGGGCCTGAACCTCACCCTGCGGGTCGAGTTGAACGGCCGGCTCCTGTCGGAACCGCCGTTCGCCACCCAGTATTGGACCGGCCCGCAGCTATTCGCTCACACGGGTGTGAGCGGCGCCCCGCTGCGGACCGGCGATCTGCTCACCTCCGGGCCGGTGTCAGGATCGGCCAGAAGCCAGTTCGGCACGTTGCTCGAACTGACCTGGAACGGCCGAGACCCGCTCGGCATGCCGGACGGAACCGAACGGGTCTTCCTGGAGGACGGCGACATCGTGCGCGTCACCGCGAGCACCTCCGGCCCGGAGGGGGGTCAGCTGAACCTCGGCGAGGTCACCGGAGTGGTCCGCCCCGCCGTCCGCTAGACGCTGTCCACCAGAGGCCGTTCGTCAGACCCTGGAGCGCTTGAGACCGGCGACCAGGCCGACACCGACGATGGCCAGACCCACCTGCATGACGAGTTCGATCCAGTCGATCCCGTCCGTGGTGGCGACGCCGAGAACCTGGGCGATGGCGGTGCCGACGAGCGCCGCGACAATGCCGACGACGATGGTCAGAATCCATCCGATCGCCTGCCTACCGGGAAGCAGCAGACGACCGATGGCACCGATGACAGCGCCGATGACGATTGCTCCAAGAATGGACTCAATAGTCATTTCAACCTCCCAGTGAGGGTGAGATCTTCACTCTCACAGGGAGGCGGCTACCCCCTACGCCATGGATATTCCTGTAAACGGCAAAAATTCGGTCAGTGCGACTTTCTCGCCTGCATCTGAACGACGAGGAGCACTCCGATCACGGCGAGCGCGAGTTGGATGATGTGCTCCCACCAATTGATCCCCCGCGTGTTGGTCAGGCCGACCGATGCGGCGATGGCGGTGCCGATAAGCGCCGCGATGATGCCGACGATGAGCGTCAGGCCGATGCTCAGGTTCTGGCGCCCGGGAAGAATGAGGCGTGCCAGCGCGCCGATGATGGCGCCGATGATGATTGCGGAGACAATCGATCCGATCATGTCCGGCTCCCCCTGTCACGAGACACAGTCATCAGGGAGTTACCCAGCGCATTCATAGATCATCCCAAAAAGGGGTGGCCCGTACCGCGCCAGGAAACGGGCCACCGCCTCGATGTGGACTGACGGGCATTCCGCGCCGCCCGCCGGAACGTTTCCACGTTCCGCATGAGAAGACGTCCGGCAACCGCTAAAGGTTCACCACGATCGCGGTCGCGATGGCCGCGACGCCCTCGCCTCGGCCGGTGAGGCCCAGCCCGTCGGTCGTGGTGGCGCTGACGCTCACGGGGGCGCCCACGGCCGCGCTGAGGGCCTTCTCGGCCTCGACGCGGCGGGGGGCCATCTTGGGCCGGTTACCGATCACCTGGACGGCCACGTTGCCGATCTCGAAGCCCGCGGCCCGCACCTGGCGAGCGGTCTCCTCCAGCAGGGCGGCACCCGAGGCACCGGCCCAGCGGGGATCGGACGTGCCGAACAGGCCCCCGAGGTCGCCGAGACCGGCCGCGGACAGCAGAGCGTCACAGGCCGCGTGAGCCGCGGCATCACCGTCGGAGTGCCCGGCCAGGCCGGTCTCCCCAGGCCAGTGCAGGCCGGCGAGATGGAGCTCGCGGCCGGAAGCGAACGGGTGGACGTCGACGCCGACGCCCACCCGTGGAAATGTCTTGTTCAGGAGTTGAGAACCTCGTCCAGCAGGGCCTCGGCCTTGTCCTCATTGGTCTTTTCCGCGAGCGCGAGCTCGCTGACGAGGATCTGCCTGGCCTTGGCCAGCATTCGCTTCTCTCCCGCGGAAAGTCCGCGTTCCCTGTCTCGTCGCCACAGGTCGCGAACGACCTCGGCGACCTTGTTGACATCACCGGACGCCAACTTCTCAAGGTTCGCCTTGTAGCGGCGGGACCAGTTCGTGGGCTCTTCGGTGTGAGGCATTCGAAGCACGTCGAAAACGCGCTCAAGGCCCTCTTGTCCGACTACGTCGCGAACACCCACGAGTTCGGCGTTGTCAGCCGGCACCTGGACGGTAAGGTCGCCCTTGTCGACCTTAAGAACCAGGTAGGTCCTTTCCTCACCTTTGATGGTCCGGGTCGTGATCGCCTCGATCCGAGCAGCCCCATGGTGGGGGTAGACGACAGTGTCGCCGACCTGGAAAGTCATGTGACAAGTACCCCTTCCGCTGTACTCAAGAGTACCACGTATCCACAGCCTCCCGGAACAGTGAAATCACCATAACTGCAGGTCAAAGCCGCGTCTTATGACTTGACAAGTGCTCAAGTGTGTGAATCAAGGGGGCAAAAAGCACTTATGACCTGCGTTCCCCACCTCCGAATGATCAGGCAGGGCGAGGCGGAAGCCGGTAAACGTCGCCGATAGGGTTGGCCTTGCCCTACCTCATGTGTGACAAGGAGAACTCGCACCGTGACCCGCAACAGCCGTCACCGGGCGATCGCCGCCGCCGCGTTCCTCGCAGCCGCCCTGACTCTGGCCGGCTGTGGCGCCGGATCCGACGCGATCACCAACAAGCCCTACTCGCCGACCGAGGCCCTGTCGGTCAAGACAAAGGGCATCGACATCTCCCAGGCCTTCTTCCTCGGCCCCGACTCCGGCGGGACGCTACCGGCTGGGACGGCCACGCCGCTCTACCTGTCCCTGGTCAACACCAACGGCCCTGACCAGCTCGTCGGCCTCGGCGTCGACCCGGCCCTCGGCACGGCGAAGGTGAGCGCGCCTGTACCGCTCCCCCAGAACCAGCGGGTGAACGTCGGCAAGCCGACACCCACGATCCTGATCGAAGGGCTGAAGAAGCCCCTCAGGGGCGGCGAGTCCATCCCGGTGCAGCTGCAGTTCGCCAACGCGGGGGTCGTGCAGCTCACGATCCCGGTCATCACCCGCAGCCGCGAGTTCACCGCCTACCCGCAGGTTCCCGGCGCCTCCGCGGCTCCCACGCCGACCCCCACCCCCTCCGCCTCCACCGAGGACGGGCAGGGGCACGGCCACTGACCACTCCCGGCGGCCTCACCATGCGGAAGGCCTCCGGGCGACCACGACTCCCGGGAGATCCGAATCCCCGGGAGCCGGTCATCGGGTGAGGCCCGGCCCCCGGTGACCGCCTCCGGACACGCCGAGGGGCCGTACGGCGCGGGCACGCCGTACGGCCCCTCGGACCGTCCGGAGGCGCGTGCGAAGGCTCAGGCCTCCGCGGGGTCGAACTTGTAGCCCAGGCCCCGGACCGTGAGGATGCAGCGCGGGTTGGACGGGTCGGACTCGACCTTGGCCCGTAGCCGCTTGACGTGCACGTCCAGGGTCTTGGTGTCGCCCACGTAGTCGGCACCCCAGACCCGGTCGATGAGCTGGCCCCGGGTGAGCACCCGCCCGGCGTTGCGCAGCAGCACCTCCAGCAGCTCGAACTCCTTCAGGGGCAGCTGCACCGGCTCGCCCCGCACGGCGACGATGTGGCGGTCCACGTCCATCCGGACCGGGCCGGCGGCCAGCACCGCCGACTCCAGTTCCTCCACATCGCCCTGGCGGCGCAGCACCGCGCGGATGCGGGCCACCAGCTCTCTGGAGGAGAAGGGCTTGGTGACGTAGTCGTCGGCGCCGAGCTCCAGCCCGACCACCTTGTCGATCTCGCTGTCCTTGGCGGTGAGCATGATGACGGGCACGTTGGAGCGCTGGCGGAGCGAGCGGCAGACCTCCGTCCCCGGCAGGCCGGGGAGCATCAGATCGAGTAGCACCAGGTCGGCGCCGTTCCGGTCGAAGGTCTCCAGCGCCTCCGGCCCGGTGGTGGCCACGGCCACCTCGAAGCCCTCCTTGCGCAGCATGTATGACAGAGCGTCGGAGAACGACTCTTCGTCCTCGACGACAAGCACGCGAGTCACTGCGCGGCCTCCAGGGGGATCGTGGTGGTAGCTGGTACTGCCACCGCCATGCCGCCGAAGGCGGGCAGGCGGAGGGTGAAGGTGGAGCCTGAGCCTTCCTTGCTCCACACCGTGACCGCCCCGTTGTGGGCGGCGGCCACGTGCTTGACGATGGCCAGGCCGAGGCCCGTGCCACCGGTCGCGCGCGAGCGTGCCGCGTCGACGCGGAAGAACCGCTCGAAAATTCGCTCCTGGGCGCTCTCCGGGATGCCGATGCCCTGGTCGCTCACGCTGATCTCGACGTATTCGGTGTTGGGGCCCGCCCCGCGGGCACTGACCACGACCCGGGTGTGCTCGGGGCTGTAGGCGACCGCGTTGTCGATGAGGTTGCGCAGGGCGGTGACGAGAAGTTCGTCGTCGCCCCATATCCGCAGGCCCTCGACGCCGCCGGAGACGAGGGTGATGTCCTTGGCCGCCGCAGTGGTGTTACAGCGGTCGATGGCCTCGTGCACCGCCTCGTCGATCAGCACCGGGCCCGGAGTGGGAATGGGCTCGGCGCCCTGGATGCGGGAGAGGGTGATCAGGTCCTGGACGAGGTAGGTGAGCCGGGCCGCCTCATGCTGCATACGCCCGGCGAAGCGGGTGACCGCCTCGGGGTCGTCGGCGGCGTCCTGGATGGTCTCGGCCAGCAACGACATCGCGCCCACCGGCGTCTTGAGCTCGTGGCTCACGTTGGCCACGAAGTCGCGGCGGACCGCTTCGACGCGGCGGTGCTCGGTCTGGTCCTCGGCGAGGACCAGCACCTGACCGTAGGAGCCGAGCGGGGCGACCCGCACCGCGAAGTTGGTCGACTCCTGGCCGAACTTGTGGCCGGCCACCTCGATCTCGCTCTCGCGGATCTCGCCGTCCCTGCGTACCTTCCTGGCCAGCGCGAGCAGCTCGGCCGCCATCAGGTGCTCGCCCTTGACCAGGCCGAACGCGCGCGCCGCCGAACTGGCGCGCAGCACCCGGTCCTCCTTGTCGAGCACGACCGCCGAGGACGGCAGCACGGCCAGCACCGAGGCGACCCCGTGCGGGAGCGCGCCGGGCTCGACGTCGTCCACCGGTGTCATCCCGCCACGCCGTCCGTGGCTCTGCTGGCGGACGACCATCACGGCCAGCGCTCCCACGACGAAGCCGGCCAGCGCGGCCAGGCTCGCCATCAGCTCACTCACGTGGTCCTCCCGTAGGCTTCACGTTTTCGATGGTAGGTGGGGGTTTCCATGTTGGGGACGGCCCGGGGGTGGTGACAGCGGCCTTTCCCGCAAAGTTCACTTTGCGGTCGAGGTTCGTTCACCGGTCCCCTCATACGGTGAGTTCCATGCGCGACGCCTATCACGAAGAACTCGACGCCCTCACCGAACGGCTGGTCGAGATGACCCGGCTCGTGAGGTCGGCGATATCGCGGGCCACCACAGCCCTCCTGGACGCGGACCTTCATCTCGCCGAGAGCGTCATCTCCCAGGACGAGGAGGTCGACCGGATCTTCGCGGAGATCGAGGCCACGATCTTCGACCTGATGGCCAGGCAGCAGCCGGTGGCCGTGGATCTCAGAATGATCATCGCGGCGCTGCGGATGGGCACCGACCTGGAGCGGATGGGCGACCTCGCCGAGCATGTGGCCAAGGTCGCCAGGCTGCGCCATCCCGACTCCGCGATCCCGCCGGAGATCCGTGCCACCATCCTGGAGATGGGCCAGATCGCCGAGCGCCTCATCACCAAGACCGGCAGCTGCATCGCCTCGCGCGACGTGGAGTCCGCCCTGGAGCTGGAGGCCGACGACGACGCGATGGACAGGCTGCACCGCAGGCTGTTCAAGGTCCTGATGGCCCCCGACTGGAAGTACGGCGTCGAGCCGGCCATCGACGTGACGCTGATCGGCCGCTACTACGAGCGCTATGCCGACCACGCGGTCCGTGTCGCGCACGACGTGGTCTATCTGGTGACGGGTTCCCGGCCGCAGGACACCAGCGCCCTCTGACTCCCCCCGTCGATCTCCTCAGCCCCTCGGAACGTCAGGAGGGCCCGCCGGATCCGGCGGGCCCTCCTGGTGTTCCTGCGGATGAGACCGGGGCTACTTGCCCTGGTTGGCCACCGCCTCGATGGCGGCCTCGGCGGCGGCGGGGTCGAGGTACCGGCCGCCCCTGGTGACGGGGTGGAAGTCCGCGTCCAGCTCGTACTGGAGCGGGATGCCGGTGGGGATGTTGAGCCCGGCGATCTCGTCGTCGCCGATCCCGTCCAGGTGCTTGACCAGCGCCCGGAGCGAGTTGCCGTGCGCGACGACCAGCACGCTCCTACCGGCCGCGAGGTCGGGCACGATCTGGTCGTACCAGTAGGGCAGCATGCGCTCGACGACGTCCTTGAGGCACTCGGTCCTGGGCAGCAGCTCGCTCGGCAGCAGCGCGTAGCGGGGGTCGCCGGACTGGGAGAACTCGTCGTCGTCGGCGATCGCGGGCGGCGGGACATCGTAGGAGCGACGCCAGAGCATGAACTGCTCGTCTCCGAACTCGGCCCGCGTCTGCGCCTTGTCCTTGCCCTGCAGGGCGCCGTAGTGGCGCTCGTTGAGCCGCCAGGACCGGGAGACCGGCAGCCAGAGCAGGTCGGCGGCGCCCAGCGCGAGGTTGGCCGTCTGGATCGCCCTGGTCAGCAGCGAGGTGTGCACCACGTCGGGTCGCACCCCGGCGTCGAGCAGCAGCCTTCCTCCGCGCCGTGCCTCCTCCTCGCCCTTGGCCGAGAGTCCCGCGTCCACCCATCCGGTGAACAGACCCTTGGCGTTCCATTCACTCTCACCGTGCCGGAGCAGCACCAAAGTCGACATACCGACAAGCTTAGTGGGCGTCCCCCGGTGCCCCTCAGCGCTCGGGATCGGCGAAGCGGGCGAATGCCTGGAGGTTGGCGAGCGACTCACCGCGCTTGGCACGCCACTCCCACTCGCGCCGGATCGAGGTGGCGAAACCCAGCTCCAGGGCGCGGTCGAACCCCTCGTCGGAGTAGGTGAGCACGCACCCGAGAAGGCGGTCGATCTCCTCTTCGGTGATCGCCCCCAACGGGGCCCGGCCCACGAGGTAGACGTCACCGATCGGGTCGAGGGCGAAGTGCACCCCGTACATGGAGCCGTTCTTGGTGAGCAGCCAGCGGTAGAACTCGGCGTGGTTCTCGTCCGGCCGGCGGCAGAAGAACGCCTCCACGTGCAGGGCCTGGTCGCCGACGATCAGCCAGGTCATGGTGGCCAGCTTGTGCTGGCCGGGGAGCTTCGCCAGGAAGGCCCCCGGCCTGGGCTGCTCGTAGGAGACGTCCGCGCTCTTCAGCGCCGCCTCGATCACTTCGCGCATGGGCCCAGCCTACGAGCGGGTCTCATGAACTGACCGCGATGGGGACCCGGTGCAGGTTCGCCATCGCCCCGGCGTAGACATCCGCCAGCCTGGCCGCGGTGGCCGACCAGCCGAAGGCCGCCGCGTGGGCCACCGCGGCCGCGGACAGCGCCTCCCGCCAGGCGGGGGCGTACACGAAGCGGCCGAGCACCCGCGCCCAGTCGTGGGGGTCGTGCCCCTCGACGAGCACCCCGGAGGCGCCGTCGCGCACCGCGGTGCGCAGCCCGCCCACGGACGCGGCGGCCACGGGGGTGCCGCATGCCTGGGACTCCAGGGCCACCAGGCCGAACGACTCGTTGTGCGAGGGGACGACCGTCACATCGGCCGCGCGGTACCAGTCGGCCAGCTCGTGCTGGGGCGCCGGTGGAACGATCCTGACCACGTCGGAGATCCCCAGCGAGGCGGCCACGTCGGTGAGGTACGAGGGCCTGGCCAGGCCGTTGCCGCTGGGGCCGCCGACGCAGACGACGACCAGTCTCGACCTGAGCGAGGGATCTTCGAGGAGCATCCTGGCCGCGGCGCGCAGCAGCACGTCCGGGGCCTTCAGCGGCTGCACGCGGCCCACGAAGAGCAGCACGTGGGCATCCTGCGGCAGCCCGAGCCTGTGCCGGGCCGCGCCTTTGGAGGCGGGCTGGAAGACCCTGAGGCTCACGCCGGGGTTGACCACCTCGACCCTGGCGGGGGCCGCCCCGTACAGCTCAACGAGATCACTGGCCTCGGCGGGGGTGTTGGCCACCAGGCGGTCGGCAACGTCCACGACCTGCTGTTCGCCCAGTACCCGGGCCGTCGGCTCGGGCTTGTCGTCCTCGGCCAGCAGGAGGTTCTTCACCTTGGCCATGGTGTGCATGGTGTGCACCAGCGGCAGGCCCCAGCGCTCCTTGGCCAGCCAGCCCACCTGGCCGGAGAGCCAGTAGTGGGAGTGGATGACGTCGTAGCGGCCCGGCTCGTACATGGCCTCGGCCCGCAGCACGCCCGACAGGAAGGCGCAGAGCTGGCCTGGCAGGTCGCCCTTGTCGAGCTCCTCATACGGTCCGGCGGTGACGTGGCGGACCGAGACGCCCGGGACGATCTCCGCGACCGGTGGCAGGTCCCGGGATGTCTGCCGGGTGAAGATCTCCACCTCCACCCCGAGTTCGGCCAGGCGTTTGGCCACCTCGACGATATAGACGTTCATACCGCCCGCGTCCCCGGTTCCCGGCTGGTCCAGGGGGGACGTGTGCATGCTGATCGTCGCGACTCGGTTGACCCGCCGTCGCCTCACCGACACCACCTCCGAGTGGGCTCAACCACCTGAGAATCCGCAACATTCCCGACACATCACCGCAGAAGGGTCCGTGTGGGGTGGTCCTGGCAGGATGGAGGGTTATGAAGAGGACAGCTGTGGTGACAGGGGCCAGCAGTGGGATCGGCGAGGCGACGGCCCGCCGGCTGGCCGCGGAGGGCTTCGACGTGGTGGCCGCGGCACGGCGCCGGGAGCGGCTGGAGGCGCTGGCCGCCGAGGTGCCCGGCATCCGCGCTGTCACCCTGGACGTGACGTCGCAGGAGTCGGTGGACGAGCTGGCCTCCTCGCTCGACCGCTGTGACGTGCTGATCAACAACGCCGGTGGCGCGATCGGCCTGGAGCCCGTGGCGAGCGGGGACATCGCGGACTGGCAGCGGATGTACGACGTCAACGTGCTCGGCACGCTCCGCGTCACCCAGGCACTGCTGCCCCGGCTGATCGAGTCCGGCGACGGCGTGCTGCTGATGCTGACCTCGGTGGCCGGGCTCGTCTCGTACGAGGGCGGCGGCGGCTACAACGCGGCCAAGCACGCGCAGACCTCGATGACCGAGGTGCTCAGGCTGGAGCTGGTCGGCCAGCCGGTCAGGGTCGTCGAGATCGCCCCCGGGCTGGTCCGTACCGAGGAGTTCTCGCTGAACCGCTTCCGCGGCGACTCCGCCGCCGCCGACGAGGTCTACCGGGGCGTGCCCGGCCCGCTCACCGCCGACGACGTGGCCGACGCCATCGCCTGGTGCGTGACCCGGCCGGCCCACGTGAACATCGACCGCCTCGTCATGCGCCCCCGGGCCCAGGCCGCCCAGCACAAGCTCCACCGCGTCTGAACCATGTCCAAGCCGATAGGGGAGATCACCAGGGGGACCACCGGTCACAACCGCCTGCGGCGGGCCGACCGGTGGGTCGTCGCCGCGCACGGCCGCCTGCTGCGCGCCGCCGACCGCCCGCTGGTGGTCGACCTCGGCTACGGGGCCTCGCACACCACGACCCTGGAGATGTTCCTGCGGCTGCGCCGGATCTGCCCCTCGGTCGAGGTCGTCGGCGTCGAGATCGACCCGGCCAGGGTCGCGGCGGCCAGACCCCACGAGCGCCCGGGGCTGTCCTTCGCGCTTGGCGGCTTCGAGTTGCCGGTGGACCGGCCGCCCGTGCTGGTCAGGGCCTTCAACGTGCTGCGGCAGTACGGCGAGGCGCAGGCGTGGGAATACTGGGCGATGCTCCGCGAGCGGCTCGCGCCGGGCGGGGTGATCGTCGAGGGCACCTGCTCGGAGGTGGGCCACCGCGCGGTCTGGGTCGGGCTCGACCGCTCGGGTCCCCGGACACTGACCCTCTCGGCCCGCTTCGACTCCTTCGAGCGCCCCTCGGATCTGGCCGACCGGCTGCCCAAGACGCTCATCCACCGCAACGTCCCCGGTGAGCCCGTCCACGCCTTCCTGCGTGACTTCGACCACGCCTGGGCGGTCAACGCGCCCTTCGGCTCCTACGGTTCCCGCCAGCGCTGGATCGCCTCCGCGGAGACGCTCGCCGCGACCTGGCCGCTGGCCGCGCGCCCCCCGCTCGGCGGCCGGTCGCGCTGGCGGCTCGGTGAGATCACCCTCCCCTGGGCCGCGGTCGCCCCGAGATGACCGGCTGGACTCCGCCGCGTCCTGAGCGAAGCGCGTGAGACGAGCGGGTACGCCGTGAAACGCATCACTCGACAACCCGTAGTACTACCCCTCGTGGTGCGGGGGTTAGTCTTGACGGTGTGAAGGGTCTCGGCGAGCTTGAACGCAGCATCATGGACATCATCTGGGCACAATCATCCCCCGTGACGGCACGGGAGGTCGGACGCCTGATATCCGACCGCGACCTGGCGCCGACCACCGTGATGACCGTGCTCGACCGGCTCACCCGCAAAGGCTTCCTGGTCCGCACCCGTGACGGGCGCGCGTGGCGGTACGCGTCCGCGGAGAGCCGCGACGCCTACGTCGCGGAGCTTATGCTGGAGGCGCTGGATCTGACCGGTGACCGGTCGGCGGCCCTCACCCGGTTCGCCCAGGCCGTCACCGGCACCGAAGCCGACATCCTGCGCAGGGCCCTGACCGGCCTTGAGGAGGAGCTGGAGGACGAGTAAATGACCGCGGCAGCCCTGGCGACGCTCGCCCTGGCCTGCGCGGTCGGCGCCTGGCGGTTCACCAGGGCACGGTGGACCTACCGCGCTCCGCACGTGGCCATCGTGCTGTGGCAGGCGCTGGGGGTCACCTGGGGGCTGGCCGGTACGGGCGCTCTGCTCGGCTACGCGCTGGAGCCCTATGGCCAGGGTGTGCTGCACGGCCTGGCCGGCTTCGCCGCCTCCGCGTTCGGTGGCGGCCGGGGATTACCCCAGCCGTACGACCTGCCGAGGATCGTCGCGCTCATCGCCGGGCTGACGGCGCTCGCCGTGCTGATCATGGTGCTCCTCGCCGCGGGCGTGCAGACGTTCCGCGCCCGGCACCGCCACCGCACCCTGCTCGCCCTGATCGCCAGGGAGGACCCGGTGGTCCCCGGCGTACGGGTGCTCGACCACCCGGGCGCCACCGCCTACTGCGTGCCCGGCCTCCGCTCCCAGGTGGTGGTCAGCGAGGGTGCGCTGAAGTTGCTCTCCGCCGACGAGCTGACCGCGGTGCTCGCCCACGAGACCGCCCATGTGCGCGAGCGGCACGACCTGGTGCTGCTGCCCTTCGCCGCGCTGCGCAGGGCCCTGCCCTGGTCACGCGTGGTCAAGGACGCGCAGAGCGAGGTCAGCCTGCTGGTGGAAATGGCCGCCGACGACGTCGCCCGCCGCTACTGCTCACCACGCCGCCTGGCGACCGCCCTGCTGCGCTTCGGCACGGCGGGCGCCGTCCCCGCGCCGCACGGCGCGCTGGGCGCCGCGACCTCGTCGTCCGCCGCCGTGATGGCCAGAGTCGAGCGCCTGGTGACACCGGGCCCGATCCTGCCGCTCGGGGTCCGCTACGCCATCGTCGCCTTCTCCGTCACCCTGACGGCCTCGGCCCCGCTGCTCTGGCTGATCCCGCACTGACCTCACCTCGGCGTATCGGCCATCCTGATACAACTTCACCCCAAAACGCTTGCAAGTGTTAGCCATGGCGTTTGCAATTGCAAGCATGGTGGGGCAGACTCAAGGTATGGCACTACCCAAGGTCGGCTCGATCGGTGAGTACATCCGCGAGCAGCGCACGCACGCGAAAATCTCCCTGCGTCAGCTCGCCGCGGCGGCGGGGGTCTCCAACCCCTACCTGAGCCAGATCGAGCGCGGGCTGCGCAAGCCCAGCGCCGAGATACTGAACCAGATCGCCAAGGGCCTGCACATCTCGTCGCAGGCGCTCTATGTCCAGGCCGGCCTCATCGAGGAGCGCGAGCCGGACAGCGACGTGCTGACCGCGATCAGAGCCGACCACCTCATCACCGAGCGCCAGCGCCAGGTGCTGATCGACATCTATGAGTCGTTTCGCAAGGAGAACCGGGCCGAGGCTCCGGACGAGGATGCGCAGACCTCCCAGAAAGCGCATCCCGCACCGGAGCCCCGGCAGGGTGACGCGGGCTCCTCGCCTGACGACGAGGTACCGCTGCCCGGGGAATATCTCACCGCGTTGAAACCCTACGCGGCGCCCCCGAGCAACGGCCACATCACAAAGGAAACCAAGGAAGGTTAACCCATGCCCATCACCACCGAAGTCAAGAAGATCGCCGAGTCCAAGCCGTTCTACGCCGTCGCCGGGGCCGGCGACTTCGCCGTCGAGAAGCTCATGAAGCTTCCGGAGCGGATCCATAGGCTGCAGGGCCGCCGCGAGGAGATCCGCGAGGCCGCGAAGGACCTCCCGGAGAAGGCCAGGGAACTCGCCGGCAAGGCCGAGGGCTACGCCAAGGACTTTCCCGTGAAGGCGCGCGACTACGCCGACCACTTCGCGGGCAGGGCCACCGAGCTCTACGAGGAGTTCGCCAACCGCGGCCGCAAGGTCGTCTCCAAGACGAGCAGCGAGGCCGCTCTGGAGCTGGAGGAGCTCTCCGAGGCCGCCCGGCCCACGACCCAGAAGAAGGGCACCCGCACCTCGAGGTCCGGCACCTCCAAGTCCTGAGCCCGTCGCGGGCTCGTCAAGCGAGGTCGCGGCCGGGCAACCGGCTCCAGGACCCGTTCCGGCGCCGCCGGGGCGGGTCCTGCGGCGTTCGGGGGCCGTTCCCCGGCCGAGCGTGTTCGACCGGAGCGGGCATGTGGAGGCCGATGACGCCGCGAAGGGGACTTTCGGCATTAGGCTGAGGGAAACCGGTGAGGCGAGCGTTCTGGAGAGACGATGATCCAAATCCACGGTGCCCTGGACCTGGTCTTCTGGATCCTGGCCGTCGGGGTGTTCGCGCTGTCGGGCTGGGCACTCGTCCACGCGGTGAGGACCCCCGCACGGGCGTTCGCGGTCACCGGCAAGCAGAGCAAGAACCTGTGGCTGGTCATCCTGGGGCTGGCGGCCCTGTTCGGCTTCGCCGCCGCGGTGGGTTATCTCAGCACGCTGAGCATCTTCACGATCGCGTCCGTCATCGCCTCGGGCATCTACCTCGCCGACGTGCGCCCCGCCGTGCGGGAGATCGGCAAGGGCGGCAACCAGGGGCCGTACGGCCCCTGGTGAGGCGCTCTCCCTCCGGCTGAGGACCGGCGCCTCCGGCGATCCGGTTGCCCTGCGAGGTTTCGGCCGGTAGACACACCGAATGATGTTCGCGCACAAACCCACGCTCTCCGGAGAGCACGTGACGCTCCGGCCTGTCGGCCCCGAGCATGTGGACGGCCTCTGGGAGCTGGTCAACGACCCCGAGACCGTCCGGCTGACCGGCTCGCACGGCAAACCGGAGTTCGAGTCGATCAAGAGCTGGTACGGCTCGCGGGGTGACCACGGCGACCGGCTGGATCTGGCGATCTGCACCGCCGAGGACGACGCCTACGTGGGCGAGATCGTGCTCAACCAGCTCGACGCCGAGAACCTCTCCTGCAACCTGCGCATCGCGCTGATCGGCCCGCGCGTCTACGGCAAGGGGTACGGCACCGAGGCGATCCGGCTGACCCTCGACCACGCCTTCACCTCCACACCGCTGCACCGGGTGAGCCTGGAGGTCTACGCGTTCAACGAGCGGGCCGCTCACGTCTACCGCAAGATCGGCTTCACTCCGGAGGGGGTATGCCGTGACGCACTGCGCATGAACGGCGAATGGTACGACTCCGTAATCATGGCGATACTTGCCTCTGACTGGGTTGTCAGGGAAATTTGACATACACATGGTGATTTTTCGGAAACATCTTTTGACACTTCCGAAACAATGCTAGGTTCACTGGGAGCGCTCCCACCTGTGCGGAATCTTGGTGTGGAGGAAGTTATGACGGATCTACCCACACTTGCCCAGGTCGCAGCAGAGGCAGGGGTCTCCCCCGCCACAGCGTCCCGGGTACTCACCGGTTCAGTCAGAGTCAGCACATCGACTCGTAGGCAGGTGCATGACGCAATCTCGCGTCTCGGTTACGTAAGGCATCGCGCTCCCCGTGGCGGCTCCGGCCGCCGATCCGACCAAGTCGTGGCCGTAGTGGTCTGCGAGCCCGCGCACCGGCTGTTCACCGAGCCGTTCTACGCGAGAATGATCACCGCTGCCGAGGAGGTTCTCACCGGGCACGGCGTTCCCCTGGCCGTGATGACCGCCACGGCGGCCACCTCCACCATCGCCACGCCCCCGCTCGTCGCCGGAGGCATCGACGGCGTGCTGTTGATCGGCGCGCGCGACAGGCACCCGCTCGTGGTGACCCTGGCCGCCTCGGGCATCCCGGTACGCAGCGCGGGCCGTCCCCCGGACGGCATCGACCTCCCCCATGTCGACATGGACAACCGCGACGGCGGCAGGCAGGCGGCGGAGCACCTGCTGCTCGGCGGCCGGCGGTCCATCGGCGTCATCGCGGGGCCGCCCGCCCTGCCGGCCGCCCGTGACCGGCTCGACGGATTCCTGCGGACTCTCACCCTGGCCGGGATGACCGGCGTGCCGGTCGCGTACGGCGACTTCAGCCACGCGTCGGGGGTGCACGGCATGCAGTGGCTGTTACGCCGGATGCCGCACCTCGACGCGGTCTTCGCGGCCTCCGACGTGATGGCCGCGGCCGCGTTGCAGACCCTGCGCCGGGCCGGCCGCCGGGTACCTGAGGACGTGGCGGTCATCGGCTTCGACGACGCCCCCGCCGCCCGGCGGACCTCCCCCACGCTCACCACGGTCCGTCAGCCGGTGGAGGAGTTCGCGGCGCTGGCCACCAGGCTGCTGCTGCTCTCGATGGGCTCGGCAGGCGCATCCCGTGACAACCCCGTACTCCCCACTGAGCTGGTGGTCCGTGAGTCCGCCTGACCTTGTCGGACTCCGTGCGGGAGACGTGCTCACCCGCAGGTACCTGCTGCTGGAGCGGATCGCCTGGGGCGGCATGAGCGTCATCTGGCGCGCCTTCGACCAGTCGTTGCAGCGGATGGTCGCGGTCAAGCTGCTGGACGGCGAACTCGGCGTCGACCACGGGGAGCGCGAGCTCATCCGCAGGGAGGCGCGCGCCACCGCGCGCCTCATCCACCCCGACGCGATCGAGGTCTACGACTACGGGGAGACCGTGACCTCGCACGGTCGCCTGGCCGCCTACGTGGTGATGCGCCTGCTGGAGGGGCGACCGCTCGCCGACCGGATCATCGAGGGCCCGCTGCCGTGGGCGGAGGCGGCGCTGATCGCCGCCAGGCTGGCCACCGTGCTGGCCGCCGCCCACGAGCGGGGGATCGTCCACCGGGACGTCACCGCCGACAACGTGCTGCTCACCGCTACCGGCGCCAAGTTGCTCGACTTCGGCATCGCGGCGTTCATCGGGGAGGACGGCGACGACCGGGCCTCCGACTACGGCACACCTCCCTACGTGGCGCCCGAGCGGCTGACCGGCACCGTCGCGGACCCGGCGAGCGACGTCTACGCGCTGGGCGTGCTGCTGTTCGAGATGCTCACCGGCAACCCCCCGTATCCGGAACGCACCTGGGAGGAGATCGAGAACGTCCGGCGGGAGGGCCCCCCGCCGATGGCGGACGTGCCGGGGATGCCCGCACAGATCAGCACTCTCTGCCAGACATGCCTGTCACCTCGGCCCGAGGTCCGGCCGAAGGCACAGGAGGTGGCCGACGGCCTGGCAGAAGCCCTGATGCCGCCCCGTTCGACCGGCAGGAGCACCCTGACGCGCTGGAGCATGGTCACCGCGACGGCGACGACGCTGCTGGTGGGAGGCCTGGTGTGGAGCCAGCTCACCGGTTACCCCGACGGCCGGGGGGCCGGCCCTCAGGGGCGCGGAACGCTCCCGGCCGCCGCCCTCGACCCCGCCACCGCGTTCCCCGAACCGGGCACGACGCCGAGCCCCAGCCCCTCCCCTTCCGCTCCCGCCGTCCGCAAGGGGGGCGGGCGGGAGGTGGAGCAGACGCCCTGGACAGAGGCTGTCCGCTCCTCCGTCCCGAACCTCAACCAGAGCCTGCGGAGTTTCAACGCCGTGCTGGCGAAGGGGGAGGACGAGGGCAGGATCCGCCCGGACGTGGCCCTGGACCTGCGGCAGGTGCTGGCCAACAGCGTCCGGGACTCCGGCGACCTCACCTCGATCCGGGGAAAGATCGCCGACCGGAACCGGGAGGGCTCCCTGCCCGACGATTTCCGCCGCGCGCTGGAGGCACAGCTCCTGCTCGTGTCGGTGGCCCTGACCGGTTGAGCCCGTCGCGCCGGCCTGCCGCGGTGGTACCCCACCACCGGTGAACAGACCGGCGGGTGGCGCGACGGGTGAAACTTTCACCTGGTGATCGGCGGGACGGGAAGCGTACCGAGCGAGCTAGGAGGGGTCGCGGGCGCCCCTGAGGGGGCGGGAACGGTCCCGCACACGGTTGACGGGAGCGGGGTGAGCGCCGAACCATGGCGAGCGCGACCGGCCGCACCTTCGATCGCGGGGGCCTCTCCCCGCGTACAGATCCCGTCCCCGAAGGGTTCTTGATGAAAGTCCTGCGTGTTCGCAGGTGGCCGGCGGCGCTCGCGGCGCTCGTGGTCACCTCGGCGCTGGCGGTCGCGCTCGGCTCCTCCCCCGCGGGTGCCGCGGGCGGAACCGGTACCGGCTACCTGCGCACCTCCGGTAACAAGATCGTCGACAGCACGGGCGCGACGGTCCGGCTGACCGGCATCAACTGGTTCGGCATGGAGACCGACAACAAGACCTTCCACGGGCTGTGGTCGAGCAACCCGTGGAAGGGCCAGATCGACAAGATGGCCTCGCTCGGCTACAACACCCTGCGCGTGCCGTTCTCCAACGACGCGCTCAAGCCGGGCGCGGTCGCCAGCGGCATCAACGACTACGTCAATCCCGATCTGGTCGGCAACACCCCGCTGCAGATCCTCGACAAGGTCATCGCCTACGCGGGAAGCAAGGGGATGCGAATCATCCTCGACCGGCACCGGCCGACCGCCGCCGGGCAGTCGGCCCTGTGGTACGTCGCCTCGACGCCGGAGAGCACCTGGATCAACGACTGGAAGGCCCTTGCCCAGCGGTACGCGGGCAACACCACGGTCATCGGCGCCGACCTGCACAACGAGCCGCACGCCGAGGGCACCAACCCGGCGGCCACCGGGGCGTGCTGGGGGTGCGGCGACACCGCGCGCGACTGGCGACTGGCCGCCGAGCGCGCGGGCAACGCCGTGCTGTCGGTCAATCCCAACTGGCTGATCTTCGTCGAGGGGGTGAGCTGCCCGAGCGGTGGCCTGTCCAACGTCTGGGACAACGACCCGAGCAACGACGAGGACTGCGGCTGGTGGGGCGGCAACCTCTCCAAGGCCGGAGAGTTCCCCGTGCGGCTGAACGTGGCGAACCGGCTGGTCTACTCGCCCCACGAATACGCCACCTCGGTTTACCACCAGGCCTGGTTCGACGCGCCGAACTATCCGGCGAACATGCCCGCGATCTGGGACAGGTACTGGGGCTATCTCTACAAGCAGAACATCGCCCCGATCATGATGGGCGAGTTCGGCACCACGCTCCAGGCGGCCGTGGACAAGGTCTGGCTCCAGGAACTGATGAAGTACACCGGCACCGGGGTGAACGGCATGTCCTTCACCTACTGGTCGTGGAATCCCAACTCGGGTGACACCGGTGGCATCGCCAAGGACGACTGGATCTCCATTAATCAGGACAAGCAGGACATTCTCCAGCCGTACCTGATCCCACCGGTCGGCGGCGGTGGCGGAGGCACCCCCACGCCCACCCCCACACCGACGGCCACCACCTGCCAGACCACCTACGCGATCACGAACTCCTGGTCCGGCGGCTTCCAGGCGGAGCTGACCGTGAAGAACACCGGGACGTCGACCTGGAACAACTGGTCGGCGAGCTGGACCATGCCGTCCGGGGTGACGCTCGGCAGCGGCTGGAACGCCACAGTCACCCAGAGCGGGACCACCTTCACCGCGAAGGCCCCGAGCTACGCGGCCAACCTCGGGGCGGGCCAGTCCGTCGTCGTCGGCTTCACCGCCACCGGGCCCGCCACCCCAGGCCCGTCCAACATCACCTGTTCCTGATCGACATCTCCCCGGCGGGTGCCCGCCCGCCGGCATCGTCGAGGGCGTGCCGCCGAGCGGCACGCCCTCGCGTGGCATCTTTCCGGATCCTGAAACGGATCCCGGCACGAGCTCCGGTGTTCGGCGGCCCCGGGGCCGGACTCGGCCTCGCAAGCAAGCGCTCGACCCCAAAGATCGGGAAGCCTGAAACTTTCACGGCCTGCGAAAAAAGTGGCGCGGATCGTAGCAGCCTGGCGGCATGGGCCGTGAAACATCGACGTAACCGAGGACACATGCCATTGACATCCCTGGGACTGTCCCCAGAATCCCTTATGGGAGCGCTCCCACCCCCTCTCTCCCTTGCTTGATCCTGCGCGAGGCCACTACCAGCAAATTCGTGCTGATCTCACCCCCGGAGGCCCACTTCATGCATCGATATCCCATCAAAGCGGGAGCGCTCCCACGCTTCCGGAGACGAGTCGCCGCGCTGGCGCTGCTCAGCCTGGCGGCCGGGACGACCACCGCGCTGGCAGCCTCGCCCGCGCTCGCCGCCGTCGCCTGTGACGTGACCTACACGACCAACGACTGGCAGGGCGGCTTCACCGCCAACCTGACCGTCAAGAACCTCGGTGACCCGCTGACCGGCTGGACCCTCGGGTTCAGCTTCCCGACGACCACCCAGAAGGTCACCCAGGGCTGGAGCGCCACCTGGGCGCAGAGCGGCCAGGCCGTCACCGCCAAGAACCTGGACTGGAACGGCAACCTGGCCACCGGTGCCTCGACCAGCATCGGCTTCAACGGCAGCTGGTCCGGTACCAACCCCAAGCCGACCTCCTTCACGGTCAACGGCGTGGCCTGTGGCGGGACCACCCCCGTCAACCAGCCGCCCACGGTGAAGATCACCGCTCCGGCGGCCGGGGCCACCTTCGCCGCGCCCGCGACGGTCCCGATCACCGCCGACGCGGCCGACAGCGACGGCACCGTCTCCAAGGTCGAGTTCCTCAACGGCAGCACGGTGCTGAGCACCGACACCACCGCGCCGTACGCCTTCAACTGGACGAACGTCGCCGCCGGAAGCTACTCGCTCACCGCGCGGGCGACCGACAACGCGGGGGCGGTCACCACCTCCACCCCGGTGGGGATCACCGTCACCGCCGACTCCGCCGCCGCGGTGCTCGCCACCCCGTCCACCATCGCCGTCCCCGAGGGCGGCACCGCCGACTTCTCGGTCAAGCTCTCCAAGGCCCCGACCTCGAACGTCACCGTGACGACCGCCAGGACGAGCGGTGACACCGACCTGACCGTCTCCTCCGGCGCGTCGCTGACCTTCACCACCGCCAACTGGAACACGGCCCAGACGGTGCGGATCGCCGCCGCCGAGGACGCCGACCAGACCTCCGGCAGTGCGGAGTTCACCTCGACCGCCCCCGGTCACACCTCGGCCAAGGTGACCGCCACCGAGGTGGACAACGACGTCAGCGGTGGCGACAACGAGTACATCAAGCGCTTCGTCGCGATGTACAACAAGCTCAAGGACCCGGCGAACGGCTACTTCTCGCCGGAGGGCGTGCCCTACCACTCCGTCGAGACCTTCATGGTCGAGGCACCGGACCACGGGCACGAGACCACCTCCGAGGCCTACAGCTACTACCTGTGGCTGGAGGCGGCCTACGGCAAGGTGACCGGCGACTGGAGCAGGTTCAACGCCGCCTGGGCCTCGATGGAGAAGTACATCATCCCGGCCACCGCCGACCAGCCGACCAACTCCTTCTACAACCCGTCCAAGCCCGCCACGTACGCCGGCGAGTGGGACGACATCAAGCAGTACCCCTCCAAGCTGGACAACGGCGTGAGCGTCGGCGTCGACCCGATCGCGAACGAGCTGAAGACCGCCTACGGCACCAGCGACGTCTACGGCATGCACTGGCTGCTGGACGTGGACAACACCTACGGCTTCGGCCGCTGCGGGGACGGCACCACCAGGCCCGCCTACATCAACACCTACCAGCGCGGCCCCGAGGAGTCGGTCTTCGAGACCATTCCGCAGCCGTCCTGCGACACCTTCAAGCACGGCGGCCCGAACGGCTTCCTGGACCTGTTCACCGGGGACAGCAGCTACGCCAAGCAGTGGAAGTACACCAACGCCCCCGACGCGGACGCCCGCGCCGTCCAGGTGGCCTACTGGGCGCACACCTGGGCCACCGAGCAGAACAAGGCGTCGCAGGTCTCGGCCACGGTCGCCAAGGCCGCGAAGATGGGCGACTACCTGCGCTACGCGATGTACGACAAGTACTTCAAGAAGCAGGGCTGCACCAGCACCTCGTGTGCGGCGGGCACCGGCAAGGACAGTGCCTCCTACCTGCTGAGCTGGTACTACGCCTGGGGCGGCGCCAACGACAGCTCCGCCGGCTGGGCCTGGCGGATCGGCTCCAGCCACAACCACTCCGGCTACCAGAACCCGATGGCCGCCTGGGCGCTGTCCAGCGTGGACGTGCTCAAGCCCAAGGGCACGACCGCCGTCGCGGACTGGACCATCAGTGCCAAGCGACAGCTTGAGTTCTACCGCTGGCTCCAGTCGAGCGAGGGCGCGATCGCCGGTGGCGCCACCAACAGCTGGCAGGGTCACTACGCGGCCCCGCCGTCGACACTGCCCACCTTCTACGGCATGGCCTATGACTGGCAGCCGGTCTACCACGACCCGCCGTCCAACCAGTGGTTCGGCTTCCAGGCCTGGACGATGGAGCGGGTCGCGGAGCTCTACTACGCGACCGGCAACGCCGACGCCAAGCTGATCCTCGACAAGTGGGTCAAGTGGGCCACCGACAACACCACCGTCAACGCCGACGGGACCTACCAGATCCCCTCGACCCTGGTGTGGACCGGCCAGCCCGACACCTGGAACGCGAACAACCCCGGCAGCAACAGCGGGCTGCACGTGAGCATCAGGGACTACACGACGGACGTGGGCGTGGCGGGTTCCTACGCCAAGGTGCTGATGTACTACGCGGCCAAGTCCGGCAACGCCACCGCCAAGAACGTCGCCAAGGGCCTGCTCGACGGCATGTGGAAGAACAACCAGGACGCCAAGGGTGTCTCGGTCCCCGAGACCAAGGCCGACTACCGGCGCCTCAACGACCCGGTCTACGTCCCCGCGGGCTGGAGCGGCAAGATGCCCAACGGCGACGTGATCAACTCCAGCTCGACCTTCCTGTCCATCCGGTCCTTCTACAAGAACGACCCGGACTGGCCGAAGGTGGACGCCTTCCTGAAGGGCACCGGGCCCGCCCCGTCCTTCAACTACCACCGGTTCTGGGCACAGGTGGACGTCGCCGTCGCCCTGGCCGAGTACGGCCGGCTCTTCCCCTGATCCGGCACCTTCCCCGATCCCGATTCCGACCTTGACCCCGGTTCCCGGTCCGGCTCCCGTCTGAGCCGGACCGGGAACCGGGATCCACCTCCCCCGAGACCTCGGGGCGTGACGGCACCCCTGACCTGCTGTCACGCCCCGAGCACCACCTCCGAGAGGCACCTTATGAAATCCAGTGAGGGGACTACCGGATTCGTCCGGCGGGGAAATCGCTCCCGCGTTGGTCTTTCTCCGTTCGAGCCGGGCAGGGCTTGTCCGTCGCCTACCCCGACCGGGGAAGGCGAGAAGCCGCTTCCTTCGAGGAGCGGAGGAGTCACGAGGAAAACCTTGGCGGTTCTCGCCATGGCGGTTCTCACGTTGTCCGGCCTGACGGCCGTGCCGGTGCCCGCGGCGTCTGCCGCCGCGGCGCCGCAGTTCAGCTACGGCGAGGCGCTGCAGAAGTCCATCTGGTTCTACGAGGCCCAGCAGTCGGGGAAGCTGCCGAGCTGGAACCGCGTCGGCTGGCGCGGCGACTCCGGGCTCACCGACGGCCAGGACGTCGGGCTCGACCTGACAGGCGGCTGGTACGACGCGGGCGACCACGTCAAGTTCGGCCTGCCGATGGCGGCCAGCGCGACGATGCTGGCCTGGGGCGCGGTGGAGTACCGCGACGCGTACGTCTCCTCAGGGCAGCTCACCCACCTGCTGAACAACCTCAAGTTCGTCAACGACTACTTCATCAAGGCCCACCCGTCGGCGAACGTGCTGTACGGGCAGGTCGGCAACGGCGGCAAGGACCACGCCTGGTGGGGTCCCGCCGAGGCGATGCAGATGGAGCGGCCCGCTTACAAGATCGACGCCTCCTGCGGCGGAGCGGACCTGGCCGGGGAGACGGCGGCGGCGATGGCGGCGTCATCCATCGTCTTCCGTCCGACAAATCCGACTTATGCCGACACGCTGGTGACGCACGCCAAGCAGCTCTACACCTTCGCCGACACCGTGCGGAAGAAGTACAGCGACTGCATCACCGACGCGTCGGGCTACTACCAGTCGTGGAGCGGCTACAACGACGAGCTGGTCTGGGGCGCGATCTGGCTGCACCGGGCCACCCAGGACGCCTCCTACCTGGCCAAGGCGGAGTCGTACTACGACAACCTCGGCACCGAGCCGCAGTCCACCACGAAGTCCTACAAGTGGACGATCGCCTGGGACGACAAGTCGTACGGCACCTACGTGCTGCTGAGCAAGCTGACCGGCAAGCAGAGGTACCTCGACGACGCCAACCGCTGGCTCGACTACTGGACCGTCGGGGTCAACGGCCAGCGGGTGAAGTACTCACCGGGCGGCCAGGCGGTGCTCGACCGGTGGGGATCGCTGCGCTACGCGGCCAACACCTCGTTCGCGGCCCTGGTCCACTCGGACTCGATCACCGACGCGACGCGTAAGGCGAGATATCACGACTTCGCGGTCAGGCAGATCAACTACGCACTCGGCGACAACCCGCGCAACTCCTCGTACGTGATCGGGTTCGGCGCGAACCCGCCGAAGAACCCGCACCACCGCACCGCGCACGGCTCGTGGACCGACCAGATGACCAACCCGGTCGAGACCCGCCACACCCTGTACGGCGCCCTCGTCGGCGGCCCGCCCGACCCCGACGACAAGTACACCGACAAGCGCGACGACTACGTGATGAACGAGGTCGCCACCGACTACAACGCCGGCTTCACCAGTGCCCTGGCCCGGCTCTACCGGGAGTACGGCGGAGCCCCCGCCGCGAACTTCCCGGTCGCCGAGGCCCCCGACGGGCCGGAGATCTTTCTGGAGGCCGGGGTGAACGCCTCGGGCTCGACGTTCACCGAGATCAAGGCCATCGTCAGGAACCAGTCGGCCTGGCCCGCGCGCCCGCTGACCAACGGCTCGTTCCGCTACTACTTCACCCTCGACGGCACCACGACAGCGAACCAGATCACCGTGTCGTCGGCCTACAACCAGTGCAAGGCCCCGACCGGGCCGACCCTGCTGTCCGGTAAGACCTACTACGTCACCATCGACTGCTCCGGCACCTCCATCTCCCCCGCAGGCCAGTCGCAGCACCGGCGCGAGGTGCAGTTCCGTCTCGCGAGCACCGGCACGTGGGACCCGTCCAACGACTGGTCGTACGTGGGCGTCGCCACCACCCCCGGCGCGACCCCGGTCCGGGTGCAGAACATGACGCTCTACTCCGGCACGACGAAGATCTGGGGCACTCCCCCCGGTGACGAGCCGCCGCCGCAGGAGGACCTCGTCGCCCCGTCCCGGCCCGGCAAGCCCGTCGTCTCCGCGATCACCGGGAGCAGCGCCACGCTGACCTGGACCGCGTCGACGGACAACGTGGGCGTCAGCGGCTACGACGTCTACCGGGGCACGACGAAGGTCGCCACCTCCGCGGCCGCCTCGTACACCCTCACCGGCCTGACCCCGGCGACGGCGTACACCGTGTCCGTGGTGGCCAGGGACGCGGCGGGCAACTCCTCCGAGGCGTCCGAGAGCACCGCGTTCACCACGACCCAGGCCCCGGCGGGCGGCTGCACCGCCACCTACACGGTGGGCAACAGCTGGCAGGGCGCCTTCCAGGGCGAGGTCACCGTCAAGAACGAGGGCGCCTCGGCGATCTCCGGCTGGACCGTGACCTGGAAGTTCCCCAACGGCCAGACGATCAGCCAGCTCTGGAACGGCACGCTCACCCAGACCGGGGCGGACGTGTCGGTCAGGAACGTGGCCTGGAACGGCAACCTCGCCCCGAACGCGTCGGCGTCCTTCGGCTTCACCGCGAGCCAGAGCGGCGCGGGCGGCATCCCCACTCCGGTGACCTGCACCGCGAGCTGACACCTTCGTCCCTCCAATGTCCAGGCGCCCGAGTCCACTCAGCCGGCGCCCCCTGCCCCGGCCGGGCGTGACGACCCCTCCGCCCGGCCGGGCACTCCCCAACCGAGGTAGGTCATGCGTTTCAGAAGCCTGGCGCTGCTCGCGGCGCTCCTGCTCTCGTTCTTCGTCTCGATCCCACCCGCCCACGCCGCCGTCGGTCTCCGCGTGAGCGGCACGAAGATCGTTGAGTCGAACGGCAACACGTTCGTCATGCGGGGTACCAGCCACGCGCACACCTGGTACCCGTCCCAGACCGCCTCGTTCGCGGGTATCAAGTCGCTCGGCGCGAACACGGTCCGGGTGGTGCTCAGCGGCGGCCGGTGGACCGCCAACGGCGTCTCCGACGTGGCGAACGTGGTCTCGCTCTGCAAGCAGAACAAGCTCATCTGCGTGCTGGAGAACCACGACACCACCGGGTACGGCGAGCAGAGCGGCGCCTACACCCTCGACCAGGCCGTGGACTACTGGATCAGCGTCAAGAGCGCGATCGTCGGCCAGGAGGACTACGTGGTCCTCAACATCGGCAACGAGCCCTTCGGCAACAACGCGACCACCCCCGGCTGGACCCAGGCCACCTCGTCCGCGATCTCCCGGCTGCGGAGCAACGGCTTCCAGCACCTGATCATGGTCGACGCGCCCAACTGGGGCCAGGACTGGAGCTTCACCATGCGCGACAACGCGGCCACCGTCTTCGCCGCCGACTCGCAGCGCAACACCGTCTTCTCCATCCACATGTACGGCGTGTTCGACACGGCCGCCGAGGTCACCGGCTACATGCAGAGCTTCCAGACCGCCGGGCTGCCCCTGGTCGTCGGCGAGTTCGGCTTCGACCACTCGGACGGCAACCCCGACGAGGACACGATCATGGCCCAGGCCCAGGCCAGGGGCATCGGCTACCTCGGCTGGTCGTGGAGCGGCAACGGCGGCGGCGTCGAGTACCTCGACCAGGTGACCAACTTCAACGCCGCCAGCCTCACCAGCTGGGGCCAGCGGCTCTTCAACGGCGCGAACGGCATCGCGCAGACCTCCGTCGAGGCCAAGATCTACGGTGGGAGCACCACCCCCGACACCGAGGCGCCGACCAAGCCGGGCACGCCCACCGCCTCCGCGATCACCGGGAGCGGCGCCACGCTGACCTGGACCGCCTCGACGGACAACCGCGCCGTCACCGGCTACGACGTCTACCAGGGCACCACCAGGCTCGGCTCCTCGGCGACGAACTCGATCACCCTGACCGGGCTCAGCGCGCAGACCTCCTACACCGTCCACGTGGTGGCCAGGGACGCGGCCGGGAACACCTCCCCCGCTTCCAACACCACCACCTTCACCACCACCTCGGCCCCGCCGAGCGGCTGCACCGCCACCTACAAGACGGTCAACTCCTGGCAGGGCGGTTTCCAGGGTGAGGTCACCGTCAAGTGCACCGCCGCAGTCACCGGCTGGAAGACCGTTCTCACCTACCCCTCGGGCGTGAACATCACCCAGTCCTGGAGCTCCACCCTGTCCGCCGCTCCCCCGGCCTTCACCTTCACCAACGCCGCCTGGAACGGCTCCATCCCCGCCGGCGGATCCACCACCTTCGGCTTCATCGGCAGCTGGAGCGGAAGCGGCACCCCACCCACCCCCACCATCTCCTAGCCCACCCACAGTCCCCACCCGCACGGAGTTCTCCCGCGCGAGCGACCCTCCCGTACGAGAACCCGGTGCGGCCGGGGCAAGGGGGTACGGCTCACCTGCCGTGCCCCCTCTCCCCGGACCGCTTCCGAAAGTTTCGGTACCTTCTCGCAAATTTTCTAATCACTGGGCCGGATCTTCCCGGCCCTCAGAGAGGACCCCCCATGTCCAGCCTCCGCAAAGCGATCTCGGCAGGGGCGATCGCCCTGCTCCCGCTCGTCACGGCGGCCGTCGCCGTCCTGCCCGCCACCCCGGCCCACGCCTCCGCCTCCCTGCGCGAACACGCCGCCGCGCGCGGCAAGTTCATCGGCGCCGCGGTCGCCACCTCCCCGCTGGCGAACGAGACCTCCTACCGCAACATCGCGGCGACCGAGTTCAACCAGATCACCGCCGAGAACGTCATGAAGTGGGACACCACCGAACCCAGCCAGAACCAGTTCAACTGGACCGGAGCGGACGCCGTCGTCAACTTCGCCACGCAGAACAACCAGCAGGTGCACGGGCACACGCTGGTCTGGCACAGCCAGACGCCGAGCTGGGTGCAGAATCTCAGCGCCACCGACATGCGCTCCGCGATGCAGAACCACATCGCCAAGGTCGCCGGCCGCTACGCCGCCAACCCCACGGTCGTCTCCTGGGACGTCGTGAACGAGGTCTTCGACGACAACGGCAACATGCGCAACTCGTTCTGGTACCAGAAGCTCGGCGACACCTACATCGCCGATGCCTTCCGGGCCGCCCGGGCCGCCGACCCTGACGCCAGGCTCTGCATCAACGACTACAACGTCGAGGGCGTCAACGCCAAGAGCACCGCGATGTACAACCTGGTGCGGACGCTGCGGGCGCAGAACGTGCCGGTCGACTGCGTCGGGTTCCAGGGGCACCTGGCCACCCAGTACGGCTTCCCCGGCCAGGTCCAGCAGAACCTCCAGCGCTTCGCCGACCTCGGCGTCCAGGTCAGGTTCACCGAGATCGACGTCCGGATCCAGATGCCCCGCGACGCGGCCAAGGACGCCCAGCAGGCCACCTACTACCGCGACGTCGTCAACGCCTGCCTGGCGGTGACCCAGTGCGCGGGCATCACGCTCTGGGGCTTCACCGACAAGTACTCCTGGGTCCCCGACACCTTCCCCAGCGAGGGCGCGGCCCTGATCTACGACGCGAACTACGCCAAGAAGCCCTCCTACACGGCGGTGCACGACGCGCTGGCCGGTGGCACCACCACCCCGGACACCGAGGCCCCGACCAGGCCGGGCACTCCGGTCGCCTCGGCCATCACCTCCTCGGGAGCGACCCTCAACTGGACCGCTTCCACCGACAACCGCGCGGTGACCGGCTACGACGTCTACCAGGGAAGCACCAGGCTCGGCTCGTCGGCCACCAACTCCATCACGCTGACCGGCCTCAGCCCGCAGACCGCCTACAGCGTCACCGTCGTCGCCCGTGACGCGGCGGGTAACACCTCGACCGCCTCCGCGGCGGTGACCTTCACCACCCTCGCCGGGCAGCCCGGCGGCCCCTGCACCGCCACCTACAAGACGGTCAACTCCTGGCAGGGCGGTTTCCAGGGTGAGGTCACCGTGAGCTGCCCCTCCGCCGTCACCAGCTGGAAGACGGTCCTGACCTACCCCTCGGGCGTGAACATCACCCAGTCCTGGAGCTCCACCCTGTCCGCCGCTCCCCCGGCCTTCACCTTCACCAACGCCGCCTGGAACGGCTCCATCCCCGCCGGCGGATCCACCACCTTCGGCTTCATCGGCAGCTGGAGCGGAAGCGGCACCCCACCCACCCCCACCATCTCCTAGCCGTACGCGGACCGGCGGTCCAGCGTCGGTCTCACGGGCCCCGTGGCCGGTTCACACCGCGTCACGGGGCTTCCCATCTCAAGATCGATGATGACGCGAAGGAAGCCGGACAGCGCGAGGCGGCGACACCGCGGTTCGAAAACCGCGGCGCCGCCGCCGGTAATCCTGTGAGAAACAACAACTCGCACTGTGTTGAGAGTCAGGATCCCGAAGAGATTCTTTCCGGGTTTCCGTGCCCTCGGTTCGGGGCGGCGTTTCTCTGTGGAAAAACACGGTCCCGGTGAATACCGGATCCCTATCTCTTGGCGACGCGTCCGGAGCCACACGAAATCGCGGATCCGGCCGCGAGTGGCCTCACATCTCGAATGTCTTCGACATCCCGGATGCCCCGGCCCCGCATCGCACCCCGATCAGAGCGCGGCCACGGCTGGACGGCCGGAAGGCCTAGTCCTCATCGTCGAAGCCACGGAAGCCGGAACCACCGCTCCTGTTGCTCAGCCGGTTGACGTTGTTGTTGTGGTTGTTGATGATCACCCTGACCCGGCTGTGGCCGCGGTTGCCGCGTCCCCAGCCGCCACAGCCGCCGCCGCGGCAGCCGCAGCCGCGCCCGCAGCCACCGCCCCAGGTCGGGAAGGCCGCGGCGGTGACCGTGGTGGTGGTCGCGCCGGCGCTCGTGGCGGTGGTCGCCGCACCCATACCGACAGCCCCACCGGTCAGCGCTGCACTGATCGCGAGCCCTGCGATAACACTCTTGGACTTGGGCATTGTGTTTCCCCTCGAAAGGTTCAGTTACCCCAATTTCCGGCTTTTCCTAGATCGGCCGAAAATCGCCTGAGATGACCAGATATGAGCCATCCCTGATTGTCATAGTTTCCTGCCATGTCTGCCCACAAACAACGATTCAAGGCTTTTACACTATTCTTGTCTAGTTATGGCGGACATTAAACTATTATGAGTCGCTTTGTGATGGAATGTCCTTTATGCACCCTGAGGAGCCGCAATCCACGAGGACCGGGCGAGCCACCGAACCCGCGGCCCCCGGTCCCGCCACCGGGAACGGACGGACCGCTCTTCGCACCGCCGGCCAGGGCAGCGGGTGGTACGGGTCAGAGGGGACGGGCATCGATGCCGTACTCGTGCAGCCTGGTGACCATCCAGCGGGCGAGGCGCAGATGGCCCACGAGGGTGGGATGGACACCGTCGGGCAGCACCGCCCCTCTGCCCCAGCCCCGGCCGTGCGGGCCGAGCGGTTCGAACGGGTCGAGGAAGGGCACCTCCAGCCGGTCGGCCGCGGTCGAGACGGCCTCCCTCACCCGGTAGGCCCATCGGGGAGCCCTCGTCATCCAGATCGGGCCGACCAGCACGATCCTGGTGTGCGGCCACTGCCGCCTGACCAGCTCCAGCAGGCGGACCACCGCTCCCTCGATCCTGGCGGCCCCGATCCGGCGGTCGTTACGCCCGCCGGAGATGATCAGCAGGTCGGGCTCCGGACGCCAGGAGAGCTCCTTGACGAAGGACTGCTGGAAGGTCCGGCCCACCTTGCCCGGGTTGACGAAGCCCGTTCCCGCGGCGCCCGCGGTGATCAGCTGCCAGCCCAGCTGCCGGGCGACATGTGCCGCGTAGCCGTCCCATCCCTGTACCGGCCCCGACCCGACCGTGAAACTGTCACCGATGATCATGACGAGTGGCGTCTGGCTCGGGGGGGACGGGGTGGCCGAGGCGGGGAGTTCGGCACCCAGCGTCACCGGTACGACCGTGCCCCCCTCAGGGACACATCCCGAAATAAGACAGGAAATCGCTACAACAAGCGCGACCGCGAACGCCCACGGTCGTCTACGTGCGGGCGTGCGCATGCCACCTCGGGGGACGTCGGACTGCCGACTGATTGTAGATGTCCACCGGTAGCCGGACTCGGAAAGCGGAAAAGCCGGACCCGGTGGCGTCACGGGGTCCGGAAGCCTTTCCGAGCGGCCTGCCCGTTCGGCGGGAGCGGGTCAGCTGACCTGGGAGGGAGGGACGACCCAGGTGTTGCAGTAGGCGATCCGGGCGTACTTCCAGCCCTGGTGGAGCCAGGCGGCGTAGTGCTCGCCGTTGCCGTGGTCGCGCCGGGGGTTGCCGTTCCGGTCGTCGCCACGCCCGTAGTCCGTCCGCAGCACCTGCTGCCAGCGGGCGCCGGTGATGCCCAGCGGGACCCGCACGGTTCGGGCGAAGGCCCCGGCGAGACACTGCGCCTGAAGCTCGTGGCGACGGGAGTGCGCGTCCTGCGCCTCGCGGGACCTGGTGGAGACCTCCCACCACCAGGCCCCGCCGATGCCCGCCATGGACTGCACGTGGTGGGCGTACTCATGGGCGAGCACGGTCAGGTAGGGCACATGGTTTCGGGCGGGGTCGACCTGACCGCTCTGCTGGATCACATGACTCAGGCCGATGTACATGCCCCGGTTGGCCGGGCAGTAGTAGGCGGAGGCGTCGGGGTTGGGATAGACCCCGCAGGGCCCGCGTCCCGCACGGGACCAGTAGACCTTGCTCGGCCGCAGGAAGACCGCTCCGGCCTGGGAGAACTTCGCGCTCCACGCCCGGTCCAGACAGCCGGTGACGGCGTTGAGGTAGGCGAGCATGTCGCCGGGGTCGGTCGAGGGCCGAGGAGCGCGGCAGGAGGTGGGGCGCATCAGGCCGGTGCCGTACAGCGGGTTGCGCTTGAGCCGGGCCGCGGTGTCGGAACGGCGCATGTAGCGGAGGTCGACGGCCATGCTCCGCTCCGCGGCGGCCGGCGCTATCTCGGTGTCCCCCAGCGAGCCGAGGTTCAGCTTCCGCGGCGGGGTGAAGGCCGGCGGAGTGATCTCGACCTCGCCGGCCTGCGTGGGGACGGCCTTCCCGGTCGCCACCGGGGCCGTCCCGGGGCCGGCCGGACTCTCGGCCTCCTCGCCACCGGCCAGGCCGGCGATCACCACGACCCCGGCGAACGCCAGGGCGAGAATACCCAGAACGCCAAAGGCCAGCGGGTTCGACCTTCGTGGGCGCATGCGACCGCCTCTCCAAAGAGTGGATCTTCGGGCGGCAATCTAGCGGATACACACACATATGGGTTTATGGGCGTGAAGAAATGGATATGGGGCCGATCATCGCGGCTCGGTGCTTCTCGATAGGCTCCCGACCCATGGCGGCATCTTTCTCGCACCGAGCAGCCGGAAGCCTGGCCGCGACGGCCATCCTCGCGTTGCTGGTCAGCGCCTCCCCTGCCCTCGCGACCGTTTCCGCGTCCCCCCAGCCCCCCCAGGACGACAAGGTGACGAGCACGACGGTCCAGATGGAGCTCCGGCAGGACGGGGTGCTTCATGTCAAGGAAGAGGTCACCTTCGAGGGCGACGCACCGTCGCGCGACCTCGTCGACCGGACCCGCTACGACAGTCGCAGCGACCGGCTCTACCAGGTCACCGACCTGAAGGGCGACGCCACTCTGACCGGCGGCACCATCACCCTGAAGGGCACGGGCAGCGCCGTCCTGGAGTACGACGTCAGGGGCACCATCACTCCGCTCACCGACGCCCAGGAACTGCGCTGGTACGCCGTGGGCGGCTGGTCCGTCCCGGTCGAGCAGGCCAGGGTCACCGTGAGCGGCCCGGCCGCGCTGCAGCACCTGTCGTGCTTCGCCGGCCCCCTGACCTCGGCGATCGCCTGTACCGAGGCGTCCATGGGCCACACGGGCGTCGCCGCCGAGTTCGGGCAGCAGGGCCTGGGCGCCGGCGAGGTGCTCACCGTGGTCATCGGCTACCCCGCCGCCGCCACCAAGGGCGCGCCGATCCTGGCGCGCCGCTTCGAGCTGTCCAACGCCTTCACCCTCAACACCGTGACCGGCGGCGCGCTGGCCGCCCTGCTCCTCCTGATGCTCGGCGGCCTCGCCCTCCTCTACTGGACACGAGGCCGGGACGCCCGCGTGGTCGGCCACGAGTCGGGCTCGCTCAGCGGCGTCGAGAACGGCCACTTCGCCCCGCCGGACGGCGTCCGCCCCGGTCAGATCGGCACCCTCATGGACGAGCAGGCCGACGTGATCGACGTGACCGCCACGATCGTCGACCTGGCCGTCCGGGGCTACCTCAGGATCGACGAGCAGCCCCGGCAGACGTACGAGACACCCGACTGGAGGCTCGTACGGCTGCCCGCCGCCCAGGTCTCCTCGTTGATGGCCTACGAGCTGGAGCTCTACGACGCCATCTTCGACGGCCGCGACACGGTGCTGCTCTCGGAACTCCGGGGATCGTTCGGCGCCAAGCTCGGCAAGGTCCGCGAGGCGCTCTACCGCGACGTGGTCAAGCAGGGCTGGTTCGCCCGCCGCCCCGACACCGTCCGCACCCGCTGGACGACCCTCGGCGTGCTCCTCACCGTGCTCGGCGTCCTCACCACCTTCGCGCTGGCCTGGCTCACCACGTACGGGCTGCTCGGCCTGGCCCTGATCATCGCCGGTGCCGCCCTGGCGGTGGGCGGCCAGTACATGCCGGCCAAGACCGCCAAGGGTGCGGGAGCGCTCGCCCACACCCTGGGGTTCAAGGAGTACCTGTCCGGCGGTGACATCACCGACGACGTGCCGACGGCCCAGCGGGTGGAGCTGTTCTCCCGCTACCTGCCCTACGCCGTGATCTTCGACAGCGTCGACCGCTGGGCCCGCGTGGTCTCCTCGGTCACCGGCAACGGTCAGCAGGCCGACAACCTGTACTGGTACCACGGCCCGGCCGAGTGGGACCTGTCCAGGTTCGCCGACTCGATGCGGACCTTCACCATGACCACCTCCGGCGCGATCTCCAGCACCCGCCAGTTCCGCTCCCTTTGACCTCGTCGGCGGAGCACCGGGAGACCTGTGCTGATCACTACCGCACGCGGATCTCCCCCACCGGACGCCCGCCGCCGAGCAGCACCCCGGTGGCCAGCTCATCGAGCTCGGGGCCCTCGAAGCCGAGCGCCCGCAGGGCCGCGACGGTGACCGGAACCCGGGCGCGCTGGCCGCCATCCTCGATCTTGACGGTCCCCGAACGCCCGTCGCCGAAGGCGAAGGCGTCGAACGCCTCCGCACCGACCTTGACCATCAGCCCGGGAATCGCCCGCATCAGCCGGGCCTCGGGGCGAATGGTGCCCGACGTCCATTCGGGGTGGGCCCGGAAGGCATCCGCGATCCGGCGCTCCGGAGTGCCCGGCTCGGCCAGGACCAGTGCGCGGAACGCCCGGGTCACGCCCAGCATCGAGACGAAGAACAGCGGGGCGCCGCAGCCGTCCACCCCGCCGGCCGCGACACGCTCGCCGGTCAGCTCCTCGACCGCGGCGCGGATCGCCCGCTGCAGCGGATGGGCCTGGTCGAGGTAGGTCTCCACCGGCCAGTCATTGACCACGCAGGTGGCGAGCATCGCCGCGTGCTTGCCCGAGCAGTTCATGTAGACCCTGGCCCGGCCCCCTCCGGAGCGCAGCACCTCCTCCCGGGAGGCGGCGTGCTCGGGCAGGTCCTCCGGGCAGCCCAGCGCGCTCTCGGCCAGCCCGGCCCCGGCCAGGATCTCGCGTACCCCGTCCACGTGGAACGGCTCACCCGCGTGGCTCGCGCACGCCAGCGCGAGCAACTCCCCCTCCAGGAGGAGCCCGGCGCGGACCATGGCGAGCGCCTGTAGGGGCTTCATCGACGAGCGCGGCGAGGCCGGCGCGTCCACCGCCCCATGCACCCTCACCAGGGAGCCGTCGGCGGCGACGGCGAGCATCCGCGCCCGATGGGTGGACTCCACGAACCCCGAGCGGACGACCTCGACGAACAATGACTCAGCAGACACCTTTGTCTCCTTTCGCCCAGAGTCTAGGGAGGTCGGGAGGCACGGGATGATGGGAGGCATGCGTGCGGTCGTGCAGCGGGTGAGTTCCGCGTCAGTGGTGGTGGACGGCGTGACGGTCGGGGCGATCGACGAGCCGGGACTGCTGGTCCTGGTCGGCGTGACCCATACCGACACCCCCGAGCAGGCGGCCAGGCTCGCCGCCAAGCTCTGGGGCCTGCGGATCCTCTCCGGCGAGAAGTCCTGCTCCGACATCGGCGCGCCCCTGCTGGTGGTCAGCCAGTTCACCCTGTACGGCGACACCCGCAAGGGGCGCCGCCCCACCTGGCAGGCCGCCGCGCCGGGTCCGGTCGCCGAGCCGCTGGTCGAGACGGTCTGCGCCGAACTGCGCGGGCTGGGCGCCCACGTGGAGACGGGGGTCTTCGGCGCCGACATGAAGGTCGGGCTGACCAACGACGGCCCGATCACCCTGATCCTGGACGTCTGAGCCCCGGGATCGGGACTTGCCCGGTAAGCCGATCTCTCCGGGGCTCGGTGCCCCGAAGAGATCACCCGAGAGGTGGCCCGGAGAGGTGGCCCGACCACGCCGACCCCGGACCGGAAGCGGTGCCGTCAGCGGATGCGGCGGCGCAGGGCGGGGTCGATCTGGACGTTGCGCCCGGCGTCCGGCGGCACGATGACCTCCTGGGACGCGGCCACCCCGCCGGCCTCCAGCGTGGCGTCCACCGGCACCGTCCGCTTGACCACGGCCAGCGCGATCGGGCCCAGCTCGTGGTGGCGCGCGGCACTGCCGACGGAGCCGACCTCCGCGCCGTCGTACGTCACCGGGGCACCGTGCTTCGGCAGGGTGTCGACGCTGCCGTCCAGGTGCAGGAAGACCAGGCGGCGCGGGGGGTGACCCAGGTTGTGGACACGGGCCACGGTCTCCTGGCCCTTGTAACAGCCCTTGCTGAGGTGCAGGGCCGTGCCGATCCAGCCCACCTCGTGCGGGATTGTCTTGTGGTCGGTCTCGAAACCCAGCCGGGGGCGGTGCTCCTCGATCCGCAGCGCCTCGTACGCCCAGAGCCCGGCGAGCCTCAGCCCGAGCCCCGCCGCCAGCTCCTCGCGGGGGAGCAGGATGTCGCGCCCCACGGCGACGGCCCCCGCCGGTAGGTCGGGCCGCGCCGGTCCGGCCACGGAGACCACGGCGTAGCGATCCGTCACGTCGGTGACCTCGACCCTCAGCATGAACCGCATCTTGTCGAGGAACGCGGCCAGCTCCGCGCCGGTGCCCGGCTCGACATGCGCCCAGACGGCCGCACCGTCGTCGACGAGGACGAGGTGGTGTTCCACCCTGCCCTGGGCGTCCAGCAGCAGCGTCTCGGTGGGCCGACCAGGTTCAAGGTCGTCGAGTTTCTGCGAGCTGAGGCTGTTGAGCCAGCTCAGACGGTCGGGTCCGGAGATCCGGATGACCTCGCGGTTGCTCCGGTCGACCATCGCCTCTCCGGCGAGCAGCGCGCGCTGCTCGGCGAACGGGTCACCGTAGTGTCCGGCGACATCGGCGTCGGGGGTGTCGGCCGCGACCGCGCCGGGAGTGTCCAGCAGAGGGCTTCGCATGTACACAGCCTACGAGGCCGCGCCAGGCAGAGCGGCGGCGACTCCGCCACGCTCCCGGGACGGGTTCCGGAGGCGCCCGCGGATCGCGGCGGCTCAGGGGCGGAGCGCCTCCGGAGGATCAACGGGTGCGCGCCTCCCCCGGCGGTGAGGCCGACCCGCGCCGCTCGTCACGATCCGGGCGCGGGCCACGCCTTTATCCTGTGGATCCGCCCCTCCCTCTCCCCCTACAGTCGCCGGAGCGCGACGTCGTCATCGGGAGCGGATCATGCGAGTGCACTACCCCCGCACCCCTCACCTGCCCTGGTCTCCCGGGGCCACCTCGGACGACGTACGCGCCGACGGCCTGTCGGGGCTGGCCGGCCGGGAGGTCGTCGTCACCGAGAAGCTCGACGGGGAGAACACCACCGTGTACCCCGACGGGGTGCACGCCCGGTCGCTGGATTCGGCGCACCATCCGTCCCGTGCGTGGGTCAAGGCCCTGCACGGCAGGATCGCCCGGTTCCTCCCACCGGGCCGGCGGATATGCGGCGAGAACCTCTACGCCCGGCACTCGATCGAGTACCGGGACCTGGAGAGCTGGTTCTATGCCTTCTCCATCTGGGACGGTGACCACTGCCTCGACTGGGACAGGACGGTGCGCCTGACCCGGCGGCTGGGGATTCCGGTTCCGCCGGTGCTGTGGCGCGGCACCTTCGACGAGCGGGCGCTGCGGGCCCTGCGCCTGGACACGGCGCGGCGGGAAGGGTACGTCGTACGAACGGCCGCCGGATTCCACCGGGAGGAGTTCGCCCACCACATCGCCAAATGGGTGCGCCCACGGCATGTCCGGACGACCGAGCACTGGATGCTCGCGCCTGTCGTCGAGAACGGCCTGGGACCGGCCGCCGCGCTGTGGGAGGTGCGTTCGGGAGCCGATCCGGACGTGCCGGCGCTCATCGCGGCGACGGGGATGACGGCCGGTGACCCGGCGGGGCCGGGGGCAGGCTCCCCGGAAGCGGCGCGACGGCCGACCACGGCGACCGGTGACCCGGCGGGGCCGGTGATCCCGGCGGCCGCCGCCGAGCGCGTCGAGGCGGCCGTGGCCGACGTCTCCGCCAGGCTCGACCTGCTCGGCCGCACTGGGGACGCCCGGCTGGCGGGCGTCCTGGCCACCCTGTTCCACGGCACCCGCCGGGCCTGGCTGGCGTCCGCCCTGGCGGCTCCCCTCGGCATGCCTCTGGCCCGGCGGGTCGCCGACCTGGCCGAGCTGAGCACCCGCCTGCACCGCCCCTTCCCCGACGAGGAGCGCAGGACCGGCCTGGTACGGCTGACGGCCGCGGCCGACCTGGGAGTCCTGCACGCGGTCGCCGCCGCGGCCCTGACCGGGCGCGCCGACGGTGACGCCGCCGACGCGCGCGAGCAGGTCGGCTGGTCCGAGCTGCACGCCGACGAGGCCGGGCTGCTCGGCGAGGCGCCGCTGGAGCCGCTGCGCCTGGGCCTGCGCCAGGCGCTCGACGGATGTGATCCCGACGTGGCGGACCGGTGCTGGGCCGAGACGCGGGAATCCTACGCGCTGGGCCGGATCGCCACGGCCGAGGAGGGCCTGGCGGTGAGCGGGCGCTGGCGGTCCGGCCGGTTTCCCCGGCTCGTCGTCATGGTCGGCCCGTCGGGCAGCGGGAAGAGCACGTTCGCCCGCGGCCTCCCGGACGCCGGGGCCGTCGTCGCGCTCGACGACCTGCGCCAGGCCCGGGGGTCCCGGTCCGACCAGCGGGCCAACCCGGCGATCCTCCGCGAAGGCCTGCACCGGCTCGACGCGCTCCTGGCCGGCGGCGGAACCGTGGTGTGGGACGCCACGGCCCTGAACCGGCACCAGCGCTCCCTGGTGCACACCGTGGCCCGCGGGCGCGACGCGCTGACGACACAGGCGGTCATGCTGGTCCCCGGCGACGTGCTGGCCCGGCGTAACGTGGGCCGTGCGCACCCGGTGCCGCCGGAGGTGCTCTCCGCCCAGCTTCGCCGCTTCTCCCCGCCCTATCCGGGAGAGGCGCACCGCACGTGGTACATCGGGCCGGAGGGGAACGTCCTCGACGTCGCCGGAGCCCTTGACAGCGATGAGGAATGATCATGCGGACGAGTGAGGAGATCTTCCACCGGATCCGCTGGGATCCGCGGTTCGACCCGGCGCGGTTCGTCCTGGGCATCAACGTGCGCGGGGCCTCGCCCAAGCGCATGCCACTGCCCGCGTTCGTACCGGGAGGCGACATCCCCTGGCACCGGATCCTGTTCGTCGAGGCCGACGGCGAGACGGTCTGGGACCGGTCGGCGGGCCTGGACCGCATCGACTCGTCGCAGGCCGGCCGGGTACGGGATCCGCGCAGGCTCCGGGCACCGTTCTTCGCGGCCAGGACGCCGTTCGCGTGGGATCCGGTCGCGGGCTGGCGTCCCGCGCCCCCCGTACCGGCCGGAGCCGCGTCCACGACGGCACACCTGCGCGTACTGACCTGGAACACCCTGTGGGACCGCTACGACAGCGACCGGCTGGACACCGCGCGGCGCCGGCCGCTGCTGCTGGAGGAGCTGGAGCGGGCCGACGCGGACGTCATCGCGCTGCAGGAGGTCGAGGCCGAGCTGCTCGGCATGCTGCTGCGGACCCCGTGGATCCGCTCCGGTTACACGCTGAGCACCGACCCGGCCGGCCAGGACGTCGACGACGCCGGGCTCCTCCTGCTGACCCGCCTGCCCGTTCGAGAGGCGGGCCTGCACGTCCTCGGCCCGCACAAGGCCGTCGCGGCCGTCACGGTGGAGTCCGCCGCCGGGCCGGTCGTGGTGGCCGCCACGCATCTGACCAGCGACCACACCGACAACGGCCCCGCCCGGCGCGAGGCCGAGCTCGCCCGGCTCGCCGAGGTGCTGCTCGGCGTGGACGGGGATGTGATCCTTCTAGGCGATCTCAACGACGGCGGGAGCCGGCCCGCCGAGGTGCTGGGCCTGCGAGACGCCTGGACCGAGGCCCACGGCCCCGATGACGCGACCGCCACCTTCGATCCGCGGGTCAATCCGCTGGCGGCCCTCTCCTCGCTCTCCGGCCGTGCCTCCCGGCTCGACCGGGTCCTGCTGCGCGGCCACGACCTGCGCGTCACGACCGCGGCCGTACGGGGTGACGTTCCGGCGCCGGACGGCCTGTTCGTGTCGGACCACTACGCCGTCGCCGCCGACGTCGCCATCGGCGGGAGCGGGCACGAGGTCTCCGGCGTCTCCGGCGTCCTCGACGCGCGCCCGACGGCACGGACCGCGCTGGTCTGGATCCCACCGCGGGAGCTCTGGCCGGCGATCCAGGAGATCCGCCGGGAGCACGACCCGCAGATCCGCAGGTGGCCACCGCACGTCACGGTGCTGTTCGGTTTCGTACCGGAGTCCGACTTCGAGGAGGCGGCCCCCCTGCTGGCCGCCGCCGCGGCCACGATCCCCCCGTTCACCGCCCGGTTGGAGGGCGTGCACGCCTTCTCCCATCGGGACGGCTCCACGGTCTGGCTCGACCCGGCCGCGGGCGGAGCCGAACCGTGGGCCGCGCTGCGCGGCGCGCTGGAGCGCGGGTTCCCCCGCTGCCGGGGCCGCGCCGCGGGCTACACCCCGCACCTGACCCTGGGAAGGGTCCGGGATCCCGAACGGCTCGTCGCCGACTGCGCGGCGCGGCTGGGCGGCGGGTCGGTGCGGGTCGGCGAGCTGGTCCTGCTGTCCCGCCGAGGCGAGGAGCCCATGCGGCCCCGGGCGACCGTCGCCCTCGGAACGGGCGAGGTGCGCTGGCTCGACCACGGAACACGCGCGCCCGACTGCCCACCGGCGCCGGCGCGCACCCCCGGGGACGCCCCGGGATCGGGAAAGAACGGCGCCGCCGTGGCACGGGAGGTCGTGGCGCGGCTGCGGGTCTCGCTGGCCGAGGGGGTCGTGCACGTCGCCGGGTCGCGACGCCTGGGCTGCGCCCTGGCCGACGCGGACCTGGACCTGGTGGTGGCGCTGCCCGCGGCGGTCGCCCCCGCGGACGTCGAGGCGCGGGTGCGGGCGGCACTGCCGGAGGCGATCGGGCTGCGGAGTGTGATCGGCGCCAGGGTGCCCGGCCTCCGGTTGCGGATCGACGGTCTGGACGTCGATCTGGCCGTCGTGGCGGTCACGGGCGTCACCCCCGCCGAGGCGGTGCCGCGCCGTACGGAGCTGGACGAGGCCTCGGCGATCGCATTGAGCGCGGTCAGCGACGCCGACGCCGTGCTCGCCGCGGTCGGCGCGCACCGCGCCGCCTTCGCCGGGCTGGCCCGGGAGGTGAAGGCATGGGCGAGGGCGCGCGGGCTGGACTCGGCCCCGTTCGGCGGGTTGCCGGGCCTGGCCTGGACCATCCTCGCGGCGCGGACGGTGTGCGAATCCGGGGATCTTCCTCCCGGCGACCTGCTCCGGCGCTTCTTCGGTACCTGGGCCGCATGGGACTGGCGCCGGCCGGTCGGCCTGTGGCCGGAGGCACCGGACGGGCCGCCGGACGGGCCGCCGGACGGAGGGTCCGGCGCGGCCGTGTCGGTCACGACCCCCACGGCCCCCGTCCGCCTGTGCAGTGAACAGGTCGGCGCCGGCGGGCGGGATCTGCTGGCACAGGAGCTCTACACCGCCTGGGAGATCGTGGAGGAGGCGGCGCGGACCGGCCGGAGCCCCCGGGAGGAGTTGTTCTCGGCGCCGCCGTCGCACCGGCGGCACGCCGCGTGGGCGGTGGTGACCGTGCGGGACGAGCGGGCCGAGAGGTTCGCCGTGACGCTGGGCCGCGTCCGGGGCCGGGTGCGTGCGCTGCTCACCTCCCTGGAACGCGCGGGGGCACGGGACGCGCACGCCTGGCCCCGGCCGTTCGAGACCGGGCCGGGAATGGCCCGGTTCGCGATAGGGCTCGGCCGCACGCCGCCGGACGCGGCCGCGCTGGCCGAGACGGCCGGTCCGTGGGCGGCGGGCCTGCGCGGAGTCGGCGTCGAGTGGGCAGAGGGCGGCGAGGTGCCGACGCTCCACTGATCACGCCTCGATCCGGGTTCCCCGCGGCCGGGTGCGCCTCCGCCGCGGCGCCGGCGCGGTCCCCGGCAGGCCGTGTCCGCGAAGGTGGCGGCCGGGTTCCCGCCGCTAGCGGCAGTTCCGGCAGCGGCCGAAGACCGTCAGGTGGTGCACGTCGGTGACGAACCCGAGCTTCTGGTCGAGGTTGTCGACGAAGCTCTCCACCAGATCCGGACTGACCTCGCTGATCTCCCCGCAGCCGCGGCAGACCAGATGCACGTGATCGGCCTCGGAGGTCAGGTGGTAGGTGGGGGCACCGTGCCCGAGATGGGAGTGGGTGACCATGCCGAGCTCCTCAAGGAGCTCAAGGGTCCGGTAGACGGTCGAGATGTTCACCCCGCGAGCGGTCTCCCGCACCCGGTTGCAGATCTCCTCCGGGGTGGCGTGCTCGCAGGCTTTGACCGCCTCAAGCACCAGCTGGCGTTGCGGAGTGACCCGGTAACCGCGCGCCCGCAGTTCCTCATGCCACGACGTCTCGGTCATGCCAAGAGTCTATGAGCATCGGGGCTCCACACGCCCAACCCTTCCCGCCGAAGATCTCCTCCAGCCTCGCTGGAGGCTGGAGGAGTGGTCCGCTTCTGAATCAGCGGGTGGAGAGGTCTGCTCCGCAGGGACAGCACGAAGGGATTGTCCGTGTCATCGGTCCACGACGCCGAGGAGATCCGGCTGATGTTCACCTCACGGCCAAGGATTCGCTCAGCCGTGCGCGCCGCGTCGTAGAGCTCATCGTCGTCCGCGGCCCCCGCGATAAGAGCGTGATCATTTGTCTGTTACTCGCGCCCCCCGTTCCATCAGGCCATATCGGGCCTGGTCAGGGGGCGACCTCAGGGCTGGAGCCATCGGTTGCGTGGGGCTGCGAATATTCGCTTGCCTTGACGGCGCGGAATTTCGTAACGTACAGGCACGCCGAAAGGAGGTGGTCCGAACAATGGTTGATCATAGTTGGGCTAGCGAGGTGGCTGTCCGCTAGGACGCCGCGACCGGACTCTGTCCGGGCGTCTGGCGACGTTCGGCGAATCCACGACAATCACCGGAACCCCGGGCCGCCGGGGGCGGGCACTCCCGCCTTTGGTCCACCGGCCCTCCTGCTCAGCCAGGAGGAAGCGGCCCGGGGTTCTTCCCTTTCCGGCACTCCTCTTTCCAGGCCCTCCGCCCCGGGCCGGGACGCGCCTTTCCCGTACGACTCCGGATCGTGTCGCGGCCGCCTCCCGTCAAGCCGCGGCGCACGGATCCGGGACCGTGACACCCTCGGGGCCGAGGGTCTGGGGGTCACCCCTGGAAACCAGGATTGGCGCAGTGCAGCGGGCTTTCCCCGCCGAGGATCCTGACGATGTCCTCGCAGATCATCCGGGTGTGGTTGATCTCGGTGTCGTAGGTCCCCGAGCCCAGGTGCGGGGTGAGCACCACGTTGTCCATGTCGGCGAGCGGGTGGGACGGGTCGAGCCAGTCCCCGGCGAACCTGTCGAGGGCCGCGCCGCCCAGATGGCCCGCCTTCAACGCTCCGACGAGGGCGTCCATGTCGTGCAGGGCCGCGTCGGAGGTGTTGACGAAGATCGCTCCGGTCCTCATCGCGGCGAACTCCACAGCGCCGATCAGCGGCCTCGCGGACGCGGGGGCGTGTACGGAGACGACGTCGGCCTGAGCCAGCAGGACGTCGAGACCGTACCGGTTCTCCGCCGCCTCGGGGTCGTAGACCATGACGCGCATGCCCAGCCCCCTCATCCGCCAGGCCACCGCGTGGCCGACCGCCCCGTAGCCGATCAGGCCGACGGTCCGGCCCGCGAGCTCCCACGCGCGGTGCCGCCGGTAGGAGACCATGCCGTAGCGGATCTCCCGGTCGCCGACCGCCACCCGGCGGGTCACCGCGAGGATCAGGGCGAGGGTGAGCTCGGCCACCGCGTCGGCGTCGCGCCCCGGGGCGCAGACGACGGGAATGCCCCTGTCGGTGGCCGCGCCGAGGTCCACATTCCCCGCGTCGCCGCGGGCGCAGCCCACCACCAGCAGGGGAAGATCCAGCACCGGGCCCGCGACCTCGTCGGACTCGGTGATGAGGATGCGCGCCCCGACGTCCGCGAGCCGCCGGGCGAGGTCGGCAGCCTGGTACGGACCGTGCTCAGCCGGGTCGTAGTGGACGTCGATCAGCTCTCTCAGACGGTCCCACTCCGGACCTCGCATTGGCGCCAGCACAAGGGCTCGCGGTTTCACCGCGCCTCCTTATTTCAGGAAATTTCAGCATCTGGGAGCTTTCCACGAATGCCGTGATCAGTCCCGACATTGACCTGACTGTCACCAACGGCCCCATCAGCCTCTCCTGTTTTCGGACTTGTCCCTTCGTGGCCTCCTCTAGCGGGAAGTTCCGCGCGAAAATGCATTCAAGGTATGAAAAGCCGGAAAAAGCCAACGAATAAGGTCATCCGAATAAAACCTCCGGCCAGCGCCGTAATCACCGGCCCCGGCTTCCGGCCGGCGCCTCCAGAGCGGTGCCCCGGGGCAGGCTCCGTACAGTGCCCCGGGGCAGTGGAAGGCGAAGGTCCGCGACCGGGCTCGGCTCCGGTGACCGGTCCGTCGCCGATCCTCACGGCCGTCGCGCTCGACGCCGGTCGGCGGGGGCCCGGATCGGGGAGGCTCCCGGTCAGTGCTCGCCGCGGGCGGGGACGCCGAGGGCCGCGCAGGCGTCCCGATAGAGGCGGACGACCTCCGTACGGACCTGCGCGCGTTCGGTCAGCGTGGTGCTCCACGGGACCCGGACCGGAATCTCAAGCCCGCCGACCACGGCGGCGAACTCGATCGCCTCGGCGTCGACACCGGTCGTCGTCGCGCCGGTGGCCTCGGGCTGTCCGCCGAGGCCCTTGCAGATCAGTAGCGCGTCGTCAGCGTGATCGTCGTTCATGTGGCGCTTGATGGCCTCGACCGCTTCGGGGGTGAAGGGAGTGCTCATCCCACAGAGCGTAGTCAGCGCCCTGCCTCTGTCGCCCCCGGGTGCGAGCAGGAGCGCTCATCCGGTACCCGGCTCGCGCCCCTTCGGGAATTCACCCGGCGTCGGGGACGAAGTCACCGACCCGCTTGAGCTCGGCCGAGATGTGGGACTGAAGCGGCTGGCCCATGGCCGCCATGTCGTACGCCCACATCAGGTTGCCGTTGACCAGGCCGTAGAGGCGGTGGCCTCCGGTGTACTCCTTGGCGGTGGCGGTACGGGCCACCACGTCGGTATGCAGCTCGATCTTGTGAAAGACCACCTCACCGACGTAGACCTCCACGATGCCCGTGGGATGTGACAGGCACACCTCCAGCTGACGCCCGGGGAGCTGGCGCCAGAAACCGGTCTCGACGCCCAGCGGGCGGACCTTGTTGCCCGCCTCGTCAAGCAGCCAGGTGCGGCTGTTGTAGGTCAGGAACGGCTTGCCGTTGTGGCCGAAGACGATTTCCTGGCCGAAGTTGAAACTCTCGATCGTCGGATATCCCCCGACGCCGGCGCCTTCCCACACGCCCACGAGGAAGGCGATCGGCTCAAGGTCGGGATGCAGTTCGGGAACGTCCATGGGTCCGAGCCTAGGCCCTGTCACGCGACGCTCGCCGTGGTGAGGGCCTGGCAGACGCTCGCTCGGCTCCGGCGCGTCAACGGCCCTCGACGGCCACCCGCAGCCCCAGCGCGACGAGGACCGTACCGCTGACCGCGTCCAGCCGACGCCGGATCACCGGGCGGCGGAACCACGCGCCGGCCCGCCCGACCACGGCCGCCAGCGCCAGATACAGGACGATCTCGATGACCACCTGGAGCACGGCGAGCAGCGCGGTCGTGGCGAACAGCGGCTGGTCGGCCGGTACGAACTGCGGATAGAACGCGATCATGAAGGCGGCGGCCTTCGGGTTGGCCAGCATCACCACCAATCCCTCGCCGAACGCCTTCCACCAGGTCAGCGCCGAGCCGGGCACCGGCTCCCCGACCGCGACCTCCTCGGCCACCCCGCCGGTTTCCCGCCCGCGCCACGCCGAGCGCCAGGCCTTGATCCCGAGGTAGAGCAGGAAACCCGCGCCCACCACGCGCAGGACGAGGAAGGCCACCTCGGAGGCGGCCACCAGGGCGGCGAGCCCGGCGGCGGCGAGCAACGCCCACAGGTACAGACCGACTTCCAGGCCCAGCACGGTGGGCACCGCGCCGGAGAAGCCGCGCAGGGCCGCACGGCGCAGGATCAGCGCCATCGCCGGCCCCGGCGAGGCGGAGATCAGCACCACGGCCAGGATGAAGGCGGGCAGGGAGGAGATGAGGTCCATGAAGTTCATCATGATTGTGCGCGTACCACCTGTTCAACGCGTTTCGCGCGGAACGCGGCGGCCGCGCGTCGCCGGTGCCGTCACCGAAACGGTTCCCGGACCGGGCGCCGTCAGGCTGTGGGTGAGAGTGACCGGCCGCCCCAACGGCGCACGATCCGCCGCGACCTCTGCCCTTCCCGACCGGTTCCACCACCGCACATCCAGCCGGTGCGAACGGCCACCCGTGAACCCGTTGATCGTTTCCGGCCACAGCACCGGCAGGACGGAGGAGGAAGCGGCGCCGCCCGACCTACCGCGGTGGGCAAAAGATCCAGGAAACAGGACCTGGAACCGCCCTGATATGGTTCGCGCCCGCGAGGCGGACCCGCATAGGCTTCGGGCATGGCACGATCACTGGTGATCAAGGTTACCGCCGGCGAAGACTCACCCGAGCGCTGCAACCAGGCGTTCACGGTGGCCGCGGCGGCGTTGGCGAGCGGAGTCCCCGTCTCGCTCTGGCTGACCGGCGAGTCCGCGTGGTTCGCCCTCCCCGGACGGGCGAAGGAGTTCACCCTCCCGCACGCCGCCCAGCTCGGCGACCTGCTCGACGCGGTGCTCGCCGGCGGCAGGGTGACGCTGTGCACCCAGTGCGCGGCCCGGCGCGACATAACGGTCAACGACGTGATCGAGGGCATTCGCATCGCGGGCGCCCCCACGTTCGTCGAGGAGGTCCTGGGCGAAGGCGTCCAGGCTCTCGTCTACTGAACGCCGCCTGGTGAGGCACGCCCTCCGGCCGCCCGGCAAGGCCGGACGGCCGGTTTCCGGCGTCAGCCGGGCAGCACCGCGGCCAGGCGCTCCTCGCGGAGGCGCTCGAACCAGGAGTCGTCGATCGGCGGCAACTGGGCATCCACCGCCCAGGTGAGCAGCAGGTCGGCGAGGCCGGGGTTACGGGCGAGCGCCGGACCGTGCAGGTAGGTGCCGACGATCTTGCCGGTGTAGCAGCCCTCGGTGCCGTCGCCGTTGCCCGTGCCGACCGCCGTACGCGCCAGTGGCCGGACACCGGGCCCGAGCCGGGTGACGCCCATGTGGTTCTCGAAGCCGGTCAGCGTCGAGATGCCGAGCGCCGGGTCCGCCTCCCCGGCCAGCTCGCCGACGGCCCGGCCCGCACCACGGCCGCTGGAGATGTCGATCAGGCCGATGCCGTCGACCGGCTGCCCCTCCTCGCCGCCGAAGGTGGTGCCCATGATCTGGTAGCCCGCGCACACGGCCAGCAGGGCCGCGCCCCGCTGGATGGCCCGGTGCAGGCCGCCGTCACGCCGGAGCCGCTCGGAAGCCAGGATCTGCGGCCGGTCCTCGCCGCCGCCGATCAGGTAGATGTCACCGCTCTCCGGGACCGGGTCGGCCGAGCGCACGTGCACGGTCTCGACCGGGATGCCGCGGCGCCGGGCGCGCTGCTCCAGGACCAGGACATTGCCCTGGTCGCCGTACGTGCTCAACAGGTCCGGATAAATCCAGACAAGGCGTAGAGCGCTGTCAGACTGCACGACCGAACTCCGATCGAATCTGCTGGAAGGCGGTGTAATTGGCGATCACGTCGACCTTGCCCGGCGGTTGCGCGCCGAGCGCCTGCTCGAACGATCCGGCCAGCTGGAACGGCACGTCCGCCACATCCAGCCGGAGCGCGAGGTCGAGCCGCCGCTCACCGGTCACGAAGACCGGCCTGCCGCGCAGCACGCGGTAGTCGACGTCCCACAGCCATGAGGTGTCGCGGCCGTCGGGGCCCTGGGCGTTGACCGAGAGGATCACCGGCAGCGAGGAGTCGAGCACGTCGAAGGCCTCCAGCCAGCCGGCCGGGTTCTTGGCCAGCAGCAGCCGGGCGTGCCGTCCGCCGCGCTCCACGGTGGTGTAGCGGCCGGCGACCGACCTGACCTCGCGCAGCCGGGGCAGCGCCCGCTCGACGGGCAGCCCGAACGCCTCGGCGGTGGCCAGCGCTATCGCCGCGTTGGCCCGGTTGGCCCGCCCGGGGAGCTGGATGTCCAGCACCCAGCGCTGCCCGCGCGGGTCGATCACCGCGTCGTCGTCGAGCACCCAGGACGGCTCAGGCCGCCGGAAGGTGCACTCGCGGCAGGCCCAGTCGTTCTCCCCGGCCTGCGAGGAGGCGCCGGAGCCGAGGCTGCCCGGCGGAACGTACTCCATGCCCTTGCGGTCGAGGGGGCCGCCGCACTCGGGGCAGCACCAGGAGTCCTCCTTCCACGGCTGCCCGGCCGACACCCAGGTGACCGAGGCCGCGGTGGAGGCGCCCCAGGTCACCAGCGGGTCGTCGGCATTGGCGATCACATGGGTGTTCTTGCCGGCCAGCGCCCGCCGCCACTTCTGGGCGAGCAGCCAGATCTCGCCCGCCCGGTCCATCTGGTCCCGGCTGAGGTTCATCAGGCAGATGACCCCGGCGCCGGTGGTGTCGATCACCTCGGGCAGGTACTTCTCGTCGACCTCAAGCACCCCGTACGGGGCGTGCTTGGCCGACGACAGTGCCGAGACGTGCCCGGCGGGCATGTTGGCGCCGAAGGCGTTGGTGGCGACGTCGCCGAGATCCGACAGTGCGGAGGTGATCAGGCGGGTCGTCGTGGTCTTGCCGTTGGTCGCGCTCACCAGCGCGAGCTTGCGGTCGCGTGCCAGCTGGCGCAGCAGGTCGGGCTCCAGGAGCATGCTGACCCGGCCTCCGATCACCGACCCGTCTCCGCGTCCGGTGACCCGGGACAGGGTCGCGGCCGTCCGGCCGAGAGCGGTGGCGAGCTGCGCCCGCAGCGGAAGCTGAGTCATGCCGTCTCCTCGCTTGGCGACCGTTCGCGGGACGACCCGGCGGCCGGCCGGCCCGGCCGCGGGGCCGGAATCGCCGAATCGTTCATGCCGCAGATCTTAGCCGGGCTTCGGCACCCCCACCCCCGGACGGCACGTCACACACCCCGGCCGGTGATGGTCAAGCGTAAAGGCCGCAGACCAGACCGCTCTCACCATACGGCGGGAACGAACTCCACAGGCTTCACAGCGGGAGATGTGGCCGGATATCCCTCCCGGCCACGCCTCACTGCTCGGCGAAGGCGAGTTCGACGGGTTCCTGCGAATCGGCGTCGAACGGCAGCACGAACCGGTGCGGCCACGACAGCACGCTCTCCAGCCAGCCTGCCCCCATCGTCTGGGCCACGTGCCGGAGCCGCTCGGCCGGGTCGATGCCGATGGTGACCGTGAGGATGTCGCGCTCCACACTCTCGCGCTCGTCGTCGCCGAGGATCACCCGCCAGGCCAGTTCCCGGTTGCGGTCCACCTCCATGGAGAGCGGGTGGTGGCGGAGCGCCTTGGCCCGGTGGCCGAGCAGCTCGGAGCCGCCCGCGGGACGGTTGAACAGGGCGTACTCCATGACCGGCGCGGAGCCGCGCGGGTTGGGCGCGGGCTGGCCGTGCGGGAAGAGCCGGTCCACCTCATGCAGCCACCGCACCTGCGGGATGACCCAGGCGGGTCCGGGCCGCTCGCCGGGGTCGCGGTCGGGACCGAGCAGCCTGGTCGCGATCGCGGCGACCTGCTCGGTCAGCTTGGCCGGGTCGTGAACGGTCCGCAACGACCACGCGCGGCGGCCCACGCACCGTTCGGCGGTCGTGGCCAGCAGGCATTCGCGCCGCCGTGCCGGGAGCTCCGCCCAGAGGTCGGCCAGCGCCCGGGGCACCCCGGGCGCCGGCCTGTTGGTACAGAACGCCAGCACCAGCGTGTCCGTCCAGATCCGCAGCCAGGCCCACTCGGGCGCCTCGGCGAGCAGGTCCGCCTCGCGCAGCTCGACCAGCGTGCACGCCCGGCCGTTGCGGCACTCCTGCCCGCACGCCGCCGAGCGGCGACCGCAGATGGGCGGCGTGTGGCCGGGGACCGGGCGCTCGCGATCCTCGCCCAGCGGCACCTGGATGCGGAGCGGCCGGTCCATGCCGTCGGCGAAGACCGCGGCGACGCCAGGCGGGAGCGAGACGACCTGCCGGGACTGCTCCTCGCTCAGATTCGTCGCCGCCCCGACCAGCCGGCGGTCGTCCTCGGCGGGGAGCCTGTGGATGACCTTCAGCGCGGTGTTCTTCACGACGTCGGAGACCAGTTTCGTGGGAATCTGCTCGGCGACCACGATGCCCTCGCCGTACGCGCGGATCTCGGCGAGCATGCCCGCCAGGAGCTCGACGGCGTGCGTGCTGGCCCGCCCCGCGCCCCGGTCGCGGAGCAGCCGGTGCGCCTCCTCGATCACGATGACGTGCTTCAGCCCGCTGCTCCGCTCCTTCCTGGCCCGCATCCGCAGGTGCTCCACGATCCGGATGATCAGCGTGCCCATCAGGAACGCCTTGTCCTCGTCGTTGGCGACGTCCTCAATCGCGAGCACCACGTTGCGCTGGAGCAGGTCGCCGATGTCGGCGGGATGGCCGCCCTCGAAGAACCGGCCGGCGGAACCGACCCGGAGCGACCGCAGCCGCAGCGAGATGAAGCCCTCCACATCGGCCTGGACCTCCCGCCCGTAGCCGATCTCCTTGATCACCTCCATCGCGTGCCGCTGCAGCTGTTCGAGGGTCGGCACGGCGGGCCGCACGGCGGCGCCGGGAGCGGCCCAGCCGGTGACCACGTCCCACCCGTTGGCCTCGTACACCCGCTGCAGGGCGAGCGACATGATCTGCGGGAACGGCTCCTCGGCGTCGAAGGCCGCCATGAACAGCGCCCGGACCATGTCGATGTGGGCCTGGACCGGATAGCCGGGTTCGGGAGCGAGCGGGTTCACGCTGAACGGCACGCTCTCCGGGGCGGACGGGTTGATCACGGTCACCGGGGCGAGGTGCTCGATCCGGCCGCCCATCGAGGCGTACTCGGACTTCGCCGGCTCGATGGCCAGCCACGGGACGCCCGCGCCGGTGAGCTGTTCCAGCAGGTGCCTGACGGTCTGGGACTTGCCGGAGCCGGTGGCGCCGGTGACGAACGCGTGCCGGTTGAGGGTGGACAGCGGGACCCTGAACGAGCCGACCGGCCTGTCCTGGCCGTCGAGGATGGCCCCGAGCTCGACGGCCGGCGTGCCGGGCGCGGTGTCGGCCTCGCTGGTCACGTCGAAGAAGCCCGCGTCGAGCACCCGTACCCCCGGCACCTCCCGGTGCGGCAGCCCGGCGAGGGCGGCGAGCGCCCCGGCGGTGGCCGCGAACGGGGCGGCGGCACCGTCCGCCGGATCCTGCAGGGTCACCGCCAGTGCCTCGGCGAAACCGTGTACGGGGCCGGACAGCGCGCTGCGCAGGCGGTAGGGGTGATGGCTCATCTCGGCGGAGCCGACGAGCACCGGGGCGATCTGGCGCAGTTCCTCGGGACCGGCGGCCCCGGCCAGCAACCGGACGTTCCACAGCCCCGCCTCGCGGAAGGCGTCCAGCTCCTGCATGCGCCGCTCGGCCCGCTCCGCGTCGTAGCGGGAGCGCTCGGAGGCGTCGCCGTACTGCCGCAACACGTTGAGCTGGGTGCGCAGGTGCGCGACCTCGGCGTCCAGCAGGTCGGTCTGCTCAGCCACCACCAGCCAGGCGAACGGCCGGGACATGAGCGTGACCAGCGTCGACTCGAAAAGCGTCGGCCGCCTGATCTCGTCGGCGTCCGGCTCGCGACGGCCGCCGAGCGGCGGGGCCTGCCGGCCGGGGCAGACGGTCCACACCAGGTCGGACAGGTCGCGGAGCCACTCGTCACCGATCCGGACGCCGCGGGCGCCGCTGGGAAAGAGCAACGGCTCGGGGCCGCCGGGGGCGTGCTCGACCTCGGTGGCGGCCCTGCGGGGCGGGCGCGGCGGAGTCAGCGGCCCCGCATTGGTGATCAGCTCCAGCGGGGCGCCGGACCCCCGGGAGAGCCAGCCGACCACGAAGGGCCGGTTGCGCTGGGCCGTGGAGAGCACGGCGGGCAGGACCGTGACGAAGTCCCACTCGGCGGAGGAACTGCGCGAGGGCGCTGTGATCGCCTGGATTCTGTACCAGGGACCGGTCAGGGCGTTGGGCGGACGGGACACACTTGGCTGCATTTGGTCTCCACCCGAGGGACCCGGCTCCAGGCCGGAGGGTTGACGCTTCACGGATCACTCCGCCATACCGGCCGACGCGTAATCGGGGGTAGGTCACCCCCGTAACCACGGTCGAACCTGACTCGGGGCTCGCACCTCCACATTGACCATCCCATTACGACATACGGACGCCCCGTTGGCATGCCCGGCGATACCGTCCCCGACGGGATCATCGCTACCCGGATCCCCACCGGCCGAATCCCCGCCCACCGGCTCGTCGGCGGCACGGGCCCGGACCTCATTGGCGGCGGCGCCAGTCGAGCCTGGCCGGGGGCGGGCCGAGGTTGGGCGGCGCGTCCTCGAACGGACTCGGCTCGCGTGGCTCCGCCTTGCTCTCCTGTACGCGCTCCAGCACGGCTTCCTTGATCTCGTCGAACTCGCCCAGCGTCGTCTTGGGGAAGGTCAGTATGGCCGGATTGGCATCGGCGAGACGGACCCTGCGCCCCTCGGCGGTGGCATCGGTGACGATCACCGAGGTGGTGGGAAGCTGCTGGAGCTGGTGAGGCTCGACGAGGAACTCCCGGGAACGGTGCAACACCCGCTCCGTCTCCCCCATCGCCTTGGTCGCGCGGCGGCCCCACTCGGTGGAGAAGGTGATGTCCTCCTTGAGGTCCGCGCGGCTCACGTCGCGCTCGTCGTCACCCTCCTCCGCCTGACCGACCGTGGAGATGTAGCCGCCGTCCATACCGGCCCCGGCGGCACTGATCGTCTCGGTGAGCTGGGCGAGCTCCAGGCGGTGCTCGGTGCCGACGTGCTCGCTGGCGATCCGGGCGTCCTCGGCGTTGCCGAGCCGCATGAACGTGACCGCCGCGTGCCCGCGCCCGAGCCGTTCCCGCACGGTCGGGGTCAGCGAGCGATAGGTGAGCACCAGCCCGGTCCTGGAGGTCTCGCAGGCGTCCATGAGCCGGTCCAGCACGTCACCGCGGAGCTTGTCCGCGCCCGCGACGATGATCGTGTGGTACCAGGGCCGCTCGGAGGCGGGCGACTGGCGCAGGATGTGGGTCAGCGCGGTGGCCACGTACGTGCCCAGGACGCGGTTGCCGAACACGCCCGCCTGGCGGTCCATCGACACGACCCGCAGGCGCGCGGGCGGCAGGCGCACCGCCTCCGAGCCGAGGGTCTCCAGCTTGCGCAGCTGCGACTCCAGCGCCCAGGCCCGCTCGATCACCACGCGGTCGCTGACGCCACGGCCGAAGAGCGTACCGATCCGCTCCAGCTGGGTGGCGGTGATCAGGCCGCACCGCAGGTCCTCCCGGGGGTCGCCGACCTGGGCCAGGGCGCGCAGCGCGGCGGTGACCTGGTTGATCGTGGCACTCTCGCCGAGGACTTCCAGCACCCGCTCCAGGATCGCGTTGTCGAACGACAGGTCCCTGGTCGTGCGGTGCTCCTCGCTGACGCTCACGACGTGGGCGAGGACGTCGGCGAACGCCTCGGGGGCCAGCGTGGCGCCCAGGTCGAGCTTGGGGAGGTCGACCGGCAGCACCCAGACCAGCGGGTCGTCACCGCCCCTGCGCGCCAGCTCGATCAGGTCCTTGGCGATCGCGCCCTCGGACAGGTCGAGCACGGTCAGGTGGCCACCGCTGTAGAGGCGGGTCGCGCCGAGCAGTGTGATCAGCGCCGACCAGCCGGGCAGCGTGCCGCCGGCCACGTCGATCCGGTCGATCTCGTCGGGCACGGCCACCGCGTACCAGGTCAGCTGGCGGTCGTGGCGCTCCTTCTTCTCGGCCCACTCCCGGTAGCGGGCGGCGTGCTCCTCCTGGGCGGCGAAGAGCTCCCGATCCCGTTCCTCCCGTAGCCGGTCACCGGCCACCTCCCGCTCCCTGATGCGGTGGCGGACCGCCCGGTCGCCCTGGTGGACGGCGTAGCTGCAGAACACCGCGATGCCACCGGCGGCGATCACCCCGACGACGGCGAACGACCAGCTCAGCATCTCGGTGAGGCCGAGGACGAGGATCAGCGTGGCGAGCGCGGCCATGAACGCACGGACGATCTTGACCGGCCGGTTCAGGAGGTCTTCGTTGAGGCGTTCCCTGCGCACCCACTCCGGGTCGACGGGCTCCGCGGGATTCTCCACCGGCGAGGGTCGCTTGGGAGCCGGACCTGGATCCGGGTGCAACAGCGCATACTGCCAGCCCAGGTAGATCCGGTCCGCCTGGAGTTGCGCATGCTCGGGATGCACGTCCGCCACGGAACCCCTCCGCCATCGGGCTCATCGGAAGCCTCTGAGACAGCGTAAGAGTTCGACATCATATTCGGGCAGCGTTCCCGTCAATCCGCTGCATTTTCCCCAGTTTTACCACCACTTAAGGGATCGATGGGTCGGATGGGATGGACGTCACCGATCGCCGTCGTCGCCCCCTCCCTCCCCGAGGGGCCTCCCCGGAAGTGACGACCTTCCCGACGACGCCGGGGATCGCCGGACCGGCGTCGTCCACTCCCGGCCGCCGGGGTCCACATCAGCGGATCAGGTTCCACGTCACCGCCGCGATCTCCTCGGCCGGACGCGGCGGATGCTCTTCCAGCCAGTACGTGAAGAGCCCGACCAGCGCGCCCGCCACATGATGGGCGTGGATCTCCGGTGGCACCTCGTCGTGCCCGGGGGGCCGGGAGCCCGCCGCGAAGGGGCCGCGCAGCTCCGCGACCAACGCCTCGCGCAGCCGCGCGCAGAAGCGGGCGCTGCCGGAGGGCCCGAGCATCCGCCGGTAGAGCGGGGCTCGCTCACCGACGTGTTCGAACAGCGCGACCAGCGACGCCGGCACCGGCCCCGGCTCCCGGTAGGGACACCGCGCGGCCTCGGCGGCCAGTTCCTTGACCGCGGCCTCCATGGCATCGAGCACGAGGTCGTCGCGGTCACGGTAGTGAACGTAGACCGTGGCCCGGTTCACCCCGGCCAGCTGGGCGATCTCGGCGACGGTGATCGAGTCGGGATCGCGCGCGGCGGTCAACTCCAGGGCGGCGGACCGCAGCCGGGCGCGGGTTCTGCGGATTCTGGGATCGTCTCCGGGCACGCCGTCAACTTTAAACGACACCTGTCGAATAAACGACACCTGTCGTTTGTTGTAGCGGCCATGAAGCGCATCGAAGTCTGGGCCGACATGGTCTGCGCGTGGGCCTACATCGGCAAGCGACGGCTGGAGCAGGCCGACCTCGGCGAGGACGTGGAGATCGTCTGGCGCCCGTACCTCATCGACCCGATGGCTCCGGCACGGTCCGAGCCGCTGCAGGACGCCCTTCGCGACCCGGTCGCCGAGGGCGCCCTGCGGGCCTGCCACCCCGCCCTGACCCCGGCCGAGAACCGGGCCCGGGTCTCGCGCGTCGCCGCCGCGGAGCGGATCGGCGAGCACGCCGACGACGGCGGGCGGCGCTGGGGAGCGGTCTGGCGGGCGAACACGTTCGACGCCCACCGGGTCATCGCCCTCGCCTACGGCCGCGGCGGCGCGGCGCTCCAGGACGCGGTCGTGGAGCGGATCCTGCGTGCCCACTTCGTCGAGGGCTCCGACATCGGAGACCGCGGCACGCTGGCAGCGCTCGCCGCCGAGGCCGGACTCGGGGGCATGACCGAGGCGCTGGAGCGCGGCGAGGGGGCGGCGGAGGTCCGCTCCGAGCTGCTGCGCGGCAAGGCCGTCGGCATCGCCACCTCGCCGACCTTCGTGGTGGGTGACACGGCGGTCGCGGGCGCGCAGCCGCCCGAGGTCCTCGCCGACCTGGTGCGGCACGCCGCTCCCCGGCGGGAACTCCCCGACGAGGTCAGGTGGCTACGCCAGGCCGAGGCCCTGCTGGGTGTCAGAGATCCCCTCGGCGCCCTGCGGACCCTGGAGCCGTTGATGGCCGAGCACGGCGAGGACCCCGCCGTCCGTCTGCTGGCGGCCCGTGCCTACTTTGGTTCGGCCCAGCTCGGCCGGGCGAGCGAGACGCTGGAGTCGCTGCTGGAGCGCACCCCCGGTGACCACTACGCCCGATTCCTGCTGGGCAGGACCCTCGAACGCGCCAACCGCCATCCCGAGGCCCTGCCACACCTGCGCCTGGCCGCGGCCATGTCCCCAGAGCCCGACTACCTCGACGCCCTCCGGCGCGTCGAGCACCGGCTGGCCGGCTGACCTGGCCTGACCAAAAGGACCGGCACTCCCTCGTGGGAGTGCCGGTCCTTTTTACCGAGCCGGCCCGGCGGGCGTCGGACCGAAGGGTCAGACGGACACCGCGAGCTGGGTGACCTCACCCAGGCGGGCCTGGGCCGGGATGTCCTTGGTGACGCCGCCGCCCGCGATGATGCGGACGGTCCAGTCACCGGGGGCGGCGAAGAAGCGGAAGATTCCCTCCTCGGACACCACGACCTCACCGGTGAACTCACCGGAGTGGTCGAGCAGACGGGCGTAGGCCGTGCCCGCGCCCGTGACCACGCCCTGGATGACGGCCTGGTTCGTAAGATCGATCCCGGCCGGAAGGGCAATCGTCTGTTCCGGAGCAGCGCATCCCTGAGTCATTATCGAGCCTCTCCCAGTTCGATCGGCACGCCGACCAGCGAGCCGTACTCAACCCATGAACCGTCGTAGTTCTTGACACCCGCCTGGTCGAGGAGCTCGTGCAGCACGAACCACGTGTGAGCCGAGCGCTCCCCGATGCGGCAGTAGGCGATGATGTCCTTGCTGAAGTCGACACCCGCGCCCTCGTAGAGGGCCTTGAGCTCCTCGTCGGACTTGAAGGTGCCGTCGTCGTTGGCAGCCTTGGACCACGGGATGTTGCGGGCGGTGGGCACGTGGCCGACACGCTGCGCCTGCTCCTGCGGAAGGTGCGCGGGGGCGAGCAGCTTGCCGGTGAACTCGTCGGGCGAGCGCACGTCGACCAGGCTGAGCTTGCCGATCGCGGCGACGACCTCGTCGCGGGAGGCGCGCAGGGACCGGTCCTGCTCCTTGGCCTTGTAGTCCGTGGCGGGGCGGCTGGGAACGTCCTTGACCAGCTCGCGGGACTCAAGCTCCCACTTCTTGCGGCCACCGTCGAGAAGCCTGATGTTCTCGTGGCCGTACAGCTTGAAGTACCAGTACGCGTAGGCGGCGAACCAGTTGTTGTTGCCACCGTAGAGAACCACGGTGTCGTCGCCCGCGATGCCACGAGCGGACAGCAGCGCCTCGAAGCCCTCGCGGTCGACGAAGTCGCGGCGGACCGGGTCCTGCAGGTCCTTCTTCCAGTCGACCTTCACGGCGCCACGGATGTGGCCCTTGTCATATGCGCTGGCGTCCTCGTCCACTTCAACGAGAACGACACCGGGGGTATCGAGGTTGGCCTCGACCCAGTCAGCATCGACCAGGACGGCGGAGCGGCTCATTTTGATCCTCCAGGATCATCGTGCGGCGGGTAGTAGGCGGCGAATGATCAAAAACATCTCGCAGCCGAGACAGAAGCCGAAAGCGGCGTTGAGAAATCCGGCGAAAAGTGCCGCCGCGGTGGCCCCGAGGGCCAGCGGCGTGATCTGTGCGACGTATCCGACCAAGCCCACCAGGGCGAAGGTGAGGCCGACTCCCTGCGCGAAGCGCGGCGGGCCGGCGTCCTCCAACTCCTTCGGAGGGCTTTTCACTATCCCTTTGAAAACCATCCCGTACGGCGAGAGGCCGAGAGTGCCCAGTGCGAACGCCACGGCCTGTGCGGCCAGCAGCCACGCACTGCCCGTCACGAGGACGAGCGCGAGCACGACTGTTGTGACGGCCGCGGTGAAGCGGAGAGCTCGGGGATCAGCTTGCATCGCTTGATGCTCCTGAAGGGTTGTGCAGATCGGTGCGGCTCGACGGCCGCTTGAGATCGCCCTTTAGGAAATACGACAGAGCGCGGTGGTCACGCGGCAGAAATCAACCGCGCGCCGCTTTGTGAGCAGCTCTGTCGTGGGGTTCATGTCCACGACAGTACCCCGGCGTCCCGCCATCTGTCACATCCCTGTCCAATTTCTGAGACGTGATCATTTGAGGAACGATAGGGTGACCCGTTCATCCGTCGATCACCAGACCTAGAGCGCCGATCACGTCGGCCTTCCTGGGCTGGCCGGATGCGCGCCGCACCACCCGCCCCGACGCGTCGAGGACGAGGACGGTGGGGGTGCGCAGAATGTTCAGCGACCGGACCAGATCGAGGTGGGACTCCGCGTCGATCTCCACGTGCGCGACGCCGGGCACCATCCCCGCCACCTCGTCGAGGATCCGCCGAGTCGCCCGGCACGGCTGGCAGAAGGAACTGGAGAACTGCACCAGCGTGGCCCGCTCCCCCAGCTCCGCGTGGATGTCGCCGGACGTGAGCCGCTCCACCTCGCCCCTCACCTCTCGCGCCACGCCGTTCCGCCGCCGCGCCACCACGCCCACGAGCGTGGCGAGGGCGAGAGTGACGACCACCACCGTCAATCCGGTCACGGAACACGACAACAGGCGGGCGCTCCGAGCCATTCCCGCGCCGCTCGGCTATCCGGCGCCGTTTCCACACCCGGAACGCCCCGCACCGAACACCCCGCACCGAACGCTCTCGCCTGCCGCGCGGCCCCGGCGACGCCGGACAGGCTCAGGGGACGTCGACCGTGAGCAGCACCCGTCCTTCGGCGGTGGCGATCTCGAACGACGTGATGCGCTCCGGTGGGATCGTCGTGGTGGCTGTGAAGGCGCCCGACTTGTCATAGGCGGCCCGGTTGACGGTCCAGTTGCCCGCCGTCTCCCTGACGCCACCGTCCCCGATCACGTCCAGCCGGCAGCGCGTGCCCTTGGCCACGCCGGTGAGCACGACCTTGACCGTGGTCGCCCCCTGCCCGGCGGACGCGGTCACCACCGCGCGGATCGTGTCGTCCCCCCCGGTGACCCGCAGGTCGCCTGGGGCGAGCAGGAGCTGCGAGTCGGCGCTGGGCGCGGGGGCGGAAGAGGCCTTGGCCCTGGCATCGGGCTCGGAGGCCGAGGCCGAGAGAGGCTCGGCATACTCCTGGGCGCTCCGGTCCGCCGCCGACGACTCGGGCGCGGCGGACCCGGCGACCGTCATGACATCCCTCGGAGACTGGATGACGGCCCAGAAGGTCCCGCCACCGAGCCCGACCACCAGGACCGAGGCCGCCAGGAGGAGCATCAGCCGGGTGATGCGACGCCGCTTGACCTTGGCGCTGAGCAGCCGCTCCAGCACCGCCGTGGGCGGGCTCGCCACCTGCGCCACATCGTCCTCGGACACCCTGCCGAGGAACGTCGCCACCCCGCTCAGCTCGGCGAGCTCCGCCGCGCACTCCGCGCACTCGGCGAGATGGGCCTCGACGAGCACGCGCTCGTCCGGCTCCAGGGCTCCGAGCACGTAGACCCCGAGCGACATCCGTACTTCGTCACAGGTCATCATGGCGCGAGCCCCCGCTCCTCCAGCGCCAGCTTGAGCGCCCGAAGCGCGTAATACGTGCGCGACTTAACCGTTCCGGCGGGGATACCGAGCGACGCGGCCGCCTCCGCGACGGATTTCCCCTGGTAGTAGACCTCGGCCAGCACCTCACGGTGCTCGGGCCGCAGCGCGGCCAGCGCCTCGGCGACCGCCCACGACTCCACCGCCCGCTCCAGCTCGTCATCGGCGGGCACCACGGCGAGCGCCTCGTCGCCCGTCTCCGGCGGGCGCGCCTTACGTGCCCGGTGCTGGTCGACGACGAGATTGCGGGCCACCGTGAACAGCCACGCGCGGATGGAGCGGCCGGCGAACGCGTTCGGATGGCGCCAGGCCCGCAACAGCGTCTCCTGCACGACATCCTCCGCTCTCCCCGAGTCGCCCGTCAGCCGCAGCGCGTAACCGTAGAGTGGCCCGCCGTGCTCGTCGAAGAGCGCTCTGACAAGCTGCTCGTCGGCGGTTCCGGCTTGACTCACATCCCCACGACGTACGGCGGGACGATCCGGTTCAGACACGGGGCACGTTCAGCCTCTCAGCGGCACATCGGAGGCCTCACCCGAGATGCGCAGGCCCTCGGGCTCGACCTTGATGTCGGTCAGCTTGACGTCGTACGGCAGCTTCCCGATCGGGATCCGGAAGTTGATGAACCGCTCGGGATCGGGCACCGGGATGCCGCCGCCCAGGGTCACCTTCCCGGGGACGAGTTTCAGGCCGCCCTCGACGATCTCGACCTTCAGCGCCGCCTTCACCGGCACCTTCTGCCCCAGCACGGTGATCTCCCCGCTGACGTTGAGCGCGTCGCCCACGACGTCGACCTTGATCCCGCGGGGCGCCCGCTGGCTGAGCGTCTTCACCGGGACGACCACCGACCCCACCACGCGCTCGGCGCGCATGTCGACCTGCTGGGGGCGGAGCACCAGATCCGCAAGCGGCGCGGTGACACCGTAAAGGGTGAAGTCCACGCTCGACAGCGCGACACCCGAGACGGTCATCGCGCCCGCGGCGACCTTGACCTCCTCGTAGCGCCCGGCGATCGCCTGGGTCAGGAAGGGGATGCCCTCGATGGTGACCTCTGGCGGGGACTCCAGGTCGTACTTGGCCGTCGCCTGCGTGGCGATCTCACGCTGGACTCCGGCGACGGCGACCCTGTCCAGGATCGCGACGAGAGCGAGCAGCAGGACCAGAAAAGCGATCAGCTTGCGCATCCGACTCCCTGTTCATTCTCCGGCCCGAGGGAGGCCCGTTCGCGTGCCCTCCCCCTGCAATCCTGTACGAAACGCCGTGCCGGCGATAGCACCCGATCAACCCCCCGCGAAGGGCGGGAGCACCTCCACCGTCGCCCCCTCGACCAGGACTATCGTCTCGTGTGCCCGTCTGCCCACCGGATCCCCGTTGACCAGGAACGACGACCGCTTCAGCACGCGGGCCAGCTCTTCACGGCCCGGTGTGATTTTCGTCATCAGCTCGGCAAGGGTCTCGGCCTCGAAAGGCTCCTCCGCGATGCCCGCCGCGTCCTTGGCCGCGGCCCAATATCTGACAGTGCCCGTCGCCACCTGTGAATCAACTCCTCGAACACACACAGGGTTACCACATCATTACGGCGAATCCACTCGGAGAACCGGTGTTCACCAGGTGGACCTTCACTGGACGCTTACTCCTCGTGGGTTATCCTCACGTACTACGGGACCTGGGCAACGTAGCCCCCGGGTCCTTACGTGTTTGTACGGCTATCGCCGACATGACGCGGGAAGGAGGCATTGTGAGCAATCTCCTACTGCTTACCAACGCCCTTGAGCCCTCGACTGAGGTGCTCCCGGCGCTGGGGCTGTTGTTGCACTCGGTACGTGTCGTGCCCGCGGAGGCGTCTGCCCTGCTCGACGCCCCGCCCGCCGACGCGATCCTGGTGGACGCACGCCGCGAGCTCGTCCAGGCCAAGAGCCTGTGCAGGCTGCTCCGCACCACGGGCGTTTCCTGCCCTCTGGTGGTGATCGTCACCGAGGGCGGTCTCGCCGGGCTGACCGCGGAATGGGGTGCCGACGACGTCATTCTCGACAGCGCCGGTCCCGCCGAGGTCGAGGCGCGGCTCAGGATGGCCGTGGGCAGGCTCAACCTGGCCGCCGCCGAGGAGGTGCCGGACGAGATCCGCAACGGTGACCTGTCGATCGACGAGGCCACCTACACCGCCCGGCTCCGCGGCCGCGCGCTGGATCTGACCTTCAAGGAGTTCGAGCTCCTGAAATACCTGGCGCAGCACCCGGGCAGGGTCTTCACCCGCGCCCAGCTCCTCCAGGAGGTCTGGGGATACGACTACTTCGGCGGCACCCGTACCGTGGACGTCCACGTCCGGCGGCTCCGCGCCAAGCTCGGCGCCGAGTACGAGGCACTGATCGGAACGGTCCGCAACGTCGGTTACCGGTTCGTCCCCGAGCGCGGCAACGAAGCCGTCGAGGAGCGCGAGCCCGCCCACCAGTAGGGCGAGCGGTTCCCACCCCGCGGCGATCGGCACTGGCCTCTCTCCAAGGTGCCAGGTCAGCCGCCGACCGGTGAGTTCGCGCGTCCGCGGTCGTACCGGTGCCTGCGCGCCCCGTGGGCACGGGTTCCCGGCATCACGCCAGACCCACCGGAGGTGTCCGGCAGGTCTGACGCGCGCGTCGTGCCTTTCGCCCCTGTTACGGAGCGACCGTGATGTGGTTGGGAACCGGGGGCGTGATCAACGGGTTCGCCGCGAAGTGGGCGGCGAAGGCGTCGATGTCGAGCGGGCCGCTCCACAGGTCGGTGCCACCGGTGAAGGCGGCGAACGCGTCACCGCCACCGACGAGGAAGTTGTTGGCCGCGACCCTGATCGTCTGGGTGTCCGTCACGTCGACACCGTCGATCTTCATGGCGGAGATCTTCGAACCCCACGGCGCGCTCGCGCTGTAGGTGTAGGTGAAGTTCGACGAGGGCTGCAGGATCTTGGTGAACGCCTGGGCGTTGGGGCCGCCGGTGAACTGCTGCTCCAGAACGGTCTTGAGCTGCGCACCGGTGAGCGTGACCACCTGCATGAGGTTGTTGAACGGCTGGACCGTGAACGCCTCGCCGTACGTCACCACCCCGTCGCCCTCACCGGCGGGCGAGCCCGCGTAGGTGAGACTGGCCCGCACGCCGCCCGGGTTCATCAGGGCGATCTGGGCGTTGCCGCCGGTCCTGGTCGCGGCGAGCTGGCCGTCGGCGATCAGGTTGCCCAGCGAGGACTCGCCGGACGCGGACGCGGCGTTGGTGATGTCCGCGGTGATCTTGCCGATCGGCCGGTTGGCCACCGGCGCGACGCGGTCCTTCCAGGTCTGGACGAACGCGCTGATCTCCGGGTCGGGGGTGACGGTCCTGGTCACGACCTGGTTGTCGGCCACGACAGAGGAGCGCACGACGTCGCGGGTCTTGACGTCCACCTGGAAGTCGACCTTGGTGATGACCCGGCCGAAGGAACCACCCTGGCTGTAGAGGCGGCTGGCGCCCTTGGGGTCGGCCACCGTGCACAGGTAGGCCTGGTGGGAGTGGCCGCTGAGGATCATGTCGATCTCGGCGTCGACCTGCGTGGCGATCCGGTTGCCCGCGCCCGGCTGGGCGCTGCAGCTGTCGGGCGACTGGCCCGCGGTGACCTGGTCACCCTCGTGGACGAGCACGACCTGGGCCTTGACTCCAACGATCTTGAGAAGCTTGGACGCGACGTTCGCGGCCTTCACCTCGTCGATGAAGTCGAGGTCCTTGATGCCCTCCGAGGTGACGATGCTCGGGGTACTCCCGGTGACCAGGCCGATGAACCCGATCGGCACGCCGTTCATCCAGCGGATCGCGACCGGGGGCAGGGCCGGGATGCCGTAGTCCTTGAGCAGAGCGCGCAGCGAGGGGGTGTTCGTCCCGCCCAGGGCGTCCAGCGCCTGCTTCTCCGCGCCCTGCGCCGGCCGCTTGAAGACGACGTTCGCGCCGAGGTAGCTGTAGGCCGCGCCCTTCCACTTGCCCGCGGGCGAGCAGCCGTCCACCGGGTGGCAGCCGCCGTTCATGATCCGCCTGAGCTCGGCGTACCCCTCGTCGAACTCGTGGTTGCCCACGGCGGAGGCGGTGACGCCGATCTTGCCGAGGAACTCCACCGACGGCTCGTCGTGGTAGGCCGCGGAGATCAGCGGGGTCGCGCCGATCAGGTCGCCCTGGGCGACCTTCAGCGTGTTCTTGTCGGACAGCTGCTTGAGGTGGGTGGCGACGTAAGCGGCGCCACCCGCGTCGACTGTGGCGCCGGTCTCGTCGACCATGCGGCCGGAGGAACCGGTCGGCGGCTCAAGGTTGCCGTGGAAATCGTTGAGGGAGAGCAGGCGGACCGGCACCGTCTTTGCGGGCTTGTTGCCCGCCTCGGCCGGCCCCATCGCAAGCGTGACACCGGCCCCGGCGAGCACGCACGCCATGGTCAGCCGCAGGAAGGAACGAGACATCATGGTCCACGACACTAAGGGGACTATCTGTGCAAGGAATGTCCGAGAGATAACGATTCACCCGACCGGTAGCTGGCGGCTTTTGCCAGTCCCCGGTGCTCTCCCAGGACGTGTACCCGCCTAGAGTCCAGAACATGAATGTGCGTGTTGAACACCGGGGACTACTCGGCGAACAAGAGGTGTCCGAGGTCCTTGCGGTGGTGGATGCGGCCACGAAGGCCGACGGGGTCCGGCCACTCAACGAACATGTCATGCTGCACCTGCGCTACGGCGGCGACGAGCGGGCCGGAGCCGTGCTCCTGTACGCCGGGGACGACCTCGCGGGCTACGCCCACCTGGACCCGACGGACCCCGTCGAGGGGCCCAGCGGGGAGCTGGTCGTCCACCCGGCGTTCCGCGGACGGGGATACGGACGGCGGCTGCTGCGGGCCGTGCTCGACCGCGCCGGCGGGCACCTGCGGCTGTGGGCGCACGGCGGACACCCGGCGGCCGATGCCCTCGCCCTGTCGGAGGGGTTCGAAAGGGCGAGGTCGCTGTGGCAGATGCGCCGCCCCCTCACCGCCGACATCGGCGGCTTCGACCTCCCCGAGGGCGTACGGCTCCGCACCTTCGAGCCCGGCACCTCAGACCGGGAGGCCTGGCTCGCCCTCAACGCCAAGGCCTTCGCCGACCACCCCGAGCAGGGCGCGTGGACGCTTGACGACCTCAAGCTGCGCGAGCGGGAGCCCTGGTTCGACCCGGCCGGGTTCTTCCTCGCCGTACGGCCCGGTCCCGAGGGCCGCGACCGGCTGGTGGGCTTCCACTGGACCAAGGTGCACGGCGACGGCGACCACGCGCACGAGCCGATCGGCGAGGTCTACGTCGTCGGCGTCGACCCCGCCGAGCAGGGCGGCGGCCTGGGCAGGTCACTGACCCTGGCGGGCCTGGCCCACCTGCGCTCGCGAGGCCTGACCAACGTGATGCTGTACGTCGACGAGAGCAACTCTGCGGCGATCCGCCTGTACCAGGGGTTGGGTTTCACCCGGTGGGACGTCGACGTGATGTACCGGAAGGGCAGTGCCTGACGGACTTGAAGTGGACCAGGTCCCCCCCGAGGGATCTGGTCCACCTGGAGTACTACTCGATCATCCAGTGGAGCGCGAAGTAGGACAGCGCGGCGACCAACGCGGCGGCCGGGATCGTGAGAACCCAGGCGGTCACGATGTTGCCCGCGACGCCCCAGCGCACGGCGGAAAGGCGCTTGGTGGCGCCGACGCCCATGATCGCGCTGGTGATCGTGTGGGTGGTCGAGATGGGGGCACCGAAGCCGATGGCCGCGGTGTAGAGCACCGTCGCCGCGGCCGTCTCCGCGGCGAATCCCTGCGGGGGGTCGAGCGCGATGATCCGGCGGCCGAGCGTCCGCATGATCCGCCAGCCTCCCGCGTACGTGCCGAGCGAGATGGCCGTGGCGGCGGCGAGGATGACCCACTGCGGGATCGGGTCGCCGTCATGCTGGTAGCCGCCGACCACGAGGGCCAGGAAGATGACGCCCATGGTCTTCTGCGCGTCCTGGAGACCGTGCCCCAGCGCCATCGCCGCCGCGGAGACGGTCTGCGCGTGCCGGAAGCCCCGGTTGGTCTTCGACGGCTGGGAGCGCCGGAAGCCCCACAGAATGCCGATCATGATGAGCCCGGCGAGGGTGAAGCCGATCACCGGAGACAGGATCATCGGGATGACGACCTTCTCCAGCACCCCGTCCCAGTGGACGTTGCTCGCCGAGGCGAGCGCGGCGCCGACCAGACCGCCGATCAGCGCGTGACTGCTGGAGGAGGGCAGGCCGAAGTACCAGGTGATGAGGTTCCAGGTGATCGCGCCGATCAGGCCCGAGCCGACGATGACGAGACCGTGGGTTCCCTGTGGAGCGTCGATGATGCCTTTGCCGACGGTCGCGGCCACCTGCGTGCCGAGGTGCGCACCCAGGAAGTTCATGGCCGCGGCCATGAAGAGCGCGGCCCTCGGCGTCAGCGCGCGCGTTGAGACGGAGGTCGCGATCGCGTTCGCGGCGTCGTGGAAGCCGTTGGTGTAGTCGAACACCAACGCTACGACCACCACGCCGATGACGAGTGCGAGCGTGAGATCCACTTAACTTTCCTTGACCGCGATCGACTCGATCGTGTTGGCCACGTGCTCGAAGGCGTCGGCGGCCATCTCGAGCTGATCGATGACCTCCTTCATCTTGAGGACGGTCAACGCGTCGTACTCCCCGCCGAAGAGCTTGGCGAGAAGGCGGCGGTAGACCTGGTCGGCCTGGTTCTCAAGCCGGTTGATCTCGATCCAGTACTCGTTGAGGTTCTTCATCGAGCGCAGCCGCGGCATGGCCTCGGCGGTGAGCTCGGCGGCACGTTCCAGAACCTCGACCTGCCGGACCACCTCTTTGGGAAGGTGGTCGATCTGGTAGAGGACGATGAGGTCGGCGGCCGCCTCCATGTAGTCCATCACGTCGTCGAGGTTCGAGGCGAGACGGTAGATGTCCTCGCGGTCGAAGGGGGTGATGAAGCTCTCGTTGAGCCGGTTCATGATCGCGTGAGTACGCTCGTCACCGGCGTGCTCACATGCGCGCATCTTCTCGGCCAGAGCTTCCCTGTCCGATCCGTCACTGATGATCTCTACCAGCAGACGGGACGCTGTGACGAGGTTGTTCGCCGAGTCTGCGAACAAGTCGTAGTAGCTGTCCTCACTTGGTGTGAGACGGAGGCGCACGTCGTTCTCCAGATGTGCGGGGATGGTCCGCAGAGAAGGGTACGGGTTACCAGCGGAAATGCGAACTTCACCCGCTAGACATGCACTCTTCCCGATGTCGCTACCCGGCGCATACCCGGCGACACACAGCTTGAGGCAGCCTTGAGGGCATCTTTCCGCTGACCGTTTTGCTGGTTTTCGGCCACAGTATGACGAAGACAGGCCAAGTATGGGACTTCTCTACCCCTGAACGCCATCCGGCACCTTCCCCGTACTTCCCTCGGAAACCCCCGCGTCCGGTGCCCTTCCCGCACGGTTCACCAAGGTCGCCAGGGCTCGTCGGCCTCCCGCGAAAAGTCAGGGTGATTTCCATCACGATCGCCTGTTAACCCGGATTTTGCCTGCTCACGGCAGCCCTGCTCGCGGACCCGTTCCCGCGGCCTCTCGCCCCTCGGAGCCCCCGGGCGCTCCCCTTCTTCGGAGGGGTCACCCCGCCACGAGAACCCGCCCCGGCGTGAAAGTTCACTTTGAATTCACCGTCAGTTCATCTTTGGTGGAGAATCCTCCTCCGGGACCTGATCCCGGACCTCAGATCGGCGTCCGGTGGAAGTTGAGGTACGAACGGCTCGGCGTCGGTCCCCGCTGCCCCTGGTAGCGGGATCCGTACTTCTCCGAACCGTAGGGATACTCGGCCGGCGAGCTGAGCCTGAACATGCAGAGCTGGCCGATCTTCATTCCGGGCCAGAGCTTGATCGGCAACGTCGCGACGTTGGAGAGCTCAAGCGTGACGTGCCCGCTGAAGCCCGGGTCGATGAACCCGGCCGTGGAGTGGGTCAGCAGACCGAGCCTGCCCAGCGAGCTCTTCCCCTCCAGCCGCGAGGCGATGTCGTCCGGCAGTGTGACGACCTCGTACGTGCTCGCCAGCACGAACTCCCCCGGGTGCAGGATGAACGGCTCGTCCTTGTCGGGCTCGACCATCCGCGTCAGGTCCGGCTGCTCGACAGCCGGATCGATGTGCGGGTACCGGTGGTTCTCGAAGACCCTGAAGTAGCGGTCCAGGCATACGTCGACACTGGACGGCTGGATCATCTCCGGCTGAAAGGGATCGATCCTCACCCTCCCCGCCTCGATCTCGGCAACGATGTCACGATCGGAAAGCAGCACGTGAGGCAACCTACCAACGCCACGCCTTCCCGGGAGCGTCGGCACAGACCCCGATCCCGCTTCCCACAGTGGACGAGACCCACCCAACTTCCGCTACAGTGGTGGGGCGGCACACCGCTGCGGGTGTAGTTCAATGGCAGAACATCAGCTTCCCAAGCTGACAGCGCGGGTTCGATTCCCGTCACCCGCTCCACTTATAAAGGCCCAGGTCAGGATGTTAATCCGGACCGGGGCCTTAGTTGTTTTCGAAGCCTTTTCGATCTTCCGTGCCCGTTACGTGCCCGATCTCGATGGATCTTCTTTCTTGAGGGCGGCTTCGGCGAGCTTTCCCATGCCATCGGCGATCATCTGATCCCGCCCGTTCTCGGTGTGCAGATAGATCAGCGCCGCCCGCGTGGTCGAGTGCCCCATCCGGTTCATCAGCTCCCGCAGCGTCGCACCCGACTGCGAGGCGAACATGTTGCCCGTATGGCGAAGATCGTGAAAGTGGACACCCGAGAGGTTCGCTTCCTTCAGAGCCCTGGCCCAGATCCGGCTGAAGGCCGACCGACGCAGCATCGCACCCTTCGCGCCGAGGAAGACGAACGCCTCGTCATGCTCTTCGGTGTACCTGTCGAGGTGCGCGCGAAGCTCCGAGACGACCACCTCGGGAAGAGCCACCGTCCGCGTACCGGCCACTGACTTGGGCAGGCCGACGGTCACCGATCCGTCCTTGAGTTCGGTGGTGGAGGCCACGACCCGGACCGTCCGGGCATCCAGGTCGAGGTTCTTGCGCCGAAGCGCCGCCAGCTCACCCCACCGCAGACTGCCGAACGTCGCCAGGAACACCAGCACCCGGAAACGCGGTTCGATCGCACCGGCCAGCGTGAAGACCTGTTCCATGGTCAACGTCGGACGCTCGGGCGACTCCTCCTTACCGCCGCTCTTGATCTGGCACGGGTTGGACTTGATCATCTTGTCCTCCACCGCCGTGTTCATGATCGCCTTGAGCAGCCGGTACGCCTTGGCGACAGTGACCGGCCCGACTCCCCCGTCCAAGAGCGTCTTGCGCCACTTGCGCACGTGAGCCGCCTTGATCTCACTCACGGCCAGATTGCCGAAAGTCGGGACCAGGTGCAGGCGGAGCAGACCCTCATAGAGCTGTACCGTCTTGGGCCGCAGGCCGGGACGCTCGTTCACCCAGTCGGAGCCGTACTCCTTGAAGGCCACCTTGCCGAGGTCCGGATTGCTCCAGTCCTCCACGAGGATCTCGGCCTCCTTCTTGGTCAGCCAGACCTCCGCGTCGCGCTTGGTCGCGAAGGTCTCCGGGGCCGCCCGATCGATGTCATCCGGTCCCCGGTAGCGAGCTTGGAACCGGCCGGAGGGCAGTTGCCGAACGCGCCCGAAGCGCCTCTTGGCCGACTTGCCCTTGGCGGAGTTCCGGGGCTCTTCCTCAGGGGTGGCGAGTGTGGTCCTGGCCATTACGCGGCCCTCCTGCGTCGTGTGGTGGTGATCGGTTCGACCAGCCCGGCGGCGATGAACGCCTCAAGGGCCGCTTCAGGGATGCGGACGTTGCGTCCGACGTGGATGAAGGCGATCCGTCGTTCCTCGATCAGGCGCCGGAGGAAGCGGACCGAGGTGTTCAGCCGTTCGGCCGCTTCTTCGACGGTGAGCAACCGGCCTTGCGCGAGTTCCGGGAGAGGCGAGGTGGGCTCTTGCCTGGTCTTCCTGGTCATGCCGCCACCTCCAGTCCCGGAGTTGCCGAAAGATCTGGAACAGGGAGGCCGTCCGCTCGTGCCTGGAGTTCGATCAGGCGTGCGCGGGTGCGCTGACGGTTGGCGACCTCGCGCAGCAGTCGTTTGGCCAGTGGGGTGCGGTTGGGGTCTTTGGAGGAGACCGGCCGCCAGACGTAGCGGTGCGGGTCGGTCACGGTGTCGTCGGGGAGGCCGAGCATGTCGAGCACCCAGGCCCGGCGATCCTGCTTGTGTTCGCGCAGGGTCTTGTTCGACCACTTACGCGAGACCAGGACGCGACGGCCCGCGTAGCCGAGGTGTTCGGCCTTGTGCGCCTTGCCCTTGCACCGGCCCGGCAGCATGCCCGCCTTGGCGCCCTTGGGCTGTACGCCGTACCGCAGCCAGTTCGGGCAGGTGGGCGAACACGGTTCGTAGCGGAGAGCCTCGACCATCCGGGTCGCGTGGTCGCGGCGGGCGTGGTTGTCCGGGTCCTCCGGGTCGAGGGGGTCACCGAGGCTCTTGGTCAGGTACTTCGACAGGTAGCCGATGCACTGGTCAGCGTCCGGCGATCCGGCGAGCACGCCCTGAACAGCGACCTGAGCACCGAAGCGCACCACGTGCAGAGGTTCGGCCGCCTCGTCGGTGCCGAGCTGGTCGAGCGCCTCGTCCCACGTCGGCAGCAGTTCCCCAGTCGCCGGGTCGAGGTAGTCGCCGGCCTGCCCGTCCGGGTAGGGCTCAGCCCGTTCGGCCCGCTCACTCCAGACCGGTAGATGGCCACCGTCGAAGCGGACTTCGTCGATGGACGGCCACCACACTTGGTGGTAGGTCGCGGCGGCAATTGCCTTGACCTCCGCACGCGGCATGGTCCCGCGGATCGCCATGTGCAGATGCGGGGCGAGCCGCTTCTGTGGTTCGACGGAGGCGAAGTACTGCACGTCATAGCCCGCCACCCGCCGCAGGTTCTGCACGAACCGATCGACGAGCTTGGAGAAGTGCAGGGCGTCACGAGCAGCCGCCGCGTAGTCGTACGTGCTCGGGTTGACCGGGACACCGTTCCGAACGCGTCCGTAGGACGGAAGGGTCAGCGTGACGAACAGGGACGGCCGGTAGACCTTGCCGTCGGAGGCGATGAAGGTCCGTCCGAGGGTCGTGTCCTGCTTGGCCCGCTTGGGCAGGTCCGGGGCGTCCTGGCGCCGCCTCGTCGAGCGAGAGCGCTTGGGAGCAGTCCGCCCGCCCAGGACGTTGCCCCGCATCCCAGCGGCGTTGATCTCGGCGTCAATGCCCGCGATGGCCTCGTCCCAGTCAAGGGTGTCCTCCCCGTCCCTCTCGGCCTCGTCTCGCTTGGCCTGCACGTCGGCCCGGAACTCGATCAGCCACCGCTGGTCTTCCGTGGAGGGGTTGGGTTCGGCGATCGGTTCGTGGTCGAGGTGCCAGCCCTCCCGGCACTGTGCCCGGCGGAGCTGGCGGTTGCGGTTGGCACACGGCGGACACTTGGCCTCCTGCGTAGCACCGCAGGGGATGTTGAACGACTCGGAAGTGCCGGTGTGGGTGTCGAGGCGCCGCAGTTCGATCGGGCGGATGCAGAACGCCGTTGTTCTTGGCGACCTCGATCGCGACGTCCAGGGCGAACGGCAGGGTGTCACGGACGAGGCGGGGCAAGGTGCGGTCGGAGCCATCGGGCGGGGTGGCGGACGGTGGAGCAGGAGGGGTGTCGGTCACATGGCCTCCTCTCGGTTGACCACGTCAGCGGCGATCCGGCAGGCGTCGCTGTAGGGGTGTTTGCGGAGCCGGGCGGTGTCGAGATCGACGATCACCGTCACTTCGGCGAGGTCGGAGCCGTTGGACGTCCGCAGCCGCCGGAAGGGCAGGCTCTCGATCTCGGCCGGGGTGCCGTGCAGGATGACTCTCATCAGGCCCCCTCGACCATCAGCGGCAGCGTGTCAGCGGTGAACACGGCGACCATGTCGCGGATATCGGCATCGGAGACGTAGGCGGCACGGGCACGCATCGGCTCGGGTGAGGTCTCCAGACGGGTGTAGGCGATGCCCGCGCCGAGGTCCGGCTGAGGTGAGATCAGGTCAGCCAGCGCGCCCCGATCCCGAGCGCCGTCACCGAGGACCATGTCCACCTGTTCGGACTCGTCCAGCCGCAGCGCGATCTTGTCGGGGAACAGGTTGCGGATGCTCAGCACGTCCTTGCGCGGGTCCTGCAACGCCGCCAGGACGCCGACCCCCACCGCACGGCCCTGCGTGGTCAAGGTCGCCAGCGCTGCCGAGATGCGGAGCTTGAGCCCCTTGTCGGACTGGTAGGCCGTCAGGAACGCCACCTCGTCGACCACGACCAGGACGAACGGGTCATCCACGGTGGGGACGTGGTTGCGCTGAACTCCGGCGAACCGGCCCGCCCGCTCCTGCATGATCTTCACGGCGGCTTCCAGCAGATCGGCGCACGTGGCCGGGTCGGCGGCGTAGCGGTCGAACAGGTCACGGCCGAAGGACAGTTCCATGAGCTTGGGATCCAACGCCCAGATCTCGACCAGGCCCGCCCGTACCGCAGGCAGCAGACCCCGGATGGTGGACCAGATGATCGAGCCCTTGCCCGCCCCGGTGGCACCGGCGACCAGGACGTGAGTGCCGTGGACCTTGAGCCGCCACGGGGTGCCGTCCTCCTGCTTGCCGATCTCGACCGGCCCCACCGACGCCACGGCGGGAATCGGTAGCGCGGGTAAGGGGACGGCCAGCGGATCGCGTCGAGGAAAGGCCAGCAGCAGACGGCCCGACCGGGCGACGGTCACCCGGCACGAGGTGGCGCCGAATCCATGGGCCAGGTTCTCGATGCGGTCGGACCAGTCCTTGACCGACTGTCCGGCGAGCATCTTCACCGTGACCAGGTCCGCCCACGAGGTGCAGGTGACGCGGACGAGGCGAGGCAGGTAGTCACGGCCCCGCAGGTGACGGCCGAGACCGGAGACGATCATCACCGGTTGCCAGTGCCGCCGGTAGATCCACACCCGTCGCCACCAGGCCAGCAGCCGCCAGCCCACCAGGCGCAGGAACGAGGCCCGATCGACCAGCCGCCACGTGGTGAGAGCGACGGGCACCAGGACGAGAAGCGCGATGCCCCACTGCCAGCCGTACAGCCAGCTCAGCACGCCGGGAGCGACGGCGACGGGTGAGGCGATCGGGTAGCGCCACAGCAGCCGCACGGCACCGGCCAGCAGCCGCCAGGTGAAGATGACAATGGTGACGATGGCGGGGGTCTTGAGAACGGCCGGGCGGAACACCACAGCCGTGTCGGGGGTCGTCGTGACGAGGTGTTGCGCCTCGTCACCGGGCAGTTTTTTGAACATAGGCTTGAGCCCTCTCTTGATTTGCTGTCTGGGGAGACGAGGGGCCGCCGGAATGCCAGTTCCAGCGGCCCCGCTTACGTGTCAGGCCGCTTTGCCCTGGTCGGACTCGTTGGCCGGGGTGGTGAACTTGCTCTCGACCGAGCGGGCGAATTGGTCGGCCTCGTGGGCGAGCTGGCGGGCGAACTCGACGTCGGAGGCCGTCACGAGGTCGCCAGCCGAGGTGGTGACCAGGAGCGAGACGGCGCCGAAGTCGAGCGCCAGGACCGGGGTCCGAGCCGGGTAGGGGTGGTTGGTGGCGCGGGCGCCACGGCCGGTGTTGAGGGTGATGGTGCTGATGCGGTGAGTCCTGCGACGCGTCATCAGGCGACGTCCTTTCCAGCGGTGGAGGTGTGCTTGGCGGGTGCGGAGGCGACGGGACCGGTGCGCGGGGCACGCATCTCGCGGACCTTGATGGAGTAAGCGAGACGTCCAGCGCCGTTGACGTACGGGGTGGCAGTGACGTGATCGAACTCGACCGGGGTGAAGGGCAGGTTCGGCATCGGGGCCGGCGGAACGGGCTGGACCGGGGAGAGGATCTTGACGGCCACGGTCTTCTGTCCGGGCTTGACGGTCGGGTCGGCGTCCATGACCGCGACCTGCCAGACGAGTTCTCCGGTCGTCTTGTCGCGGGACTGGACGAAGCGACCGTTGGTGGAGGCGTCGAAGTCCTTGACCGCCTCGACCTCCCCGACGACGTAGCAGCCGTGCGGGAAGACCTGGGCGAAGCTGACGGGGATCGGGCCTTGCAGAGCCATGACAAGCTCCTTCTGTTGAGTGGCAGGCACTTAACCTATCAACTTGCTTGAGAGTACGACGGCTTACTTGGTAGGTCAAGTGCCTAAGTAGGCTCAGGGTGAGGCGACACAAGGAAGCCGGTAGATCCGCCCATCCAGAACGTCTACACCGAATCGACTGAAACCACCTATGCTGCCGGAATGATCAGGTCTCGCGCCTTATGCAACGCTCTAGCTATAGGTGTTGTGTTAGCCACGCTCGCGGCTTCTCCTGTGTCTGCACAGCAGCCCGACGAGGTCGACATCAAGCTGCCCGACGCTGATGTGACCTTGCATGAGCGCGTCCACGATCCCGTGAAGGTCACCGCCTTCTCCCGGGCCGTGAGCGACTCACGAATAAACGCTTACCTTCGCGTCTCGGACAAGGGCAGATTCGCGGAGAAGAAGGACTACACAGAACTGGTCCCCGCGCCGAAGGGCGGCAGGGTGGCCGGCGTGCCTCAGTCCTCTCCAGGCGAGTTCGACTCGGTTGTGATTTTCGACGCCAAGGGCAAGGCCACACGTATTCGCACAGTGCGCAAACCACTGCAGACCAGAGGCATCCAGTGGTCGCGCGATGGTCGCAAGCTGGTGTTAACCGTTGAGAAGGAGCACTTCACCACGGTTGGTTTTGCGACGGTCAACATCGCCACAGGCGCTGCGAAGGTCGCCACGGTTCGCGGAGTCGATGGGCTCGCAACTTTTCAATGGACACCAGACGGCAAGCACCTCGCCGCCGGGTACGCAGACCCCTACCAAGGGGTACGGCTGTATCGGACAGACGGACGCATGCATCGCACGCTGCGTAAGGTCGGCTGGATCATCGGCGACGACTCCTTCTCCCCCTCGGGCAAGCAACTGCTCACGGTCTGCCCGGCCACCTACAACGAATCCAGCTACTGCCTCTGGAACGTGAAGTCCGGCAAGCTGGCCACACGAGTAAAGATCAAATTTAATAGCACGTATGGGTGGTGGGATGACCGCCACCTGGTCAGCAAGGTCGATAGGGATGGCGCTCGACAGATCGTCGTGATTGACCTCAAGGGAAAGATCACTCGCGTCCTTGCACACGACCGCACGAGACTAGGCCGAGGTGTCGCGCTCGTCTACACGCCAAGCAACTAGCACGAACCTTGGACTCTCACGATTCACCCGATCGGGTAGGCATCCTCCAGCTCGTGCCGATCGGCGGGGAGGAGAACCTCCACCACAGCCAGAGCCGCGCCTGAAGCATCCTTGACTGCACCGTAAACGGCCAGCAGCGGCGCGTTCTTCGGCATGCCGAGTCGCTTGATCTCATCGGTTGTGGGCATGCGTGCGGTGATCTGCTCCACCACGTGGTCGAACCGTACGCCCTTGCGGGACTGGAGGTGTTCGCGAAGGCCCTGCGGGAGGGGATCGGCGCTGGTCAGGTCGGTGCCCTGGGACAGTTCGATCGGCACCCACAGTGAGACCATCTCGGTCGGCTCTCCGTCCCGGCTGACGAGTCGTCGGCGCAGGAACGCCTTGCTCTTCGGAGTCAGACCAAGCAACGAGGCGACGCGGTTGGGGGCGGTGATCGCCGCCGCCTCGATGACCTCGCCCTGCGATGCGCTCTCCGGAGCGATCAGGTACGCCTGTCCGGGACGGGGTTGTTCCATCGAGGTCATCGCCGGACGACCGCGCACGAAGCGGCCCTTACCCTGCTGGGAGTCGATCCAGCCCTGTTCGCGCAGCACGCGCAGTGCGGCGACGACGGTGGGCCGGGAGACACCGAACTCGTTGATGAGCTGGTTCTCACTGGGCAGGAGTGAGCCCGGAGGGTAGTCCCCCGACTCGATGCGCCGTTGAAGTGCCTGAACAAGCTGGGCGTACTTCGGAGGCACGGACTCTAGTGACATTACGACCGTCCATCACCCGACAGGTTGTTTGACCAAGTCAGAGCGTAACCTGGCTTCCCCCGCCTGTCACGTCACCGGAAGGCAAGGGGAACGAGAACAGAGAAGGTCCCGGCAGGCAGAGAGAGGGAAGAAGGGCGCCGCGGTTACACGGGTGGGGCCGCATACGCCGTCTCTGCTACCTGCCGGGACGTGATCAGACGCGACGGGGCAGCGGTAACGCTCTTCGGTGCCCTCCGCACCAAAGGACACCACCCCGCCGCGTCCGCCTATCGACCGACGTAGTCGGCCAGAACCTGGGCAGCGCCCGCCACGTCGCCGATCGGGTGGCGCTTCTCGGCCGACTGCCAGGAGTAGAAGGCTCCGCCGTAGCCGACGAACACCCACACCGGCAGGCCGACCTGTGGGCGGGGAATCATCAGCGCACTGTCGTTGTCGCGCAGTTCGGCCCGTACGCCGAGCCGCAGCAACGCGTTCCGCAGTCGGGTGAGGGCATGCGCCTCGTTCTCCTGGCGTTCCTGCTGTAGGCAGGCCGCAGCGGTCTGCATGATCGGGTTCATCTCACGTTCCTTTCGACCCGGCCGGTTGCGAGGCAGTCGAGACATTCCTGTTCTCCCTGCGTCTCGGGATCACCACCGCTCTCGCCGACGAGAAGGGCACGGCGCGAGCTGCGCAGCTTGGTTCCACGTCCCCGGCACGCGGGGCAGGGGCGTGTCTCGCTGGTCTCCTCTGGCCGGGTCACCGTCGCCATCTCCTCGAATTTGATCCGCGTTCCCTGCGGCGGAAAGCGGGCTGACGTACCGTGTTGCTTGATGGCAAGTCCACCGGCAATTCGAGAACGACAGGACCCCCAAACGGCCCCCCTGAATCCCCCCTCTTGAGCCCCCAGCCGGGAGGAAGGTCCCAGATGCCCGACAACATCCCCAACGTCCAGCTCCGGGCGTGGCGTAACGAGCACCGTCTGACGCGCGCCGAACTGGCCCACCGGATCAATGCGACGCCGGTCGGCATCAAGGAATCGCTGGCGTGCGATGAGGAGCGCATTCGGCGCTGGGAGGCCGGAGAGGTCAGATGGCCCCACTCTCCGTACCGGCTCGCCATCACCCAGTTGACCGGACTTCAACCCGAAGACTTGGGATTCCGGCCGAACAGACGCGGGGCCGGCCAACTCATCGAGGCCACCAGCATCATCCCCATGGACGCGCTGCGAGCCGAGGCCGACCTGTACGGCACCATGGAACTCGCCCAGCAACTCCAGGCGTCCGACGTCGGAACCGGCACGCTCGAAGCCCTCGCCGAGGCCGTCGATCTACTCTGCCGCGCCTACCCTGTCGTTTCGGCCGCCACCTTGCGCGACCGGACCCAAAAGCGTCTCTCCCAGGTCAATGGCCTACTCGGCGGACGGATCACCCTCGCCCAGCACCGCGAATTGCTTGTCATCACCGGATGGCTGACGGCCTTGCTCGGGTGCGTTCACTACGACCTGGGAGAGCGTGAGGAGGCTGAGACCGCCCGCCGCGCCGCCTACGAGATGGGCCGCCAGGTCGGGCACGGCGAACTCATGGGCTGGGCACATGAGATGTCTGCGTGGTTCGCCCTGGTCGAAGGTCGCTATGAAGACGTCGTCACCTCCGCTCGCATGGGCCAGGCCGTCGCCGGCCAATCCAGCGCTCAGGTTCAGCTCACCCTGCAAGAGGCCCGCGGACTGGCCCGAATTGGCGACCGCCGCGAAGCAGACAAGGCCCTCACTCGCGGGGCCGACATCCTCGCCAAGCTTCCCATCCCGGAAAATTCAGACCATCACTTCGTGTTCGACCATGCCAAATGGATCTTCTACGCCGCCACTGCGTACACCTGGCTCGAAGACAACGACCGCGCCGAAGAGCATGCCTTGGACACCATCCGGATACACACCCGCCCAGACGGCACGTCCAATGCCCCCATGCGAGTGGCAGACGCGCACATAGATCTCGGAATCGTCCATGCGCGGCGCGGAGACCTGGATGCGGCCGTCAAACAAGGCATGAGCGCCTTTGACATCGAACGCAAGTCGCTTACCGACCTAGTCAATCGTGCCGGAGACCTCGCACGCGTACTACGTCAACGTCATCCCCGCGAAAGACTTACCGAAGAGTTTTGTGACCGTTATGTGGCGGCACGGCGCGCCCTAGTAACTCATCAGCCAAACCTTCTTGATTGAGCGTCTGACCAGCTCGAAGACACTGCCAGCCCCCTGGCGGCACCTCATCGAGCCATTTCAAGGCGTCAGGTAGCCACGTTAGCCGCAGCACGCGGGCGAAAAATCGTCACCATACGTCCCCTGCGTCCCAATTGCCCATCACCTCTCCGGGAAGCACAAGGCATTGTGGTGCGACAACTGGACGCTTACAGTGTTGATCCGTCCGGAAGGTCTCCCCTATTCGGACTAGGCGGGATCATAAATTATGCGCATCCTAAAAGGGTTACGATGAGTGTCCGCGAGCAGTGGGACGGCGGGGAATGGCAGTCACATTGCTGCCAACTTCTCAGCATGAAACATGGTGAAGACATTCAATTTATCCCCGATCGCGTTCGTGGTGATGGGGGCTTAGAAGCCTATCGGCTAGACGACGGGATCGTTTACCAATGCTACGCCCCTAAAGACGCATTCACCGTCCAAGCTCAGACCGATGGACAAAAGAGCAAAATTAATGACGACCTCAACAAGCTCGTCGCAAAAATAGACGAGACCGTCGCACTACTCGGTGAAGGTTACCTCATAAGGCGCTGGGTTCTTTTAACTCCTGAGTATGACGACAAAGAGCTTGTGAAATATGCTCGCAAGAAAAGCGCTAAGATACGCACACAAGAACCTCCTGTTTGGTGTCATAGCGACTTTCAAATTGTGATTAGCACCGACAGAGAATTGTTTGGCCCTCAACTTGCATCGCTACATGGCATTGCAGCAAGCGCCATACGTTTAACCATAGACGAACCCACAGAAGAAGAGATCAATACAGCAGTCAGCGAAGACATCATACGACGACTCACGCATAAACTACGCACGAATAAGCAGCTTGCAGCTGATGACGAGTATCTTTCGGGTTATCGCTCAGAAGTTTTGCTCGATTACGTTTATGGGATGAATCAACTAGAGGCATTGCAGAATAGGTATAGCCTTGCATACGATGCCGTAACACGAAGAGCCAGATTAGTTTCTCGCAGCCTCCATCGTCGTCGAGAACCCAGCACCGGCAATACTTCACACCTTGAAAAACTAGTGGAACAACTTGCAAGCGGATTTTCTGCAGATATTCCAAGTCTAACAGCGATAGCGTGTGAAGACTTCGCACGTCACTACACCGCCACCTGGCTTATTGCGTGTCCATTGCGGTTTACGGAGGAATCGTGATTGCCGGCGAGCCTGGCCCTCAGGCACGTTCCGGAATCCTGGAAATGGCACCAAAATCGAGGCGACACCGACTGCCATTACCGGCAGGAGGCCTGACATTTGAAGAAACGCCCCTTCCATTACCAGGAAGAGATCGCATAGCTTGGCGAGTAGCGTCCATACTGCTCTGCCTTTCTTACTGTAGAGGCCAGTCCGCAACGGTTGAGCAGCTTCATATTCTCTCATGGGCGTTGCGTGATGAGCAGAACCTGCGACAACTGCTATCTGCTTGGAATCGCCCTTCATCCTCGCCAGGGATTGTTAGAGTATGGGATTCGAGTTTAGACGATACCCTACAACTCGCTAGGGCAGCGGAGCTCATCGGGCAACGCAACAATGGTCGCCAGTTTTTGGCAGCCCGAGGACTGGATTTGGTAAATGCGATACGCGCCGCTGACAGTGAACTAATGCTCTCGGAACGTCAAGGACTAACGCGTATCTCTCCGATTACTGAAGCGGGCATGTGGAACCGACTGGGGAAGCGCCCATCAGTACCTAAAAATAGATCGCAGAGGAGTTCCCGATGACTATACGGATAGCCTCAGTGAGGCTTGATGTACTTAGTACCCTCGGCCCTGCGTCTTATGAAGCCAGACTATCTGCTGGCCTCAACGTGCTCAATGCTCCCAATAGCTGGGGAAAATCCACTTTATTGCAGAGCATCGTATACGCCCTAGGACTAGAGGGAGCTTTATCTGCCTCTAGACGGTCGCCACTGGGACCAGCAATGACGCAGGCGATTGATACATTGCGTGGTAGAGGTGGGGTGATCGATTCCTCCGTTACCGTCACGCTATCGAACAACCACGGCAAGTATTTGCGCGTAAAACGCTGGGCGGTAAATCAGGATATTGCCAGAACTCTAGTTCACGTCTGGCTAGCAGACAATGAGCGAGCGCTCAATACTGCACCGCGCCAAGATATGTTTGTTCGGGAACCGGGCGCAACATTTAGCGACGTCGGTTTCCATCGGGTACTTGAAGAGTTCCTTGGGTGGTCACTCCCTCAGGTCCCTAGCTTTTCAGGCGGGGAAACGAAATTATATTTAGAAACACTTTTTCCCTTATTTTATATCGAGCAAAAGTTCGGCTGGTCGGGCGTTGCTCCACGGGTCCCAACACATTATGGCATCCGCGATCCATTACGGCGGGCAGTAGAGTATGTCTTAGGTCTCTCAACACTTCAAGCTCTAAAAATTCGAGAAGCGCTACGAGAAGAGGAAGTAGCGATAGGCCAGACATGGGCCGGAGCTGTCGCGCGTATCAACGAAGCAGCACTTTCCGAGAACTTGCGAGTGACCCTTCTGTCGACTAATCCAGTGGGATCAAGCCAGAGAAGATCCGCAGTGTTGGAAGCAGGCGACGGGCAGACATGGATTCCTCTCTCGCAAGCCCAGCCCGTCTGGCGCGATCGTTTAAATGCACTAATGGGAGAGGTTACAATTGCAGGAGACAGAACCGATCGCAGCCGAGCCGATCTAGTAGCTGCGGAAAGAGAAGTTCGTAGGCTTGGAGCCATTGTTCGAAATATTTATGAGCAGATGTCACTTGCTCAGTCCGACTTAGATGTACTTGTCTCTCGGCTGGCAAGCATCGAGGCGGACAAAAAGCACCTAAGGGACGTCCAGAGAATCCGAGTCCTTGGAGGAGAGCTCTCACTACCTTTAATCTCCGAAGGGCGCTGTCCTACGTGCCAGCAAGAAGTGGATAACCGGCAGATAGAGACACATGCTGTAGCCAGCATAGAAGACAACGTGGCTTTACTTGACGCGGAGCGAGCTGCGTTGTTGTCAATGCGTATAGCAAGCGAAGACCGCATTCAAAACTTCAGTGCATCACTGTCCGCTGCTGAGACCGCATTAGGTGGCGCCCGAGATCAAGTGCGGATGCTTCGCGATGAACTTGCAGGCCCATCGGATGCTCCCAGTCTGGCTGAAGTACAAGAACGACTCAGCCTTGACAATCGGCTCAGAGGAGCGGAACGAGTTCAGGCCGTACTGCTAGCGGTTGAAGATGAATTAGACGATCTAGCAATTCGCTTGGATGATGTACGGACTAGACGTGCAGCATTGGACTCCGATGGCAGCAATCCCGCCGACAGAGCTTTGCTCAGCTCCTTCAGAAGTAATTTCCAACAACAATTATCGGCTTATGGCCTGAGGAGCATCGCACCCGAAGAGGTCACCATCGATGAACGTACGCTCCTGCCAGTCAACGATGGGTTCGAGCTTAGTTTCGATGTGGCAATGGGGATAAGCGCTTCAGATACTATCCGCACGAAATGGGCGTATCACACCGCGTTAATGGAAACAGCCACCTCTTATGCTAGCGGGCATCATTTGGGCGTCCTCGCCCTAGATGAGCCACGCCAACAGGAAACCGATCGAAAGAGCCTTGCCGCTTACCTTCAAAGGCTGAAACGAGATATCGGTCTAGGGCAAATCATCTACGCGACTAGCGAGGATCCCGCCATGCTAGAAAATTTGCTGGAGGGAATCCCCCACACTCGTCTGCCAGCGTACGGCCACCATCTGATCGACCTCACGTCGACTGCGGGATAAGACAGACTGCGGGATAAGAGCACTGCCGAATTAGCCTTGTAGGGATCAAGAGGCGGCGGCGCTGCGCGCCGTCGCCCGGCCCTGCGCCTACCAGCGCATGCCGGGCATGCGGCCTGGGGGCCGGTCCCGGCACGCGCGCAGGACTCCGGGCCGTCGCCGCACGCCCGCTGCGCCGCACCCACGTCATCCGCCGGCCACTGGTCGCGCCGCCGCCCTCATGCAGCACGACGATCGCCACGGGGTGGCCGAGTCTGCCGTGGTCGGGGGCGATCGAAGATCCGGGATTCGTTCCTCACCCCGGCTCACCGATAAGCACGGCTTACCTATCGGCACAGGGATCGCATCACCAAGACAGCCGTGGCAATGAACAGGTTCTAGGGTCGCCACTCCTCACGGTATTCAGGGTGCTCAAAGTACGACTGGGCGAGCACTCGAAGGGTGTATGTGAGACCGGCGAAGCGCGCGTCTGCGGGATCCATTGCCGCGTACTCCCGTGCCAGCATGTCGATCAGGTCGAGCATCGGGAGGTGGCTGTCGAGGAGAGCGTCACCGCCGAAGCGGTAGGCCACCTCGGCATAGGCGTGGTTGTCCGCCTGGTTACGGGCGTGGAGAAATTGTAGGAGGTCGATCATGAGCTGATTTTCGTATGACTCGATCCTCTCAGGGGATCAAGCCTCCATCAGACCCGGACCGCTTCACGGTGCCCCACCTGAAGGTGAGGCTTTTCAGGAGTTCCTCGGTCGGCCTGATTCCGGTCAGGTATTCGATGAGGAGGAATGCCGGCCCTCTGTAGAGACGGGGAATCGACGGATAGAGCTTGTCGATCTCCTCCATGGCGTCGGCGAGTTCGTCCGGGGGATCCATGACGAAGGCGTCGTCGCCTCCGTAGAGGTATTTGATCTCGCCGTCTTCGCACCAGTAGAAGTCGTCGGTGTCCTCGACGCCGAGGGCGGTGTGGAAGACGAGGCGGGTGCCTTCGGAGAGCCGGGTGATCAGTTTTTCCTCGATGCCGATCCAATCGGGGTAGAAGATGATGCTCCAGTCACCTAGGGAGGCGACTCCGAGGGGTTCCCCCGGGCGTGGCCAGTCGTCGGGTTCGTCGGGCAGGCGGGCGGGTTCGAAGTCTGCGTAGTGGCCGCCGAGGCGGGCAATGGCCTGTTCGGGTGTGATGCGGAGGTAGATGAAGCCGTAGCACTCCTCGCCGTATTCGCCGCAGAGCCAGGAGACATCGATGGGCTGCATGATCATGTCGTCATGGTGGCAGTCGCCGCCGACAGAAACGTGCCGCTCCGGGAGCGCGATCAACTTATCCATAGCGACCTGTGCTGCACACGCTCGCATTTCCGCCCCCGTGACCTGCTCATCGAGGCACCGACAGTAGGAGCGCACGGGGCCGACTGCAGCCATCAGAAGGCGCCTGTAACCATCACAGCCGACAGGTCACAGGCTTGTCACCTTGGAGGAAGATCTCGCCCCAAGTGTGTCTCTGCCCAATGCTCGCCCAACCGACAGCCCAGGGCCGATTACGAATGACGTATCCGCTGGTCAGAGACTTTTCTCCGGACGTGTGAGGGTGCGCTTCCTAAACCCGGTGTCTTTGCGCGCGCATCGATGTGGGAAGGCGCGGCAGTCGAGGGGTCATGCGCGGGTTGCGCGATATCTACGCGATGATCTCCGCTTCGAGGCTGATCGCAGGGCAATAAGTCCAGGTCATGGGCTGCTGTTCTGATAGCTCCTGGCGGTCTTGAAAACCGCTAAGCCTCCGGCGGGGGCACTTCGGCTCCGGGATGATCGACGTCGCACCATGAAGGCCGTAGATGGTTGAGGTGGAAGCCGGATCTTCCCGCCTGCCACGTCCCAGGCAAGCCCAACATCTCGACTCCTCCGGATCAAGTGGGTGCGTCCGCACGGGGTTCTCAGGCCGTGCCCGTTGCGTGCCCGTCAGCAGAGGGAGCAAGGGGAACTCACGGGGAACCACGGGCAACCGAAGCACTCCCCCGCAGGTCAGCGTCTTCCCAGCTCAGCGACCAGTCGTGATAGAGACTTCCCAAGCTGACAGCGCGGGTTCGATTCCCGTCACCCGCTCCACGCTTCAAGGCCCAGGTCAGGGATGGATTCCCGACCTGGGCCTTGTTTGTTTCTAAAACTGTTTGATCTTCGCGTGCCATTAGCTCTCGATCAGTACACCGGGATCAGCATCCCCGCCGAGCCGTCCTCCTCGTCGTCGCGCCCAATGATCTGCCGATCGATCGCGTCCGTGATCGTTCTGTCGGCACCCCGCACGGCGTGCTGATAGATCATCGCGGCGCGCACGTTGTCGTGACCCATCCGGGCCATCAGATCCTTGAGCCCCGCGCCGGACTCTGCGGCGAGCATGTTGCCCGTGTGACGGAGATCATGGAGGTGGAGACCGGGAAGACCCATCTCCCTGACCACATCCACCCAGCGCGTGCGGGTGTCGAACCCGCTGCGCCGGAGCGGGCCGCCCTTGGCACCGGGGAAGACGAGCGCGCCGGGATGCTCCTGGACATAGGTGGCCAGGTGCTCCCGCAGCACCGAAATGACGCCCTGGGGGATACCGACCACGCGACGCCCGGCCTTGGATTTGGGCCGGCCAAGGACCAGCTCACCCGTGGAGCGCTCGACGAAGGCTGCCCGGATGCGCACCGTCCCCGCATTGAGGTCGATGTCACTGCGGCGGAGCGCGCTCACCTCGCCCCATCGCAGACTGGCGAAAGTAGCCAGGAGCACCAGGGCGTGGAAACGCCGGTCATGGGTGCAGTCGGCCCGACCGTCCGTGCCCATCTTCCACAGTGCCCGTTCGGCGTCCGCCCGTGTGGTGAAGACCTCCGGATGGGTGCGCATCTCGCCGTGCCGCTGGAAGCGCAGCCGATAGGCGTTGTCTTTGAGCTTGCGGACGTTGCCGACCGGACGACGACCCACGAGGTCGGCCAGCTCGAAGACCTGGGCCACGGTGAGCACCGGGCGCTCCTGAGCGTGCTCGTCGCCGGCCCCGCGGATCCGGCACGGGTTGCGCGAGATGATGGTGATCCTCTTCGGCCGCCGTCATCAGCACGGCCCGCAACAGGCGATACGCCTTGGCCGCCATGCTGACCGAGACCCCGTTGCCGAGCAGGTCGGCCCGCCACTGCCGAATCATCGCGGTGGAGAGCTTGCCAAGCGGCGGCGCGCCGCGCCGCCGTACCCGGCCCTCTGCCGCCCGCCGGCCGGGCGTGCGGCGTGGGCGCCGGTCCCGAACGGCGGCGACCCGGGCCGTAGCCGTACCGCGCACCCGCCGCACCCAACGAACCCGCCGACCTCAGCGACGCATCGCCGTTGAGCACCTCATGACGTCTCTTGCGACTCCAACACCCCGTGCTCAGTCCAATGCCACGAACGCCGGTGAGACGCCGCCTTCCACGTCTCAGTAGCCGCCACCGCACGAGCTACCCAGTCCCGCAACTCTGGCAGAGCAGCCCTGCGTAGCTCTTCCCTGATCTCAGCACGATCCGCAGACCGGACAGGATAAACCGACAGCGCAATCCCATAGACGTCCGGATGGATACCGCCCGCACGGCCCGGACGCCATCTAACCTCCAGCACCAAGTGCTGCGGCACATCGCCTAAGAAATCCAGCTCAGGAACATGCTGGAAGTGCTCCCCGAGCACCTCACTCAGATCCGACCGAGTCAAAGGCCAAGAAGCCCCCCGAGCCAATCGCCGATCACGAGCAGACATATCCACCTCACACAACTCACCCTCGCTCAACTTTGTGAGCGTAAACACCAGCCTCCGGCGGGGGCACTTCGGCTCCGGGATGATCGACGTTCAAACACTAGGCCCATAGATGGCTGAGGTGGAAACCTGATCTTCCCGTCTGCCACGTCCCAGGCGAGCCCAACAGCCCGACTCCTCCGTATCAAGGCCGTCGGTGACCGTTGGCGTCCAATGCCCGAGGAACGCCTACCGGCTGGCGTACACGCGAAGACGGCCTTGCTCCTCCGTCCCTGGGCTGTTGCCCCTCCGGGGTGGGACGAAGCAAACGGGACGATCAGGCGGGCGGGGTGTGCGCAGGTGCGCCCCTACCCGCAGAATTCTCACCGTGGAAATCATTCGGGTAACAGCTGACGTGATCACCATAAATCTCGGGCCAGACGATGCTCTCGCGATCAACAACGCCCTCAACGAGATCTGCAACGGCGGGCACATCGACGACAGGCACTTCCATACCCACCTGGGTGTCGATCGAGAGCAGGCCCGCGCAGTGTTGCGCGCAATCAGCGGCTCCATCGAGGCGATGAAGGAACAACGCCTGGCCGAGGGCAAGGGGTGGTAGACCACTGGGCCGCAAGCTGACCGTCGTGCCATTACTGGGCGTGAACGCCCGGGGTTCCACGCCAGATTCCGCTGAATAATCTCGGCCGTGTCGATCTCCGCGAGGCGGATAGGAACATCAGCGTGCTCATCGCACCATGCCACGATCGATTCAGTGGTCGCAATCGTAAGTTCTTCAGGGATTGACGGTTCGACTGCCGATATCCCACCGGTATGCGATCAGGCATTGGTGAGGTGAAGGTGGCAGATGTCCTCGGTGGTGCCGTCGAACCAGACCTGATCTTCGTACTCACCGGTGCTGGCCACGTAGACGGCTGTGCCCCAGCGGGGGCGGATCCGCCGTAGCGCAGCCGCATCAGCGACAGGGGACGCCCGAGCAGTTCGCTCGTATGCAGCGGCCGGGCGAACGGGCAACCACGCTCGCCCGGCAACGCTCTTCGTCATGACCGGGTGAGGGGTCGGGTCTCCACTGCGCCGGTGACCGCGAGGTGGCGGCGGCGGCTCGGCATCATCAGGGTCGGGTGGGAGATGCTCCAGGCTGCGCTAGCGCAGATCATCTCCTTGATGCGGGCGGCGGTCCGGCCCGTGAAGACGGTGGACGTGACCTGATCGTCGGGGGTCACGCGCTGGATGATTCCATCGCGGCGTCCGAGGCTGATGCACTGCAAGGAGTAGCCGATCGTGGTCTCGGGAACCTTGCGACCGGTCAAGCGCGCGGCGATGACGTCGGCTGCCAGCCACGCCATCGGGTTTCCCGAGGCGCAGGACATCCGCAGCGGCTTGCCACCCGCTCCTTCGGCGAGCGCGGCGTCGCCGACGGCGTACACATCGGGGTGCGAGACCGATCGCATGCTGGCGTCGACGACGATCCGGCCCGTGTCGGACACCTCAAGGGTGGTGGCGGCCGCGATCGGGTGCACGGTGAAACCCGCGGTCCACACGGTCACCTGGGCCCGGATCTTTCTGCCTGCACCGGTGACCACGCCGTTCGCTTCGACACGCGTGATGTCGGCATGGTCGTGGACCGTGATGCCGAGCCGGTCCAAGGCGCCGCGCAAGTGGCGCTGGGCCTTGTCACTGAGCCAGCCGCCGACGCGGCCGCGGGCGGCGATCGCGACCTCGAGATCCGGGTGGGCTTCGGCGATCTCGGTGGCTGCCTCGATGCCGGTCAGGCCGCCGCCCACGATCAGCACGGTCCCACCGGGCTTCACCTCGCTCAGGCGCGCCCGCAGTCGGAGAGCGGCCTGCTTGCCGGCCACGTTGTAGGTGTGCTCTGCGATACCAGGGGCGCCGTGATCGGCGATGGCGCTGCCCAGGGCGTACACGAGGGTGTCATAGACGAGGGTCTCACCGCCGAGATCGACGGTCTTGCCTTCCACATCGACAGCGGTGACCCGCGCGGTCCGGACCTGTACGCCGGTGCCCGCGTAGAGGTCGCGCAGTGGGCGAGGCTGCAGATCTTGCCCGCTCGCGAGCTGGTGCATGCGTATCCGTTCGACGAACTCCGGGTCGCCGTTGACCAGGGTGATCTCGATGTCGTCGCGGTGCAGCCGCCTGGCGAGGCGACCGGCGGTGTTGGCTCCGGCGTACCCGGCTCCCAGGACGACGATGCGGTGCTTCATGGCTCGCTCCTATCTGGTTGCTTTCACCTCCTGAACCGGACAGGCGCGCGATCCCTGACAGCGAACGAGTGTGATCCGGGTCACCAATTCACCGCTAGCGGGCGATGGGGTCCAGCGGCCGCCCACTGGCGCGCGATGCGCTGAAGTTTGTCCGGGTTGACCTGGATGTGGATCGACGCCAGACCGTCGGGGGTCGCATCGAGGCAGAACACGCCGATGACCTGCTCGTCGACCTCGGCCAGCACGGCAGGACCGCCGTTGACGACGGCGGCGTAGAAGGCGGGACTGCCACCGACGAGGGCTCGCTTGGCATCGCTCGGCTGGAACAGAGCACGCAGGTACTTAGCGATGCCCATCGCTCCGATGACCGGGGTCCTGCGGGCATGAACCTTGCCGCCGCCGTCGGCCATGCTGACCGCGTCGTCGGCGAGCAGCCGGATCAGTGGCTCGGTGTCGCCGCTGAGGGCCGCGGCGAGAAACTCCTCGACGATCTTCCGCACGGCGACCGCATCGATCTCCGTGCGGGATCGTTCGACAGCCAGATGCTGCCTGGCACGCCGGTAGATCTGCTGGCAGTTCGACTCGGTGATGTCCAGAATCTCCGCGATCTCGCGGTGCGCGTACCCGAACGCCTCGCGCAGCACATACACCACGCGCTCATTGGGGGACAGCCGCTCCATCAGGGTGAGCATCGCCATGGAGACCGACTCACGCTGCTCGAAGGTGTCGGCGGGACCGAGCATCCGATCTCCGTCCAGCACCGGCTCAGGAAGCCACTGCCCCACGTAGGTCTCCCGCCTGGCCCGCGCCGAGGTGAGCTGGTTGAGGCAGAGATTGGTGAGCACCTTCGTCAGCCACGCTTCGGGCGTCTCGATCCGTTCCCGGTCCGCCGCATGCCAGCGCAGGTACGTATCCTGCACCGCGTCCTCCGCATCACCGGCCGATCCCAGCAGCCGGTAGGCGATCGCCTCCAAGCGGCCCCTAGAGCTCTCGAACAGATCGGCCTCGTGCGTGCGGAGCGACATTGCCCCATGATTGGTCATGCGCGCAGGCCGCGTCCACACCGTGTCCACCGTGATCCGGTGGCGGCGGGCGATCTCGGCGTTGGACAGGCGGCGGGCGGCGTCCAGCACGATCCGCGCGGATCACCTGCTGGTAGGGGCTGGTGCGAGAGTAGGCCACGGTCTCCAGCCACCGGCGTTCATCTCGGGTCACGGTGATCGGACGGGCACAGGGGCGGGCACGAACCGGCACTCACTTCACAGACGATCATCATCGGGAGGGGAGCTGACCGGCAGTCGTAAGTCATAGGAGAGGCAGGGGCGGATCTACCACGGAGCACTCCGAGTCCGGATGTCGTGCCCGTTGCGTGCCCGCCGGCAGAGGGATCAAGGGGGACTCACGGGGAATCACGGTCACTCGCCCCGCTCCCCCGCAGGTCAGCGTTTCGCCAGCTCATCGGCCAAGAGCGTTAGAGACTTCCCAAGCTGGCAGCTCAAGGGCGGAACACCCCCAGACCGGGTAGTTGTCGGTCTCCTCTGCGAAGATCATCGCAGGTTTAATCCTTCAGGAAAGGCATGTTGATGAGCGGTGCAGCGGCAGGAGAGTACGAATGGCTCTATCAAGAGTTCACTGATGATGCCGGCGATACCTGGCTTTGTGTCAGCTTCGTGCAAGGCTTACCCCCTCGTGAAGTTCTGCACCGGATCGACGTCGTTCCCGGAACCGTTAGCGATTTCGATTCCCGTCACCCGCTCCAAGAGCGAAGGCCCAGCTCAGGGATGGATTCCCGATCTGGGCCCTGTTTTCAGGGTCGTTCGGCTCGGCTGCTCCCACTTCGGTGATCTGCGGCTCCGGAAACACATCGGAAGATCAGCTCGCCTCGCGCAGGGGTTGGAACTGAACGCTCAGCCGCATCTCCAGAGCCTCCGCGAGCCGCTCCAGCATCGGGATGGTCGGCATCGTCCCGCCCGCCTCGAACCGTGCCACCGCCGGCTGCTTCAAGCCTGTCCGTTCAGCCAACTCGCTCTGGGTCAGACCGAGCTGCTCACGGCGCAGCCGTACCGCCTCCCCCAGCTCAAACCGGATCCTGGCGGCCTCATACGCCGCTCCGGCCCCCGGACGGCTCATGATCTCAGCCCGCTTGGCACCCCAGCTCTTGCGCTCACCCATACCGCTCACTCCTCGTCTGCCGCGTGAGCCTCGGCGATACACCGCTGCATGGCCCGCCACGCCCGCTCGATCTCAGCGGACTCGCGCATCCGCTGCTTGCGGAACACCGTCAGCATGATGATCCGCCGACCCGGTGCGATCCAGTAGGTGATCCGTACCGCCTCCCGGTCGAGGTGGAAACGCAGCTCACGTAACTTGCCGCGGAGCTGACGAGTGTAGGGCTCATCCAGCAGGACACCACGCTCGGCCAGCAGGTCGACGTAGAACGCCGCCGTCTCCTGCCCCTCCTGATCAAGCGTGTCGAACCACTCATCGACCTCTGGCTCCAGTTCCACCTCTCCCCAGTTCATAACACGGACGTTATAGCGACGGCAAGTATCACGCCCTGGAAACGCTCCTGCTCTTCCTGCCGAGAAAGGTCTGCAGCGGGAGGCCCATGAGCACGCTCTGCCCCGAGGGCAGTCGTCCGGCTTCCCACGCAACGTTGATCACGTGCCAGAACAGGCGGGGAACCACGGTCACTCACGGGGAACCGTATCCCGCCTACCTGCACATCTGTTTTCCCGGCTCAGCCCACCAACACCAGCAGCCGATTCCCAAGCTGACAGCGCGGGTTCGATTCCCATCACCCGCTCCACTTATGAAGGCCCAGGTCACGGATAGTTTCCGAACCCGGGCCTTCGTTGTTTTCCGAGCCTCTTCGATCTTCCGTGCCCGTTACGTGCCCGATCCCCGTGGATCTTCTTTCTTGAGGGCCGCTTCGGCGAGCTTCCCCATACCGTCGGCGATCATCTGATCCCGCCCGTTCTCGGTGTGCAGATAGATCAGCGCGGCCCGCGTGGTCATACGGCGGCGCGCCGCGCCGCCGTATGCCCCGCGCCGGCGCCCCCGCGCCGCGCATGCGGCCTGGGGCCCGATCACGGCGCGAGCACCGCGCGGGGCATCGCCGTAGGCACACCGCGCCGTACCAGGCCAACGCGCCGACCACCGGCACGCCGCCGCCAGGTCGCTCCGACAGCTGGCCTGGCTACTACGCGGCGCCTTTGACATCCTTCGGATCCCGCTGGCCACTCCGCTCCCGCCAGACGTGCACGACCACGGCCACGATCTGGAGCAGTATCCCGAGCGACCCGAACACGAACATGCCGAACAACCACCCGGCAGGCATCGGACCGCGAAATCCGGAGAGCCCAAAAACCACGCCAGCACCAGTCCACCCATGGAAGACGAACCAGAAAGCAGCCCCAAGCCTGAACCAGATAGATCGCTGCCATTGCATGTTGCGAACTCTCCCATCAAAGAGCCATTGCTAAAAGAGCGCATCCGGCGGGGGTACTCGGCTCCGGGATGATCGACGTTCCAGCACGAAGGCCATAAGTAGTTGAGGTGGAAGCCAGATCTTCCCGCCTGCCACGCCCCAGGCAAGCCCAACATCTCGACTCCTCTGGATCAAGGCCATCTGTGACCGTTGGCATCCCATGGCCGAGGAACGTCTACCAGCTGACGTACACATGGAGACCGGCGCGACCCGAGTACTGCTGGGCGAGGCCACCGCGGCCATCCCGATATTCGAAGCCGGCAGATCCCAATGGCCCGAATCCAGCCAGACGCGCGACCATGTGCTGTTCCTGACCCGCATGGCCACCGCCTACGCCATAGCGGGCGAACGCGAACAAGCCTGCACAGTGACCGAAGACGCCCTGTCTCGCATGCAGGCCCTTCGATCCAGCCGAGTCGCCGGCCAGCTCACAGCGCTACGCGCTCACCTGGCCCGATGGTCAACAGACCCCTACGTGGCAGACTTGCTCACCAGGCTCGACATCCTCTCTGAGTCCTTCTCCCTGCCAGCATCCCAGCCACAAGGAGACCGGTGACCCCCTTGCTGCCCACCGCGACCACCACCGAGGAGCGACAGCGCAACGCCCAGGTCGCGATCCTGCCCGTCGGCAGCTTCGAACAGCACGGCGACCACCTGCCTCTCAGCACCGACACCATCGTCGCGACCCTGATAGCCCGCCAGATCGCCGACGCCTACCCCGTCCTGCTGCTCCCACCCGTGACGATCTCCTGCTCCCATGAGCACAGCGCCTGACCGGGAACCGTCAGCATCTCCGCACGGACCCTGCACGCGATCGTCACCGACATCTACGACTCCGTCACCCGCTCCGGCCCCACGGCCCTGGTCGTCATCAACGGCCACGGCGGCAACTACGTCCTGAGCAACGTCGTCCAAGAAGGCAACGCCGAAGGCCGCAACATGGCGCTGTTCCCCTCCCGCGAAGACTGGACCGAAGCCCGAACCGCCGCCCAGCTCACCAGCACCATGCACGAGGACATGCACGCCGGAGAACTGGAAACCTCCCTCCTACTCCACGCCTGCCCCGAAGTGATCCGCCCCGGCTACCACTTCGCCGACTGGGTCGCAGATGACCGCCGTCATCTCCTGACCAAGGGCATGCAGGCATACACCGCCAGCGGAGTCATCGGCCGCCCCTCCCTGGCCACTGCCGAAAAAGGCAAAGCCGTGCTCGACAGCCTTGCCAGCAGCTTCGGTGACGTGCTGGATCTCTTCACGAAGTCCTGAGCGACGGCACACCAGCCGATCACGATCTGAGTCACTGCCGAATTGTTCTCATGAGGTATCAAGGCGGCGGCGCTCCGCGCCGCCGTGCGGCCCGCGCCCCCAGGCCGCACGCTGCGCGTGCGGCCTGGGGGCCGTTCTCGCGCGCGGCCCGCCACTTGGGCCGCCCACCGCATCAGCCATCTCCTGGCAGGGCTTGAGCACCTACCAGGTCATCGCCGAGTTGCAGCTTCTTTTGGCCTGCTGGGCCGGGGTCTGCCCCGCCTGTCGCCGTGGGTTACCCAGACACGCCCAGCCCGTCCCCACCTAATCAAGCCCTACCGTACTCGTTCCATAACATCAATCACGTAGTGCACGACATCATCGACACGATTCGTGCCGCCGAAGATCATGGGGTCGACGCCCAACGTGGGATCAAACCGCGCCGCGTGAATTACGACCGGCAGGTTGATACCTCTCGCGCGGAAGGTCTGGAGCATCTTGATCCCAGCCTGACCATCTATCTCTCTATGGATGTCGCTGATCACGAGGTCGTACGCATTTCGATCGAGGTGTGCCAAAGCCTCATCCGTTGAAGTGACCTCGTCTACCACCATGCCCAGCTGCCTGAACAGTGCGGTCAGATATGAATTACCCTCTGGGAGATCATCCACCCAAAGTATCCGGCCACCCTTGAGGTACACGGCCGCATGGTCCAGCCTTCGGATAACCGCCTGACTATCTGCACGACTGACCAGCGACCCCGTCTCCTCCTGATCGCTGCTTTCGACAGCCTTGGTCAGCAGTCGCTCAACCTCCGTGAACTCGACCTCGACAACACCTAACGCCCCGATCCTCGTCATTCGCGGTAGGGCTTCCCTGAGTGGTTTCCGTAAGCCCAAATACACCACGAATGCAAAAACCACCCAGAGCGCAGCTGGAACCATGTCGATCAGCTTGCCCCACAACGCTTCGGACACAGGACCTCCGAAAACTCGACACCGCCCATCCCCTTCGAGGGATAGCACCCTAAATAGGGGACGTATTGAGTAATTGAGATCCGTTACAGCACTGTGCCTCCGGCGGGGGCACTCCGGCTCCGGGATGGTCGCCAGGAGCAAGAGCCGGGTTCGTGGGTGGCTGGGGCCGGATCTTCCCGTCGCCGTCGTCCCAGGACAAGCCGAGCAGACCGGGGCCAGGGAAAGAGGGGGAATCACGGGGACTCACGGACAGGGCAAGACCGTCTCCGACCTGCACCGTAGCAGTTCAGGGAGCCGCGTACCGAGATCTTGTAAACTGTAGGTCAGGGGTTCGATTCCCCTCGCCGGCTCGAATACAAAGGGCCAGGTCAACCGATATTCGGTGACCTGGCCTTTTGCTGTTCACTGGAACTTGTGGCACATCGACGAGAACAAGATCCGGTCCGCCAACGTCCCAGAGATGCAAGCCCTGGCTCATGCGCTTGACCAGCCGCATTGGCACATACCAGACTGCCGGTGATCTACAAGCGGCTAAATTGGCAAAGCCCTACAGTCAAGGACCAAACGTGAACAGCTCCGCCCCCTGCGTATTCTGCAGGATCGTTGACGGAAGCGAACCTGCAGAGACCATTTACGAAGACGACCACTCGATCGCCTTTCTCAACATCGCCCAGGCAACCAAGGGGCACACCCTCGTCGTGCCACGAAAGCACCGAAATGACCTCACGGACATCGAGGCCGATGAGGCGGCAGCGGTCATGCGTGCCGCTGTCCAGGTGTCCAAGCAACTCACCTATGCACTCCAGGCCCCGGGAATCAATCTCTGGCACGCCAGCGGTGAGAGCGCATGGCAGAGCGTCTTCCACTTCCATATTCACGTGGTACCGCGTTACACCGTCACTGACCTCACACCTCCCTGGACCGAGGCCGAGCTTCCACTTGGATCACTGTCCAACTTGGCAGACCAGATCCGCCAGGCTCCCTGACCCGTTGCAGTTTCCGTTGCAGTTCGAGACCGTTCCACACCGTTCAGGATGGACTGCACACGCCCTCCGGTCTGCATTGAACTGTCCAGAACGGCCGAAGATCGATCTTTTAATCCGCAGGTTTTGAGTTCGAGCCGTGCTGCAGCGCGGGCAGATTCCGGGCAGCGGAATGTGGTGCGAGCCTCTCCAGGCTGGCCGTCGGACGTGGCATCGTGGACGGATCAGCCAACGACGCCACTCATGAGTGGCCCTTTGACGATCTCCGGGGTCAGCACCACGCCGGTCAACCGGGCTGCGAGGAGAAGTGCTCCGGACGCGGACGACGGTGCCTCAGCACCGGTTCCGGGTACGTCGTCGGGATCAAGGCCCGCCTGCCTCATCAGGTCGTTGAGCCGATCGGGATCACTCCCGTGCCGCCATTTGGGAATCTTGGGATTGAAGTGCGTGACCAACTCCCCGTCCACCGCGTAGACGAAGTCGTCGGATGCGTAGTCGTGCCGCAGCACCGCCACGGCCACGGTCCCGGCCGAGAGGGCCTGTGCCTTGTCGGCTTCCGTGCACGTCCACCCGCTCTCCTCGATAAGCACCGTCCAGTCGCCCACTCGCCCCACGAGCACCGTCTCAGGAAAGAGGCCATCGTCTATCAACTCGTCATAGGTGAGTGGCCGGATGCTCTCCTGGTCGGCACCCAGTCGGCGAAGCGCCTGCACCTCGCTGACTCCACGCACGAAGGTCAGGCACCACAGGTCGCCCAGCTCGTCGTCTTCGGCCAGCCAGGCAACATCGGCGTAGGTAAACGCCATCCGCAACACCTCATCTGTTGATCGTCGTGCCATTAGGGGGTAACGAGGGGTCAACCGCGGTCACTCACGACCGGCCCGAAGCCCAGGTCAGCCGCCCAACAAGGCGTGATCCATACGATTCCCAAGCTGACAGCGCGGATTCGATTCCCGTCACCCGCTCCACGCTCAAAGGCTCAGGTCAGGATGTGAATCCGGACCTGGGCCTTCGTTGTTTTCGGAGCTGATTCTCACTCGCGTGCCAGATTCGTGCCAGATCAGTTGATCTTGCCCCCGACAAGGGGCGGATCATCGCCGTTGTCATCCTTGGATTTGAGCCCCTCCTTGACGATCTCCCCCAGGACGTCGGCGATCGCACGGTCTCTGTCTTTGGCGGTGTGCAGATAGATCGTCGCTGCCTTGGTGCTTGTGTGGCCCGTCCGCGCCATCAGCTCCTTGAGGTAGGCCCCAGTCATCGCGGCAGGGGTGTTGCCGGTGTGGCGAAGGTCATGGACGTGAATTGCCGGAAGATTCGCCTTCTTGATCGCCTTGGCCCAGATCTTGGTGAAGGCACTACGGCGAAACTGAGCGCCTTGCTCGCCGACGAAGACCAGGCCGCCAGGGTCGGGCTCGCTGAAACGCTGAAGGTGCCAGGCCAGGTCACCCATGATGACCTCGGGCAGGGTGACGACGCGCACGCCCGCATCGGTCTTGGGCTGTCCCGTCACGAGCTCGCCCGTTCTCATCTCGGAGACGGATTCCTCGACCCGGACCGTCCGCGCGTCAAGGTCGAGGTTGTGCCGCCGCAGGGCCGCCAGCTCACCCCACCTCAGACTGCCGAAAGTTGTGAGAAGAACCAGCGCGCAGAAGCGAGGCGGTACGGCTGACGCCAGCTCGAACACCTGGGCACGGTCAGGACGAGCCGTTCCTCGGGACGCTCGACCCCGGCGTTCTTAATCTTGCAGGTTCTTCTTGATCAGCTCGTCCTCAACGGTGGTGTTGAGGATGCCGCGCAGCAGCCGGTATGCCCTTGGCCAGGCCGCTTGAATAGTCACAGTGCACCAAGCGGGCTTGCAGTAGAAAGTTGGAGCTCCGACTAGCCTGGCGACCACGCTCGCCGGGGCGATCGCGCCCACCCTGCTGATCGGCGGCACCGGCGACCGCTCATGGCCGGATGGAGTTGCCGGGCGATCCGGTGGGGTCGGTGGAGTATTTGGCGCGGGTCACGGCGGCTGTGGATACTTTCGCAGCGGGGCTGAGCGGGTTGGGCTGAGCCGGTGACGGGCCACTGTGCCGTACCGGATGATCTGTCGTGCCCTCGGGTCACGACGGTGTTTGTTCCCGCGACCTGTCCTGTGCGTGCAGCTTGTCCTGTTCGCGTAGCCAGGGCCGCAGTGCGGTGTCCGTCGCCTCCTGCAAGCGGCGGCTCATGGCGGCGGGATCGTCGCCCGCTGTCTCCAGCAACACCTGCAAAGCCCCGGTGACTGCCCCGACGAACGCCCCCACGAGAGCCGCCGCCCCGACTTCATCCAGCTCATCGGGATAGGCCGCACACAGGTGACGCGCGATCTCCCGCTGCGCGTCGAGCTGGAGCTGCAAGCCGCGCCCCCGCACCGCGGGCACGCTCCGGGTGAGCCGCAGCCGGAGCGCGGCCACCCTGCTCACCATCTCATCGCTGTCACGGTTCACGTTGCGCAGCGCACGCAGCAGCACGTCGGCCGGCCGGTCGTCGGGCCCGCGCGTGGCGATGGCCTCGACGGCGGCCGTGATCCGCGAGTCGCTCTCCGGGAAGAGCAGTTCCTCCTTGCTGGCGAAGTAGCTGAAGAAGGTACGCGTGCCGATCTCGGCCGCCTCGGCGATGTCGGCGACGGTCGTGCCCTCGTAGCCATGCTCCTCGAACAGTTCCACGGCGGCCTCGACGATCGCCTGGCGGGTGCGCCGCCGCTTCCGTTCGCGCAGGGTGAGCTCAGCCATGCCGCAGATGGTATCGCACGGAATGCCGATCGGCACTTATTGCAAATCCGCATTGAGTGCAGCTATCGTCCAGGACATGAAGACCGTGCTGATCTCAGGAGCCGGCATAGCCGGAAGCACCCTCGCCTACTGGCTCACCCGCCACGGGTTCGAGCCCACCGTCGTGGAGCGCGCCCGCGGCCAGCGTTCCAGCGGCAACCCCGTCGACGTGCGCGGTCCCGCCCGTGAGGTCGTCGAGCGCATGGGTGTTCTGCCCCAGCTGCGCGCTGCGGCGACCCGCGTGACCCGGCTGAGCTTCGTCGACGACCACGGCAAGCGGGTCGGCGGCATACCCATGCCCTCCGACGACCTCGAACTGCCCCGTGCCGACCTGGCCCGCGTCCTCTCCTCGACGGTGGCCGCCGACTACCTCTACGACGACACCATCACCGCCCTGCACCAGGACCCCGGCGGCGTGGACGTCACCTTCGAGAACGCCGCACCCCGCCGCTTCGACCTGGTCATCGGCACCGACGGGCTGCACTCGGCGGTCCGCCGCCTGGCCTTCGGCCCGGAGCAGCGGTTCATCGACCATCTGGGCATCTACGTGGCCACCCTGCCCCTGCCTGGCCTCGCCCTCGACCCGCACGAGGTGCTCCTGCACAACACCCCCGGCCGGGCCGTCGCCCTGCACCCCGGCACCGGTCAGGGCGGGGCCGCGTTCTTCTTCCGCAGTCCCGCCGTGCCCGGTTTCGACCACCGTGACACCGCCCAGCACAAGCGGCTGCTCGCCGATGCCTTCGCCGGGGGTTCCTGGCGCATCCCCGAGCTGCTTGATCAGGTACCGCAGGCGGACGACCTCTTCTTCGACTCCGTCAGCCGGGTGCGCCTTGACAGCTGGTCGACCGGGCGGATCGCGTTGCTCGGCGACGCGGCCTCCTGTGTCTCACTGTTCGGTGACGGATCCACCCTGGCCATCGCCGGCGCCGCGACCCTGGCTGACGCGCTGGCCGTACACCGGGACGATCATGCGGCGGCGTTCCGTGCCTACGAGTCCCGGCACCGCCTGCTGACCAACCCCAAGCAGCGCTTCGTCTCCCCGGCGTCTCGGCTGCTCATCCCGGCCACCAGGTACGGCATCGCCGCCCGGAACGCCGGCACGCGCCTGCTGTCGGCGGTCTCGGGCGCCCGCGCCGCCTGATCGGGCGCCGCGATCTGCCTATGCATGCGGCAATCTCATGGCGTCGATCGCTTGGCCACCGCGCGGCCATGTCTGACGATGGCGGCAACCATCTGCTCTGCCACCTCAACAACATCCTCGGGACTCGGATGCGAAGTAGGCAAGTCGCCAACGTCCGGCGTCATGATCCCTACAATTCCCAAGCTGACAGCGCGGGTTCGATTCCCGTCACCCGCTCCAATCACCAAGGCCCAGGTCAGGAAGAGATTCCCGACCATGGGTCTTCGTCAGCTTCTAAAGTAATCCTCTGGGCCAAGAGGCCTTCGGGCGCTTGCTCATTCGGGCTGGCGCCGCCTGGTGCGATAGTGATCGGCACGCTCTGCCGCCATACGTTCCCGTCGCTCCTGAGTCAGGATCTCTTGGGGGCTCGGCACCCGCCGCTTCTCATGTCTGATCGCCAGGCGGATCGTCCAGTAAAGAAAGAAGAACACCAGCACGGCCGGAACGGCCCATATCACCAGCAAGAGCAGAATCTCGGTGAAACCGATCGTCATCTGATCCTCCGTATGGGGGAACCAGCATGTCTGATCTTGCAGACTGCGTCCATCGATGACTTCGCCCGGCCGTCGGCCTAAGGTCAGCTTTCACGTGCCATCGACACCGCTCCATGCTCACCGTCTATGAAGCGCCCTCCCGGTCCGGTCGGGCGCGACGAAGGCCCCGGATCTGGGGAGGGGGCAGGGGCCTGTCGCGTGGTCGCCGTCCGCTGGTTCTGGTCAGTGCCGAGTGTTGGTCGCGGCGTCACGTTCGTCGGCGAAGTTGGGGAAGTGCTGGAGCATGCCGCCGTCGATGGGGATCGAGATGCCGGTGATGTAGCCGGCGGCGTCGGAGGCGAGGAAGGCGACGGTGTCGGCGATGTTCTCCGGCGCGCCGAGCCGCGGCAGCAGGTTGTGTCGGGTCAGGCGGTCGATGAAGTCTTGGGGCACTGAGTGCATGCCTTCGGTGAGGATGAGGCCGGGGGAGACGCTCACGGCACGGATGCCGGCTGCGCCGTACTGGGTCGCCGTGTCGCGCATGATCGACTCGATGGCGGCCTTGGAGGCCGAGTACATCGATCGGACGATCTCGCCGAGGACGGACTCCTGGGACGTGGTGAAGATGATGACGCCTCCGCCGTGGCCGGCCATGTGTGCCGCGGCGTACTTGGCCGTCAGGGCGCTGCCGATGACGTTGACGCCCAGCACCTTCGCGAACAGGGCGGCATCGATGTCGGCGATCCCGCCGTCTCGGGAGATCACGGCGGGGGAGGTGAGTGCCGCGTTGGCATGGACGATGTCGAGACGGCCGAGTTCCCGGACGGTGGTGTCGACCATGGCCTTGATCTGGTCCTCCACGGCGATGTCGACGCCGACGGCGATGGCGCGGCCGCCGTCGGCCATGATCGAGTCGGCGACCTGCTGGGCGCCGGTCAGGTTGAGGTCGGCGATGGCGACGGCGGCGCCGGCCCGGGCGAGGGTTGCCGCGGTGGTCCGGCCGATTCCGGAGGCGGCTCCGGTGACGATGGCGACCTTGCCGGAGAGGTTGGGTGACATCTGCGCTCCTGTTCCTGGGTGGATCAACATCGGCGGCGATCCACGTGATGACACAGTACGCCACAGTGGCAGGAACTGTCAGTTTGGCGTACTGTGTACGATACACGGTGTGGTTACAGGTGATGATCGTGAGCCGGACCGTGGGCTGTCGCTGAACCAGCGACGGATCCGCGCGTCCCGGCTCGAGGCAGCCCAGAGCGCTCTGGTCCTGCTCGAGCGGGACGGGTGGGAGGCGATCGGCGTCGCCGAGCTCGCGGCGGCTGCCGGGTTGTCCACCCGTACCTTCCACCGCTACTTTCCGAGCAAGCGCGACGTCTTCCGCCCGCTGCTCGAGGCGGCGCGCATCGCGTCGTGCGCCCAGTTCGAGGCGGCGGAAGGGCTGCCGCTGCCGCGGCGGTGCGGCGAGGCCGTGATCACGGGTGTCGACGTCTTCCGCGGTGGACTACTGGGAGGTCACCGCGCGTACCGGCTCCTGCTCACGACAACGGAGCTCTCACCCGTGTGGCTCGACGAGGCACTCCACTTCGAGCGTGCGCTCGTCGACCTCGTGCCCACCGATGTGTTCGCGCGGCGTCAGGGGTCGTTGAAGAGCGAGCGCGTCGACGAGGCCAGGCTCGCGGCGGCCGTCCTGTTCGCAGCGATGCGCGTCGCGATGCAGACCTGGGCCGAGGGGGAGGACCCCCGCGCCCTCCGATCACTCATCGAGCGTGCCGTCGAGCGCGTCGCCGGGACGCAGGCCTGATCCGATCTGCCCGGAGAAGTTCCGCCGAGGCTCACGAGGGGACCAAGATCCCGGCTGAGCCCTCGTCGCTGCCGCTGATGTGCCGGGCGATCGCATCCGTGATCGACTTATCGGCGCCCTTCGACAACTGGCCCAACGAGCCCTGCACGTCCTGGCCGAGGGCTTCGGCGCGTTCGTACGTGGACTCACGCCTCTACGGAGTCGTCGGACCGGGTGAAGCGGACCCAGCCGTAAGCGGCTGCCGATCAATGACGGATGTCAGAAAACATTGGACGGTTACCAGTGTGAGTCATAGCGGCCATCAGCATCGGTGGAACTACGCACCAGCGGCCTACGCCGCGTCGTGCACCCACCGATGAGTCGTCCGTTGTCGACCTCAGCCCACATGGCCACGCGCGGCAACCCCTGTGACGTAAGGTCCCAGGTGTGGACACAACAGCCCCGGTACCCCGCGTCCTCGTGATCGGCCTTGACCCGTATCGGGTTCCCGGGCCCTGGAACCCGAAGCCGGTAGCCGACGCAATCGAGGCCGGCATGGCTCGATTCGCCGAGCACGGCGTCGGCGTCGAGACCTGCCTGTTCGGCCTCGACGGCAGCGACGACGTGGAAACGATCGTCAGCCGTACCCTGCGCGCGCGGCCCTGGGAATGCGTCGTCATCGGCGGCGGCGTACGGAAACCCGAAGATCAGCTTGAGTTGTTCGAGCAGGTCGTCAACCTGGTACGACGACACGCTCCCAACGCGGCGATCGCGTTCAACAGCACCCCGACGGATACCTTCGACGCAGCCGCCCGCTGGATCGACACTCCCAGACCGACCGGTTCCGGCTGACCAGCGCGGCACCTGGCCAAAGCACACCCCGGCCGCCGGGCTTCGGGGCGAAGCAGGCTCTCACCGCGTCTGGATCACTTCTCGGGGTCCCGCCACAACAAGCACGACGTAGTACAAGCGGAGTAGTACACCGTCGGCTGGATCAGGGCCGGATGTTGGGACAGGCGTCCGGCACGGTCATCGCAGCCGGGCCTCAGTGACCGGCCACGGCGGCCAGCAGGTCGCCGGCACCGGCGGCAATGCCCAGGGCCCGGCCGCCGGGTAGTGCCGGCACCTCTGGTTGGACGGGGTTGACGCGCAGCAGGCGGCCGTGCGCGCGGCTGCGGGCGATGCGCTCCATGGGCAGGCGGACGACGGTGGGGGTGTTGTAACCGCTGCCGATGTCCAGGACGAGCAGGCGTTCGTCGGCCGGGCCGTCGTCCAGCCATGCCTGCAGCCGCCGACCGGCGGGCAGGTAGGGATCGGGGATGTACTCCGGCCCTTTGTGCACGTTGAGGAACACCTCCCCGCCGCAGTTGGGGCAGGCCGGGATGGCGGCGGGGTCGGTGACGCGGCCGGTGGCCGGATCGTAGGCGGCCAGTGCGGCATCGATGATCGGTTTGCTGGGCCAGGTGTCGCGGGCGCAGGGCCGTTCGCACTGATAGCGGCCGTAGTCGCCCTGCGGGGTGAAGATCCGACCGGCGTCGAAGCCGTTACGGGAGAACAGCGCGTCGACGTTGGAGGTCATCACGAAGTGGTGCCGGTCGCCGACCAGGTCGCGCAGCCCCCGGTAGACGGGGTGCGGGCCGGGGCCGAAGCGGATGTCGGTCACGTGCACCGACCAGTATCCCCACAGCAGGTCGGGGGGCAGCCGCAGGCCGATGAGCTGGTAACGGGCCCGCAACCCGAGGCGGTGCAGGGCGGGGAACAGTTCGGCGAACCGCCGGGTGTCGGCGTAGTCGTAGCCTGCGGCGACGGACAGCCCGGCGCCGGCGCCGATGAGGACCCGGTCGGCCTCTCCGATCCAGGAACGCAGCGTGTCCGCGGCGGCGCGCAGGTCCGTCAGGGTGGGACCACCGTGCGTCATGATCGCCGGGTCCAGTCGGTGAGTGCCCGCAGGTAGGCGGTGTGGTCGTCGGCGCCGTAGACGTTGAAGACCACTCGGTCCAGGCGGCCTGGATGCGCTTCCATCCAATCGGCGACGGCGTTCAGGGCCACCCGTGCGGCCGCCGGCTTGGGATAGCCGAACACACCGGTGCTGATCCCGCAGAACGCCACCGTGCGGACACCGTCGACGGCGGCGGCCACCTCCAGGCAGGAACGATAGGAACCGGCCAGATCGGCCGCGTGCCCGGCGCCCAGCGGGCCGTCAACGACGGGGCCGACGGTGTGCAGCACGTAGCGGGCGGGCAAGTGGTAGCCCCGAGTGATCTTCGCGGTGCCGGTCGGCTCGGGACTGCCTTGCAGGGTCATGATGACCGCGCAGTCGTCGCGCATCCGAGGCCCGGCGGCGTTGTGGATGGCATTGTCGACGCACGGGTGCATGGGGCGGTAGCAGCCCAGCAGGGCGCTGTTGGCGGCGTTGGCGATGGCGTCGGCGGCCAGGGTGGTGATGTCGCCTCGCCATAGTTCGGTACACCTGGCCGCCGGATAGGCCGTCCGCGGTACCTGCTCGGCGATGACCGGCAGCGTCGAGGCGTCGACCGATCCCCGCATCGTGCGCTCACCGCCCAGCAGCGCGTCGAGTGGCGCCACGGCCGCTTCCGGCAGCGGGCCGGGGGCGCGGACGGTCAGCACCGCCCGCAGCAACCGGCGGCTGGTGCCATCATCCAGGTGCTCGACCCGGCCGGGTGGCAGCCCGAGCCGCCCGGCTGCCGGATCGGTTTCCAGCAGCCCCAGCACGGTGCGGGCGAGCGCGCCGAGCCCTGCGGCCGGCGCGGGGACGGCGGCCGGGTGGAACGGCCGGTCGAGATCGATCGGCTGCCGGTAGCCGGCCAGGTCGAGCAGGCGACTGGTGGCCATGGGCGACTCCTGTGGAAGATGACGAGGCGGACGTACGCTGCCGTCCGCCCACGCACACCGCGGGGAAGGGACGTCAGGCTCGGGTCAGAACAGGCCGTTGCCGTGTGGCAGCTCGGCCGGAATGGGGGCGATGACGTCCCAGTGCTCGACGATCTTCCCGTTCTCGACCCGGAACAGGTCGTAGTAGGCGACCGGCACCCCGAACTCGCCCTCGGAGAGCACCAGCACGAACTCGCCCTCGGCGATGACCTTGTGGATCTTCTTGTAGACCAGGTTCTTGCCCTGCTCGGCCCAACCGGCCGCGGCCGCGCCGAACCCGTCCAGACCGTCCCCCGCCTCGGGGTTGTGCTGGTTGTAGGTGTCGGTGGAGATGTAGTCGGTCAGCACCGTGTAGTCGGCACCGACGAGAACCTTTTCGGCGAACTCGCCGACCAGAGCGCGGCTGGCCTCGGTCGTGCCCGGCGCGGTGACCTCTGCCGGGCCGTCGGTCTGGGACCGGCCGGAGACCGTGGCGGGCGCGACCGGGGCCAGGCCGTCCCAGTGCTCGGCGAGCCTGCCGTTCTCCACCCGGAAGATGTCGAAGGCGACCAGCGGCTGAGGTCCGAACCCATGGTAGATACCGTGCAGGGCGACCAGGTCACCGTCTGCGATGACGCGAGCGCCCTCGTAGCGGAACTCCCGAGGCAGGTCCGCCACCAGCTGTCGCAGCGCCTCGGGGCCGTCGGCGATCAGAGCGCTGTGCTGGACATAGCCGGGGGCGACCCAGCGGTCTACGGCCGACGGGTCCTTGTCACCGAACAGCCGGCCGGCGGCCGCCAGCACGATGGCCTTGGCGTCGTTCAAGGTGGTCATGACATGTGCTCCCTGTCGTTGGGGGATTGACGGTCGTCGGTGGAGGCTCTTATCGGGGCTGCCGGATGCCTGAACAGCCGGGGACGGGATGCGACTCCCGTACCGGATGAAGGTCGCGGCGGGTGCCGAGGCGGACGCCAACCGCGCGTGCCCCACCCGCTTGTCCTACGGTCTTGCCTATAACCGTCACCGGTTCGTTTCCGATACGCGGCGACACCTTCAAAACTAGGGATTGATCTGAGGTGATGGTGAGTACGCTGGTGACTGATGATGGTGAAAAATCGACACGTCGCCAGGCGGAGGATCCCCGAGGTCGCCTTCGCCGCACCGGTCGGCACCCCTGCCACCATCGAGGTGATGTCGCTGGCCGATCTACGGACCCGTATCGACGGGCGACATCCGGGTCAGCCGCAGCGGCCCGCCTTCCACCACCTGCTGGCGCTCACCGACGGCTCCTTGCGGCACATCGTCGACTTCACCGACTACGCCCTCACACCCGGGATGTGGCTCTGGCTCCGGCCCGGGCAGGTCCACCAGTGGGGTGACCTGACCCAGGCCGAGGGCACCTTGATCTTGTTCGAGCCGGACTTCCCCGATCCGGCCACCGCCGACATCGCTCGCCTGGACGACGTCCACACCTCGCCGGTGTGGACCGCGACCGGCGAGGACCTGCGGGCACTGACCGCCGCCACGGATCACCTGCGGCACGAGTTCAACGCCCTGGGACGGCTGCCCCTGGAGGCGCACATCGCCGTGCTCCGTCACCTGCTGGCCGTACTGCTGCTGCGTCTGACTCACCTGACCTCACCCGCCGGCGCCCTCGCCCCGGAGACGGAGGAGACCTACCTGCGCTTCCGCGACGCGGTGGAGCGCGGTTTCCCGCACAGCCACAAGGTGGAGGACTACGCCCGGGCACTGGGCTACTCACCGCGGACCCTCTCCCGCGCCACCTTGGCCACCGCCGGCATCGGCGCCAAGGAGTTCATCGACCGCCGCATCATCCTGGAGGCGAAACGTCTGCTGGCCCACGGCGACCAACCGGCCGCCCACATCGCTGCCCAACTCGGCTTTTCCAGCCCCACCAACTTCAGCAAGTACTTCCACCACCGCACCGGCACGACCCCGGTCGCCTTCCGCACCGCCATACGCCGCCCGGCGCCCGAGCGCTGACTCGTCAGCGATGCCTGCGCCGGCGCTCCCCACGAAAAGTAGTCAAATCACCACAAATGACCTACTCGCGAGCCTCCCACATCGCCTCCAAACGGGCAGATACTCCTCCGCCGGAGGCCAGGCAGTGGCGCGGCACGCGGCCGGCCCGGGTCCAGCCGGCCGCGTGGTGGGGAGGCCGTCAGAAGGGATAGCGCGCGGGCTCGCCGCGCATGGTGATCCAGCGGGTCTCGGTGAACGCCTCGATGTTCGCCGCGGCGCCCCCGAAGCGGGCCCCGGTGCCGGACGCCCGCACGCCGCCGAATGGCGCGTTGGCCTCGTCGTTCACGGTCTGGTCGTTGATGTGCACGATGCCGGTGGGGATGCGTTCCGCGACGGCAAGCCCGTGCATCACGTCACGTGTCACGATGCCCAGCGAGAGCCCGTACTCGCCCGCCGCGGCAAGCTCGGCGGCCTCCTCGGCCGAGGACACACGGGTGACCGGCGCGACGGGACCGAACACCTCCTCGGCGAAGGCGGGCGCGGTGAGGGGGACGTCGGCCAGCACGGTCGGCCGGTAGAAGAGGTCGTCGTACGTTCCGCCGGACGCCGGTTTCGCGCCCTGCTCCACGCTCGCCGTGACCATGCGGTGGATCTTGTCTCGCTGTCCCGCGTCGATGACCGGCCCCAGCGCGACCGCGCCGGACTTCGGGTCACCCACCAGAAGCCTGCCGGCCTTCTCCGCGAGCCGTTCCACGAAGTCGTCGTACAGCCGCGCGGAGACCAGGTGACGCCCGGTCGTCATGCAGATCTGCCCCTGGTGGAAGAACGACCCCCAGGCGGCCAGGTTCACCGCCGCGTCCACGTCGGCGTCGTCGAGCACCAGCAGCGCGGAGTTCCCGCCGAGCTCCAGATGTGCCCGTTTCAGATGCCGCCCCGCCAGCTCGCCGATACGGCGGCCCACGGGGGTCGAGCCGGTGAACGAGATGACCCGGACGTTCGGGTCGGTGACCAGGGCCTCGCCGACATCGGCGCGGCCGGGCAGCATCTGCAGGACACCGGGCGGCAGGCCGGCCTCCTCGAAGACGCGCGCCATGAGCGTGCCGCCGGTGACTGCGGTGCGTGGGTCCGGCTTGAGGATGACGGCGTTGCCGAGGGCGAGCGCCGGGGCGACCGACCGGATGCCGAGAATGATCGGCACGTTGAACGGTGAGATCACCGCGACCACGCCCGCCGGCATCCGCCGCGCCATGGACAGCCGCGGCTGCTCCGACGGCAGGACCTCGCCGATCGCCCGGCTCGGCAGCGAGGCCGCCTCGTAGCACTCCTCCGCCGCCACGTGTAGCGCGAACCCGGCCATCCCCGGGACCGCGCCGACCTCACGGATGTTCCAGTCGCTGATCTCCTCGGCGTGGCGCTGCCACAGGTCTCCGGCTCTGCGCAGGACGGCCGCGCGCGCGGTGTGCGGCATCGCCGCCCACTCCCGCTGGGCCCTGGTGGCCGTCTCCCCCGCCTCGGCGACGTCCTCGGGGGTCGCCAGCCCCATCCGGCTGAGTTCCTCACCGGTGGCCGGTTCGACGACCGCGTAGTCGCCTCCCCGCCCGGTGGTCCACACGCCGTTCTTGAAGATGTTCCCCTGCCAGTCGACGTCGTCGAGAAGTCCCACAGCGGGTGTCCTTTCCTGTTGTCCTCAGTGGCTCATGCGCAGGACGGGCTTGAGCACGTCGCCCTGGCGGCTGTCTTGCAGTGCTGTGTCGATGTCGGCCAGGTCGTAGAACCGCACCAGCCGGTCGAACGGGAAGCGTCCCTGGCGATGCAGTTCGACGAGGGTGCCGATGAGCGTCTCGCTGCGGCCGCTGCCGCCCAGGGTGCCGACGACCCGCTTGCCCCACAGCGTCGACAGGTGGTCGAGGCCGAACTCCGCGCCCGCCGGCGCGCCGCCGATGAGGACGCAGGTCCCGAGCATTCCCACGCTGTCGGCCGCCTGGCGTACAACGGGGATGACGCCGGTGCACTCCATGGCGTAGTCGGCCGGCCCGCCGCAGATCCGGTGCACCTCCGCCACCGGGTCGGCCTCGGAGACGTGGACGGTGTGGGTGGCGCCGAACTCCTCGGCCAGGGTGAGGCGGGCCGGGTGCCGGTCCACCGCGATGATCGTCGTGGCCGGGGAGAGCCGGGCGGCCATCACCGCGGCCAGCCCGACCGCGCCCACGCCGTACACCACGAGGCTCGACCCCGGGCCGGGCTTCAGCGTGTTGAACACCGCCCCCGCGCCCGTCGAGATGCCGCAGGCGAGCGGGCCGAGCAGGTCCAGCGGCGCGTCCCGAGGGACCACGACCAGGGCGTCGGCCCAGGTGAGCGAGTAGGTCGAGAACGACGATTGGCCGAAGAAGTGGCTGTGCACCGGTGAGCCGTCGGGGCGGCGCAGGGCGGTCTGCCCGGCGCGCGGGCCGAGCAGCCGCCCGCCTCCGCACAGGGCCTCCCCGAGGCGGGCGCAGTAGCGCGGCTCGCCGTCGCGGCAGTTACGGCAGGCGCCGCACGACGGCCAGCCGATTACCACGTGGTCGCCCGGCCGCACCCGGGTGACGCCGTCGCCCACGGCCACGACCTCCCCGGCTCCCTCATGGCCGAGCACGCCGGGGAACGGCATCGGCAGGTCCCCGTGCCGGGTGATCTCGTCGGTGTGGCAGATTCCCGAGGCGACGATCTTCACCAGCGCCTCGCCCGGCCCGGGCTCGTCGAGATCGAGTTCTTCGATGCGGAACGGTCCGTGGAGCTCGTCGACGACGGCGGCGGTCACCTTCATGGCGTTCTTTCCTCAAGACTCGGGGGGACGTTGGGAGAAGACAGCGGCGGGATCAGCCGCTCTACCGTGCGGACCGTCGGCGGCGAGCGCCGACACCCACGCCCGGGCCTCGCCGGCCGTCACCGTCGCGTACGCGTTGAGCCACGACTCGGCGGGCGACAGCTCACCGCGGGCGATGGCGGCCGAGGCGGCGGTCGCCGTACGGGCGACCGTCTCAACCGGAGACGACATCGGTGTCCCGCTTCCGGACGAAGTAGCCGACGGGGAACAGGCTCAGACCGGTCCTGTCACGCACCAGCCCCCACAACCCCCGCGGGAGCCGGAGCGCCGCCGCGATGCCGATGGCGCCCAGGAGCACCAGGTACCAGGAGCCGTGGTCGGACAGCAGCTGCTGCAGCCCGAAGAAGACGACCGCCCCGATCAGGGGACCTTCGATGGAGCCGATGCCGCCGATGACGACAATGAAGATCATGTACGCCGACCACTGCACGCTGAAGATGGCGTCGGGGTTGACGCTGAGCGAGCTCACCGTGATGACCCCGCCGGCCGCGCCGCAACCGATCGCCGAGACGAGGTAGACCACCTGCTTGGCCCGCCGTACGTCGATCCCGACGGAGCTCGCGGCGGTCTCCTCGTCGCGTACGGCCATGAGCGACAGGCCGAGCCTGCCCCGCAGCAACAGATAACATCCGGCGATCGTGGCCAGTGCCAGGACGAGCGCGGTCCAGTAGGTCAGCGCCCCGCGCAGGACCTGGTCGATGCCGGAGAGCCCGGTCAGGCCCTTGCCGCTACCGCCGCCGAGGCTGTCCACCCGTACGACCAGGAGCCGGTAGACCTCGGCGATCACCCAGGTCCCGACGGCGAAGTAGTCGCCGCGCAGCCGGAAGGCCAGCCACGAGGTCGGCAGCGCGAAGACGGCGCAGGTGAGCGCGGCCAGCGGCACCGCGAGGTAGGGCTGCACGCCCAGGTCGGCGAGCGCGATGACGCTGTAGGCGCCGATGCCGATGTAGGCCTGCTGCCCCACCGAGACCAGCCCGCCGAACCCGGCGAGCAGGTTCCACATGCCGGCCAGCGCGACCAGCACGAACAGGTTGACGAGGGTGTCGGTGACCGTGCTGAACACCAGGAACGGGAGCGCCGCGAGCGCCGCGACGGCGATCAGCATCACGACGGCCGACAGGTGGGAGGAACGGGCGGCGCGGCTCACGTCCACCGCCACCGCCGCGCGTGCGGTCAGCATCTGGGAGATGGTCATGCGGTCCGTCCTGCGAGCAGGCCCTGCGGCCGGAAAGCCAGCACGGCGAGGAAGACGAGGTGGCCGGCGAGCAGGGTCAGCGCGGGGTCGATCTGTGCCCCCAGGGACTGGGTGACGCCGAGGACGATGCCGCCGAGCAGTGTCCCCCACAGCGACCCGAGACCGCCGATGACGACCGCCTCGAAGGCGAAGATCAGCCGCGAGGGGCCGATCGCGGGGTCGAACGAGGAGCGGATCGCGAACATCAGGCCGGCCAGTGCGACGGTGGCGAACGCGATGGCGGTCGCGATGCCGTAGACGTGCCGGCTGTCGGCGCCCACCAGGTTCGCGGTCTCCCGGTCGTCGGACGAGGCGCGCAGCATCCGGCCAAGGCCGGTGCGCGACAGGAACAGCTGGATACCGGCCAGGGCGAGGCAGGCCAGCAGGAAGGTCGTCAGCGAGAGGTAGCCGACGGAGATCGAGCCGCTGAGCTCGAACGAGCCCGTGGCGAAGGAGCCTCCGTCGAGGGTGCGGGTGTCCGCGGAGAAGATCTCCAGCAGGACGTTCTGCAGCACGATGGACAGGCCGAAGGTGACCAGCAGAGTCGCCAGCGGCCCCGCGGACAGGCTGCGTTGCAGCAGCACCCGCTGGGTGAGGTAGCCGAGCACGGCGAACAGCGGCACGGTCACGACCAGCACGAACCACAGGGGGAGCCCGGTTCCGCCGATCAGGGCCAGCGCCAGGAACGAGGCGACCACCGCGAGGTCGCCGTGTGCGAGGTTCACGATCCGCATGACGCCGAACATCACCGACAACCCGGTCGCGAACAGCGCGTAGAGCCCGCCGAGCAGCAGCCCTTGGATAACGGCGTTGAGCCAACCCATGTCAGTTTCGTCCCTTTCCTACGGTCTCGGCCGGCGCCGCTCCGATCCCGAAATACGCGTGCTCGACCTGTTCCGAGGTCAGGTCCTGGGGACGTCCGTGCAGGACGGAGCGGCCTTCGAGCAGGCAGTGCACCCTGTCCGCCACCCGCAGGGCCTGGGAGACGTCCTGCTCGACGATCAGCGTGGTGGTGCCGCCGGCGACGATGTCCGGGAGCACCTGGTAGATGCGGCGTACGATCACCGGCGCCAGGCCCAGCGACAGCTCGTCGATGAGCAGGAGGTCGGGGTTGGACAGCAGCGCCCTGCCGATGGCCACCGACTGCTGCTCGCCGCCCGACAGCTGTGCGGCGTTCTGCCTGCGCCGGTCGGCCATCCAGGGGAACAGCTCGTAGACCCGGGCCACGGTCCAGGGGCCGGGACGCCTGCGGTACGCCCCGGTCAGCAGGTTCTCCTCTACCGTGAGGGAGCGGAACAGCCGCCGCCCCTCCGGCACCAGGGCGATCCCCTCCGGCACGCGCCTGTACGCGGGGAAGCGGGTGATGTCACGCCCCTTGAAGTGGATGCTCCCCGACGTCGGGGGATTGAGCCCGGCCAGGGCGCGCAGCAGCGTGGACTTGCCCGCGCCGTTGGCGCCGATGACCGCGAGCACCTCGCCCTTCTCCATGTCCAGGCTGAGGCCGTCCACGGCGCGGAGCCGGCCGTGGTGCACGGTGAGGTCGCGGATCGACAGCAGTGTCATGAGCCCTCCTCGTCGGTCAGGCCGGTCTCCGGGCCGCCGCCCAGGTAGAGCTCGCGTACCTTCGGATCGGCGAGCACCGCCATCGGCTCGCCGTCCGCGACCACGTCGCCGCCGGCCAGGCACACCATCCGGCCGACCGTCTTCACCAGCGCGTGCACGACGTGCTCGATCCAGACGATGCCGAGGCCCTCGGTGTGCAGCCGTTTCACCACCTCGACCAGTTCGACCACCTCCGGCTCGGTCAGCCCGCCGGCGACCTCGTCCAGCAGCAGCAGCCGGGGCGCGGTACCGATGGCGCGGGCCACCTCCAGGCGCTTGCGCTGAAGCAGGGTGAGCCGTCCCGCGGGGGTGTTGGCGAGGTCGGCCAGGCCGGTGCCGTCGAGCACGTCCATGCTGTGCGTCCAGGCCTGCCTGCCTTTGAGCCCGGCGCCCTGGTGGGCGCCGACCAGCACGTTCTCGAACACGGTCAGGTGCTCGAAGGGCCGGGGCACCTGGTAGGTGCGGCCGATGCCGGCCCGGGTGCGGGCGTGCGGCGGTACGGCGGTGACCTCCCGCCCCTCGAACCACACCGCGCCGCTGTCGGGGCGCAGGTCACCGGAGATCATGGCGAACAGGCTGGACTTTCCGGCTCCGTTCGGCCCCACGATCCCGAGCGCCTCACCCGGCTGGACGGAAAGCGTCAGCTCCCTGGCGACGGTCACCTTGCCGAAGCTCTTGGTGACGCCGTCGAGGTGCAGCAGTGGCGAGGCCATCAGGCGTTGGTGGGCATCAGGTCGCCGCCGACGGGGACGTCCTTGTTCGCCGAGTTGTCGACGATGACGACGTCCCAGGGGAAGCGCTCGCCCTTGCGCCACTGACCGCCGACCGGGTGTTGGATGGCGATGCCCGGCTGCGGGCCCGCGGTGAAGTCGAGGTTCCCGCTCATGCAGTTGATCTTCATACCACGCAGCTTGGCGGCCACCTCGTCGCGGTCCTTGGGGTCGCTCGCCTCCTTGAACGCCTGGACCGCGATCTCGAACAGGGAGTAGACCGAGCCGAGGGCCTGGGTCCACTGCTTGCCGGTGGCCGCGGCGAAGCCGTCGGCGAGCTGCCTGGCGCTCTTGCCGTCGATGGTGGAGGTGTACGGGTGGGCGGGGCTCCACCAGAAGTCGGTGGCGATGTTGTTCGCGAGTTCACCGAGGGCCTCGGCCTCCGAAGGGAACAGCATGACCTTCGCGACGGTGGCCAGCTTCGGCCGGAAGCCCTGCTGCCGGGCCTGCTTCCAGAAGGTCTGAAAGTCCGGGGGAATCGGGGTGCAGGTGAACAGCTCGGCGTCCGACTCCTTGAACTTCGCGATCTGCGCGGTGAAGTCGGTCGCGCCGCCCTGGTAGGCGCCGCCGTCGACCACGGTGTAGCCGGCCTTCTCCATCATCGGGCCGAGCCCCCGGCGGAACGCGTTGGCGTCGGTGTCGTTGGGCCACAGGGACGCCACGTTCTTGTTCGAGACGTCCATGCGCTCCCACATCGGGAAGAAGCAGTCGGCGAACTCCTGCATGCCGAAGAAGAACAGCGTCGTGTATTTGAAACCCTCGCCCGGCTTGCCGCCCCTGCCGTGGAACCACGCCTCCCACGGAGCGATCGTGGTGACGTTCGGGATGCCGTTGGCCTCGCACTGATCGGCCACGGGGTTGGTGGTGTCGGGCGTGGAGGAGCCGACGATGAGGTCGACCTTGTCGCTGTTGATCAGCTGCCGGGTGACCTCGGTGGCGCGATTGGGGTTCGACTGCGTGTCCTTGACGACGATCTCGAGTGTGCGCTTCCTGCCGCCGGAGGTGAACCCGTTCCGCAACGCCTCCTGGATCTGCTTGACCACGAAGTTGTCGGCGGTGGCGAAGCCGGCCAGCGGGCCCGTCTGAGGGCTGACATATCCGATCTTGAGCACGTCGGACGAGGAACCGCCCGTGCCCTTCAGCCCGCCGCAGGCGCTCACCAGCGAGCCGCCGCCGAGGGCCGCGGCACCGAGACCGACCGCCCTGAGGAAGGAACGGCGGCCCAGGCCGTCCATGGAGATGTCGCTCACGCCAAACTCCTTCTTTGACGGTGTCCGAGCGGAGGCGCTCTTTGTGGGACACCGCGTTGCTCTGTGTTGCCTTGGGGGGAACTCGTTCGGCCACCTCGCGACTGGGAGACGGCACGGACATCCGGGTGGCGGAAAGTTGAGCCGACCGTACGGTCCCGTTAACACCAGAGCAACACTGTGTTCCGGAAGTTCGAACGCGATTTGCGTGTTTGGAACGCCTCAAGACTGCGGGCGGTATCCGAGGCGCTTGGAGATCTCGGCGGCGGCGCGCCGGAGCGGCGGTTCGACCCGTCCCGCCAGGGCCTCGACGGTGGTCGGCGCGACGGTGAGGTGAACGGCGACGTTGACCGCCGCGACGACCTCGCCCGAACGATCCCGCACCGGGGCCGCGAACGAGCGCAGCCCCGGGGCCAGTTCCTCGTCGTTCACCGCGACGCCGCTCTGCCGCACCTTGGCGAGGGCGGCGGTCAGCTGCTCCCGGTTGGTGATCGTCTTCGGCCCCCGGCGTGCCATGTCCGTGCGGTCGAGGATCTGCCTGAGCGCCGCCGGGTCCCGGTACGCCAGCAGCACCTTGCCCATCGCGGTGCAGTAGGCGGGCAGCCGGGAGCCCACATGCAGGTTGAGGTCCATGGCCAGGGAACTGCGCCGGCCGCTTCGCCTGCGGTCCACGTAGACGACGTCGGGTCCGTCGCACAGCCCCATGCTGGCCGTGAACCCCGTCTCGTCGGCCAGGGTCTGGAGCAGGGGTCCGGCGACGCGGGTGAGCTCCATGGAGTCGATCGCCGCGAACCCGAGGTCGATCGCCCGCGGGCCGAGGAAGTACTTTTTGGTCTCCGGGTCCTGCTGGATGTACTCCAGCTTGGTCAGGGTGGCGACGTACCGGTGCGTCGTGCTCTTGTTGAGGCCGACGGCCCGTGCCAGGTCGGCGATCCCCAGCACCGAGCGGTTCCCGGTGAAGGCGGACAGGATGCTCAGCCCCCGCTCCAGGGACACGGAGAAGGAACCGGAGGGGTCGGATGTTGCGCGGCCGCGCGGGCGGGGGGACTCGTCATCGGTCACGGGGGTCAGCATATGGTGACTTCGTTCCACCTGTTCGAACCATTTTGACTACAGGCTCGATCGGGTGAACGCTGTTCGACCGGGTGGCACAGGTGGCCTCCCCGCGTCCGGCGGCGTGGCCGTACGAGACGAGGCGAAAGAGAGGATCGAGCCATATGGCCGGAGCGGGGGGCACCGGAAGCGGGGCGATCCGTGCTGCGAGCGGCTGCCGGAAGGCGCGCGTCGAGCACTTCGTCGGTGGCGACTGGGCGCCGGCCGGATCCGGACGCTGGTATCCGAACCGTTCCCCCTGGTCCGGCGAGGTACTCGGCGAGATCGCCGCCGGTGACGGCGAGGACGCGCACCGGGCGATCGAGGCCGCCTCCGCGGCGTTCGGCGGCTGGGCCGGGGAGTCGCCCTGGCGACGCCAGCAGATCTTCCTGCGCGCGGCCGACCTCCTGGAGGGGCGCCGCGCCGAGATCCTCGACGCCCTCGCGGTGGAGACCGGGTGCGGGTGCCACTTCGGCGGCGTCCAGGTCGACTTCGCCCTCAAGCTCCTCCGCCAGGCCGCGCAGCTGGCGTACCGGCCGACCGGGGAACTGCTCCCGTCGGACATCGAGGGCACCCAGGCCATGGCCGTACGCCGCCCGGTGGGAGTGGTCGGCGCGATCGCCCCCTGGAACGCCTCACTCGCCCTGGCGGGACGGGCGGCCATCGGGCCGCTCGCGCTCGGCAACACCGTGGTGCTGAAACCCTCGGAGGAGTCCCCCTACACCGGCGGCGCGCTCTGGGCGGAGCTCCTCCAGGAGGCCGGCCTGCCCCCCGGCGCGTTCAACGTCGTCACCCACGCCCCGGGCGAGGCCGGCGACATCGGCGACGCGATGCTCACCAACCCCCTGGTCAAGCGGATCAACTTCACCGGGTCGACGCCGACGGGACGGCGCCTCGCCGAGAAGGCGGGCAGGCACCTCAAGCGCGTCGTGCTCCAGCTCAGCGGCCAGAACCCGCTCATCGTCGCGGGCGACGCCGAGGTCGGTTACGCAGTGGACGCCGCGGCCTACGGCGCCTTCGTCCACCAAGGACAGGTGTGCATGTGCGCACGGCGGATCTACGTCGAACACCCGCTGGCCGAGGAGTTCGCCGAGCGGTTCGCGGCCAAGGTGGCGGCGCTGCCGACGGGCGACCCGCGCGATCCGGCGACGGTCGTCGGGCCGGTCATCAACGAGTGGGCCCTGGCCCTCCTCGACCGCCGCGTCAACGAGGCCGTCGAACTCGGCGCCCGCATCCTGGCCGGCGGAGTCCCCCGGCCGCCCTGCTATCCGGCCACCGTGCTCACCGACGTCCCCGACGAGGCCGAGATCGCCCACGGCGAGACCTTCGGGCCGGTCGTGATCCTGGAGGCCGTCGCCTCGGCCGAGGAGGCGGTCGTCCGGGCCAACCGGTCGGATCTGGGCCTGGCCGCCTCGATCATCACGGGTGACAGCCGCCGCGGCCTGCGACTGGCGGCGAAACTGGACGTCGGCATCGTCCACGTGAACGACCAGCCGGTCAACGACGAGCCGCACATGCCGTTCGGCGGCGTCAAGGACAGCGGCTGGGGACGTTTCGGGCTAGGTTTCGCCGCCGAGGAGTTCTGCGAGCTCCAGTGGGTCACCGTACGCGACCAGGACCGGACCTTCCCCTTCTGACCTACCACCGCCGACGGCGGCCTGGATAGTGATCCGGGCTCCCAGGCCAGCCACTTCCGGCCGGCAACTCACGGTGGCCCCCACCGACGAGACCCTCTGACCTGCGTTTCATCGCGTCCGGGCCGGCTCGGTGTGGGCCGGCCCGGACGTGATCAGGTCGAACGGCGAACGTTTTCGCGTGTCATCGCAGGGGGCGGAAGAAGGTCCGGATGTCCTGGATGAGCAGGTCGGGGGTTTCCATGGCGGCGAAGTGGCCGCCCCGGTCGTATTCCGACCAGTGCACGACGTTGTGGTCGCGTTCGGCGATGCTCCGGACTCCGGCGTCGCCGGGGAACACGGCGACGCCGTGGGGCACTGCCGAGTATCCGGACGCGGCGCCCCATGATTCCTGTGTCTCCTTGTAGAGGCGGGCTGATGAGGCGGCGGTCCCGGTGAACCAGTAGATGCTGATGTCGGTGAGCATCTGGTCGACGTCCACGGCGTCTTCGGGGAGCTCGTGGGCCGGGTCGGTCCACTCCTTGAACTTCTCGGTGATCCACGTGAGTTGGGCCGCGGGTGAGTCGTGCAGGCCGAACGCCAGGGTCTGCGGCCGGGTCGCCTGGATGATCGCATAGCCGCTGCGGTCGGAGTCCTGGTATTGGCCGAGCCGGGCGATTTCGGCCGGGGTGAGTCCCTCGAACTCGGCCGGGTCGCCGGTCGGGAACCCGAGGGCGCCGTTGACGTGCACGCCCGCGACGTGCGCGGAGTCGGCGCGGCCCAGCATCGGTGAGATGACCGCGCCGCTGTCGCCGCCGTGGGCGCCGTAGCGCCGGTAGCCGAGGCGGCTCATCAGCTGCGCCCACGCTCGCGCAACGCGGTTCAGGTCCCAGCCGGGCTCGGTGGTCGGCCCGCTGAAGCCGAATCCGGGAATCGACGGTGCGACGACATGGAAGGCATCGGCCGGCTCGCCACCGTGCGCGACCGGGTCACTCAGCGGCTCGATCACCTTCATGAACTCGGCGATCGAGCCGGGCCAGCCGTGTGTGATGATCAGCGGCAACGCGTCCGGCTCGGGCGAGCGGACGTGCAGGAAGTGGATGTCCTGCCCGTCGATCCGCGTCGTGAACTGCGGAAAAGTGTTCAGCCGCGTCTCAGCGGCGCGCCAGTCGAAACCGGTCCGCCAGTACTCGGCCAGTTGCTGCGCGTAGCCCACCGGGACCCCGTAGGACCAGCCCGCTCCGGGCAGTTCGTCCGGCCAGCGTGTCGCCGCCAGCCGGGCGCGCAGGTCCTCCAGCCGCTCCTGCGGGATGTCGATCCGGAACCGGTGTATCTGTGTGTCGCCGTTCATGTCTGCCACGATAGGAGCCGGTTAGGTCAGGTCCTGTCCTAGGATGGTCGTCATGTTGGAGACATCGGCCCGGCTACTGCGGCTGCTGTCGCTGTTGCAGACGCCGAAGGACTGGCCGGGCACGGAGCTCGCGGAGCGCCTCGGCGTCTCGGCCCGCACCATCCGCCGCGACGTGGACCGGCTGCGCGCGCTGGGGTACGTCGTGCACGCCACCGCGGGAACGGCCGGATACCGTCTCGGCGCCGGCACGGGTGTTCCACCGCTGCTGCTCGACGATGACGAGGCGGTCGCGGTCGCCCTCGGACTCGGCACCGCCGCCGTCTCCGGCGTGGCCGGGATCGAGGACACCTCGGTCCGTGCACTCGTCAAACTAGAGCAGGTGCTCCCGCCCCGGCTCCGGCACCGCGTCGGCGCCCTGCGCACGGCCACCCTCCCGCTGGCGAACACGGCCGATGCCGTGGACCCGACGGTGCTCACCGCGATCGCCGCGGCCATCCGTGACCGAGACAGCCTGCGGTTCGACTACCGCGCCCACGATGGGACCGAGGCCCGCCGCACCGCCGAGCCGCACCGGCTGGTGAGCTCGGGCCGCCGCTGGTACCTGGTCGCCTGGGACACCACCCGGTCCGACTGGCGCACCTTCCGCGTCGACCGGATGCGCCTGTGCTCGCCGAACGGGCCACGCTTCACTCCCCGGCAGCCACCCGGCGGCGACCTGGCCCGCTACGTCGCCGAGCGGATCTCGGTCAGCCCATACCGCTACCGCGCCCGGTTCACGATGCACGCCCCCGCCGACGTCATCGCCGCGCGGATGCCGCCGACGGTCGCGACCGTCGAACCCGACGGCGACGATGCGTGCGTGCTCAACGCCGGCTCGAACTCCCTCGACGAACTCGCAATATGGGTCGCGCAGATCGGCGTCGCCTTCGAGGTGCACGAACCACCCGAACTCATCGAACACCTGCGCACACTCGGCACCCGCCTCCTCGACGCCACCCGGTGGCCTCCGGAGGCCGGCGCAAATCGGTGATGCGCGGGTTCCGGCTTCATAGGTGGCGGCGTACCGTTCGGCGAACTCTCAGCCGGTGGTCGATCAGTTCGACCGCGGCGGTGGCGCCGCGCGGCTTGGGCCGCTCCAGCGTCACATCCGCCTGAGGGTCTCTCGTCCTCGGCAGGTGGTACGCCAGGATCCTGGGTTGCGTTCGACCCCGGGGATGGTGTTACCGTGTAAATGGCTCGTCGATGTGATCGATCTGATCCCTTTTCCGATTCAGAGCCCTTCTCCAGCCGCCGCTGAGCGTCGGTATTCCGCTTTCGCCCACTGCTGAGGGCGTCACTTCCCGTTCGGCAACCGGACGGCGTCATCACGCACCTCTCTTTGTACGCGTGAACCGCCCGCCGCCTGCCAGGACTTCATCGCGCCATGCCCGCCATCGGGCCGAATAGGCGCGCATCCCCCTTTCCATCACCCATTTCCGGTCTTAAGGACACGCCCATGACCATCACCACCGACAAGCCCTCGAAAAGAAACACCACGACCACCGCCCCGGTAGCCCGGAACGGCACACGCCCACCCGCCGAAGAACGGGAGGTGACCGGGTTGCTCGACGTCCGCGACGGGAGGGCCTACCTCAGGGCGAGCGGCTACCTCCCGGGCGAGGACGACGCCTGCCTGCCCGCCGCACGGGTGAAGGCACTCGGCCTGCGCCCGGGCGACCTGATCACGGCACTCCTGCGCAAGCCGTACGGCAAGCCGGCCGAGGTGGTGTCGATCGACGGCGCGGAGCCGGGCGGCGCACGGCCGCACTTCGCCGACATGACGCCCGTCCACCCCCGCCGCCGCCTGCTTCTGGAGACGGGATCACCGATCACCCGCCTGATCGACCTCATCACCCCGGTCGGCCTGGGGCAGCGCGGCCTGATCGCCGCGCCGCCGAAGACCGGGAAGACCATGGCGCTCAAGGCGATCGCCGACGCCATCGCGGCGAACCATCCCACTGTCCACCTCATGGTGGTACTTGTGGGTGAGCGCCCCGAGGAGGTCACCGACTTCCGCCGGCAGGTGCGCGGCGAGGTGATCGCCTCGACCTTCGACCAGCCCGAACGTGACCATACGGCGCTCGCCGAACTCGCGATCGAGCGGGCCAAACGGCTCGTCGAGCGTGGCCGGGACGTCGTCGTCCTCATGGACTCCCTGACCCGGCTCGGCCGGGCGTACAACGTCATCGCCCCGAAAGGCGGCAGGACGCTGACGGGCGGGGTCGACGCGTACGCCGTCCACCAGCCGAAACGGCTGTTCGGCGCGGCCCGCGCGACCGAGGAGGGCGGCTCGCTCTCCATCCTCGCGACCGCGCTCGTCGAGACGGGCTCGCGGATGGACGACTACCTCTTCGAGGAGTTCAAGAGCACCGGCAACATGGAACTGCGGCTTGACCGGACTCTCGCCGAGCAGCGCCTGTTCCCCGCCGTGGACGTGACCTCCTCCAGCACACGGCGGGAGGAACTGCTCCTCGCCGACGACGAGCGAGAGATCATCTGGAAGCTCCGGCAGGTGCTCGCGGGCCTGAACCACGAGCAGGCGCTCACCGGGATACTCGACGGTCTGCGCACGTCACCGTCCAACGCCGTCTTCCTCCGGCAGCTCGCGCTCTCACAGGCTCCCCGCTGAGGCCGGCGTTGCGGCAATCCGGCGGTGGTGCGGACGCCCGAGCCGGAAGATCCATGGAGGCGATGCGATCACGGGGTCGCGCGACATGTGCACAATGACCTCCGGGGAGCGTGACGATCAGGAGGGCACATCGCCGGCTCCCGGTGAAATCTGCACCAGGATCATCTATGAAGATGATCGACAAGTGGTCGTCGTCCCTCACGCCGGCTCCGGCGGCACCGGAACGGTCCTCGTCGATGGGACCTAAGGACCGGCCAACGAAGGACGTAAGTCCCTGTGCCGCGAGTATCGGCCCCGGCAAGGGTGAGAAGGAGAACACTTCCTGGGAGGTGGATCTGATGTCTCAGGCCAAACCCAGTACGGTTCCGGCGTCCGGGGAAACGCATTCGCTCGAGGTCGAACTGAACCTTCTCAAGGCCCGGGTCAGCAGGATCGAGAAGCAGATCCAGGTGCTGGCCGAGGCCAATCTGGTCCTCGCGCGGGGCATGGAGGCCGGCCCCATGCAGGAGCCCGGGCAGATGCACCCCGAGCAGGCCGCGCGGCTCGCTCACGAACTGTTGCTCGCCGCCGGCCTCGTCAAGGGCGGGGGTTGACACGGCATGAGCCGTCGGCACGCCTCCACATCCCCCCAGCAGGTGATCGGCCGCGGTTCCGTCGCAGGCACCGGCCGGTGACGCGGATCGGCGACGGACTCGCGGCGGCCACCCCGATGCGCCGGGTCGAGACATGACGCGATACGACACCTCCACGAGACTCATCCAGGAGACGCCCTTCCGGTTCCGGATCGACCGGCACGAGCACATGCTGGTCCCCGGGATCGTGTTCGCCTCCGGTGACCTGCTTCCCGAAGAGCAGGCCTTGCGGCAGGTCGTCAACGTGGCCATGCTGCCCGGCATCGTGCGCGCCTCCTACGCCATGCCCGACATCCACTGGGGGTACGGCTTCCCGATAGGCGGCGTGGCCGCCACCGACATCGCCGCGGGCGGAGTGGTCTCACCCGGCGGAGTCGGGTTCGACATCTCCTGTGGAGTACGGCTGCTCACCGCCGCTCTCCAGCGCGACCAACTCGCCACCACGCTGAATCGGCTCATGGACGAGTTGGACAGGACCACACCCCGCGGGATCGGCCAAGGCGGGCTGTGGCGGCTTTCCGAGGGGCAACTCGAAGGGGTGCTGTACGGCGGTGCGGGCTACGCCGTACAGCACGGCCATGGCCTGCCCCGCGATCTGGACCGCTGCGAGGACTTCGGGGCGGTCGCCGACGCCGACCCGGCACAGGTCAGCCCCCGCGCGATCGAACGAGGCCTGGTCCAGGTCGGCAGCCTCGGCTCCGGAAATCACTTCCTGGAGGTCCAGGCGGTCGAGAAGATCTACGACCCGGCGGTGGCGGCCGCGTTCGGTCTCCGGCTCGGCCAGGTATGCGTGATGATCCACTGCGGGTCGCGTGGCCTGGGGCACCAGATCTGCACCGATCATGTCCGCGTCATGGAAAAGGCCATGCCGGGTTACGGCATCAGCGTCCCGGACCGGCAGCTCGCCTGCGCCCCGGTCGAATCCCGCGAGGGCCGTGCCTACCTGGGCGCGATGGCCGCCGCGGCCAACTACGGCAGGGCCAACCGGCAACTGCTCACCGAGGCCACCCGCACAGCGTTCCGCCACGTGACCGGCGCCACCGTGGACCTGGTCTACGACGTGTCGCACAACCTCGCCAAGATCGAGGTACACGAGGGGATGCGGTTGTGCGTACACCGTAAGGGCGCCACCCGGGCACTCCCGCCGCACCACCCCGACCTACCGGCCGATCTGGCACCCTACGGCCAACCGGTGCTCATTCCCGGCACCATGGGCACCGCCTCCCACGTACTCACCGGCGTGACCGGCGCAGATGCCTTCCACTCCACCTGCCACGGTGCCGGCCGCACCCGTAGCCGCCACCAAGCCGCCCGCTCCATCGACGGACGCCGGCTTCGCGACCTGCTGGAGGCGCAGGGCATCGCCGTGCGCGGCTCGTCCTGGCGCGGCTTGGCGGAGGAGGCTCCGAGCGCCTACAAGGACGTCGACGCCGTGGTGGCCGCCGGCGTCGGAGCCGGCCTGTGCCGCAGGGTCGCCCGGCTGGTCCCGCTCGGCGTGGTGAAGGGCTGATCCCGGTGAAAGGCCACCGTGCCCTGCCCCACACCGCCGACGCCCGCATCGAGGCGTGGGCGCCCACCGCCGCCGAGTGCATCGCCGAAGCGATCCGCGCCATGATCGAAGGCTTCGCCGATCTCGGCCACGCCGAAAGCGACGCCGTCCAGACGGTACGCATCGGCCCCGGCTTCCCCGAGGACCAGCTCGTGACAGCGCTCGACGAGGTGATCTACCGCATGGACACCACCGCGAGGATCCCCTGCGGCGTCGAAGCGGGTGAGGATCAGAGCGGGCTGTGGCTGCGGCTGGACATGGCCGATGTCGCCACCATCTCCCAGATCGGCGCTCTCCCCAAAGCAGTCGCCCTGCACGACCTGCGCTTCCTTCGTGAACCCCGCGGCTGGACCTGCGCGGTGACCCTGGACGTGTGAGTGAGCGGGAAGTCCGCGATGCCTGCCGGAACTCCCACACGGCTCGGTCGGCTCAAGGCCCTTTTCCGCAGGCGTTAAGCGGGCCCGGCTTGGCGGGAATGAACGCCTTCGGCTCCGCCCAGCCGAACCCTGGTCACGGAGCGGGCAGTGGGTACGGTGGCCCCAGACTCCACACCCGCATCATGCCGTCGTCACCGCCGGAGACCACCACCGGGCGGCCGTCCAGCCGCCCCACCGCCACCGACTCGATCAAGCCCCGGTGGCCGGTGAAAGGTTTGCCGATCGGTGCACCGGTGGCCAGGTCCCACACCCGCACCGTGTGATCTTTGTAGCCGCCGGAGACCACCACCGGGCGGCCGTCGTCGAGTTGCCCCACCGCAAGGCCCAGGGCCCAGCTCTGGTGCCCGGTGAAGGGTTTGCCGATCGGTGCACCGGTGGCCAGATCCCACACCCGCACCGTGTGATCGCCTTCGCCGCCGCCGGAGACCACCACCGGGCGACCGTCCAACCACCCCACCGCCACCGACTCGACCGGCCCTTCGTGACCGGTGAGGGTTTCGCCGATGGGAGTGCCGGTGGCCAGATCCGACACCCGCACCGTGCCGTCGCCGCCGCCGGAGACCACCACCGGGCGACCGTCCAACTGCCCCACCGCCACCGACAGGACCCACTTCTGATGACCGGTGGAGGTTTCGCGGATAAGGGTGCCGAAAGGAATGTCCGTCAAGACGGGCTTCAGCCAGAAGGCGGTGGAGATCAGGATGACAACGACGGCCGCCGCGAGGACCGTCCCCAGGCGGCGCCTGGTGTGGCGCCTCCCGGCCGTGAGCACCGCCATGGGGAGGCCGGGATCGGCGGTACGGGGCTCATCGGTCAAAGGCGGGTCCGGTTTCGGCCCCGCGGCGGGTATCCGGCCGGCCCCGCCGTGTCCGATGGCCGCGGAGGACCGGCGATCAGATGACGCGGAGATCAGCAGCGGTGCGCCCGGCCCGGCCCTGACTTCGCGGGAGCCTGCGGGCGACGCACCGGCCTGCGGTACCGGATCATGGGCATGTGGAGGCTCGAAAGACGGGCCGGAGTGGTCCTTTATGGGCGTCTCGTGGGTGAGAGCGGTGAACAGGTCGGTGATGCCAGGCCGGGCAGCGGGATCCTTGGCCAGGCAGGCGGCCAGCAGCGGGCGCAGCCGGTCGGGCGCGCCCGCCAGGTCGGGTTCGCGGGTCACGATCGCGTTGATCACCACTACCGGGATCGCGCCGGAGAAGGCCGGATGCCCGGTGGCGGCGTAGACCATGGTGGCGGCCCAGGCGAACACGTCCGAGGCCGCACCGGCCGGATGTCCGCTGAGCTGTTCGGGCGACAGGTAGGCGGGGGTCCCTATCAGGGCGGATCCCGTGGTGGAGTGTTCCAGCAGGCGGGCGATGCCGAAGTCGATGACCACCGGCCCTTCCTGCCCCATGATCACGTTGCTCGGTTTGAAGTCCCGATGGACGATGCCGGCCCGATGGATCGCGGCCAGTGCCGTCAAGGTGGTGATCGCCAGCCGGTCCAGCCCGCCGCCGGTGCGCGGCCCGTCCTGGGCGATGAGCTCATCCAGAGAAGGGCCTCGGACGTACTCGCTGACCAGGTAGGGCCGGTCCCGGGCGATCCCCGCGTCGATGACCCGTGCGGTACAGAAGGCCGCAACACGGCGGGTGATCTCGGCCTCGCACAGAAAACGTTCCCTGGCCGCGGGATCGGCGACCATCCGGGCGTGCAGCGTCTTGACCGCCACCGGCTGTCCGGAGGGCGCCTGGCCGAGATAGACCACCCCCTGGCCGCCCTCGCCCAGCACTCCGGTCAGCCGATAGTCACCGACCTGCCGGGGGTCGTCTTCGGCCAGCGGGTGCGGACCGGACACGGCATTCCCTTCCCCTGGCCTCACAGGCGGACGAACCCAGCCACCTTTGGTCCGATAAATAACGCTATACGTCTCCTAATAAGGGGGAAAGCTTTTGGGGAGAATGAAAGCCTTACGGCCCAGGTCTCGACGGGCGAGGGGACGCCGAAGATTTGGCGCGAAAGCCTGTCACAAAATCGCGCTCGGCATCTTCTCGTACCGGCGACACCAACCGGAGCCGGTATTACTGGCCGGGGGCGACCGATGGCCCACCGGACACCAGGGTGGCGAAATGTTCGGACTCCGGCCCAGCCGCCTGCTCGCCGCTGGAGTCACCGTCATCGACGCGACCGCACGGTGATTCGTTTCCGCGCCGGATGCGTTCCGGAACGGGCTGATCGGAACTGCCGGCGGTGTGGTCACACGGTGCGCAGGAAGTCTTCGAGGATCTCGTTGAAGATGTCCGGGCGCTCCATGTTGGGGTAGTGGGCGCTCCCGTCGACCGAGATCGCGCGGCCGTCGGCAACGGTGCGGACGAGGCGTTCGGCCATGCCGATGTGGTCGGGCGAGTCGATGGCGCCGTTGACGGCCAGCACGGGAACGTCGATCCTGGCGACGCGGTCCCAGGTGTCGCGCACCGGGACGAGCAGGTTGGGTTCGTCGCCGGTGTGCTTGGACATGGTGCCCCGGGCCATCCGGCGCAGGCGGCTCACAACCTCGGGGTCGAGATCGTCGAGGGTGCGGTGCGGGCCCGCGGCGAAGAGCATGAACCCCTCGACCGAGGCATCAAGATCACCAGCAGCCATCGCCGAGTGCCACACGGCCATGGCCTGGGTGGTCCAGGGGTCGGTGAAATACGGTTCGCTGGTCCCGGCGCCGCTGACGACCACGGCGCTGACCAGCTCCGGGTGCTCCAGCGCGGTGTCGACCGCGACGCTCGCCCCCATGGAGACTCCTACCAGGATCGCGGGGCCGGTGCCCAGGTGGCGCAGCAACTCGGCGAGGTCGTCGGTGAGCCGGAACGACTCGGTGGCGTTGGCGGACCGGCCGTGGCCGCGGGCGTCGGGCGCGATGACGCGGTACCGCGAGGCGAAGACCGGAATCTGGTCACCCCACATGCCGTGGTCCACGAAGCCGCCGTGTAGCAGGACGAGGGGTCGGCCAGTGCCGGTGTCGAGCCAGAACAGATCATTCATGACAACCAGGGTGTCATTATTGGCCAAAGATGACAACCTAGGTGTCATCATGGTGAGGTGAGCGAAACAGACCGCGGCCTGGCGTCCGAAGAGTTGGCCGACCGGCTCATCGAGGTGTTCGACCTGGTGGGGCCGCTGTACCGGCGCGCCCAGCGCAAGGTGGAACAGGACGCGCCCATCGAGGGGCTGTCAGTCGGGGTGCGAGCCGTGCTTAACATGCTCCGCGAGCACGGGCTCATGACCGTCCCCCAGATGGGTCGGGCCCAGGCGCTGAGCCGTCAGTTCGTGCAGCGCATGATCAACGATGCTGCCGCGCGACACCTGGTCGAGTTCGTCCCCAACCCGGCGCACAAGAGGTCCTCCCTCATCCGATTGACCGAGGAGGGCCAGGCCGCCATCACCGCCGTGATCGACCGCGAGCGCACGGTGCTGCGCCAGGTCGGCGGCGACCTGACCGACGCCGAGGTCACCGCCTGCGTCCAAGTGCTCTCGCGCCTCCTTCGACTCCTCGACAACGTCGACATGGATTAAGCCCGGCCGATGCGAACATTCACCGGGAGTCCGGCCGTACGCGGGGAGTTCGAGCCGGCCGTCGCCACGGCTGCCCCCGGGGCGTGCCGGGCCAGCACGTAACCGGCCCGGCGGCGGTCAGCGGGTGGGAGTGATCCCGCGGGGACGGGTCACATCTCGGTGGTCTGGGCGGCCTGCTCGGCGGTCTGGCGGATGCGTTCGATCTGCGCCTCGGTGACGTTGAGGGTGCCGAATTCCCTGACCGCCTGGTAATAGGTCCAGGCGAGGCCGTTGCAGGTGTTCCTGGGGATAGTGGAATATCCCGCGCAAACCTGCTTCATATCGAAGTAGAACGCGTCGTCGATGCGCGCCTTGTTCGCCGGGAACTGGCTCACCGCCTTGTAGTTGCGGTAGCCGAAGTCGTGACGTCGGCACGGCATTCTGAAGTCGAAGCCGAGTGGCTGGTCAGGGCTGCTCGAACAGAGGTCGGTCGACCAGTCGAAGGCGTAGTCCGCCCAGCCCGCCTGGTTCTGCCAGGCAGAGCGCCAACTGGCGGCGCTGGACGCCGTGGGCTGGCTGAAACCGGAAAGTGCGGCGAGCTTTTGCTCCAGTGTCACCGCGTAGGCGGGCAGTGTTAATCCGAGTAATGTGACGAGGGAGAGGGCGATGGCTGCGAGGGCTCGTTTGACCATGGGCTCTGCCTTTGTCTGGGGGATGCCTCTCATGGCAGGTTTCTGCCATCGCCTAACAATGAAACGAAATAACCTGATATGCCGGAACGGATCTTCGTCAAGATCGGCATGGGTGTTCGTAAACGATCGCTCTTTACAAGAATTACAACATCCTGTAATGGCGCGTTTCGAAAGGCCGAATCACAGGGGCGTACCCCTGTTCGCGGCGGCCCGGGGGGTAACGGCGGCACTGCGCGCCTGCGTCCTCCCCCCGGCCGCCACCGAGGACGATCTCGTGGTCCTGCTGGACGAGATCCGTGCCGCCGCGAAGGAACTCGCCGCATGAGGATCCGCCACGTGGTCGTCAACCAAGAAGATGTACTGCTTCTGGCCTGCGAAGGCGATTTCAACGGCATTCGGTACGCTATGACCTCGACAGAAAAGCAGGTTCTCGCAGTTCACAGCCATGCTTGCGGTGGAGCGCGCTCCAAGTCCTAGCCTCGTTCGCATGAAAGCGACATCGGAACCGCCTGTCGCCGGAGACGCTCAGGTGGAGGCCCTGCCGATCGCGGAGGTGGCCCGCAGGACGGGCCTGTCGGCCGACACCCTGCGCTACTACGAGAAGGCCGGACTGATCGACGCCGTACGGCGCACTCCCGCGGGGGTCCGCCGCTATGCGGCCGCCGATCTGGACTGGCTCGCCTTCCTGCTCCGGCTGCGCGACACCGGCATGTCGATCGCCGACATGCGGCTCTTCGCCGACCTGCGCCGACTGGGGAACGAGAGTGTGCCCGCTCGGCTGGACCTGCTGAGCGAGCACCGCCAGATCGTCGACCGGCGCATCCGTGACCTTCGGGCGAACCTGCGCGCGCTGGACAGGAAGATCTCCCACTACCGAAACCTGTTGGAGGAGCAGTGAACGGAGCAGAGGCCCGCTACCGGCACGGCCTGGAGGTCCTCAACGCGGTCGACGGGGAAGCGGGCGCCAGGGTCATCGACTCGCTGCGCGACATCGCCCCCGATCTGGCCCGGCACATCGTGGCCTACGGCTTCGGCGAGGTCTACTCCCGTCCCGGCCTGCGCCCCGACCAGCGCCAGTTGGTCACCCTCGGCATGCTCACGGCGCTGGGCGGATGCGAGGCACAACTGGAGGTGCACATCAACGCGGCGTTGAACGTGGGCCTGTCCGCCACCGAGATCGTCGAAGCGCTGATCCACAGCGCGGTGTACTGCGGCTTCCCCAAGGCTCTCAACGCCGTGTCCGTCGCCAAACGCGTCTTCGCCGAGCGGCGGCTGCTGCCGGTGGCGGCGCCATGAGGGCGGTCGTCGTGGCCTCGCGGGGGTACCGCTGACCACCACGGCATGCGCGGACGGAGGCGGCCGGACCCCCGCGGCCCCGCCCCGGCCTCCTGTGATCACCGAAGCCGGTCCCAGGTGGTAGGGGCCGCAGGCGTGCCAGAGCCGTCAAGTCGACACTCCCCGCCCTAGCGGAGGCCGACGATCTCGGCGTAGCGGGTCATGTCGCGCTCGTAGTTCTCGTCGCCGATGCGCGGGGAGACCACTACCTCGTCGAGCCCCAGCTCGGCGCAGCGGCGGATGTAGACGGCGTCGTCCTCCCAGTCCTTCTCCGTCTTCCCCTTGGCCCGCCGGCCGACGCGCAGGGAGACCTCGGCACGGCTGCGCCCCGCGGCCGTCAGGCGCTTCTCCAGTTCCTCGGTGAAGCGGGCGATGTCGTCGTAGCTCTGGCTGTAGCCGGCCCATCCGTCGCCCAGCTCCACGATGCGGCGCAGCGTGGCCGGGCTGTTGCCGCCGACGATGATCGGGGGGTGCGGGCGCTGCACCGGCTTGGGGAAGGCGTAGAGCGGCGGGAAGTCAACGAACTCGCCGTGGAACTCGGTCAGCTCGTCCTCGGCCCAGGTCGCCTTCATCACGCGCAGGTACTCGTCCATGCGCGCGCCGCGGCGCTCGAACGGCACGTCCAGCACCGCGTACTCCTCGGCCGACCAGCCGACACCGACGCCGACGCTGAACCGGCCGTTGGAGAGCTGGTCGACGCTGGCGATCTGCCGGGCGGTGACGATCGGGTTGCGCTGCGGGATCACCATCACGTACGTGCCGATGCGGACGCGCTCGGTGGCGGCGGCGATCGCGCCGGCCAGGACGAGCGGGTCGTGCACCCCCCGGGTGGCGTTGACCTCGGTCGCGCCCGACTCCTCGTACGGGTACCTGGAGTCGTAGCGCGGCATGAAGACGACGTGCTCGGGAAGCCAGACCGAGTTGAAACCGAGCTCCTCGATGAGCTGGGCCGACTCGATGGACCAGCGTCCGGCGCGGTGGCCGGCTCCCGGGTACCACTCACTGATGCCGATCTTCACGATGCGGTCCCTTCGCTGTTCAAGAACGAGTCGCGCAGCACATGCTTCATGATCTTCATGCTGGAGTTGCGGGGCAGCTCGTCCACGAAGAAGATCTTCTGCGGCTTCTTGTATCCGGCGAGTCGCTCCCGGACGTACTCGACGACCTGCGACTCGGTGAGGGTGTGCCCCTTCCGGACCACGATGGCGACCGAGACGGCCTCGCCCCACCGCTCGTCGGGCAGGCCGAACACCGCCGAGTCCGCGACCTCGTCCATGGACAGCAGAACCCGCTCGACCTCCGCCGGGTACACGTTCGCGCCGCCACTGATGATCAGCTCCTGGGAACGCCCGGTGACGTAGAAATATCCGGCCTCGTCCTGGTAGCCCAGGTCGCCGGTGAAGTACTCGCCGTTCACGAGCACCTCCGCGGTCTTCTCCGGCCGCCCGTGATACCCGGAGAACATGGTGTCGCACTCGATGGCGAGCTCGCCGACCTGGCCCACGGGGACGGGTTTACGATCGCCGTCCACCACCCGGACCGTGGCCGTCGGCAGCGGACGGCCCACCGAGGCGAAGATGTCCTTGGCCTGGGTTCGGCCGGTCCAGTCCTGGCGGTTGGTGATGGTGATCGGGCCGACGACCTCGGTCATGCCCCACGTCTCCACCAGCCGGTCGCCGATCACGTCCACCAGTTCACCGGCCAGCTCCGGCGGGAGCGGGCCACCGGAGTGGAGCACGGTCTGCAGGGTGTCGAGCACCTCGGGGTACAGGCGCAGCGCTTCGAGCAGGCCGGGGATCAGTGGCGTGAGGCCCAGGGTGAAGGTCGAGCCGCGCTCCACCATGTGCCTGCCCCACTCCTCGGGGGTGGCACCCGGGATGAAGGAGACCGTGCCACCCGTGTAGAAGTGCGGGAAGATGACGCCCCAGATGCCCGACACGAAGGACCAGGCGCCGGGAAACGCGCAGTGCCCGTGCAGCGGGAGCCGATAGGCGTAGGGCACCAGCTTGGTGCAGCCCACCACGGCGCGGTGCGAGGCGAGCGCCCCTTTGGGGAAACCCGTGGTACCGCTGGTGTAGCCGATGATGGCGATGTCCTCCGGGGCGGCGGTGTGCGGCAGCGGCGCGTCACTCGCCCGCCGCAACGCCTCGGAGTAGGACTCGGCGCCGTCGGGGAGGGGGGAGCCGACGGCGAACCACGCCTTGAGCCTCGATGCCGACCGGGTCCGCCGCACCGTGGCGGCGACCCCGTCGGTGTGCACGAGGGCCTGCGCCCCGGAGTCGGTGAGCACGTAGTCGATCTCGTCGGCGGTCAGCCGGTCGTTGACGTGCACCACGGGGTAGCCACCGAGGGCCAGCCCGACGTAGATCTCAAGGGACTCGATCCGGTTCTCCAGGAGCGCGGCCACGTGGGTACCCGGTTCCAGCCCGCGGTCGCGCAGCGCGTTGGCCAGCCGTCTGCCCGCCTCCAGAACCTCGGCGAAGGTCCGGCTGACGCCCTGCGACTCGACCGCGACGCGTGCGGCGAAGCGCCTGCCGGCCTTCTCGAAGACCTCTCCCATCGTGTCGCTCATGAAAGCTCCCTGAGATCGAAAACACGGACCGCGTTAGCGGCCAAAAACAGAGCCAGCTCCTCCGCGGACAGCACCGGTGGCTCTCCCCCGAACGGCTCCGCGAGGCTGATGACCCTATCGATCCAGGTCACGAGCTCCTCGCCCCGGGGGTCCTCCTTGGTACCGCGGATGATGTCGGAGCCGAAGACAAGCCGGTGCGCCCCCAGCTGGGACCGCATCCTGGCGACCCGCCTGCGGAACTCGGCGTAGTCGGCGAACGCGCACCGCTGCCACAGCGACAGCTCCAGATAGGCCCGCTGCCACCCGGTGGCCGAGTCGAGCGCCTCCGCCCACCATGCCTCGATGCCCGCGTGCGCGAAGACGACGGTCAGCGTGGGGTACCTGGCCAGCAGCGCGGCCACCTCGGCGGGCCGCGAGCGTACGGTCTGCAGCGGGTCACCGCCCAATGGCGAGGTGTGGACGACGGCGGGCAGGCCCATCTCGACGAGCCGCTCGAACAGCCAGGAATGGGCCGGGTCGGCCAGCGCCCAGCCCGCCGCCGGGTAGAGCTTCACGCCGCGGCAGTTCCCCATCCCGGCCGCGTGCTCCAGGATCTGCGCGGCGTCGGGGTGTCGCGGGTCGATGCCCGCGCAGAAGAAGAGCCTGCCGGGCGCCGCGTCGGCCAGAGACTGGCAGCGGGCGTGCAGGTCGCGGATGGGCAGGTGCTCCCCCACGGGGCGGCCCACGATCGTCCAGTCCACGACCGGCATGACCCCGGCGGCCACCCCGGCGGTGTCGAAGGCGGCGATGGTCAGCGAGCCGTCCGGGTCGCTCTGCCCCTTCCCGACGCGGCAGAGGATGTCCGCGGGGTCCCGCTCGGGGTGGGTGCGCCCCGCGGCCTGCCGCGCCCACGCCCTGCGGAGCCCTTCGGGCAGCCAGGACGCGTCCAGGATGTGCATGTGGCCGTCGACCACGAGGGGGGTGCCGGGCAACGGGTCACGCCCCGGCGAGGATGTGCACGGAGGAGACGGCGGTCTCCCAGTCGATGACACCGCCGCCGATCTGGGCCAGGCCCACCCGGGCCCGGGGCAGCTGACGGTCGCCCGCCTCGCCGCGGATCTGCTGGGTGAGCTCGAAGACCTGGGCGAGCCCGCTGGCGCCCAGGGCGTGTCCCCGGCCGACGAGGCCGCCGGAGGCGTTCACCGGCATGGCCCCGGAGCGCTCGGTACCACCCTTCATCGCCCATTCCTGCTCCTGGCCGGGCTCGCAGAGCCCCAGCTCGCTCCAGGTGAGCAGTTCGTACGCGACGGACGCGTCGTGCACCTCGACGAAGTCGATGTCACCGGGACCGAGCCCCGCCTGCTCGTACGCCGCCAGGCCCGCGGCCTTCGCCGCGCCGGGGGCGCCTGCCAGGCCCTTGGGCGGGCGGGTGGCGATCCGGGAGGCGAGGATCCTGACGTCGCGGCCCGAGCGCTCGGGGTCCGGGCGCCGGGTGACCACGACGGCCGCGGCACCGTCGCTGATCGGGGAGCTCATCAGCACGGTGATCGGGTCGACCACGACACGGGCCTGCAGCACGTCCTGGGGCGATCCACCGAACCTGCGGTGGGCCATCGGGTTGAGCCGGGCGTTCTCCAGCGACCGCGAAGCCACCCGGGCGAGGCCCTCCATGGTCACGCCGCGGTCTTCGAAGAGTGTCCGCGCGAGGCGCGCCTGGCGGTCGACGAACGGGCTGCGATCCTGCCCGGCGTCGTCGCCCACCGCGAAGCCGTCCTCGACGTCCATGCCCGAGCCGAACGCGCTGAAGGTGCGGACGCGGTCCTCGTGGTTGGCCTTCTCCACACCCAGCGCGAGCACGGTGTCGTACATCCCCGAGGCGACCGCCAGCCACGCGAGGTGCAGGGCGTTGCCCCCGGAGGCGCACGCGTTCTCCACGTTGTGCACCGGGATCGTGCCGAACCCCAGGGGGTAGGTGACGGTCTCGCCTCTGATGCACTCCTGACCGGTGATGAGGCCGGCGAGCGCGTTGGCGAAGAACACGGCCTGGATGTCGCCGACCCGGACACCGGCGTCGTCCAGCGCGGCGTTGACCGCCGCCCTGCCCAGGTCCTTCATCGAGGAGCCGAGGAACTTGCCGAACGGGGTCATGCCGACCCCGCGGATTACTGCGTCGCTCTGCATGAGAGTCGTCTATCCCCTCTGTAGGGCGGACGGTGGGGTGGGCCAGGCCGCGCTGACGCCGCCGTCGACGATCAGGCTCTGGCCGGTGACATAGCCGGCGTCGTCGGAGGCGAGGAAGGCGACGGCGGCGGCGGCCTCCTCGGGACGGCCCTCGCGGCCCATGGGGACCACGGCGGCGCGTGCGGAGGTGGGGTCCTCGCCGAACTCGCGCCGAACCAGCGCCGAGTCGATGTTGCCGAGCACGACCGCGTTGGAGCGGATGCCGCGCGCGGCGTACCGGACGGCGATGTGCCGCATGACGGCGAGCTGTGCCGCCTTGGTGGCCTCGTAGGACAGGGAGCGGCGGCTGCTCAGCAGGCCGGCGGTGGAGCCGACGAAGACGAACGAGCCCTGCGATCGATCGAGCATCGGCTGCAGCGCCGCCTGGGCGGTGAGCCAGTGCGACCGGACGTTGACCGTCTCGGAGCGTTCCCACTCCGGAACGCTCTGTGCCTTGATCGGTTCCCGGCCCGAGACGCCGACGTTGCACACGACGACGTCGAGCCGGTGATAGGTGTCGAGCGCCGCCGCCACGGCCGCCGTGCAGGACTCCGCGTCGGCGGCGTCCACCTCGACCGCGAGGCCGGGGACGGCCAGCGCGTCCACGGTCGCCTGGGCCCGGCCGAGGTCGATGTCACCGACCACGACGGTGGCGCCCTCGGCGGCCAGGCGCAGGGCGATCGCCCTGCCGTTGCCCATCGGGAACGACTCCCCGGGACGCGCCGGCCCGTGGCTGCCGCCGCCGAGCACGTACGCGACCCGGCCGGCCAGCCGGCCCTGGATCGACACCTTCCCCCCTGTTCCAGCCATCACGGCTCAGTAGCTGCGCGGCAGACCGAGGACCTGCTGCGCGATGAAGTTGAGGGACATCTCCTGGCTGACCGGAGCCAGCCGCATGATCCGTGCCTCGCGCCAGTAGCGCTCGACGTGGAACTCGTGCGCGTACCCCAGCCCGCCGTGGGTCTGTACGGCCCGGTCGGCGGCGTCGTACCCGGCCTGCGCGGCCAGATATTTGGCGATGTTCGCCTCGGCGCCGCAGGAAAGGTCCGCGTCATAGCGGCCCGCCGCCACCATGGTCATCTGCCAGGCGGCCTCAAGGCGCGCGTAGGCGTCGGCGAGCGGGTGGCTGATGGCCTGGTTGCTGCCGATCGGCCGGTCGAAGACCTCGCGCACCTTGGCGTATTCGGTGGCGCGGCGCAGTGCCGCGTAGCCGATCCCGATGGCCTCGGCGGCGATCAGGATCCGCTCGGGGTTCATGCCGGACAGGATGTGTTTGAAGCCCTTGCCCTCCTCGCCGACCAGGCGCCAGCCCTCCACCGGTAGCCGGTCGTAGAAGGTCTCGCAGCTGGCGACGGCATTCCTGCCCACCTTGGGAATGGGCCGGATGTCGACGTGGTCGCGGTCCAGGTCGATCAGGAACAGGCTGAGGCCCTCGAACCGGCGCCGCCCTTCGTCGGGCGCGGGGGAGGTGCGGGCCAGGATCAGCGCGACGTCGGACTCCAGCGCCTTGCTCGTCCAGATCTTCTGGCCGGAGATCACCCAGCCGTCGCCGTCGCGCTCGGCCATCGTCTTGATCCGGGAGGTGTCGGTGCCGGCGTCCGGCTCGGTGACCGCGAAGGCGACGTGCAGCCTGCCCTCGGCCGACGGGGGCAGGAACGTCTTCTTGAGCCGCTCGTTGCCGAACTTGAGCACCGGCTGCAGCCCGAAGAGGTTCATGTGCAGCGCCGTGCAGCCGTTCATGGCCGCCCCGGACGCGGCGACCTCGCGCAGCAGGATCGCCGCCTCGGTGACGCCCCGGCCCGCGCCGCCGTACTCCTCCGGCAGCGCGATCCCGAGCCAGCCGCCCTCCGCCATGGCGTTGAAGAACTCCCACGGGAACCGGTGTTCCTGGTCGCAGGAGGCCCAGTACTCATCGGGGAACTCGGCGCACCGGTCGCGGATCGCGGAGGCGATCAGCTCGTGGTCGGGGTCGGCGTACTCACGCCTCATGCCGACCTGGCCGACGGGTTCGCGGCGCCGGTGAACTCCAGGATGAGCTTGCGCGCGTCGGCGGACTCGTAGGGGAGCATGTGCGCGGCGTCCTGGACGACCACGCTGCGCGCGTGCGGCAGGTGCTCGGTCCACTGGCCGGCGAGGGAGGCCGGCACCACGCCGTCCTGCGCGCCCCAGAGCAGCAGCACCGGTACGTCGGCGAGCCGGTAGAGCCGTTCGGCGATCCCGGTGTCCGGGATGGGGAACAGGTAGTTGCTCGCGGCGCCCAGCACCTGGACCCGGCGGATGACGGCCAGCCCGGCCTCGTGGGCGTCGGCGGGCTTCGGCAGGTGCGCGGCGGCGACCGGGCCGTTCGGGTCGGTGTAGACCAGCGGGGCGAGGTCCCGGGGCAACAGCGCGAACATGTCGGCTCCGGGGTCGGCCTCGTCGAACATGCCCCACGGCGCCATCAGCGCGAGGGACTCGACGCGGCCGGGCTGGGCCGCGGCCATCTCGGCGGCCAGCGTGGCCCCGATGCCGTGCCCGACCAGGCGAACGGTACCGGTCTCCAGCCGGTCCAGCGCCCACCAGACGGCCAGGGCCATGTCGGCGAGGCTGGAGGCGGGGCGGACCGAGGTGGAGGCACCCCAGCCTGGCAGGTGGACGACGAGGACCCGGCCGGTCTCCAGCAGCTCGCCGGAGAGCGGGGGCTCCTCGAACGCCCCCCACTCGCTGTGCAGGTAGACCAGAACGGGGCCGTCGGCCGTGCCGTACTCGTCGACGATCGTGAGGTCGCCCTGGTGCGGGCCCTCGAAGTCGTGCCGGATGCTCACTTCGCCACCGCCTTCACGGGAGCCACCTGCGCCGGCTCGAAGCCGGGGATCGGCTTGGGCCACCATCTGTGCTCGTAATCGGAAAAGACCCCGGACAGGCCGGGCGCCACCTTGGTGGCGAACAGCTCGATGTTGTTCATCGCCTTGTCACGCGGCATGTCGCCGATGTGCATCAGGGCGATCCAGTTGCCGATGCGCATCGTGGTCGACAGGTGCTCCAGCTTTTCCCTGACCGTGCTGGGGCTGCCCGCGATGATGATGCCGAGGTCGACGAAGTCCTCCCACTCGTACTCCTTCGCCGCCCGGAAGCTGTCCGGCCTGGCGGTCGACTTCGCACCCGGGGGCGGGAGCACCGCGGCGAGGGACTCGACGCTCTTGTAGCCGGGAGCCTCGGCGAAGCCCGGGTAGGTGTGGGTGCACCGGCGGTAGAAGTACTTCACGTGGTCGGCGTAGAGGCGCTTGGCCTCCTCGTCGGTGTCGGCGACCAGGATCGGCTGGAACATGCCCACCCGGTACGGGTTGTCGTCGACGCCGGCGGCCTCGGCGCGGTCCCAGAAACGGCGCAGCATCGAGCTGGAGAACTCGGTGCCGAAGTAGGAGAGGAAGAAGAACGGGAACTCGCGCCTGATGGCGAAGTCCATGGTCTCCAGGGAGCCGCTGCCGGGCACCCAGATGGGCGGGTGCGGCTGCTGGAGCGGCTTGGGCCAGGGGTTGACGTAGCGCAGCTTGGTGAACCGGCCGTTGTGGCTGAACACCTCCTGGGACTGCCATGCCTTGAGGATCAGCTCGAAGCCCTCGTAGTACCGCTCACGCACGGTGGCGGGCTTGATGCCGTAGGCGTAGTTGGTGTCCTGACTGCTGCCGAGCGGGAACCCGGTGATGAGCCGGCCGCCGCTGATCACGTCGAGCATGGCGAGCTCTTCGGCGATCCGGATGGGCGGGTTGTACAGCGGCACCGCGTCACCCATGACCAGGATCTTCGCGTCGGTGTCGGCGGTGCGGCGGGCCAGTGAGGCGGCCATCATGTTCGGGCTCGACATCAGGCCGTAGGCGTTGCTGTGGTGCTCGTTGACGCCGATCGCGTCGAAGCCCATTCGCGCCGCGTGCTCAAGCTCGTCCAGGTAGTCGTTGTAGAGATGGTGGATCCGCTGCACATCCATGAGGCGCGGGTCGATGTCCACCCAGACGCTCCGGTGTTTCTGAGCGAAGTCCTCAGGAAGCCCGTCAAAGGGCATCAGGTGAAAGTAAGTGAACTTCACGCTTGTCCTTCTGCAGTGAGTTGGCCGGAGAGTTCAGCCCGCCCGGAGCTTATCAAACGCTTGCTTGATAAATCAAACGCTTGCTTTACTATTTGGACGCGGCCGCCTGCCCCGGCGGGGTCGGGTGGGTCAGGAAAGCCGCCGTACCAGCAGGTCGAGCTCCTGTTTGAAGTCCTCGATGACGGACAGATCCGCCAGATCGTTGACCTGGTCCCAGTTGTCGCGGATCTCCTCGGGCGACACCGAGCGGGAGAAGTAGCCCGGCGCCTGGGCGACGACCACCCGCGCCACGCGCCCGCCGCCGACGTTGTACACCTCACCGCTCACCGTGCACTCCCGGTCGGCGAGCCAGACCACCAGGGGCGAGACCAGCGCGGGGTCGAGGCTGTCGGCCAGATCGCCGAGCAGGTCCTCGGTCATCCGGGTGCGCGCGCCCGGCTCGATGGCGTTGACCTGGATGCCGTGGCGGGCACCCTCCAGGGCCAGCGTCTTGGTGACGCCGATGATGCCCGCCTTGGCCGCCGCGTAGGCCGTCTGGCCGAAGTTGCCGAACAGGCCGGCGGCGGAGGTGGTGTTGATGATCCGCCCGTACCGCTGCTCGGTGAAGAGCGGCCAGGCGGCCTTCGTCATCCACACGGTCCCGCCCAGGTGGACCGCGAGCACCGGGTCCACCTCGGCCGGACTCAGCTTGGCCATCGTCCTGTCGCGCAGGATCCCGGCGTTGTTGACCAGGATGTCCAGCCGGCCGAAGGTCTCGACCGCGCGGGCGACCACCTGCGCGGCGCCCTCGGGGGTGCTGATGTCGGTGGCGTCGGCCACCGCGCGCCCGCCCGCCTCGGTGATCTCCTTGATCACCTGCTCGGCGGGGGTCAGCTCCGCGCCGGCGCCGTCCAGTGCCGCGCCGACGTCGTTCACCACGACGGCCGCTCCGCGCTCCGCGAGGAGGAGCGCGTGCGCGCGGCCGAGCCCGCGGCCCGCACCGGTGACGACGGCGACCTGCCCGTCCAATCTGATTTCGCTCACTGAGTTGGCTCCTTGGCTCCTTGGCTCCAGGTGGAATGGGGGCGCTGATCCGGCCGGGTCATGTCCTAACCGAACAGGGCGGTCATGACCTCGGGGCGCGACCTGAGCGAGTCCGGGTCCCCCTCGGCGACGATCGCGCCGCGGTGCATGACGTAGAGGTAGTCGCTGACGGCGAGCGCCAACTCCGCGTTCTGCTCGACCAGCAGGATGGTCGAGCCCGTCTCGTGCAGCGTGGAGATGGTGGTGAACAGGACGTCGACGATCGAAGGGGCGAGCCCCATCGACGGCTCATCCAGGAGCAGCACATCGGGCCGGGTCATCAGGGCCCTGCCCACCGCCAGCATCTGCTGCTCCCCACCGCTCATCAGCCCGGCGTACTGGGTCCGCCGGGCGGCGAGGACGGGGAACAGGTCGTAGACCCGATCGATCTGCTGCTGGAAGTCGGCCTTGTCCCTACGCTTGGCGTACGTCGCGAGCTCCAGGTTCTCCAGCACGGTGAGCGAGGGTGCGATCCTGCGCCCCTCGGCCACCAGGGCGACGCCCGCCCGGACGAGCCGGTGGCAGGGCCAGCCGGTGACGTCCTTGCCACCGACCAGGACCGTGCCCGACGCCGGCCGGTGCAGCCCGGCGATGGAGTTCAAGGTCGTCGTCTTGCCGGCCCCGTTGGCCCCGACCAGCGCGACGAGCGCACCCTTCGGCACCTGGATGTCGACGTTCCGGACGGCCTCAACCACGCCGTGCGCGGCGCAGAGTCTCGATACGCCGAGCATCGGATCGCTTGCCAAAGTAGGCCTCCCTGACATCGGGTTGTTCCAGGCACCACGCGAGGGTGCCCACGGCGAGCACGGCGCCGGAGTTCATGACGGTCACCTCGTCGCAGAACTCCTCGACGAGCCGCATATTGTGTTCGATCAGGACCAGGGTCAGGCCCTCGCTCCTGAGCCGCAGCAGCAGCTCGCCGATCTGCTGCGACTCCGCGTCGTTCATGCCGGCGGTCGGCTCGTCGAGCAGGAGCACCCTCGGCTCGGTGGCGAGCGCCCTGGCGATCTCCACCCGCCGCTGCTCGCCGTACGAGAGGGTCTCGGCCAGCGCGTCGGGGGATGCCTCGACACCCACCTGCTCGAGCAGGCCGAGCGCCTTCTCCTTGACCTCGGCCCGCTCCCTGCGCTCGGCGCGGCTCAGCGTGATCGCGCCCAGGATGGTGGAGCGCCGCCGGGTGTACGCGCCGGTGGCGACCGTCTCCAGGACGGTCATGCCGGGGAAGAGCCGGATGTTCTGGTAGGTGCGCGCCACACCCTCGCGGGCGATCCGGTAGGGGACCAGGCCGTGCGTCTCTTTGCCGTGCACCCGGATCGCGCCGCTGTCGGGCGACAGGAAACCGCTGATCATGTTCAGGACGGTCGTCTTGCCTGCCCCGTTCGGGCCGAGCAGGCCGTAGATGCTCCGCTGCGGAACCCGCATGTTCACGTCGGACACCGCGCGCAGGCCGCCGAACGTCTTGACGAGGCCCTCGATCTCGACCGCGAGGACGTCACCGGGGCTGTCCTGGACCGGCATGGTGCTCATTCGGGGACCACCGCCTCCTTGCCGATTGCCTTCTCGTGCGCGGTCTCGGATCTGGCGCCCGGACTCCTCCGCAGCATGCGGAACCTCCGTAGGTCGACCAGCCCGCGGGGCAGGTAGACGATGATGAGGATGAGCAGCAGGCCGGTGACGATGTCGTCGAACTCGCCGAGCGGGCCGCGCAGCAGCTCGGGCAGAGCGGTGAAGACCACGGCGCCGATGACCGGGCCGAACCAGTGATAGGCCCCGCCGAGGACCACCGCGGCCAGGGTGACGAAGCCCATGTGCGTGTAGAACGTGTCCGGCCCGATGTACTGCAGGAAGCTCGACTGGAGCACGCCCGCGACACCGCCGAACACCCCGGACAGCACGAAGCCCACCAGTTGCACGGTACGCGGAGCGATCCCCAGGGACTGCGCCACGGCCGGGTCCTCCCGTACCGCGGACGCCGCCAGCCCGAAGCGCGAGCCGCGCAGCCGGGCCAGCACGAAGGTGGCGAGCGCCAGGCAACCGAGGCACCAGAACCAGGTGCCCAGGTCGCCGGGGACCAGCATGCCGGCCGCGCCCCCGGTGAAGCCCTCCAGGTTGATCACCAGGACGCGGCCGATGAGGACCAGCGCGATCGTGGCCATCGCCAGGTAGTGGCTGTCCAGCCGCAGGACCAGGAACGCGGTGAGGATCCCCAGCAGCCCTCCGCCCACGGCGCCGATGGCGATCCCCGCCACCGGGGGCAGCCCGAAGGTCAGCACCGCCCATCCGAAGGTGAACGAGCTGACCGCGCCGAAGAAGACCGGCGCCAGGCTGAGTACGCCGGTCCACAGGGAGGCGTAGATGCTGAGCGCGAAGAGCGCGCTGACTCCCGCGAACTGCAGAGTCGTGCTCCAGGCAGCGATGTTCATGTGCTCTCGACCTCTTCAGCCATGAAGCGTGGACTAGGCGCGGCTCAGTCGGCGTTCGCCGAACATCCCCTGTGGGCGAACCACGAGGATGACGAGCAGCACGCCGAATGTGATCGCGTCGCGGAAGCCCGAGGAGATGTACTGGGCGCTGACCACCTCAAGGATGCCGATCATGAAACCGGCCAGGGTTGCCCCCCGGATGTCCCCGTAGCCCCCGACGACCACCGCGGCGAAGCCCTTGAGCAGCAGCGCCTCGCCCAGGTCGAACGAGACGTTGTTCGAGGACAGACCGGCCAGGACACCCGCGAGCCCGGCGATGGCGGCCGCGGTGAAGGCGACGAGCCGGAGCGTGCGGGCCGAGTTGACCCCCACGACGGTGGCTGACCTCGGGTCGACGGAGACCGCGCGGACCGCGGCGCCGAACCGGGTGCGGGTGAGCACCTGGTGCAGCCCGATGGCCACGAGCAGCGCGGCGACGATGTTGAGCAACTGCGCCGGGAGGATCACCAGGTCCCCCAGCCGGATCGGGCTCGCCTGGACCGCGCGGTCGGGGAAGCTGGTCGCGGAGTCCTTGCTCACCGCCTGAGCGGCGGTGAGCAATATGATCCACACACCGATGCTGGCGATGATCGGCGCGAAATGGCCCGCATTGCGACGACGCAGCGGTTCAAAGGCCACGATGTCCGCCAGAACTCCGATGAGCCCGGCGGCCATCGCCCCCGCCAGCAGGGCCAGGGGGAAGGGCAGACCCAGGTCCACCACGGCGAGGTAGGCCACCAGGGCACCCCAGGTGGCGAAGGTGCCGTGGGCGACGTTCAGCACGCCCATCTTTGTGAGGATCAGTGCGAACCCCACGCCGAACAGCGCATAGACAGCTCCGAGGGCGAGGCCGTTCACGAGTTGTTGGATGACGAGTGTCACGACCGCTTCCTCCAGGAGAAACGTAAATCAAGCGCTCGCTTTACTTGACGCTATCGGCCTCCTGCCTGCCATGTCAACGTTAATCAAGCACTTGCTTCACAGTCTCGGCGGCATTACGGTTAAGCGTTGCGCGAGTGCCCTCGCGGGTTCGGCGCGCGTTCTGTGCCGGCCTCCCCGCACGACGATTGGCTGCGCTTCCATGCCACCTCCCAGCACGCTCCCACCAGAAAAGGCCGTCCGCCTGCTCCCGGAGAACGCCCACATCGTGGGCGCCCCAGGCTGCGGCACACCGGAGACCCTGCTCCGCGCCCTGGGCGAGACCGCGGACCTGCTCCACGCCCCCACCCTCTACTCAGGGCTCCAACTGGGCGGCTACCCGTTCCTCGACGCCGTACGGCAGGGCCACCTGCGCTACCTCACCTGGCACCCCTACGGCCCGGCCAGGCGCTCGGTCGCCGCCGGGTTCGGCGAGTACGTGCCGACCCGCGCCTCCGCCGTCCCCGGCCTGTTCGACCACTGGAACACCGACGCCGCGCTGGTGCGGGTGTCGCCGCCGGACCGGAACGGATACTGCAGCCTGGGCCCGTCCGCCAGCTATGTCAGGGCCGCCGTCACGCGGGCGCGGGTCGTGCTCGCGGAGGTCGACCCGCTGGTCCCCCGCACGTACGGCGACACCACCCTGCACGTCTCGGAGATCACCGCGCTGGTCGAGGCCGACACCCCGATGTGCGAGTTCCACGAGGCGGCCCGCGACGAGGTCAGCGACCGCATCGCGGCGCACGTCCTGGACCTGCTGCCGGAGCGGCCCGTGCTGCAGTTCGGCCTCGGCTCGATCCCGGAGTCCCTCATCCACGGCCTGGCACACAGTGACCTGCGCGGCGCCCAGGTCATCGGGATGGCGACCGACGCCATGGTGGCGCTCTTCGAGCGCGGCGTGCTCAGCCCGCTGAGCGTGATGCCCTCCCCCGCGATCTCGGCGGTGGAGCTCATGGGCACCCGGATCCTGATGGACTTCGCCGACCGCAACCCCGCGATCGGCGTCTTCGACAGCCGCACCGGCCACACACCCTGGCACCTGGGCGGCCTGCCCGGCGTGGTGTCGGTCAACTCGGCCGTCGAGGTCGACCTGTTCGGCCAGGTCAACTCCGAGACCGTACGCGGAATCCAGGTCTCGGGGATCGGCGGCAGCATCGACTTCGTCGAGGGCGCCTACGGGTCACCCGGCGGCCTGTCCGTCATCGCGATCGGCTCCAGGACCGCCGACGGCCGGCACAGCAGGATCGTCCCCGCGCTGGCGTCCGACGCGGTGGTGACCGTCCCCCGGCACACACCCGACGTGGTCGTGACCGAATACGGCGTCGCCTGGCTGCGCGGCAGGACCCGGGCCGAGCGCGCGGAGTCACTCGCCTCCGTCGCCCACCCCGACCACCGGGCCGGACTGATGTCCGCGTCCGGAGCAGTGACCACAGCGAAATGAGGGATCAACGGTGACCGTACACACCCGGCGCGGGCTCTACTTCGAGGAGATGCACGTCGGTGACGTCTTCAAGCACGAGCCCGGCCGCACCATCACCGAGGCCGACAACGTGCTGTTCTGCAGCATCACCCTGAACGCCCAGTCCCTGCACCTGGACGCGGTCCGCTCGGCCGAGAGCGAGTTCGGCCAGCGGCTGGTGAACAGCCTGCTCACGCTGGGCATCGTGTGCGGGATCGGCGTCGGCGACCTCACCCAGAAGACGACGGTGGCCAACCTCGGCTTCGGCGAGATCTCCTTCCCCGCGCCGGTGTTCATCGGTGACACCCTCTACTGCGAGAGCGAGATCATCGACAAGCGGGCCTCCGCCTCACGCCCCCGCCAGGGCATCGTGACGCTGGAGCACCGGGGCCTCAACCAGGACGGCACCGTCGTCTGCCGCGCCCGGCGGACCGCGCTGGTCAATTTCGCTCCCGAGGACGAGGCCGCACGGGCCTGAGCGGAAACGGCGGGGGCGGCAGACGACGGTGCCGTCCTGGTTGAGGCCCCGGTGCTCCAGCGTCACGATGCCCTGGCGGGGGCGTGAG